>CAZQJK010000100.1:0-2617 GCA_964593545.1 uncultured Bacteriovorax sp. | reverse complement strand
ACGAGGCAATGCCACATGAAATGAGAAAAGCATGGGATGAGATGGAAGAATACAATGCAAAAATTCACGGCCCGCGCTAACAATGCAATTAAAATCGCCCACTAAATACGTGGGCTGGACTCGCTAACACTCGCCTTTTATTGCGACGTTAAATTATGAAAAGTGAAATCATAAAACTACTCGAAGAGAGTGAATTCGATTCTGCAATTGAAAAATTTTATGCTTGGATAGCGGCAGAACCGAATAACTGGACCCCATGGGTTCTTCTTTCCGGTATATCCGTGAAAATTAGTGATTTCGATCTCGGGATGCGTGCATTCAAACAAATGGTTTTATTACGACCTGAAAGTAGTATTGCATCATCAGGTTACTTTGAATGTCTTTTCCAACTAGGACATGTAGAAGCGGCTAAAAGTGAAATGAGTCGATTTGCTGCGCATTCAGATAGTAGCAACACTTCTAAGTTGGTTAAGTTAGAGCAAAGAAATAAAATCGATTCCTTGGCTTGAATGGGAAATATAAATTTAACAAGTTTATGAACCACAGGCCTGAATTCCTTGTTTCGCAAGCAGGCCTTGGACTCAATCTCGCTGGCGCTCGTTTTCGCCGGCTATAAAAGCGTTAGTAGCAAGGAAACTCATGAACCAAGCTATTCACTTTAAGACATCTTTATTTGATGTTACGAAGGAACGAGAAAATCCAATAAACCCTATATTTGGATTATCCTTGCTTGACTGGCTAAGAAATGAGTTTGCTGACGAACTATCAATAACTGATCCTGAAGCGGAAGATTGGGGTTGGTACAGTGAGATTGAATTCAAAGACAATTTTTATTTGATAGGCTCATGCGTGCTTATTGAAGAAGACGAAGCACTCGCTGGTGAATTAGAATGGGTATTTCAGATAGAAAAGAAGCGTAGCATTAAAGAAAAGCTATTAGGTCGAAATAAGATGCTTCCTTCCGACCCATGCCTCACTTACTTTAAAGAATTATTTGAAAAACAACCAGAATTTAAGGAGGTACAACTTGGCTAAGCTACTAACAAAAAGCTGTTGCCCCTTGGCCCACCAAAACCGCTTCGCGGTGGGCCAAGGGGCTCGCTACGCTTGCACCAAAGAAAAACGTTACATTGAAGGTATTAGGTGACTATCTACTTTTACACCAAGAATGACGAGTACGGAGACTTCTCAAATTTCTCCAGTCATGGCATCGAGATAGACGGTATCTGGTGGAAAACTGTAGAGCACTACTTTCAAACGCAGAAGTTTAACGATTCTGAATATAGAGACAAAATTAGAGGATCTCATACTGCAAAACAAGCTGCAGAATTAGGTCGAAGCAGAAAAGTGCCAATTCGCCCTGATTGGGAAATGGTTAAAGATCGTATTATGGAAGAAGCAGTTTTAGCGAAGTTTCAAACCCATAATAGTTTGAAAGAAATGCTGCTTTCTACAGGCGTCCAAGACATAGTTGAAAATGCACCAGGTGATTATTATTGGGGTGCAGGCAAGGACGGTACGGGTTTAAACAAACTTGGAAAAATACTTGTTAAAGTTCGTGCCAGAATATCAATGTAAAAAACACGCGCAGTAGATCAGTTACCCTACGCTCCACCAACCACCGTCATAAATGTTACAAACAAGGATACAGATGGAGTCAATTAAGAACTTTATTCAACTAACTAGCGAAGTTGTAACAGCTGGCCAGCCGCAAATCGATGAGTTTAAGGTGATCGCGGATGCTGGGTATAAGTACGTTATTAACCTAGGAATGTCTGACCACCCTCACGCTGTAGCTGATGAAGATAAAGTCGTTTCTGAGTTGGGGTTAACCTACTTACATATTCCAGTTGTTTTTGACTCTCCAACAAAGGAACAAGTCAGATTTTTTTGCAATGTAATGTCGGCTCTTAAAGGTACTAAGATTTTTGTGCATTGCATTATGAACTTCCGCGTATCTGCATTCATGTATCACTATTTATCAAAGGTAGAAAAGCTTGCGGAAGATCAGTCTAAATCTCTAATATTTAATTACTGGGAATTAGATCCAATATGGGAAGAGCTAAAGTCTTGGTCTTCTTCAGATATTGGCTTGTAACAAGGCAATGTTAGGCGGTCCCGTTCAGCACTTCGCGGGGGGGTACTGGACTTGCTGTCACTTAACAAGATAATTATTTCAGCGTTAAAAGGCTTATAAAACCTATAATGAAACCTATAGCAAACCTAGTGCATGTTCCTGATGTGGAAGCTGCTTTATCTTGGTATAAGCTTGCATTTAAGGAAGCTATCGAGCGCGTCATCGACGATTTTGTCATTCTAGATGTTAATGGCTTTGTGATTGAGCTCGTAAATGCAGATGAGAAAGTTAGCGCAGGGAAAAGTGGATCTGTCACTTATTGGTCTGTTGACGATCTGGACGTGGAAATAGCTAGATTCATGGAGCTTGGCTCTACTGTCTACCGAGGCCCGATGGAAATTGCAGATGGAATGGGTATGTGTCAGGTTACAGATCCATTCGGCAATTTAATAGGCCTTCGTGGACCATTTAGTTATCACGGGTTTACGGCTCGTTCCTCGATCGAGTCGTGATCGCTATTAACAAAAAAGGAAATTACGA
>CAZQJK010000099.1:0-2724 GCA_964593545.1 uncultured Bacteriovorax sp. | reverse complement strand
AAGAAGGCCCCAAATAAAACCTTATCGGAAGCTCCGGCAGTACGGGAGAAGATCATTGAAATCAAGCAGGAATACCCGGTTTTTGGTATCCAGCGGATCTCTGATCTTTTAAAACGAGTTTTCTTTTTAAAGGCCAGCCCAGAGACAGTTCGCAAAACTCTTCACGAGGAAGAACTGATGCCGGAAAAACCTTGCAAGAAGCCAAAGAAGAACCCCCAGAAGCCTCGTTTTTTTGAACGTTCTCGACCGAACCAAATGTGGCAGACAGATATTTTCAGTTTCCGTCTTGGTGGCAGAGCGGCTTATCTTTTGGGTTTTATCGATGATTACTCCCGTCATATTGTTGGGCTTGGTTTATACCGCAGTCAAACAGCAGAAAACCTGCTTGAGACTTATCGCAGAGCTGTAGGCGAATATGGGCTTCCAGCTGAAATGCTGACTGATAATGGTCGACAGTATACTAATTGGCGAGGGACCACCCGTTTTGAAAAGGAACTTCAAAAGGACCGGATTAAACATATAAAATCACAACCTCACCACCCCATGACTTTGGGTAAGATAGAACGTTTCTGGAAAACAATCTGGGATGAATTCCTTAATCGTTGCCAATTCGACAGTCTTGAGAGTGCTCAACAGCGAATTGGCTTATGGGTAAAATACTATAACCACCGACGACCTCACCAGGGAATAGGCGGTCTTTGCCCAGCAGATCGTTTCTTTGAAATTGATTCAAAACTAAGGCAGGTCATAGAGAAAGGAGTAGAAGAAAATGCTCTTGAACTTGCTTTAAGAGGTCGCCCTAAAGAGAACTTTTACATGGTTGGCCGTATGAACGGACAATCAGTAGTTCTTGAAGCCGAAAAAGGCAAAGGCAGCATGACATTAACAGTTGATGAAAGATTAGACGGGAAATTTAAAGAGGAACTAGCAAATGAAAACAAAGACAGCAACAGCCAAGACCAGTACTCAAACAACAATAAAGAAGACAGTAAAGAGACGTCCCAAACGCACGTTTTCAGCCGAACAGAAATGCCGGGCAGTTCTATGTCTTTGGAGCTCGAATCAGAGCGCCCTTGCCATTTGCCGGGATCAGGGGATAAGTTACAACCAGCTGGACAAGTGGCAGATGCAGGCCTTCGAAGCAATGGTAGAAGCACTGAAACCGAAAGTGAAAGAGTCCAGCCAGACAGTATTGAGTCCCAGAATCCAGCGACTTCTGGCTCGGATAGAGGAGCCGGAGTCCCGTTAACAGAAGGAGAGTTAAGTTGTGAACAATCCCGATCCGAAAGCCCAGCACCGACTGGATATAATCCTCAAAGTTTTATCCGGCGAGATACAAGCGACGCAAGGAGCCCATCTACTGGGAGTCAGTCGCAAGACTTATTACGAATGGGAGAACAAAGCTTTGAGCGGAATGCACGAAGCCTTGAAGAACAAAAATCCGGGCCGTCCAGAGAAGGAATTCAACCCATATGTCGAGGAAATGAAGAAGAAGGTGAGCAATCTCACCCGCCAGGTTCTGATGTTGGAACAGGAGAGAGAAATACGAGACATTCTCCAAGGCGAACTTCGCCACGCCTTCGAAGACACCCCTTCAGAGGCACAAAAAAAAAGTATTGAATCTAAGTCCTCAAAGAATAAGAGACGAAAAAAGAAGAAAAGCGGCCGCAAGTATTAGTGATTTCTGTGAAAAAGAAAACGTCGCTATCTGTGATTATCTGAAGGTAATCGCTCTAGGTGAAAGACGCTTCTATCGCTGGAAAGAGGTGAAAAAGCTTCACACCGTCTCTTTAGAATTGGAAATGGAATTTGATACGGGCTGTCGGGAGAGCGCAGCTCTTCCGGCAGCCCCACCTCCGGAGCCGCAGGCTTCGGAACCTGATGAAATCAGGAGCCATATAAAGCGTCTTGCACATAAAAAGAAACGCACCTTGGGCTCAGGACAGCTTTATCAGAAATATAAAGGAAAAATAAGCAGACGAGAGTTTCAGAAAATGCTTAAAGAAGAAAGAGAACAAAAGAAAGATATTATCAGACGAAAAATGAAACGAGTTGAATGGCTGTTACCGACTGTTTGCTGGGCTTTTGATGACACTTTCCTGACCACTGACAAGAATGGTAAGAAAGTCTGGATTCATAATATAAAGGATCTGGCCAGTCAATATATCCTACCTCCAATGGCAGGTGAATTTAAAGATGGAAAAGAAGTCGCCCGCAACTTACAGAATCTGTTTGTACAGTTTGGTGCTCCCATGTTCTTAAAGAGAGATAATGGTCCCAACCTTAACAGCAAAGAAGTGAAGGAAGTTCTCGAGCATTTTCATGTAACCGTTATTAACAGTCCTGAATATTACAGTCAATACAATGGCTCAATTGAACAAGCAAATGGACTTCTTAAGAAGGAGGTCGATCTACTGGCTAAAAATATGGATATAGAAGTAGATGTAAAAAATATCACTCCATTAGCCAGGCTCGCTGCCCACGAGTTAAATATCCGCTATAGGAAATCAATGAAAGACTATCCCGTTTGTCTATTCTGGCGAAGTAAAAAAGAAAGCTTTAAATACAACAATATTCCAAAAAGAAAGGAGGTGTTCAATGAAATCTCAGCCATAGCTCAGAAAATGTTAGATAAGCTGTCCGATCAGGAGAAAAGCGATATTCGTGTGCGTAGAAAATGCCGGCGAAAAGCAGCAGAGGAAATTCTCCAGAAACGGGGTTATA
>CAZQJK010000098.1:0-2802 GCA_964593545.1 uncultured Bacteriovorax sp. | reverse complement strand
TTGATCCAAATATGTCTGGATTGATCTTTTGCCAATTAAGATTTCCAATGTGTAATAAGTAAGATCGAGCTATTTTGCTAAAGCGAGGAACCTCGACTCTCCCAGAGAATAATCCTCCATTTACATACGGAAAATCATCTACCCATCGAGGAAGATTTGCCTTTTTCCGTTCATTGTAATTTGTATTCATTGCACGAAAAATTTCTTCCATGATCTCATGTGTATTGGATGAATTTTTTTCACTCATCTGCTCAATAGTTTTTGAAAACAATCCATCGCGATTGAAGATATTTGTATCTTCCGCAAAAAAACAAAAAATTAGTCTGGCCATAAAATGATTCATGTCATGACGGCGCTCAACCGCCCCCCATTTAGGGTTATCTTTCAACAGCTCCACATATAAGCGATTTAAACGCCCCGTAGCTTTAATATCAAAAGAGCTTTCACGAATTTGTTTAACTGTTGAAATTCCCGCAAGTTCCAAAAAAAATCCAAAATAATCTGGAAAATCTTTATACTCACAGACAATAGGAGCAGTGTCAGAGACTAGGTCCTCGGCTTGAAATTCTTTTCCGTCAGTTGAAAGAATGAATTTTGCTTTTTGTCTTGTCGTTGCAGGGCTTTCTCTGAGTTTTGTTAATGTCTCAGATACCTGACCACTAGGGGCTACCGCAATATGGATATTGTTATATTGAAGAACTCCACCATCAATATCTGATTTGTTTGAAGCTCCTGTTTGCAAACGTTTTATAGTAGTTGGCTTATTTCCAAATGCCTCAAGAAATAAATAAGGGAAATTCTCAATATCAAATGGTTGTTCGACTAACTTTGATACTGCCTCTTCAATTTCAACAGCATTCAAATTGAGCCTCCTTTTTCATCTTGAGCTTCTCCACGACGAATCCATTCATCGACCTCAGAAGCCTTAAACTTCCAAAGTCTTCCAATTCTACTTGCAGGAATTTGACGACTCCCATCTTTCTCCAACCAACGATAAACAGTCTCTTTTGAAACGCCTAAATGCGCAGCAATTTCTTCAACAGACAACCATCTCTCTGTTTCTGTCACAGTGGAACTCCTAATAATAGGTATAACTTCTCAAAATTATTCCGATATTAGACCATCTCTGATAGCTTCTGACAAGCTATGACTATGAAAATGCTGAGTGATTGTTTACTGCTGTTTTTATGTGATTAAGATTCAAAAGCAGCAATCTGCATTTAAATCAAACTCATCAAGAACTACTTGGAGAAAATTTTTCTTAGAAAAATGCCGCAAGAAGGAAGGGGGATCTGTTATCTACTTACTAGAATCAAAGTTTGGTTGAGCTTTCTCTCTAGGTAAATACCCCATTGCTTCATAATATGAAATTAAAGAACTCTGACTCATCGCTCTGACGAGGTGGCCAATTAACTCTAATTCATTTTTATTTTCTGTATCTTTAGCTGAATCAGAAATTTTTATCTGAATACCATCATCTGTAAGTGAAACGTGAACGATATCATCAATATCCGCACCATACTTACAAGACATACCCTTTTCAAATTTTTCTTTATAAAAAGCATACTCTGGTTGGTTCGTAAATTCTTCCATTGCTTTTGCTGTTTCAAGTCTCGCAAGAACGTCTTTTTTGATTTTATCAACAAATTCCTTCTTCTCAGCCACTGTTCTGAAGGGCTGATTATCTAACTTCTTTTTTGCTGAATTGCTTCTTTGCTTCACCATAGTCTTATCGTAGTGATATCTCACGATCTTGTCATCAATTTTCATTCATTTTCAGTCAAAATTGCAGATTATTAAGGAAAATTGCCTTGCCTTTATATCAAAACTGGAATATTTTCATTAAAATTGATTCATTTTGAGTTATTTTCATCTTTTTAAATTCAAAATAATTCAACATGGCAAATTTTGCTTAAATATTTGCTGGAAGTCATTTGGAGAAGTCTATGAACGTACAAACAAGCACAACTGAAACAAGTTATATTTTAGAAAATGAACTCGAAGGCAAAAAATTAAATACTCAAAATGCTTCTCGAAACTACAGAGTAATTGAAGATCTAAATCCATCAGACTACAGCATACTTCCTAATCAAAAAATATTAGATGCAGGGAGTGGCACAGCGGAAGTGACTAAGTTTCTCCTTGATGAGAACGAAGGTATTCAATTTGAAATTCACATGAGTGACGTGAGCAAAGATAGAGTTGATAATGGCCTTATCAGGATTCAAAATGATCCAAGAGTCAAATATTCTATCGCAAATCTTGAATCACTCCCATACGAAGCAAATACCTTTGACAAAATTTTTTGTCGCTTTGTGTACCAACACTTACAAAATCATCAAGCTGTTTCCAATGAATTATTTCGAGTTTTGAAAGATGGTGGAGAACTAATCATTATTGATGTAAACGGCTTAATGTTTGATATGGTTACTGACAACCAAAAGCTCCTATCACTTATGAAAAAACTCAAAAATGGACTAACTAATTTTGAGCCTTATGTATGTGGAAAAATCAAAGGTTACCTCTACAAGGCAGGATTTCAAATTAACCACATAAAAACAACCACGCGATATATGCAGTTCATAACTCCAAAAGATAGAGAGAATGAATCTAAACTTTTCAATGAAAGATTTATACAAATAGCTCCAACTCTACAGTCTATTCTCGGTCAAGATACAAATGATTTTATAAAACTATTTTGTAGCGAAGTCATTAATCCAAATAGCTACATGGAGTATGATAAAAAGATCATCCGTGCTATCAAAACTCAAATATTCAATTAGCACCAAGGAGGATTATGGC
>CAZQJK010000097.1:0-3002 GCA_964593545.1 uncultured Bacteriovorax sp. | reverse complement strand
AACTAATTTCAGAATCACTCCAAAAAATAAGTGAGAAGTTGAACGAGCCGCAAAGCCAAAATGAATCAAAGGATGAGACTCAAAATGTTCAAGAGCAAACACCACCACCTCAAAATGATCCGAGTGTTAGTTTTGATCCATCACCAAGCAACCTACAAGTAGATGGAGTTCAAAATCAAGTTTCAGATACGGCACGGCCTCTTAATCAAGATCATAGGAAAACTTTTAAAAGAGGACATCATTCTGGGCCATCTACTATTACTTTTCCTGTGCAACCGAGTGCGAGTAAAAGTAAAATGACAGTTAAGGTTCCTGCAGGGTCCTATTTAAAAGCAAAACTTTTAACAGGGGTTGAAGCAAGCGAATCTCGGCCCGTACCTGTGCTTTTGCAGGCCGATTACTTCTTTGTAGGCCCCAATAAAACAAAGATTGATCTTACTGGTTGTTTTATTATTGCCAAGTCACAGGGGAATCTGTCAATTGAACGAGTTGAAATGCAAACAGAGAAGATTTCATGTGTTTCAAAATCAGGAAAAATGTTTGAACGCAGTCTAAATGGATTTGTTGCCGATGGGCTTGATTCAAGTTTTGGAATTACAGGTATTGTCAATTCAAAACAATCTCGCGTCGCTTCGATGGCTTTTCTAAGTTCTGTTGTTCAAGGAGTTAGCTCTGCTATTCAACAAGCGCAAACAAGCACCCAAACAAATACACTCGGAGGTAGTAGTTCTGTTATCACAGGAGATCAGGCTAAACATATGGCAGCAGGCGGTGTTAGTAATGCTGCTTCTCTTGTTACAAATTGGTACTTGCAACACGCTCAAAATCTTTTACCGACAATTAACGTAGGTTCAGGTCAAGATGTATGGCTTGTCCTTCAAGATACTGTTGATCTACCCAACTGGTATTTCGCTAAACCAAAAAAGCAATCTTCACAAGGTAGCTTTTCCTATCTCAGCCGTCTAATCGACTAATTTTTAATCTTAATATTTATGGAGAATATCTATGAAAAAGCTAAAACTGCTTTTACCGCTATCATTTACCCTGATTATCAGTTCATGCTCAACGACAAGAGCACCAAGTGTCAATTTCCTTGAGATTCGATCAGATTATAATGGGAAATCCCAAGTAAAAGAACTTGATAACAATTCACTCTTTGTTCCCAATCGTACTAAACCAAAGCAAGTGGATATTTATATTCACCCCCATGAAACCGTGCATGGGGATTATTTTCGAGGTGGATATATACGCTCAATTGTCCAAGGTGGTCAATGGGAACTCAATGAGAGCAAACCTCAAGATAATTTAAAAGTAAAAAACGATGAGACTAAAAAGAAGGACTCTAAAAAAGAAAGTCCGCGCCCTAGATTTCATCACCATATCGAACATATGGGACGCCATCGTTAATTAAAAACAATTCAACATTAGGAGATAAAATTGAAAGCATCAACGCTTAATAATCTACCTTCGCCTATTGCTAAATCATTAAGCGATAGATCAGCTTTTACCAACGCTCTCTTTACAAGGCCAGAATCATTATCTGCTCTTTTGCCTTATGATGAGTTTCTTTCACTTGACTCACTCTACCTACTCAAAGATGGCTCCCTTGGGGTCGTCTACGAGCTAGAACTTCTTGAACATGAACCTATGATTTCTAAAAGAGTTATTGAAGCAGTAGAAGGGCTAAAATCATTCTTTTCACTTCCCGAAAACTGCACATTGCAATTTCTTTTCGATCAGGCGTTTATTTCAAACTTTGACAAACAAATTGATGAAATTGCATCTCAATATGAAGACGCTCATCTTGTAAGTAAGAGTATCTTTCAAGAGAGAATCCAATCCATCAAAGAGTCTTGCACTAAAAGGCATGAAGTATCTCCGATGCGCCGAAAGTTGTTTCTATCAGTTAGATACTTCCCAAGTCTAATGAAAACAAAAAAAGTGAAAGATTATCTTAAAAGAGGTGAAGTAACTCTTTATAGAGGATTAAAAGAATTTACATTTGAGCTAAATGCTTTCAAAAGTATTCTAAAATCACTTGAAATGTCCTCCCCTTTAAAGCTTAAAAGGCTTGAGGCAACTGAGCTTCTTGATTTACTTAGACGATTCTTTAATCCTCAAACCTATTACAAAAGGAGTTTTGCCAGCTTTAATAAAAATATCCCTATTTCAGATCAGTTTCTTTATAATTCGCCAACTTTAGATTTTTCGGGGATTGAAAGAGAGGGAACAAAAAGTAGGACTTTAAGTCTCAAAACAAGTCCACTCTATGCTTATCATGGAGGGATGGCCTACTTTTTAAAAATCCCGTTTCCTTTTAAGCTCTCACTAAATTTTTCTTTCCCATCAAAAAGTAAAACTAAATTCTTCTTTGATACTAAAGAATTTTTCCTTGAACATGGAACAACTGCCAAAGCACGACTTCAAAAAGAAGAAATCAAAGAGATTCAAGAGCAACTAGCAAGAAATGATCGCTGTTTGCATCTGACATTTAATGTAGTTATTGAAGGAGAAACAGAAGAAGAACTAAATAGTCGAGAAAAAGAAATCTGCCAAATTTTTAACAATGAACTTGATTGTGAAGTCATTACCGAAAGTGATATTGGATTAGGACTTACTCTAAATTCACTGCCTCTTTGTTATTCACCTGATGCAGACTATTCCACTCAAAGAGCTATTCGTATTCTGAAATCAGACGCATCTAAATTTGTGCCTATTTTTGACTCGTTTAGAGGAATGAAAAAGCCCCTTTCTTTATTTATGTCTAGGGAAAATAATCTTGTTCCTTTCTCTCTACTTGAAAATGAGACTTCTAATCACACTGTAGTTTTGGCCGATACTGGTTCTGGTAAATCTGCTTTTGTGATTGAATCAATAATTGCGGCCAAGAGGATGTCACCCGAACCTCTCATTTTCATTATTGATAAGAAAAGTTCTTATTCAATGCTGGCCGAATATTTTGACGGCGACTTAACCGTGTTTGATCGTAATGCCAATGTTCC
>CAZQJK010000096.1:0-3047 GCA_964593545.1 uncultured Bacteriovorax sp. | reverse complement strand
TTGCTGTCATCAATGTGTTTCACTTCTTCCAACATTTTGTATTCCTTTTAAACATTGCGCTAACAACCACCTTGGGTGTCAGTAATTTGACCTAAAATAGGGTAACACTCCTAATTATACAAAATAGGAGTACCCTAATGAGTAAAAATAAGAATAAAGGTGCGAGGAAAGTCTATCCAGCCTCGTACAAGTTGAAGCTAGTCAAGCTTTTTACAGAAGAAGGCTACAGCTACAAATACCTCAGTGAACAAACAGGTGTTTCAAAAGGAAGCCTAAACCGTTGGGTAAATCAATACCGCAAAGATGGACCTGATTGCTTCAAAGAAAAACAACCGGTAAAGCGTGTTCAACAAAAGACCCTGTCAGAAGCTCCTGCCATTCGTGAAAAGATAATAGAGATCAAGCAGGAATACCCGGTATTTGGTATTCAACGGATCTCTGACCTTCTGAAACGAGTCTTCTTTTTAAAGGCAAGTCCAGAGACAGTGCGTAAAACTCTTCATCAAGAAGATTTGATGCCTGAGAAGCCTCGCAAGAAGCCCAAGAAGAACCCACAGAAACCAAGGTTCTTTGAACGTTCAACTCCCAATCAGATGTGGCAGACCGATATTTTTAGTTTCAGACTGGGAGGTAAAGCGGCTTATCTATTAGGCTTCATTGACGATTATTCCCGCTACATTGTCGGCATGGGTTTATACCGCAGTCAGACAGCTGAAAATCTACTGGAAACTTACCGCCGGGCAGTTGGTGAGTATGGTCTGCCAGCAGAAATGCTTACTGATAACGGCCGGCAATACACTAACTGGCGAGGAACAACCCGCTTTGAAAAGGAATTGCAAAAAGACCGAATCAAACACATTAAGTCACAACCACATCACCCAATGACTTTGGGTAAGATCGAACGTTTCTGGAAAACGATCTGGGATGAATTCCTCAATCGCTGCCAGTTCGATAGTCTGGAGACAGCTCAGGAGCGTATTGCCCTGTGGATTAAATACTACAATCACCGTCGGCCTCATCAGGGAATTGGCAGTTTATGTCCCGCCGACCGTTTCTTTGAAATTGATACAAAGCTTCGAGAAGTCATAGAGAAAGGCGTTGAGGAAAACAGCCTTGCATTGGCCTTAAGAGGCAGGCCCAAAGAGAGCTTCTACATGGTTGGTCGAATGAATGGTCAGTCAGTAGTTCTTGAAGCGGAAAAAGGTGAATTGAAATTATCAGTAGATGAAAGACTTGATGGAAAAAAGAAAGAGGAAGTTAATAATGAAGAAGCCAGTGACATCAACAACTCAAACAGTTCAGAAGAAAACCAGAACCCGTCGTCCCAAACGCTCATTTTCAGCCGAACAAAAGTGCCGGGCAGTCCTGTGCCTATGGAGCTCGAACCAGAGCGCCCTTGCCATTTGCCGGGATCAGGGGATAAGTTACAACCAGCTGGACAAGTGGCAGATGCAGGCCTTCGAAGCAATGGTAGAAGCACTGAAACCGAAAGTGAAAGAGTCCAGCCAGACAGTATTGAGTCCCAGAATCCAGCGACTTCTGGCTCGGATAGAGGAGCCGGAGTCCCGTTAACAGAAGGAGAGTTAAGTTGTGAACAATCCCGATCCGAAAGCCCAGCACCGACTGGATATAATCCTCAAAGTTTTATCCGGCGAGATACAAGCGACGCAAGGAGCCCATCTACTGGGAGTCAGTCGCAAGACTTATTACGAATGGGAGAACAAAGCTTTGAGCGGAATGCACGAAGCCTTGAAGAACAAAAATCCGGGCCGTCCAGAGAAGGAATTCAACCCATATGTCGAGGAAATGAAGAAGAAGGTGAGCAATCTCACCCGCCAGGTTCTGATGTTGGAACAGGAGAGAGAAATACGAGACATTCTCCAAGGCGAACTTCGCCACGCCTTCGAAGACACCCCTTCAGAGGCACAAAAAAAAAGTATTGAATCTAAGTCCTCAAAGAATAAGAGACGAAAAAAGAAGAAAGGCGGCGGCAAGTATTAGTCGTTTCTGTGAAAAAGAAAACGTCGCTGTCTGTGATTACCTGAAAGGTATTGATCTTGGTGAAAGGCGTTTCTATCGCTGGAAAGAAGTGAAGAAACTTCACACCGTCTCTTTTAAATTGGAAATGGAATTTGATACAGGCTGTCGGGAGAGCGCAGCTCTTCCGACAGCCCCACCTCCGGAGCCGCAGGCTTCGGAACCTGATGAAATCAGGAGCCACGTTCAGCGTCTTGCACACAAGAAAAAACGTACTTTAGGTTCCGGAGAACTTTACCAGGAATATAAAGGACAAATAAGTAGAAGAGAGTTTCAGAAAATGGTTAAAGAAGAAAGAGAACAAAAGAAAGACATTATCAAGCATAAAATGAAAAGAATAGAATGGCTTTTACCGACTACTTGCTGGGCTTTTGATGATACTTTCTTTACTACGGACAAGAATGACAAGAAAGTCTGGATTCACAATATAAAGGATCTTGCCAGCCAATATATCCTACCGCCAATGGCAGGTGAATTTAAAGACGGAAAAGAAGTCGCTCGCAACTTACAGAATCTATTCATTCAGTTCGGAGCTCCCATGTTTTTAAAGAGAGATAATGGGCCCAATCTTAACAGTAAAGAAGTGAAAGAAGTTCTCGAACATTTTCATGTAACTGTTATCAACAGCCCTGAATATTACAGCCAATATAATGGCTCAATTGAACATGCGAATGGGCTTCTTAAGAAAGAAGCCGATAGCCTGGCTAAAGATATGAATATCGAAGTTGATGTGAAAAATATTGCTCCATTAGCTAGACTGGCAGCTCATGAACTAAATATCCGATATAGAAAATCTATCAAAGATTATCCCGTTTGTTTATTTTGGCGAAGTAAAAGAGAAAGCTTTAAATACAACAATATCCCAAAAAGAAAGGAGGTATACAATGAAACCTTAGCTCTCGCTCAAGAGATCTTAGACAAGTTAACCGATCAGGAGAAAAGCGACATTCGTGTCCGTAGAAAATGCCGGCGAAAAGCAGCAGAGGAAATTCTCCAGAAACGGGGTTATA
>CAZQJK010000095.1:0-3250 GCA_964593545.1 uncultured Bacteriovorax sp. | reverse complement strand
CTAGTGCGTAATTATGGCCATCGTTTAAGTGTGGATAGTGAAAACCGTAAGGATTTCGCTTTTCCCACTTTTTCATTTCTTAGAACCAAAACCAAGTATTGCAGCCAATGGATCATCTTCATTAGGATCTCCAATTTTCTCAAGATTAGTCCTTGAAGCTGGAGTCATTCCGAATTGTCCCTGGAGAACTTTTATCCTTTCGAATGCTTGATGCTTAATTGTTAAGTTTGGATTCTTAACAACACCTTTTTTTGTAATAATGGTGAACCCATTTAACTTGATATTACTATTTGCTTCCCAATATTGAGCATAGGAATCGGCTAATAATTTTAGAGCTTCAATATCTGTTGAACTTAACACCTTTGCTTGATCTAGTTTTTCATAAAGATCAAAAAAATATTCACGTGCTGAATCACACAGCTCAGAGGTGTCAATCTTCGCCAGAAGAGGCAAGTCCAAAGCTTCGACAACTTGTTTGCCTTTTTCTTTGTCACGGTCCCTAGACCCTTGTATCTCTTTTATTTTAGTTGGTTTTCTTGGTCTACCCATCTCGCTTCGCGTGCCCCCAAAAAGCTTTTTTTCGTCCATGAGAAAATTTCATTAAACCCACGGTAGAGCCCCTTTTACGTGATTCTGTAGACATCCCCCCCTCCCTAGTTCATTTTTTGAGCTAAAAAACACATAAGTACCTAATATCTCATACATATATCTTAGCATGACAATCAACAGCTACATAAAGCGACCAGATTCATCTCTAATCTGATCGATAGTAGCTGTTTTAGAAGAGTGATGACGTAAACAAAGAGTTCTTAAGTTGGATTGATCAAGGAATAATCTATAATCTCCCTTGTGGGCAACAACATGATCAACATGAAGCTTCTCAGTCGATCCACACTCAAAACAGAACGGAAATTTATCGAGGTGAATTCTACGCAAGTCCTTCCATTCTTTTGAGAAGTAGAGCTTCTTATGCTCGAGAGATGCTGTCTTAGGAATATGTTTCTTATTGTTATTAACTCTTTTGTGTAATGGCCTGTGATTTTTCATTCCACTCCTTAATGTAATCAATTATATCTAAGAGAGATCGCGCATACCTCTCACGTATCTCAATAATTTGCTTATCAATATCTTGTGTAAGATCCAATGCATAAACATCAACTGTATTCTTACCAGTTCTCTTCATTGGTAACAGATCGAAGAAATAAGAGTCGTCAATGTCGATGAGAGAACTTATCGCATCTTCAATGAGCTTAACTCTATTTGATGTATCGAGCTCTTTGATTGCGCTCTTTGCTTTGGTACTCTTGTTCAGAATCTTATTTGTGTCAAACTTGAAGACTAGCACGATAGCTATTGGCATCTTGCATCTTGAATAGTGTGATCTGACTTTCTTAATTGTTCTTTGATTTGCCAGACACCAGTATTCTAGAGTCGATTCATATAGCGAATATGAATAGCTTTTGACTCTTCTTTCCTTTCCCGTATAGGCAGAATTAACAGATGGAGGCATTGGGAAGTCTTTATATATTAACAAACGTACACTCACTTATTTTACTATCAATATGTCTATGGCATGGTAAGCATCTCTTATTTCCCCAGCTTTTGAACTTGCACCCACATTTCATACATAAAGCATACTTGCCCTTGTTAGTGAGCTTGTACTTTTTAAGTGCTATGTGTGAAGGCTCAACAAAAAGAAGACAATAGATATTGCTGATTCTATCTGCGTAGTAATCTTGATTAGACAGTATTTCTTCAAGTTCTTTTTTTGTTACATGCGTGAGATAGAGAACTGTCTCTTCCCTCATTAGATGTAGATTTTCATCACGAATTTGTTTGATCTTTAATTCGATACAGATATCTGGTTCATTTTTTAAGATCATTGTCATAATAATATTCTAATCTGTGAAAGCACTTTATTAAGAACTGTTTTAAATATGAGGCCGTTCTCCAATTACAAGAGATTTCCCATGCACAATACCCTTCTGGTGGGATATTGTTCCCTTTCTACTCATTACATCTTTTGCCCATTTGTTCCTGGTTACTCTTGAGGATATCCAAACATATAGATTCTTTTGTCGATCGGACAAGTCCGTCGTCTGTTTCCAAATATTGTAATTTCGATTATCAGTAAGAGTTTTGTCATTAAGGAAAGCTTGGTATTTAGAATTTAAACTGGCCGTTATATGAGGATACGGAACACCTTTAAATCCCCCATTCTGCACAACAACATCAAAACAAAAAGTAAAGTGAAGCATATCAGGAGGAAGATTGTATTCCTCTATGTAGCTCCACGCTTTAGAAAGCATTGAAGATGAAGCATCGACCTGAATCTCAATTGTTCTTTTGTCATTAAGAAATATCTCCCAGGCGGAAGACCACTCGGGCTTCATAGAATATATATATTTCATACTCCTTACAGAAAGCTTGCGACTCTGCATTCTTAAAGAAAATGCAACCGCAGCCTTAGAATTCATTTGCGCTGAATGACTGATTGGTTCAGGAAAGAACGAGTCTAGTTCTTTTGTTCCAAACATATTAATAAATGGAATAAGTATTTTACTCTGTAGTGATTGTTGCCCATAATTCCACTGAAACTTTCCAACCGAAACACCTTGGCCATCAAAATTGGGAGAGCAGGTTCCCCATGTCGTCCCTTCAAATGAAGAGGTGATATCAATAGCACATTGCTTAAACAATGTAGGAATTTCTTCACGTGGTTCTTTGACAGGCGCGTGAATAACTCTTTTTGGATTCTTAGATTTCTTTGATAATAAACATTTCATAAATACCTCATAAATTAATGCCAGCTACATTCGTAACTGACACTAATCCAACTAAAAAAGGAGAATAATGAATTTGCAGACACTACAGAAACACAAAACTGAAGCGAGGTTTCATTAGAAATATAGTAAAAAAAAACAGACCTCATTGCACGGTGTGTTTTATTTCTGAGGACATAATTTAAAGTTAAATAAAAAAATCAACTCAAGCACACTGAAAGATGTTCGAGATAATGAGCAATGAATGGAGAAAAGATATTAGCTGTTACGTTATTAAGGAATTTACTAATGGGTTTATAAGAGTAGGCTTGATAGTATCTTCATTTATTCCTCTCTTAATTCGAGGGTTTTAATTATTTTTTTTATTTCATCTTCAGGAGACCCATTGTATAACAATCGCTGAAACTCGCTCATCGAGGAGATTATTTCTCGAATAAATTCAGGACAATTGTTGCTTATATTTTCTT
>CAZQJK010000094.1:0-3541 GCA_964593545.1 uncultured Bacteriovorax sp. | reverse complement strand
CAAAGCGCGGCCTCTCAGAAAACTGGGTTCTGCAAGAATACGGACGAACAGGCCATCAGAAATTTATGAAGCTGGCTGCCAAAGGAGTATTAAAAAATACTGATGGTAGATTTTATGTTTCAAAAAATGAAATGGAGATAGGCATTAAATGTGGAATGAAGTTAATAGAAATCTTTGGAAAGAAAGCTTATGAGGAAGCGTCAACTTTTGGAGCACCAAAAAATACAGCATACAATGTTGAGTATTCATCAGTTAATTATGAAAAAATACAATATAAACTTAATGAGCTGATTGATGATTTTAAATTTGAAATTAGTGCTTTGATTTCAGCACCAGAAAATTCTGGCGCTGATCTTTTGTTTCATGGTTCAGTTACGAAATTAATTAAGGAGTTAAAATGAAAAAGTTAATTGTAATAATGTTTTATATAAATATTTTTGCTGGATCAGGAACTAGTGGGAATAATCTAGGGGATGACAGTAGAATAGTAGATTTACGTGATCATAACATGGGAATCATAAACTCAGGCGGAAGAGTTGATACGACTCCAGACGCCCTTATGAGTATTAAAAAGAAATTATTAGTTGGAGAAGTTGCTAGAATTGGTACCGAAGATTTAATGATACTACGTACGATGAATAGATATGTTGCTTTAGATAAGTACAGCGATGTTGAGTTATATAGAGAAATTAAAGATTTTATAAATATTGAAGCTAAAAGAATTAAAAATATTTTTGGAAATGATTCTGATGAGATCATAAAAGAAGATCTAGAATTAGATAAAATAATGCCATATATATTAGAGGATTTTTAAATATAGGGGGGGTTTAATTCCCCCATTATATTTTAAATATATCATCCATTTGTTTACAGTATTTAACTACATATTCAATATTAGCATCACCAATATTTAGTGTGACATTAACATCTCTATCTGAAAATTTTCTAGGCATGTGTAATGGATATTCGACAGGGTCGAAGCTTACTACAATAGTATCTAAAAGTTTATATTTTGACTTCAAGAATTCACCAAACACATTAAACTTGTTTTCTAAAAAAACAGGTGTAACTTCATTATTAAAAAGCGTATTCACACACTGAACTTTAGTTTCAAGTAGAATATTACTGTCCCTCAGAGACTTTATTGTTTTACCAAAAAAGCCCTGGTAATCAATAAGTTCATCATTTAATACATTCTTATAACGGGTTTTATTGTGGATTTCTTTTAATAGAAAAGTTAACTTATCAACCTCTCCCCCATCACAATCATCACCGCACACAAGTGACTTAGAAAGGTTTAAATTATCTGAAGTAGTTAAAATCGAAACTATTTCTGAATTCTTAGAAATGATTGATCCGATTTTTAAATTAGGACAATCTTTGATCGCAAGATCTTTAGAATTAACTTTTGTAGAGCCAAGTGCGTAAATTGATTCATAAGTGAGCGCGCAATCGAGTGAATCCTGCTGGTACTTCCCTTCACTATTTTTTGAAATTGAAATCGACTTTACAGCCGTATCACTTTTATCAAGTATTGCTGCGTTCATATTGAGTGATGTGAGATCACCTTTTAACGTGATTGTAGATAACTCCTCACCTATTGAAATAGTTTGGCACTTATTCACACCATTGTTGATATCTAAGATATTCACATTTTCACAATTAAGAAGTTTTCCACAATCGTTGGTGATAAGAACCTTACCGTCTTTAACAACACCAGTGCATAAGTTATTACCGTCATCGATTGCGACGATGGAATCGAGGCAATTGCCAGAGTCACACGCAAAATTATTTGCAATCGTGAGTACTTGCTCTTCGTTTTGAGTTGGCGAGTTAGTGACTTCGTCAGAAGAAGGCTTGTCGCACGAAGCGATAACTAATAAAAGTGTCAGTAAGTAAATTCTCATATCTCTAATATAAAGAGAAAAAGCTTCTATTAGGTACTTAATGAAAAAAAGGTTAGATATGTCTAATTATTAGACAATTAGTAAGTATTTGAAATTGTTAGTTTTTCGTAATTGATCACAAATTATGTTTGTGATACAATATGAAAATGATGATAAATAAGAAATATTTCACAATGAAAGATGCTCTGGATAGAGGTTTGACAAGGTATCAATTAAATAAAGAGATTAAAGCTGGGAAGATTGTAAAAATAGGACACGGACTTTATCAGCACAGTGATAATAATTATAGTGAAGGGTATGATCTCACGAAATTTGCAAAAGCATGGTTAAAATCAAAAGAGAAAGGTTGTATTTGTCTATGGTCTGCACTTGAGTATTTTGATTTAACTGAAGAGTTTATCGAGGATGTGTGGATATATCTTCCATATGAAATGAATATTAGAATTCAAGATGTGAAAGTTATAAGAAAGAGAAACGGTGTCTCAAACATCGGGACGATAAAGCATGAAGATTTTGTGATAACGAATATAGAAAGAACACTGATCGATATATTAAATGATAGGAAGCATATCGAACTGAAGGATGCTCTAAATATTTGTAGAAAAGCATTGAGAGAGAAGAAAACAACTCTTGAAAAAATTGTATTGATGGCCAAAGAAATGAACTGTTATAAACGTGTTAAAGAGTGCATGAGCTTACTATGAATTTGTCAGAAAAATCGATCAATCAAAAAATATTAAATTATGCAAAAGATATAGGTGCATCTGATGTAAATAAGGTTAGAACTACCATTGCGCTAGAAAGACTTGTGGCACGAATTCAAAGCTCAGAAAAATTACAAGGTAAATTGGCCTTTTGCGGTGGTTTTGTATTGTATGAGGAAGGTATTACAGATCGATATACTAGAGATGTAGATATGGTAAGTGCTGAAATTGATCATGATAAAGTGATAGCTAATGTTATCGAAGCAATAGAAACTGATCTGAAAGATGGATTTTGGTTTGGTAGTACATTAGTAGAAACAATTATTGATGATGTATTTTACGGTGGAATTAGGTTTCGGCCATATTACAAAATTGGAGAACCCTATCCAAAGAAAGGTATGACAGAAAGCTTAAGAAGAATACACTTAGACTTATCCTTTCAAAGTATCGAATTTGAAAAACTTAAGAAAACAAAAATAACTCAGGTTATAAATGAATACGAAGATATTTCGTGGAGTGTTTATCCATTAGAGCTTATTGCAGCAGACAAGGTCCACGCAATTCTATCACGTGCCGGGTTAAGTACTAGAGCAAAAGATTTGTACGATCTCTATTATATTTTAGATAATATAGATAAAGAGGAATTACATAAAAATATCTTCAAAGTTTGTACTGAAAGAGATTATGAACTTAGTAAAAAAGTTTGGGTTCTTTTTGAGAATATTGAAACAGATAATTTAAAGAGAAATTGGAGTAAGATAGATTTTAAGAAAGGAAGAATAGACTTTGAGACTTGTCTTACAAGGGTACTTCAAAATCTGAGGATTATGGATCTGTAAAAAATACACATTGGGCTTTTCTAATAAGAAATAAATTTATCCCAACCTGGGACAAAGTAGAAAGTTTCACGAACGACATATAAATGACTTA
>CAZQJK010000093.1:0-4370 GCA_964593545.1 uncultured Bacteriovorax sp. | reverse complement strand
GAAAAAATTGATCTGATGTTTAAGACATATAAAAATTTACTTTAAAGCTTGTTGAACAGAACCCAGAGAAATATTTAACTTCTTACTAATGGTCCTATAAGATAGTCCTTGTTCTCGCAGACGTTTGATCTGTATGTCATTCCTGCGTTTTGGTCTTCCAAGTGTTTTGCCCTTAGCCCTAGCTGTATTTATACCTGCAATAACTCTACTTTTTATAATATCTCTTTCGAGTTGGGACATCCGTCTATTCATTCTGAATTGTCAAAGACTGTAGTTGAAAATTGGCTATATGCACTTTGTCTGATAAATAGGGTTGTTCACTCATGATGGTTCAAAGTTCAAGTACTCAATGGTCAATTTTATCAGGAGTCCTTGAAAAACCACGTGAACCACTTTGTGCCGAAAAGGCATAAAAAAGCCCCCTAAAGAGGAGGCTTTTTAAGACATTGAGGAAATTAGTTCAACCAATGTCGTGATGGTGGTCCATCGCAACGTTGACCACAACTTTTTTTCCTCAGCCCTAAGTAATTAATTTGATTCTAGTTTTTCTTTGATTTGAATATTTTCCTCAGTGATACTGATCTTAAAAATATCGAATTACATAAATGAGTTTTCAATGAGTTAAAGAATTGGAATAATATAGTGAGGAAACAAAAAAGGGTATAATTATGCTCAAATTACTTTCAATTTTTATTCTATTAATATGTTCTATCTCCTCTTTTAGTTTGGAGTTGAAGTGCTATACCGAATGTCGTTTTTTTAAACCATCTTGTGAAAAGTTGGAAAGCAATAGAACACTATCTAGCGATGAAAAGAAACCATCAAAGATCTATACAGATAGTATTATCTATTGCGATGTCGATGGCGTTTCAAACAAAGAAGGAAATTATAAGTATTCACTTTTAATAACAGGTCAAGAAACTGAGTTAGAAGTAGTAAAAGAGAAAATTATCGATCTGAAGCAAGGGGAAGATATAAAACCTCATCTGCAATTTAATAACTTTACCTTTTCTAATTCGTATCCTAATCAAAAGGTTCAAGTGTGGTTTGGAAGCGAATCTAAGACCTTCTTCTTCAATGGTGTAAATGTTCACTAGTAACAAGTAATAAAAAAAGCCCAATCCGAAGACTGAGCTTTTTTATGTTGGGTTATCGCATTCACTAGTTGAACAAAATGTCCTTAACTCCTATCTTATTGATTCTATTTAACTTCGAACGCCTAAATCGTCTATTGATTTAGACGTCCCTTAGTGTAAATTCGCTGATGTATGATCTTTAAGGAAACTTTCTAGGAAGTATGGGCATTGTCGGAAGTTCCTAAAAGCTATACTTCGATGTTAAGATACTTGAAGTATTAACATATATGCTGTGTTTATAGTAAGATCGCTCTAAGAGAAATATTATTTTCATTTTACTTATAGCTCGTTGTTCTACTTTCAAGGTCAAAAATATGGCATATGTGACAAAATTCCCCGAATTAATCTCCTTTGAAAAGGAGTACTCAACCTTTTTACAAAAATCCATTGGCAAGACAGATGCTCAAAAAATTGTTCTATGGAAAGAAGAGATCGAATCTAAGCATCAGAACTATTATGATGATGTTATCTACAGGAAGAATGATGATTCTGATTGGAAGAGCAAACGTCTTAGTTCTATTCAAAAGTTCTTAAGTAAGTACGATGACATTGCTGCTGATACGCTGAAAGAATTTTCCGTCGCAAAAACCAAGATTCAGCAGAAGTTACCGCTGTTTTTTGATGCTTTTCCTGATGCAGACTTTAGTGGCCAGAAAGTATATATTGTTCCTGCTCTATTCCGATTCAATGGACAGGGAACCAAGTATAACTCAAAGACAATTCTCTCTTTTGGAGTTGATTTTATCGTTTTGCTAAATAAGTTTCCAACTTTAATTCCTGGCTTAAATTCGAGCTATAATCCTGATGTTTTCTATATGCATGAAATATTTCACTTGTATCATGCCGATCATTTCTTAAAAGATCTAGAGCAAGAAAAAACCTTGTTGATTGCAGCGTGGGAAGAAGGATTAGCAAGTTATGTAAGTGGGGAGATTGCTCCTGAAGCAACTCTCTCTGAGGTACTGATGGACAATAATCTCAATGATTGCCTAGAGAAGAGAGACTTTTACTTACGTAGCTTTAAAGAAGATATGTATAAGTGTGATGATGAATCTTATAAAAAGTGGTTTCTAATAAGCTCCACAGATAAAGTGATCCCCAAAAGAGCAGGCTACTGTGTTGGATATTTGCTTGCAAAGGAGCTATCCCAAAAGTACTCATTGCTTGAGCTGTCAAAGCTGTCATGGAGTAAGATCACTCAAGAAGCTAAAACATTGTTGAAATAAAAAAGCCCCCTAAAGAGGAGGCTTTTTAAACATTGAGGACTGAAGCCGTAAGGGTTCAGAGTTCGAGCAATGTAATAATGGTGGGTCATCGCAAGACTTGGTCGCTTTCGGCTCCTGCCTTCAGCGACATTCGTCGCATCACGCTCCTCAACTTGCGAACTCGAAATTTCAATATTCCTACAGTGATCTTCAAAAACAAAAAAGCCACCGCGAGGGTGGCTTTTTAATTTATGGTGGTCCATCGTGACGTGTACTAAAACTTTTCTTCCTCACTCTCAAGTCATTAATTTAATTCTAGTTTTTAAACGTGATGATTGTTTTCCTCAGTGATATTTGTCTGAATATTTTGTATTTATAAAATGAGTTTTCAGTCAGTTATAAGTTTGGAATAATATAGTGAGGAAGAAGTATGGTGATGGTTATGGATGAAAATGCAAAAAAATTATATGTGAAAATTAAGTCAAAAGATAAGCAGATAAATAATCTACAAAATAAGATTGAGAAGTGCCATCATATACTTCTTTGGTTAAGTAAGTCCGAGGTCACTTATCGTTTGTTTATGGAAAGGAGAGCCTCTTATGGATTTGATGATAATAAAAAAAGTGGAGAAAGTCTCCCAAGTGGACTTGAGGAATTAGAGTCCTTGTATATGGCCTCAATGTTACACTTTCATAGGTGTTTCGTTGAGAGTAAAGGATTTAGATTAAATATCAAAGATGTTACTAAAGATGAATATTTGAGGAATATCTTTGATAAAATAGCTCAAATTAGAAATGATGAATTTGTTCATTGGAAGGACCTTTTCAGTAAAATAGAGGCATTTTACAAGTTAGAGTTTTTTGATGGTAATCAAGTTAAGTTTGGTCAGGATAGACATATTAAACTGAAAGCCAAGTTACCTTTTTATAATGATAAGGACTTTTTACTTATTATTGAGTATTGCAGACATTATACTACCACAAAGTTAGAGCAATGGGTTCAAGATCTCGGAAGACGATTGTTCTCAACAGAGAAAATACTAACTGAGAGTATTCTAATTGATAAAGATCTAGGTGAACTTAAATCCTTATTCAAAAAAATAGCACATTAGGTCTTGCTTTAGTGACTTATTTAATAATCTTATCTGGAATAGGAAACTTTAAAAGTTCTGGCTCTTCTCGGTCTAGATTGTGAAATTGTTGAAATACAAAAATCAATTGATGAAAAGATGAAACAATTAATGGGAAAGTCATTAACTTCTGAGAGCATAAATGTAATTTCTGGTATAGTTAATGAATTGAAAATAAAGAAGTTAAGTCTTGATAAGGATAAGTTAGAACTAGAGAAGAATTTGAAAGAGAGATTAAATATTCATAAATCAAATACTCTTCAAATTAAAATCAAAGAGTTGAAAGTAAAGTTGCTTAAGGCTCCTAGAAAGCAAAAGAAATTACTTTTAAGGGAGTTCTTTGAAAAAATAGTCGTTATAGATGAATATGAAATTAAATTAATTATAAAACAGGCCTCCGATTCGGGGGCCTTCTTGTATGATATTCTTATATATAATAAGCGTATAACAAATCATGAGTTTGATTATTTGAGAAATCTCTACTCTAAGAGACATCTGAGTTTAAGGCAAGTTTCGATCAAGGTAGGATGCTCTAGATCGAAAGTTAGGAGAATACTTACTGATAATGGAGTTGAGTTAAAATCTGAAAATAAGTCTTATAAAGATTTGGTTCGTAAAATAGAGAGACTGAGAAAGTTAGGTTCAAGTTATGAACAAATTGCCATAAAGTTTAATTTATGGAAAGTTCCAACTAGGTCAAACTCTGGAATATGGTATGCTAAAACTATCCGAGAGTTATGCTTTTAGTAATCGAATACAATAAAATGTTAACTCTTTATAGCTGGGTTAATTTTTCTTAACTCATTTATGAATAATAATTCATTCTCTGGAGAAATTAAAATATATTGGCCACTATAATGAATTTTTAGTTTAGAGATTGAAAAAGATGAGCTAGCATAA
>CAZQJK010000092.1:0-4580 GCA_964593545.1 uncultured Bacteriovorax sp. | reverse complement strand
TGTCCGGCTGGCAGCGGGATAAAGGAGCCGCTACTCCTGCGGTCTTACCCGTACAAAACGGTCAAAACGAGGTAAACCATGCTCCGTCAGACCGTTATAAGAGAACGTTACCTGCGCACCGAGCGGTGGTGGCGAAAAACGTTCATCATCACTGAAGCCGGTTCCCAGACGGAATTCGCGGCCATCGGCGGTACGTACAATCAATGCCCCCAGTGCCCCACGGTATTTACCTTCGCCGGCAACATAGCCAACAACTTCGGCTTCATCGTCCTGACTCAGCTTCATTTTTAATAAGTCATCACTGCGCGCTACCTGATACAACGACTGACTGCGGCGCAGCATTAAGCCTTCTCCACCGGCAGCAGTAATGATCTGCAGTTTTTTTTCCAGTTCCTGCTCGCTGCTGACTTTACTCTGGTCAAGCACTTTAAGCTGCGGGTTGGACTGTTGTGCTACCAGTGTGCGCAGCACCCACAGCCGCTCAGTAAAAGGGGCTGCCATTTGTGGCAGATCGAAGACCATGTATTTTACTTTCATCCAGTCGGCATCATTGGGGTGGTGACGTCTGACCAGTCCGATGACAAAAGAGAACTGACCACGGCCCGCCCATAATTCACCATCGAGAGGATTTTTTGGTAAGGAAGAAAGAAACCAGGCCGGTGCATTAATCGGTCGGCCACTGCGGGTTAAAAGCTGATGGCCATTCCAGTAGGCGCGGACGCCATCCAGTTTTTCGCTGACATAATATTGCGCAACATCGATGCCTTTGCTGTAAACCTTGGCCAGCATCAGCGGTGGCGGCACGATGTCTGAAGCCATCACCAGTTGTGGCCAGAGCCCAACCAGTAAAATAATCATCAGTGTTATTACATTATCCATGGCCTGTCCTCCCTGAACTCACCATCAGTCTTTACTGCATGCAAAATCAATCAACCAACTGCCACCGTCAAATACCAGCATTCGGCGTTATTTTCAGACTTTAAGACGAGATGCCCCTGCTTTCGCCTGTCCGCGTCTGCACGCTTGACAGAATAACGCTGAACGCTAATCCTTGAGACTCCTTAATGTGCGTCAGTATTATGCGATTTTATTTACTCGGCCTTGGCAGCAATATCGACCCGGAACAGCATCTGTTGAAAGCACGCGAAGCATTAGCGTCTCTCGGTGTTATTTGTGCGGAATCAGCCGTGCTGAGAAGCGCTCCGGTCGGCGATACCTTTCATTTTGAATTTAAAAATCAACTGCTGATTCTGTCATCAGAATTATTACCCGGCCCATTGAAACAACGCCTGCAACAGATTGAAGTGTCCCTTGGGCGCGAGCCGAAAAATCCGTCACGTAAAGTCAAAGACCGTACCATTGATATTGATATTTTATGCACGGCAGCGACTGAAGCCGACTGCCGCCATGCCACACTGGAAGAAAGTTATTACCGCGAATTGCAGCAATTATGGCTTCAGGAAGTAAACGTCTGATCGTAGCGGTTGGCAACAAAGCGCCCGCCATCGACACGCATCACCGAACCGGTCACCGCCTCAGCCTGCAGTAAATAATCACAGGCCCGGACAATTGCTCCATACCCCAGCTCTTCACCGATCAGCGATTGCGACAGCACTTTTTTGCGGTACGCCTCATCATGCTCCGGTAAAAACTGAATCGGCCCGGGCTGAATCACATTGACCCGCACCCTGCCTGCCAGACGCTGCGCCATGCTCAGGGCAAAATTCTGCAACCCGGCTTTGGCTGCGCAATAAGCGGAAAAACGCTGGTTGGGAATATCGGCGTAAATATCACTGATACACACCATCGACGCAGCCGGATTCCATACGCTGCTCAGCGCTTCGGTAATCATCGCCGGTGCCAGAACATGCACACGCTGGTGCATTTCATGATGGGCAATCAGATCGCTCGCCGCAGCATCGGGTACAAAGCAGGACGCGTTATGAATAACCGCATCAAAATTCCCCAGTGCCGGTAATTTAAGGGCCAGCTGACGGATATCTTCACTGTCGGCCAGATTCGCCTGCAGACAGGTCAGCGCCGGATGAGCGGCTAATTCATTCGCGCTGTTGTAATGCGCAACAACCTGCCAGCCCTGTGCCAGATAATGTTCGGCCAGAACTTTACCCAAACGCCGGCCGGCTCCGGTAATCAGAATACGTTTGCTCATGATTTTTCCACGCACAAAAAACAACAAAGCCGGTACGTTAACCGGCTTTATTGCAGCTGTCACGGGCAGCGGAAATTACTGCGCGTGTAATACCCGTTCGTTAGCAAAATGCGCTTTAACCTTTTCGGTATCGTTAAAGGGTAAATTACGGTTTTTACGCGACAGCCACAGCTGAATACCATCGTCGTAGTGCGGCGATGCCGGATTACCGGACTGCCCGCCGGCGACAATCAGATTCAGTGGTTCGGGCTGACTGAAATCGACGATCATACGCATCGCAGGAATATTCCAGACGGCATAATCCGAGCCTAAATCGTAGCCTGCCACATTCAATGTATTACGGTTACCACCAGCCGGATACGGTCCGCGGTCGGTATATTCCGCCAGACTTTCCACCGCTGCGGCTTTCAGGCCGGATAGAAATGGCAGCATATGCGTGGTTTCGGTTTGCCAGTGATAAAACGCCAGATTGCCCCAACGCCACTGGCTGTCATCCTCACCTAACTGTTGCTGCAGATAAGGCCAGGTAGCCGCCAGTGCACGGGCGATAATCTGCCCCGGTGATTCGCTATCCGCGGTATTTATATCATCCCAGAACGGCGCCCAGTTGCTGCCCTGTGTACGCCCAAGTAAATGATCCTGATAACCAGAATAAGCACGGCCATTCATCGCCAGAAATGCCTGCCACAGCTGGCCATCTTCTGGCCCCAGTTCGTCCATAAAAATCGCACGGATCAGATGGTGCTCGAAGCCACCCCAGACCGCCGCGCTGCGTGAGTCTTGCGCCATGTCGCCATCAAATTCATGAATAATCTGCAGCGCTTTATTGGCAGCCTCCTGCTGCTGTTCGGGCAGCGCATTGACACCGTCACGGATCATATTTTGCCACGCTTCAGCCCCCCAGAGCTGCTGTACCTTGGCCACCAGAATATCGCGCCGGTCGGCCTGCATGGCTTCCATGCTGGCATAGTCGTGGCCACCGCCGTGCTGCGTCAGCATTTGCATAATGCGCTCAGAACGTTCCGGGTAATACCAGGAACTGGTCAGGCGTGGGCTGTAGTCGGCCGCTACTGTGCGGTTATTTCCCGTACCTAAATAACCGCTTTGCGGATTACGTGAACGCGGTGTATCGGCACCGCCCCAGTAACCCTGCCAGTCGTACTCGCCGGTCCAGCCAGGGCTTGGAAAATGGCCACTGCCGGCTTTGCGTTTGGGATAATTCCCCGTCACCTGCCAGGCCACATTGTCTTTGTCACCATAAATCACGTTCAGATGAATAAAGCCGACGCCATTTAATGCCTGCTCGGCCTCATCCATGGTTTTGGCTTTACCCAGATTAAAAAAGGAATCGATGGTGTTATCCGGAAATTGCGCCGTCCAGCTTAATGCCAGACCAAATTCCGAGCTGGCCGGAATGGCGATCATTTCATGTTTGGGTTTGCCCTTAATCGCCGCATTCAGCAATGGTCCATGGCGTGTGGACTGCACTTCAATAGTGACCGGTTCTGCACCTTTAACCTGAATGGTTTCGCTGCGGCTGCTGACCGGATACCACTGACCCTGATACAGATATTCGGTTTTGCCATCGCGCTCGCGCAATTTCTCCAGAAACACATCCTGGGTATCCGCCATCACCATGGTTTCACCCCAGCCAATATGGCCGTTGTAGCCGGCAACCAGTGCCGGAATGCCCGGCAGAGTAATACCCACACCGCTGTATTCCGGGCTTTTTACCCCCATCAGCATCCAGGTCGACGGATGCGATAACAACAGGTGGGTATCGTTGGCGACCAGGGTCGCACCTGCGGCGGTTTTATCTTTATGCACACCCCAGTTATTGGAGGCGGCAATGCCCTGACCGTTAATCCGCTTCAGCTTCTGCTCAACCGCGGCCAGATATTCCAGTTGCTCTTTAACAGCAGCCACCGGGCTTTCAGCGCCGGATAAATCCACACCAGCGAGCTTGTTGGCTTCTGCCAGATCGATGGGTTCATCCGGATAAATCGGCGCCAGATACGCGGCTTTTTCGACACCCAGTTTTTCAGCCAGCTGCAGAAAGCCCAGCTCTTCATGCAGGTTAAAACCCACGCCCAGATTGAGCATGACAAACAATCCCAGCGTATTGGCGGGCTGCCAGGCTTTCGGCTGATAATCGTTAATGGTCAGCTCCAGCGGCAGACGATCACGGTGGCTGTTAATGTAAGCGTTCACCCCGGCGGCAAAGCCTGTGAGGTGCTGCTTCAGCTCCGGGCTTAATGCGGCATAGCGCTCTTCGATAATCTGCGGAATACCCAAAGTGCGCATGTAAATATCCATGTCCAGCGCGATATCGCCAGTCATCTCCGCGAGACGGCCGCGCGCCAGCAGATTCATCGATACCATCTGCGCCAGACGGTCTTCTGCCTTGGCA
>CAZQJK010000091.1:0-4814 GCA_964593545.1 uncultured Bacteriovorax sp. | reverse complement strand
AAACTTACGCTTAAAATAAAAAAACCACCGCGAGGGTGGTTTTTTATTTTGGTGGTCCATCGCAACGTTGACCACAACTTTTTTTCCTCACTCGTAAGGTCTTAATATAATTCCGGTATTTCTTTGATTTGGTTATTTTCCTCAGTGATATTTGCCTTTTAAATTAGATTTTATGAAATGAGTTTTCAATAAGTTGTGATTATGGTGAAATATTGTGAGGAAACAAATTAGGTTTTTGTTATGAATGAAATATATTCAAAATACGCAACTGATTATGCAAACGCGATAAAAGATAATGTCTATAATGCATTATACGATAGGCCTTCTCTTTTGTCTCTTATCAAGGGAGAGCTCTTTACTGATGCTCTCGATATGGGCTGTGGCCCAGGTGAATATATTCCAGAACTTAAAAAATATGCACAAAATATCACAGCAATTGATTTATCAGAAGAATTTATAGAGATGGTCAGATCAAAGTACTCAGGTGTAAAATCTTATGTCTGTGATATAAGTAGGGGTATCAATGAGGCAGATAGATCTTTTGATTTGGTAATTTCTCCTTTAGCAATTCATTACATTGAAGACTTTGACTTTTTATTTAGTGAAGTTAGTCGTATTTTAAAGAAAGATGGAATTTTTGTTTTCTCAACTGATCATCCTGTGATGGATATACATTTCAATAAGCCTCCTAATTATTTCAAGAAGGAGAAGGTCACACAGTCATGGAATGTACTTGGGGACAATAAAACAGAAGTTTCTTTTTTTAGAAGACCATTGGTTGAAACATTTAATTCTTTATTTAAAAACGGCTTTGTTATTGAGGGATTTAACGAAGGTGTTCCATCGGAAAAAATAAAAGAAAAATCTGAAAAGCTATATGAAAAATTAACTACTTTTCCTCAATTTATTTTTGTAAGAGCTAGAAAATTTTAATTTAGACAATTTTTAAATAAATGGGGTAGTTTAATACTAACTTACACAGCAATGATAAAAGTCTTACGTTCTAATTAGATAAAGTATTATAAAAAATCTATATATCAAAATATCTTAAGCTTATGATTTTATAGTTTTCGAACTTTGTTAAGGGAGTATCTTGAATCCTAAATGTAAAGGCTCATATTTAATTAATCTCCATTTATATTATTTGTGTTTTCAATATATTTTTGTTTCTTTATCGCCAACACTTCAAGAGAAATATTAAGATGGCTGCAAAGTTTTTGTTTATCCTTAAAGTTCACATGATTATAAGTCATATAATTAATTAAAAGTCTTTTGAGGACACCAGATGAAAATTTATTATTTTTTATTTTATTATAAAGGGAAATAATATCGTCAGTAGGGATACCATCAAAAAAAGTCATTCGAATTTCTGTGTTTATGAGATGAATTCCTATTGAATCATTTTTCTTTAAAACTTCATTAAATGTCATCTCCAAGTTAGGACTTCCTATGTTATAAGAGATTTTTTTTATTATTCCAGCCGAGATAAGTTCCGAAAGAAGAAATACAAGTGAATTAAATCTTGCTTCAAGAGTTTTCTTATCCACATTTTTTTTATTCTTTATCATCTCGTTCGCAATTTCCTCAATAAGTTTTGGGAGAGTTTCCTCTAATGATTTCATGAAAAAAGTAAGTGAGCGAAGTCCAAGGTTGAAACACTCGATGGTTAATTTCCTTTTATTTTCAGCCTCGAGAGACCCGTGAAAGCTGCGTAGAATTTGGCCAATAACTTGAATAGTTTTCTGTGATTTATTAAACATTGAAATGTGTTCTGAAACCTCTTCATTTTTATCTTTTTCTTTTTTTTCATCTTGTTCAATTTGATCTAAATTATGGTTCAAATTCTCTCTGTTTTCTTCTGGTGTTTTTTCGGAAATTGCATATATGGCTTCCTCAAGCTTCGAATCAAGATCTATTTTATTCAAATAGCTTACAGATGATTCGAAGTCACAGGGAGGTAAATCACTAAAAATATTTATTGCAGTATTAGTGATAGTTTCAATGATAAAGGGATCTTTTGAGAAAAATCCAATAAAGGCTACAATATTTGCATTTGATTCTAGATGTAAATTCTTACAAAGATCAACTACGGTATCCTTTATTTTTGGATCTTTATTCAAATGATCAGAAATATGTTTTGCTACAAAATAATACCAGAAATAGTCTTGGTTGAATTCGATGTATGCACCTTTGGAGACTAGTGCACCACAGTCGATAAGCTGATCTTTTATTGAGTTGTAATTTAATTTTAGATCATATTTCCTATTGTGTTCAGTGAGAAACTCTGTAAATTTTAATTCGGTTAGCACTTTTTGTTTTTTGATAAAAAGATCGTGTGTAAGAGCCGAAACGAAAGTTGTAAAGGTGTCAAAATCTATTTTCCAGCTCGTCTTTTTTTGCAAGGTTCTCTTAATGAAATAATCATAAATATAGCTGTATGAGCTACTTACTAAGTTATGATCTATACCTGCCTCCATCTGTTGTAACATGGCTAGTATATAGAATGGATGATTTGGTACTAAGTTTTTTTCAGTAATTAAATTTATTGCTCGTGTCGCATGATCTTTTTCATTTAGTTCCTGCTCACTTGTGATTATGTGTTCTCTTCCGAGGCGAATCCATTTAGTTACAAGTTGATCAATTTTAAATCTATTTAACGGGAGTATCTCAAATATTGATATGTCATTAAATATTGAATCCTTTACAGATCTCTCTTTTAATATTTCATACTTTAATACCTCAGGTTCTCCTGTTAAAATAATCTTATCAAAAAACTCTTTCATTTCTTTTGTAAATCTTTCTTTTGCAATTGAATTTAAGTTAGAGTCTGGAAAGTCGTCCACAATTAGAACCCTCATATCCTTTTTTACATTGTCTTGATAACTTTGCCAGTTGATATTTGAGTATGAATTGGAGAGTACTCGATTAAATAGCTTCTCGATATTCTTTTTGTCATTTAATAATTCTTTTTTTAGGTCGCTTCCACTTATTTTAATTGGAGTAAAATCTTCATCATGTAAATATGAAAATATTATTGAAAGAAGCGATGATTTTCCTGAGTGTTGGTCGCCGAGGATTGTAATGAGATTGTTTGTTTTTATTTGTTCGAAGACTTCATCTTTGTTTTTGATGTATTCTGCAAGTTGTTCCTTTTCGTGAAATGAATTGTTCTTGAGAATGGGAAAGATGAAAATATCGTTCAGTTGTATATTTTCCTTATATGGATGTGAATAGGTTGTTAAAGTATTATTCAATTGTTCCCTGAAGGCTCTTTCTAGAGAAAATGTTTTTTTTGTTTTTCTTTCCTCTCTAAGAAATTTTTTTGTTTCATTTGTTGACTTATTTACAAATTTATCATTATGGAATTCATATTTCTTTGCTGTGTAGTTATTTCTTACCGTGTCTATTTCTATGACATTAAATTTACTTTCGGTGAAATTTTCACAGAAAAGTGCACCCGAGCTGAAATATGTCACTTTGTCGTTTTTATTGAAGTTACTCTCTCTATGTTCGTGTCCTGTTAAGATAATATCAGAATTTTCTTCTATTACGTCTTTGAAGTTTTCTCTTATGTCTGGATTAAACCATTCAAATGGGTGGTGTAGGCATGATATTACAATGTCTGGAGTATTATTATTAAGGTCAACGAGTGGAAATAAAATTTTCCCATAAGAGTTAGAATCTAATGTTGATGACCAACCCGTATTGAAAAGGTTGAATGAGAGTCGTTCTCCTGATTCAAGATTTATTGTTTGCGACCAATATAATTTGTTCCTTGGGAGGGGGTTAAATTTAGCGTGAAAATTAAAGAATTCCTCTTGTACCTTTAAGACTTGTTCAAGAACTTCTTCGTTGATATTGTGATAATCGTTTTCGATGTTTGCCAAGAGAATCTTTCTAACAGGTGAATTTCTTATATAATCATTATCATGATTTCCAGGTATTAGTACTATTTTTATTTTAGAATTATCTTCTAATATTGACTTTAAGAATTTCTCCGCAATAGAATACTCTTCTTTTTTGCCAGAATATGCAATGTCTCCAGTGATTACGATTATTATCTCCTGTTGAAATTTTTTAAAGTCCTCTATTTTTTCCCTTAAGCGGTTAAGTATTGTTTGTGCCGAAGAAGACTGTCCTTTAGTATCATCTTTTAAGTGTATGTCGCTTATATGAATAAGTTGGATTTTCATAATGTATAACCTTTTGATAATTGTCTTACTTTTTCATTGTGAACTCTTTAACGGTATATCGTTAAGAACTATTGAGCTAAGAATTCTTGATTTTAATGTGTATGTAAAACAAATGTTTTTAATACGCAGAAAAATCGAAAAAAAGAGATGATTTTTAGCTTGGGTTAATTTTTCTTAACCCAAAGAGAAGAGAGTTTTGCTCTGATAAAAAATACATTTTTAATACACTTGTAATTCAAAAATATAACACACCAATTTAGTATTTTTTCATAACTCAGTTTCGTATATGTATTTATATATAAAGTAATGTTGCTTTATAAGGAGTATGTATGAATTTAAATGAAATGAAAGTAGGTCAAGTTGTGTCCTCTGAAAATGTCGAAATTAGTGCTTCTATTGATGAGGCTTCATATAAAACTAGAGTTGGTACTAGTATACCAAGAAAAGCCGTTGTTACGATAAATAGAGGTGATATTGCTTACGGAGAGTTTGTTATTCATCGAGTTTTAGGTCAATCTTTTATATTACTAAGTGAGAAAGGAAAGAAGAAAAACCTCTCTTTATTGGAAAAAATTGATCTGATGTTTAAGACATATAAAAATTTACTTTAAAGCTTGTTGA
>CAZQJK010000090.1:0-5018 GCA_964593545.1 uncultured Bacteriovorax sp. | reverse complement strand
ACTAATTTATACTAAGGAGATGTAACCCATGGAAAATACTACTAAATCCGTTCAAGATTACTACGGAAAAGAGCTTAAAAAATCAGCAGATTTGAAGACAATTGCTTGTTGTACGGCTTTTGATTACCCTGTCAAAATCAAAAAAATACTCTCTGAAATTCATGATGAAGTCATGTCAAAATATTATGGCTGCGGTCTTACTATTCCCACCACATTAAATGGTCTCAAAGTGCTAGACCTTGGTTCTGGAAGCGGAAGAGATTGTTATTTAGTCAGCAAACTAGTAGGAGAAAATGGTCATGTGGTGGGTGTGGATATGACAGATGAACAACTTGATGTGGCCAATCGTCACATTTCCTATCATACTGAAAAGTTTGGTTACACTTCTGCAAACATTGAGTTTAAAAAAGGAGAAATCGAAAAACTAAGTGAAATTGAAATTTCAGAAAACTCCTTTGACCTTATAATTTCAAATTGTGTGATAAATCTTTCTACCAATAAGCAAAAAGTTTTATCTGATTGTTTTAAGGTTCTAAAACAAGGTGGAGAAATGTATTTCTCTGATGTCTACGTGAACAAACGAATACCAAAAGAACTTGCCTGTGATCCCATCATTTATGGAGAATGCCTTGGTGGTGCCCTCTATTGGAATGATTTTCTTAGCTTCGCTAAAAAAGCTGGTTTTGCTGACCCGAGGGTTGTAGAAGCGGCCCCCATCACAATCGAAAATAAGGAACTTGAAAATAAACTTAAAGGCTATGATTTTTACTCAATCACTTATCGTCTATTTAAAATTGAAAATCTTGAAAGTGACTGTGAAGACTATGGTCAAGCTGTCATTTATAAAGGGAATATCGAAGATCATCCCGACTCATTTACTTTAGATCAAGGACACATCTTTGAAAGGGGAAAAGTTGAAGCAGTTTGCGGTAATACATTTCTCATGCTTAATCAAACTCGATTAAAAAAACACTTTGAATTTATTGGAAATTTTGAAAAACATTTTGGCATTTTCCCAGGTTGCGGGACTTCCAACCCGTTTGAAGGACTGCATTTACAGAATGATATAAAAAAAGGGAGCTGTTGTTAATGGAAACATCTAAATTTCAAGATATGTTTACAACCGCAAAAGGTGAAAAAAGAGCAAGTGTCTCTTTGAAATCTTTAGATACTCTTTGGTTTAATACGGGAACACTTTGTAACCTAGAGTGTGAAAATTGTTATATTGAATCATCCCCCCAAAATGATCGTTTAAGTTACCTAGATGTTGAAGATGTAAGACCATTCTTACAAGAAATAAAAAATGACAACTTGGAAACAAAACTTATTGGTCTCACGGGAGGAGAACCTTTTTTAAATCCATCAATTATACCAATCATAGACACTATACTGTCTTTTGGGTTTGACCTACTCATTCTTACTAATGCCAATCGTGTTATCAAGAGACATCAATACTCACTATTAAAAATCAAAGAAAGTTATGGCGATAAATTACATATCAGAGTCTCACTAGATCACTTTACCCCTGAACTTCATGATAAAGAGCGTGGGGCCTGTAGCTTTGAGCGAACATTGGATCAGATGCATTGGCTTTATGAAAATGGATTCAATATTTCTATTGCCAGCCGTTCTCTTATTGAAGAGTCCCCAAGTGTATCTCTTGAAGGACATAAAAAGTTACTTGAATCGAAAGGTATTCATTTAGATTTAAAAAGTAAACTTGTCATTTTTCCTGAAATGCAAAGTGGAAGAGACGTTCCTGAGATTACTACGGAATGCTGGAGTATTTTAGATATTGAGCCGGACGATCAAATGTGCGCATCGGAGAGAATGATCATTAAGAAAAAAGGAGAAAATCACCCTGTGGTCATGCCATGCACGCTTTTAGCCTATGATGAAAAGTTTAATCTTGGCAAAAGCCTAAAAGAAGCTAAAAAGGATGTTTTTCTTAATCATCGTTTCTGTGCTGAGTTCTGCGTTTTGGGTGGCGCAAGCTGCTCTGGAACAAAATAGAGACCTTTTATGATGGAACCATCAATTTTAAATTCTCCTTGGCTACGTCCCTCGGTTTTTATTATTTTTTTTGCGATTTTCTGTCTTCTTGAAGTCATCACCCCAAGAAGAAGATTAACTTCCTCGAAAAAGAAGCGTTGGATGAGTAATCTAAGTCTCTCTTTATTTAACTCACTCATTCTTAAATATTTTATGCCTTTTACCTTAGTTATCTTTGCCCTCAAGGCGCAAAGTCTTAATATCGGTTTATTTAACATCATAGATGTCCCACACATCTTAGAAATTGGTCTAAGCCTAGTTATTTTGGATTTTTTTATTTATTTGCAACACATCGCCAGCCATAAATTTTCTTTTCTTTGGAAGCTTCACCGAGTCCATCATGCAGATGTTGATCTTGATGTTAGCTCTGGGAATAGGTTTCATACGTTAGAGATTGTTCTTTCCTTCTTTTATAAAAGCGCTCTGATATTTATAATAGGACCTTCGGCAGCTTCCATTATTTTATTTGAGATTGTACTGAATTCAATGGCCATGTTTAACCACTCAAATATTAATATCCCAATGAAGATTGATAAGATTCTTAGATTGTTTGTGGTAACTCCTGATATGCACCGAGTTCACCATTCAATTGAAAGAAGTGAGTATAATACGAACTTCGGATTTAATCTTTCCATTTGGGACTTTCTTTTTAAAACTTATAAAAACGCACCTCTTCTTGGTCAACAAGGCATGGAAATTGGTCTTAAATATTTTCGAGAAGAGAAATATATTTCTCCGTTAGCTTTACTAAAAATGCCTTTCTTAAAGGGGCGTGATGATTCTTAGAGCTTGCTTATTATTTTATATTGTCATAATCCCATATTCTGCGTGGCCCGTCGATATTGGTCTTGATTTATCAAAATGGTACAAAGTAAAGTATGCAAAGATTAAGACCAACACTTTTAGACAAGCTGAAAACGGACTGCAAGTTTCAGTTAATAACTCATCCTCAGCTCTCGTATATAAATTTGATAAACCTGTCTCGATTAAAGAGGTTAATATCGAAGCAGAACTCAAAGGAAAAATAAATTATGGTCAAAAAATCCCAGGAAGTAAGCAAGCTGACGATTTTCCGCTTCGGCTTGGTCTCATTTTGAAAGGAAAAAATAAATTGAACTTTTTCCAAAAAGTAATCGCTCCAAATTGGCTTACAGAACTCAATGAAATATCCTCTAGCACTGGAGGATTAGATAAAGTTTATAGCTTAATATTTTATACCGAAAAACCTAACTTTGAAAAACGAGAGCACCCTCTTAGTTCCTACTTTTTTGAAGTGATTGGTGGGAAGTTTGTAAATTCAAAATTAACGGAAAAGTATTCTTTTTCAGAAGAGAAGGAAATCATCGGATTATGGCTCAGCTCTGACGGTGACGATACTCATTCTTCTTATGACGTTATTATAGAAGATATAACTATCAACTAGGCATTATTCATTGTCATATTTAGAGTTTAGGCTAGTGTTTTGCTCATAGAGCTTATTCATCTGGCAATGATCAGCACCTAAGTAAAATTTTATCTTTAAGTACTGATTCATCAAAGATTGTCTAAAAATACCATTTGTCTTAAATCTAACAGCAGATGTCGTTACTTTGTGAGGCACGATTTTCGGCTTCCCAAACTTTTTGAGTAATTTTTGGCTCAAAATAGTGTCTTCAAAAATATCAACAGATGGTAGGGCTCCAATAGATATGGCCATAGATTTTTTTAAGAAAACGCAATGGTCTAGATATAGTATACCAGAAACGCCTCCACGAATATGATTTGAGTACCAAGAGGTAAATTTCAAAATAGGATGTTCTAAGTCAAAAGAGTGTAAAAAACCTCCCCAGCTCAGATCAGTCATATGTTCATAAAGATACTCGACCCCTTCCTTGGAAATTAAAGAGCGAGGATGTTGAATCAAAATCATTTCACTTGATGACTCTCTTATCCCTATATTTATTCTTTCAGCACGACTTGTCGTTTTATTGCTTAGATACTTTATATTAAACTTTGAACAGATATGAGAGGTGTTGTCCACACTACCACCATCCGATACGATAACTTCCATTTCTTCATGTTCTAATAATGATTCTAATATTTTTATAAAATATGGATTTTCTTCTTCATTAAGGGTTGGAATAACAATCGATAATTTTGGCATATAATTACTTTGCTTTTTCTAAAATAGTATCCAGACTAGGATGATCTCCAATATTGTTCCCATCATAGCGATATACAATTTCAAAATTCTCATCAATGAGAAACTCACTTGGTAATCTTGAAATTTCTCCTTCCATCTTTCCGGGCATATGGCCACTCATCATCGCTTTCATTCCTTTGGCCATAACCGAAAGGCTAACAAAACCGCCATACGATTTTCCAACATTATATAATTTATAAATATCCTCTTTTGGATCACAAATTATCTGAAAGGGAATTTCGTCCTTACCGGCGTATTTTTGTACTTCAGATGGTGGGCTTTGAAATACTGGAAGAAATATTAGTCCTGAATTTTTGACTTCATCATATCTTTTTATGATATCGTGTATATGTAAATTACACAGTGGGCAGCTTGCATAACGGTAAAAGGCAAGCCAAATTTTTTGTCCTTGATATTTTATGAGTGATATTTCCTCATTTAGATGAGTTTCTGCTTTAAAGTCCTTGGCCTTCTCATTCATTTTCATCCCCTTTTGATTTTCAAATTTAATGCTTTTAGCCTAAAATTCAAACTGATATGATCTTTGGTCTATTAGTGTGATAAAAGACTAAAAGATTACATATAAGTGGAAAAAATTTGAGCAAATCTAAAAAAAGACAAGAGATGTACGAGTTATTAGATTTCCCCAAGGTCAAGGCCTGGAGAACTCTTATGCACGCTTACTCTCAGATTTACCGCTACTTGGAGTCGGAATTACTAAAAGAAAATTGCTCAATTTCAAGATTTCAAATATTTTTTTATCTCTACTTCCATGGCCCCATGT
>CAZQJK010000089.1:0-6083 GCA_964593545.1 uncultured Bacteriovorax sp. | reverse complement strand
GAAACGATTAAAAGCATTGAAATTATTTGAATTCTCATACGTCACTTGTCGGTTATTTGCCTCGTTTTATTTAATTTTTCCCCTAAGTTGTTGTAATTTATAATTTGTAATAAAATATATCGATGAGAATAAAGTCGATATTAATTATAGATGATGAAGAGATGATGCTTGATCTTGTTGAAGAGTGTCTTCTCGAAGATTTTCAGATCATCGTTAAGGCAAATTCAATAGACAAGGCCAAGGATGCTCTCTTTGAAAGACAATTTGATTGTGTGCTTGTTGATATTGATGTTGCAGGTGCTAATGGTGCAGAAATAGTGAAAATGATGAAAGACTACAATCCTTCAGATAATGCACTTACTCCTGTCATTATTATGAGTGGACTCATCAATGAGGATTTCGAAAAAAAATTTAAGGATAAATTTGCTGGTATCCTCATAAAACCTTTTAAACCTGGGGACCTTCAGGCAAAAGTTCTTGTTGCTTTAGGAAGTTCAAAACGCAGTAAGAGTAAAACCGAACTAAACCTTTTTTCAGAACCAACTGCGGAAACGAAGGCCCTTGAGCGTGAAGACCCAATTCCACAGGGCAATGAAGTTAAAAGGGTTGAAATTGAATTTAATGATGAAAAAGTTTTTCTTGATGTTTTCAATCCCTCGGTAACTGCTCCATTTAAGATTCAGGACCTTGATCGGAAGGTCACAAAGTTTCTGGATAAGGTTCAAAGAAATCCAAAGCTGTCGGAATTATTTAAAAAGCTCAAGGCGACAAAAGATGATCCCTATTTAATGACTCATATAGGTTTACTTATTAATATCTCAACAGGTATTTCGACGCTAATGGACTGGGGGAGTGAGCAGACATTAGAGAAGTTTATCTATGCTTCTTATCTTCACGATATCTCTCTTGGAGATAGCTCTAAACTTGCCCAGTACAAGACTAAGGTGGAATTTGAAAACGATGAATCTCTCAGTCAAGATGCAAAGAAGCTTGTTAATTTACATCCTCTTGCAAGTAAAACATTAATTGAACACAAAAATGATATTCCTCAGGATGTTCATACTATAATTGAACAACATCACGAGATGCCAGATGGTTCGGGATTTCCGGCCGGGATTGATAGTAAGAGAATTACCCCTCTTGCTTCTATTTTCATTGTTTCGCACCTACTTGCCGATTACATTATCGAGAATGAGAGATGGAAGGTTGAAAACTTTGTTAAGAAATATCGCAGTAAAATGAAAGGTCCCCATTTTAGAAAAGCGTTAAAGTGCATTGAAGGAATGAAATAACATCATGGACAATATTTGGATCATTCCTTATCTTCTTCTTCCTGTCCTTGTTTTTTTCGAATTTATCTTTCCAATTCATCAAACAGGCCTAAGAGAAAGTGTTAAGCATTACTTAATAAATTCATTTTTTTATTTAAGTAGCAAGATTCTTTTTCTTTTTATGGCTCCTCTTATCTTAGTGTCGTTTGAAATCTATGAAATAGGAGTTTTTAATGCTCTTGATTTAAATCCGACTCTTGAAACTATTTTAAGCTTAATACTTCTTGATTTCGTCGTTTGGCTACAACATTACCTTACACATGAAATAGGTCTTCTTTGGAAGCTTCACCGAGTTCATCATAGTGATACAATTTTAGATTGCTCCTCAGCTGTAAGGTTTCATCCCTTTGAATTATGTTTGTCACTTATTTATAAAATTAGTTTCTGCATGATTTTAGGAATTAATTACCAGAACTATATTCTCTTTGAGATTATACTCGTTACTTTTGCAATATTTGGTCATTCAAATTATAAAATAAATGAAAAGATAAGTCGCGTAATTGAGTTTGTATTTATAACTCCAAGGCTTCATCAAATACATCATAGTAATAAGAACCATGAGATGAACTCAAATTTTGGAACAATTCTTAATCTTTGGGATCGACTTTTCAAAAGATTTATTACAAGTGGGGAAGTTCAGGCCCATTTTGAACTAGGGCTCAAAGGAATTGAAAAGAGCGAAGCGCAAAAGCTCTCCTTTCTCTTCACATATCCATTTAAGTAATTAGGCCGCTTTTTGTGAGTAGTGTGACTCGATTGCGTCTGACCACCATAGAAAACTTAATTGATAGTCTTCATAGTACCTAACAAGAGAAAAGACGACACAATCTGTTGCCTCTTCTGTTGATAGCCATGGCGCTTGTTCTTTTTGCAAAGTTATAAGTAAATCCATGTCTTTTTGTGGTGTTTTTGACTCGAGTAAATAGGCCACTCGATCTAATGTCGCTTTATTCATTGTAACCTCCTGCTTCCTGCTAAGGCTTATCGGCAATTCTTGATTTTCGTTTATAGAAAGCTTTGCTATTATAGCTGAAAATAGCACGAAATGGAGATAAACTTTGGATAGTACTGATAGAAAAATTATATACGGCTCGCTTGCAGATCGCTCAGTAGCTGAGTCAGTTAGTCGGAAAATGGAGAAAGTTGGCATTTCTGTGGGCATTGAAGTTGACGAAAAAGGTATGTGTCACCTCTATGTTCACGATGAGAAAGACTTACCTGTCGCCATCGATCACTTTCGGGTTTTAATCGGTGTGAAAAAGCCAATTGAAATTGATCCGAAGTGGGAGAAAATTAAGAAGCTTCCAATGGGCAATTTTACTTTTTCAATTCTCATTGTCTGTGTACTAATTTACTTCTTTGGATTCTTCATGGAGTACGCTGAAGTTTATAATATTTTAATGTTTGGGCCACGAGCGAAGTCGATGACTTTCTCGCTGATCGAGGCCGGTCAGCTGTGGCGTCTTGTAACTCCTGCGCTAATACACTTTGGCTTCATGCATATTCTCTTTAATCTGATGTGGTGGAAGGATTTAGGAAATATTTTGGAGCACACAAAAGGAGTTTTCTTCCTTACAAGCTTTCTGATACTTAGTGCCTTTGTTTCAAATATTACCCAAGCATATTTTGCGGGACCAAACTTTGGTGGTCTTTCTGGTGTGGTTTATGCCATGCTTGGTTATCTTTGGATCTACTCGCGCGTTAATAAGAAGAGTGAGTTTAGTCTTCCTAAGAGTGATGTTGTCCTGATGATTGGTTGGTTCTTTCTCTGTCTCTTTGATGTCTTTTCTTTTTCTGCCGCAAATTGGGCCCATGGCGCAGGACTTGGATTTGGAATGATTGCAGGACTTGTGATTGGGTGGCGTGATAGGAGCCTGTAGTAAATACATAGTAGCCTAAGAAGGCTTTTCTGATGATGTCCCTAGTGATAAATCTGAACAAATTACCAAATAATTTGAGGGGATAATAGATGAAAAATTTATTTAAATTACTTTTAACTTTGACTTTGATCTCATCTGCATCTTTTGCTGATCAATGTGGAGATGAAATAGAAATGCAAGCACAATATCTATTAGCTGATGATCTTGGTGTATCATTTTTGGAAGTTTATAATGAATATCAAATAACAAGAACAAGAACTCAAGAGTATCAAGATGGTATTGAAAAATATGAATTTCTCTTCAATACTTATTCTGGAGTTTTTAAGTATTCTGTAGATGCAGATGTCATGTGTGATATCGTCGATTATACAGTTACAACTCTTTAGTCTCTATGGCCTCAGTATTGAGGCCACTTTATATTCACCCGGTTTCAAGTTTTCAAGTTTTAAGTTATCAATAGCAACTCGTATCAGTCTTAGCGTCGGATGATTTATCGCCGCAGTCATTTTTCTGATCTGACGATTTCTACCTTCTGTTATTTTAATTTCTAACCAGCACGTTGGAATATTGGCCCGCTCTCTTATTGGTGGAACGCGCGGTCCGACTTGATAATCTTGAAGAATTTTAACCTTACAAGGTTTTGTCATTTTTCCTTGAATCAAAACACCACTTCTAAGTTTTTTTAAAGCTTCTTCACTTGGAATATTTTCGACTTGTGCGTGGTATGTTTTTTCTTTGTTATAGTTGGGCGAGGCCATTTCATCGATGAGTTTTCCATCATTGGTTAGTAGCAAGAGTCCTTCGCTATCCTTATCGAGTCTTCCTGCCGCGTAGACGCCTGAAGGAAGATTAAAGTCTCCAAGGCAGAGTTCACTTTCATTTTGTTTTGTAAATTGGCACAGAACATTGAAAGGTTTGTTAAAGAGAATATACTTATTGGTATTCACTTCTTGTTGGTTAATTAAATTCTTAAGGGAAAATGGAGCGTCACATTTAATTTCGATTTCACGATGAGATAATTTATCAAAGAATTTAAGCTCGAAGCAATGAAGTCGTTGACCGATCGTTTTAAACTTTTCATTAACTTGGACGTCCCCATAAAGCTCATCGCCTAGGCAAGGAAAGCCTTCTGTTGAACTTTGGATTCTTATTTGGTGCATTCTTCCTGTGATCAGGTTAAATTCAACTAATGAGAATAAGTCATTTGAATCGAGTACTTGATACTCGAGTATGGCTTTTTGTCCACCAGACAAAACTGAGCTCATTTTCTCAATTCGATCAACTTTCTCTTTTTTTAAGAAGTGATGAAGTTCTCCAGATTTATTTTTTGGTTTTCCAACGCAGATGGCGAGGTACTTCTTCGTCCCTAAATGTTTTGAGAAAACTTCACTTAGAATAGGGTTGGCACGTTTAGATTTTGCAAAAATCACAACACCTGACGTTTCAACGTCGAGCCGGTGATGAAGGGCAATATAGGGATCGCTCACTAATTTGTCCCGCTGTTTTATATATGACTTGAGAGCATCGAAGAGATTTGACCGGCTTTTATCGACAGTACTGTGAACAGGCCAGCCAGCTTTCTTGTTTACAGCGATATAGTCTTCATTTTCAAAGATAATATCGGAGAGATTTAAACGAATTTGGATTTTTTTTCTTTTCATAAAATTTGTCTTTAATTTTAATTAAAGTATAATAGTTAGATGCATATATACAAATATATTCTCATCTTTTTGTGCTTTTCGACGTTGGCCGCTGATATGACAACTTGTGGATTGTCGACTGGTTATCCTCCTTTTCAGTATGAAGAAAAGGGTGTGGCAAAAGGAATTGATGCGCAAATTCTAAAACTCTATAACTCTCGATTTGACCGGAAGATCGGAGTGACTCAAAGAAGCTGGGACTCTCTAGTTAGTTCATTTTATTTTCGTGGTGAACCCGCTTGTCTGATGGGAATGGAAATTACGCAAAAGAGACTTGGCCGTTTTATTTTTTCTGATATTCTCTACTATCGGGAATCGGTACTCTTTGTTTTAAATAGCTCAAAAATAAAAAACTTTATCGATTTAAAAGATAGAGTCATTAGTGGAGATAAAGATTCAAAACTCGATATCTATTTACGAAAGCACGAGGAATTTGATATTCGACTCAAGTACTTCAAAACTAAAGAAGAAGCTTTCTCAGCTCTCTTGTTAGGGAAAATTGATGGTGTCATTGCGCCTCTTCGAGTAGGTAAATTTCTATTAAATGGTAAAAAAGATTATACGATAGTCTCAGCTGGTGAAGCCATGAGGACACCCGTTGCCGTTGCCTTTAAAAAGGGTGATAAGAATTTTGAAGAATTTAATAAGAATTTAAAATCTCTCATTGTTGATGAGAGATTTCTAAAAATAGTTAATCCGTAATCTACATTCTATTTGGACACTCGATGCCAAGAAGTGATAGCCCTTGCTTCATCACAGATGCCGTAGCTTTTGAAAGGGCCATTCGTGCTTTCTTTGTTTCGTGCTCGGCGCTACTAATAGGGCAATCAGCGTAGAAACTATTATATAATTTACCAAGTTCAAAAAGGTAAGTGGTCACAATATTCGTCTTATTTTGTTCATGGGATTTGAATGCGATATCATTGAAGAAACTAAGCTTTTGCATCAGAGAAAACTCTGTGTCAGCCGCAAGTTTACTAAAGTCGACTGTATCTGTTGCATTATAACCTTGTTTAGACAGAAGTGAGTTAATACGTGCATACACATACTGAAGATATGGACCAGTTTCTCCTTCAAAAGAAATTGATTCATTTGGGTCATATGTAAAATCTTTCATTGAATCAAATTTTAATACATGAAATTTAATTGCACCCATAGCAAGTGCTTCTGAA
>CAZQJK010000088.1:0-6288 GCA_964593545.1 uncultured Bacteriovorax sp. | reverse complement strand
TATTGAGAAAATTATAATCTCCGGATTTATATTTTTCCTGCCTGACGAATCAAAGGCATCGCCAAAATTCTTTATTCTATCTTCGTAAAAATATCGCCAATATATAATAAATGCTATAACTTTCGACATTAGACAAAGAGTCCAAGCGTAATCAAAAATCCAATTTTCAATAACAATTAATCGATGATCTAGTCGAAAATGGAAGAAAGATATTATTGAAATAATAATCAAATGAATAGCCCAAGCAAGGAAATAGAATCCAACGAGTGGGTAGTAATTATTTATTTTCTGATTTATTTTATTAAGCATTATTTCTTACTTGGATCTATCCAGTTCATTTGAAGCTCAGGAGATGGATATATTTTTGCATAATTCTTAAAGAGCAGATTTCCTTTTGCAAGTTCATCTATCTTTTGAATTAAAGTATAATAGTTTTGCCAGAGCTTCTTATTATTAAGAAGTACAGTATTTACATACTTCGTTACTTGATATTGTTGTTGAAAATTAAAACCTTTTGTATAAACAATTTGATCGATCTCTGTCAGTAAACTAGCAATCTCTTTCTTTGGAACAAGCTGTTGAAAAAAATTTGTATTTCTAAGCTTTGATAGTGTCGTTGCGGAGATCATTGATTCAAAGTGCCCTTGCTTAACTCTTATTAGATCCTCATATAAGAGGGCCGCAATTTGTGTTTTAGACAAGTCCATTGTTTTAATAAATGGAACAGAGATGACAAAGAGATATGAATCTTTCCCCATCGGAAAACCAAAATGAGTAATATTACTGCTATTAAAAAATAATAATTTAAACTTTACTCCATACTCTCCAACATCCTTCAAAAAACCTTCAAAGGCAGGAATCATCCCGTAGTCAGGTCTATTGAAGTCCCACTTTAAAATTGGAGCATTCTTCACAAGCCAATATTGAATCATAATACTCCAAAAATCATCTTCTGATGGAGTATTATACATTGCCTTAAGCTTCTCTTCTTTTTGAATATCGGCTTTTTTCTTTTCTATCTTCTTCTTTTCCACAACCTTTTCAAGACCATCCTTTTTAAGAATACCTTTAATATTGTTAAAATTAACAAAGTCGTTTTGAATTGGTAATTCATCAGCAAAAGTAAGAATCGAAAAGATTAAAATCAGAATTAGCTTCATGGCATCGAGTTCCCTTCCACTAAAAGGTCTTGAAGTTTTGCCCAGTAGTGCATATCAGAGATACCTAAATTAAGCTCTTCAAAGAACTTCCGGTACTTGTCCTGGTAACAATCACTAGGTTTAGCGTCAATCAAATGATTTGAAAAAATATAACCTTCGTAGTTCGCATAAGTAACAAAAGAAAATTGATCTTCTGTTCTTACAACCTTTAAAGGTTGTCCACATTCAAAGGTCGTAATGATTCGTGAAACACGTGAAGCATTTTGATGAATCTGGCCGTAAGGTTTAACAAGGAACATCGTTCGAGGAGCAGCAAATGCTGAGGTAGATAAATAGATAAATGTAAAGATTGCAAATACCTTCTTCATTATGTCCTATACCTTCCATCTAAACTGAATTGTTTCCCACTCATGACACTGAGGACAGCGCCAAAAAATATCGTCTGAGTTAAACCCGCACTCTTTACAGTAATGCTTAGTTAAAGTCTGATGCATATTATTTAGCATCTCTTTTACTTGAACAACGGCTTCATCGTTCTTTTTAAGGTCTATTAAGATTTTTATAAATTCAGACTTTAAAACTTCAGATTGTGCCTTATGATTTTGAATCCAGTTGTGAAGAACATTGTATGCCTCCTCCACTCTGTTAATTCTTTTATATAATCTTACTTTTGTCAGGATAACTGATTCTGAAGCAGTAAGGTCCGCATCGTTAAGCCCTAAGAAATAATCCGTTAAAATTTGCAGTCTTTGAAAATATTTTTCTTTTATTGACTCTTCACCTTTAAAGCCTTCTTCCAAGGATTCAAAAGCAAACGAAGCATACATCGGTTGCTCTTTTAAGAGTTCTAAGAGATAGAATTTTGCTTCATCGATATTCCCCTCATGTAGGAGAACTCTTAGTTTTAATATTTTTGCCGAAACACTTGGAGCAAAACGAAATGCATCCTCAAGATCTTCTTCACATTTACCAATTGCACCCAATTCAAAATTCCACTTAGCTTTTTGAACTAAGATATGTGAAATCGTTTCAGACTGATTTTCATGCCCTACTTTAGATAGCATTATTCTATAATTATAGGCCTGATCCCAATCACCAGTATCTTCATAGATACGACATAGGGCCTGAATTACTTGGTACTGATCACGATTTATTTTTAAGACGTCTTTATAAGTTTCAATCGCCTTATCAATAAATCCACCTCGATCGAAATCGACAGCAAGTTCAGTAAGGGCCCTTAAACGGTGAGCCTCAGAAATACTCTCTCTTGCAATAAGACTACGATGAATTGAAATGGCTTTATCAATTTCACCATTTGATCTAAATAGACCACCAAGAGCGAAATAAGTATCAATTGTTTCTCGATTAATATCAACTGCGCTTAAAAATTCTTTAATCGCGAGATCTCTATTTCCAGAGATTAAGTATTGAGTTGCATTTAAGAAAACTTTAGACTGCGCCTCATAGATAGAGTTACGGTATCTCTTTGAAAGCTTCGCTCCCGTATCCTTTTCGATAAGGTAATGGTAAACAAGAACAATCGTAAAGCCGATTGCAACAACAGAAAGTAAATTATTTTGTAACCAGTTTAAATAAAATTCCATATTTATTTATACATCATCAATGGAGTATTAGAGTTTTTAACCATTTCTCTAACATACGTTGATGCCTCTTCGAGGTCCCCGACCATATCTAAGAAACTAAATTTCTTTTTCTTTTTGATATAGTTTAAATTCATCTCACCTTTTAATTTTAATTCTTTGTGAATATTTCTAGCACATGCCCAAAGTCCACTAAGTTCATCGACAAGACCTACGTTGAAAGCATCTTCACCCGAAAACACTTGTCCTTGAGCAAGATCAATAATATTTCCCTTAATTTTATCTTTTCTTGTTTTCTCGATATCTCTAATGAACTGCTTATGAACACCTGCTGTCATCGTTGTCATCAGCTTGAATTCTTCTTCAGTAAGAGATCTCGATGGCTGTCCTATGTCTTTATATTTTCCGGCCTTAATTGTCTGAGGATTTACTCGTGCAAATTCATAAAGCTTTGATAAATCCATAAACTGCATGATCACCCCGATCGAACCAGTTATTGTTCCAGGTAATGCACAAATCTTTCTCGTAGCCGCTCCAAGGTAGTAACCACCACTTGCGGCAACAGATGAAAAGCTTGCATAAACTGGCTTTCCTTCTTTTCCCTTACTCGTTGTGTATGAATCATCAATTCTTCTTATTTCGTCATAAACTTCTTGTGTAGGAGCAACTGCACCTCCTGGAGAATTCACTCTCATCACAATAGCTTTAACTGATTTATCTTCTTCTGCTTTTTGAATGAGTTCGACAAGGTCTTTAGAATCAAAAATAACTCCATTAACTTCAATCACTCCAATTGAATCAGAACTCTTTGATGAGAGATTAAAACCTCCCCCATCGCCGTCGACATTTTTGAATACTTTAACTGTATAAACCGAAAAGATAACAAGAACGACAAAAAATACTGCCACTAGACTCATTAAACCAATAACTGCTTTGCTTTTTTGCTTTTGTGCGGCCAAAACTCACTCCCTGAGTAATAATCGATAATTTATTAATATCAATAAGATACAATGACAATTTTCTCAAATTTAAAGCCATTCGTAAACTTTATGATAGATTATACCGCATAAACTAAACTCTTTCTTTAATATTCCGATAAAATAAGAGAAGAACTTGGAGTATTTTATGAAAAAAATGATATTGTTGACTTTTCTAATCGGACTTACAGTTTCTGCTGAGACTTATGAAGCTCCAGCAATGGAAAAAGTTGAGTGGAAAAAACCGAAAGTAAAAGTCTATAAAGACAATACATGGGCCACCGAATATGACTTCAAAGACAAGAAAGCCCCTACGGACGCTGAAGACTATGATGTAAATTCACCGGAACGTAAACCTTCATCAGGTGAAGAAGAGTCAAAGCCAAAATTTTGGGATTTTAAATCTGTGAAGTAATATTCTCTTCATTCCAAAGATTTAATTTTTTATCCATCTCACTTTTTAACTGACCACAGGCCGCAAGAATATCGGCTCCTTTAGTGGTTCTTATCGTACAAGTAATTCCACCCTTCTCTAACTGATCTTTAAACCAATTAATTCGAGTAACAGATGGTCTCTTAAAGCTAGATTCTGGATATTCATTAAATGGAATGAGATTAACTTTTGAAACTTTCTTAGGCAGTAGATCAATCAGCGCTTCGATGTCTTCAGCACGATCATTATACTTATCAATTAGTAAGTATTCATATGTAATATAACGATGAGCCTTAAGTGGTATCTTCTTAATAGCATCAAGTAGTCTCGTTAAATCATAGGCCTTATTAATAGGCATTAACTCACTTCTAATTTTATTATGAGCAGCATGAAGAGAAATTGCGATATTAATTGGAGGAAAATCATCAAGCTTCTCGATTTGAGGAACAAGCCCTGAAGTCGATAGAGTGACTCTTCTCTGTCCAAGCCCTAGTCCTTTTGGTTCAAGAAAAACTTTTGTAGCATTCTTCACATGCTCAAAATTATGCAGAGGCTCACCTTGTCCCATATAAACGATATTAGAGAGTCTCTCATCTTCTGAAACATTTTCTTTAAGCCACTTTGTAACAGCAAGAAACTGTCCAACAATCTCCCCTGCTTCAAGGTGCCTCGTTAGTCCCATTGTTCCCGTGTGGCAAAATGTACAACCAATCGCACACCCAACTTGCGAAGAAATACAAAGAGTCTTTCTATTATTTCTTGCAGGTATCATTACAGTTTCAACAGACTTTGAATCTCTCATCCCAACAAGAAATTTCCTTGTTCCATCTTTTGAGTGCCCATTCCAAATAACTTTTGGAAGCTCAAATGAAAATCGTGAAGACAGGAATACTTTAAGTTCTTTAGAAATATTGCTCCATCCTTCGACATCAAAGACCAGCTTTTCGTAGACCCAACTAAAAATTTGATCAGCATTAAAGGCCTTGTGACCATTCTCTTTTAATAACTCTTTTAATGAGTCTAAGGGAATTCCGTAGAAAGATGGTTGGTCAAATATTGCTTTCAAGTAACATGCTCCAAATAAGATAGTGATTAAGCAATTAGTAGACCACAAAATTAACAAATGCAATGACTTAGGTAATTGTTATACGAAAGTGACACTATTTTAGTATTGAATTTCACGGACTTATCTGTCATCCTTTTAAAAGAACAATAAAACAAAGGATTTGTTTATGCTAAAAGGCTTAGTAGGAGCTCTTGCGACCGTTTGTTTATTCAGCACAGCCGCTAATGCAAAATTATTGAAATTTCACAAAATACCATCCGATACCAATGTTCTCAGAACAATAAAAACAGGTAACCCTTCTCAGGAAGCAATGGGTAACCGCTTCAACATCCTCGTCTGGAATATGTACAAAGGTAGTAATGAAAGCTGGGAAGACGATTTTAAAACACTAAGTAGTGATGCAAACATTATCATTTCTCAAGAGATGTATCTCGACAATAAGATGTTCAATGTTTTTAAAACTCATGGGGACTTCTACTATAACATGGCTACATCATTCTTCTACAAGGGCGAAACGAGAACAGGAGTTGCAACAATCTCAGATCATCAGGCTTCATCAGTCGATTATCTTCGCTCCCATTACAAAGAACCAATTATTAGAACTCCAAAAGTAGTTATGATCTCCACACATCCTTTAGCTAACGGAGAAGAGCTTCTCATTGCAAATATTCATGCTATTAATTTTGTCTCAGCAAAAAAATTAAAGCATCAACTCAAGGAAGTTCTACAAAAAATTAAACAACACAATGGTCCAGCGATCTTCGCAGGAGACTTCAATGTCTGGACAAAGAAGAAAACGAAGATGCTAAGAGAGCTTATGAATGAGGCTCAATTAATTGAAGTAAAATATGAAAAAGATCAAGATGATCGTATGACGATTCTTGGAAAGGTTCTCGATTATATTTTCTATAAGAATCTTACTCTCGTAAAGTCTGAAGTTCTTGGTGAGATTCAAGGAGCTGATCACAAGCCGCTAACGGCAACGTTTCAAACCTTATAAACTGCTCCAGTTAAATGGGGACAAGACCCTTTAAATAAACCAAATTATAAT
>CAZQJK010000087.1:0-7097 GCA_964593545.1 uncultured Bacteriovorax sp. | reverse complement strand
CCACTCTCGGCAACATTAGAGTGATTAAATCTCGTGCACTAAACAAATTAAAAAATATACTTCCAAGCAAAAAACTTAAAAAAAAGCTTGAAACTCATAAATCTAATCAAAACAAAGGGTTGCACTAATTTTGTAACGCTTTTGTAACGCTTTTTCCTAAAGGGTGAGAGGACATTTTTTTTGAACGGAGAAAATTGCAATGAACAAACAAATTAAATTTTTTGAAAAACTCATCCAGTCTATTGAGCTAAGGCATGGAACAATTAGTTTTCGTGGCCAATATGCTGATGAAACCAAAGACCTTGATGTTTCTGTATTAGTACCATTTATCGAACGAGATATTTTTATTGCTCAAAAAAACAAACAGATTGCTAAAACACCTGTTGAAGTTAAAGCAAGCAAAAATAAAAGTTCACACTTTATCATTATTTTCAATGACGAATCAAATAATGGTTTCAAATTATTGAAAACCTATCTGATACAGATTTTATGGAATTATAATTATTTTTCTTACGACGCAAAAACTGACAAACACCAACAGCGTTTTACTTACTCAATCCTCTCTACAACGCCAGAAAGTCATACAAAAATAGCAGCATAACCAATCAACTAAAGAAGGAATCAATATGATGGAAATACTTATGAGCATGAAAAAACTTGAATCACACGCTAACAAAGAAAGTGTCAATGAATATTTAAAAAATATCAATCACTGTGATGGTCCAACTGTCCTAGAAACCTTTGTAGATGAACTCCCAGAGACTGAAAGGCGTATTGTACGTTTAAAGTTTTGGCAAAACATGAATCATGATGAAATCGCGCGTACCATGCGACTCAACCTTACTCAGGTCAACGAAATTTTGGATAGAGCTATTTCACTTATACGTTACAAGATGATTACAAAACTTGTCGATCTTGAACCTGAATTTGAAATTGAAGAAAGCTCAGCTTTAGTAGGATAAAAATGAAAAAAATTATTTTAGCAAGTTTACTATTAAAGGCCTCACTATCATTTGCGAATCCAAGCGTTTGTAGTGTTATAAAATCACCTCACTTTGCAGGATGCTTAGAACTTAGAAAAACGCTTTCAATGTGTGGCTGGCCAGTACCTCGTCCTTGTGTTCGTTATTCATACTATGTTCCACAATATTTTATTGAAGTTGTAAACAATCCAAGTGAATCGTTTTTTACAAAAATGCCGGGTGTGGCAACACAGCTTGCAACTTTGAAAGATAAAATACCATTTGGAGCTGAAGAAGATTCGGGAGCCTATTCCTTTCATGCTCATACTATCAATGTTCCGTTTACATATTGGATGTTTGCAGGGATGCCATGTGGAGGTGCGCTCTGGGATAATACTTGCTTAACTTCAATGTCTGAACACTTGGGTTTAAATTGGAAAACAGGACAAGCCGATTTATTACAGCCTGCTTGGTTAGCGTGGAGTGCTGCACCTAAGGCCTGTTTAATAAAGGGAGCTGTTACTTCTAGTACAGGTAGCTCCCATCCAACTGGTTATCCTGCCAATGCTTTTATGTGTTCTATTGATCGAAGTTGGTTGCCTAAATATCCTCCGAGCAACCAACCTGTCTGTAACGGTTGGGGAATCGCTTTCCCCCGTTACGGTACAGTTACCAACTCAGACCAAATAACAGCTTCCTTAATGGTTGCATCAAGGATGAGAAGTCTTGGCTCCGAGGTTTTTCAATCTGTACCGACTTATGCAGATGAAAAATGGCAAATGATTTCCCCCCAATCAAGTTCTTGTTTCAGAGAAGGTCAAAACATGGCCATCTTGCAGGCAAAAGGAGTGAGTGAAGTCGGTCGCCTTTTGAGTGGGAAATTTAAAAACTACCTCTATGTCGTGTGGAAGCGTGTTGGTTGTACCCGTGATATTCCATCTATTGTTTCAACCGCTGCATGGCTTGGAATAATGCAAGCAACCTGTAGGGGGATGGAATGAGACTCGGAGAATACTTAATACATGAAGGTATAGTTTCACCTACAGAAGTAAATGAAGCCCTTGAGATTCAAGAGAAATTCAAGAAAAAACTTGGCCGTTTACTTGTCGAATTAGGCTTTTTAGATGCTCAAGAACTCAATCAAGTCTTAGTAAATTTCTTTAATGCCAAAAAAGAAGATGTCTTTCAAATCAAAGAAATGATAACAGGGAATCAAAAGGCACCTAGCTTTTTAAAGAACATTGCCAAAAAACACAAAGCATTCATTATCAGCTTCACTGAAAAAAAGATAATTTTTGCAAAAGCTGACTTCTTTGATGACTCTCTCATTGAGAAGATTGAAGCCCAAACAGGGATTCAAACATTGTGTTGGGTCGTTAATCAGGATGAATTTCGTTTTCTAGCCCAAAACGAGAAGACTTACAATGGACAAGCTCAGATCACGGTTAGTCGAAACTTATCAGACGATGAAAAATTAAATGAGTCTTCACCTTACGCAAAGCTATTTAAGGAATCACTTGTAAAGGCCAAAGAATTAAATGCTAGTGATATTCATATTGAACCATCACTAAATGGAGTTAGCGTAAGATTTCGTATTTTTGGTGTTTTAAATACATTTAAGACACTTGAAAAAGAACATCGAGAAGGACTTGTATCGAAGATAAAAAGCATCGTAAGTATGGATCTTGCGATTGTTGGAAGGCCTCAAGATTCAAGGGCCAGCTTCAAGTCTCTTTCACTTGATATTAGGGCGAACTCACTCCCAAATATGTATGGAGAAAAGATTGTTTTGCGACTTCTTGACCAAACAAGAGATTTTAGTCTTGAAAATACTGGTTTATCTTCAAGTTCAATTGAAATACTAAGACAAACATCAAAAAGAAAAGACGGCCTTATTCTTATTTCTGGGCCAACAGGCTCAGGTAAAACCACGACTCTTTACTCTCTTTTATTTGAACTTCCAAGAGATAAGCTCAATGTTTCAACTCTTGAAAGTCCTGTTGAATATCAATTAGAAGGAATCAATCAAATCAACATCAAAGATGATGGAGTCAATACATTTGAAGGTTCTTTAAGAGCGTTAATGAGGCAAGACCCTGATGTTATTCTTGTTGGAGAAATTAGAGATCAAGAAACTGCTAAACTTGCTTTCAAAGCTGCTTCAACCGGACACCTTGTATTTTCAACAGTTCATGCCAATGGTGCAAAGGAAGTCGTTGAAAGATTACAAAACTTGGGGATTGATACCTTTACTATTAAAAACAATTTGAGACTGAGTGCTGCTCAAAGGTTAATTCCAACTCTATGTCCGAAGTGTTTTCAAAAGGTTGATACAAATGAAGTTTCAAATTTAAAGCAATATTTTGACATCAAAGCACTCAAAAAAAGTAATCCAAAAGGATGCCAAGATTGCACAAAAGGAATTAGTGGACGAAGTGCTGTTTTAGAATTGATGAATCAAAATGAGGTTATTGATTTTTTAGATTCAAAGACAGAGCTATCAACTTTGCCTAAACAATCTTTAAAAGCTGAAATATTCAAACTCATTCAATTAGGAAAGGTAGATTACAAAGAAGCCTTTGCCTATATCTAAAAAGAGGTTTTATGAAATTTATATTTATGATTTTCCTTCTCATATCGGGAAGGTTGATGGCCTTTGATTATTTTCATCAAAAAATAAACTATTGGGATAAAAAAGAGAATAAATCTAAGCCCGTAGTAACGGAAGAAAAATCAAAGCCTATTGAGAAGGACGAAAATAAAAGTAATGATTCTTTTGATTGGAAAAAGCAACTTGATCCAAAAAATGATGACTTTTTCAAAGAAGGAGATTATACGCCCCCTGCTGCTTTTATGGAATTGGCCCGTAATCCCACAGATCAAAACATCACTAATTGGTTTAAGCTCGTAAATAAGAAAAATGAACTTTCTTCAAGGCTCTCTAGTAGGATTCAAGAATATTTAAAAAAGAATACTAAGTTAAAAGTGGAAGAAAAAGCTCATCTTTTGGAGGCACAAAAGAAATTACCAAAAGCTGCGACTGATAACACTCGTTATCGCTTTAGGATGTATTTTGAATCGTCATGCCCTCATTGTAAAAGAATGATGACAACACTCCAAGAACTACAAGAACTTGGTTACTATGTTGAAGTTCGGCAGATAGACAATAATCCTAAAATCGCAAGAGCTATTCCCTTCCCACTAGAGTACGCAACCAAAGATGAATTAAAAGAGAAAGGAATTAACTCATGGCCCGTTTTATTCGTGGGTGATTTAGTGAAAAAAGTCACCTACAGACTTAATGGCTATCATCCAACAACAGAAGTTCTTTCGACTGTAAAAAACCGCTAATTCAAATTTTAACAATCAACATAAATTAAGGAGGTCACTATGTTAGACCCACACAACAGCTATTATCTCGTAAAGGAGCGGATGCGAGAATTAACAGAGGAAAAGAAGTACGCTCCATTATCTCAATCAAGAAATCCCTTTTGGCCTTGGGCCGTATTGCTCTTTTTTATCGCTATTTGTTTTTTCAGTTCTGATGTTTTTGCAGCAATGCCAAGACTTCCAGGTACTGACCAAAGCGATAAACTACAAGCGGCAGGCTCTCTTTTAAGAATTATCGACGTAGCCCTTTTTTCATGGGGGGCAAGAATTTTTGCAGGACTACTTATTCTAAATGCTGGAATTTGTCTCAAAAATCAGGCCTTCGGGCTTGCGATTATTTCAATCATTGGGGCGATTCTTATTGGTACTGGGCCTATTTGGGTAAAAAACATTTTTGATATGGGTGGAGGTACTTTATTTTCAATGATTTCATCTCTAGGCGGTGTCTATGTATAACTACGATTCGCTTAAAGAAAATCATGGCAATCGCGTAAGTCAAACCATCGACAGTCCAATTCTTGTTTTTGATTATTTTGAATTAACAGAAGTTTTTGCGGCCTTATTAGTAATGCTTGTTTTTGGCATCATCTTTTACTCTTGGGGGCTAATGCTTCTTTTTCTAATTCTCATTCTCGGTGTTGGTCCACAAGTAAGACGACGCAATAAGAAAGGAATTTACTTCCACTGGCCTTATCGAAAGCTTCACATGAGTCTTCCGGGCCTTATTAACCCCAAAGGACGCAAAAAATACTCAGACTAAAAGGAGAAACTAAAAATGAGTAAACGATTAAAAGATGTTCTTAAAATCTCTATGATTGGGCCAAAAGAAAAAGGTATTGAAAAAGAACAGGTCGATTCACCTCCTCAAGGAACTTATGAGGGAATTGATCTTAAAGTTCTACCCAAATACCTATGTTTTAAGGCCTCTCTACTTAGAGAGAAAATGACATTGAAATCAGTCATTGCCGTAATTATGTCTCTTTTTCTTTTCCAATATTGCACAAATCGAATGGAAATCACTTCATTGCATAAAAAGCTAAGAGAAAAAGAATATATTTTGGCCCCCGGTGTTCAAGATTTTACAACGGCATCTCCACAGGCCGTACCTGATTCATACGTCAACGATGCAGTTAATGATTTTCTGTCTGATCTTGGAAATGTCAGTGCCAATAATATTGACGAGCAATACAACACGCTAAAAAGGTTTATGAGCGATAAACTAAAAGTCGCTTTTGATTTGGAGGCATCAAGTTGGATTGAACAAGTCAAAACAGAAGGTATCTCTCAAATCTCAACTGTTATCGACAAAGAAATCAAGACAGATAATGACGGAAACTATCATGTTATTGCAACGACAAGAGCTGAGTTCTACGCTAGTCAGCAATATCTAGGACATGAAGATCAAGTCATTGAGATGACCATGAAACTCTCTCCCCCAGAAAGAGGTCGTCGTTGGTATCTGGAACTTACAAGCCTTAATTGGGGTAAGGCCGAAACCTTTAAAACAAAAACCAATTTATCAAAGTGAGGTAAAAAATGAATAAATTTTTTGTTCAATCAGTATTAAATGCTCTTAAATCTACTGCAAGCCTAGTCTATAGAATTCTTATCGTCATCCTAACTCACATTGTTCTCATTTATGTGGGCTTTAATCTAGGAGTTGGCACTTGTCAGGCAAAAACAATTTACTATGGTTCTGAAACAGAAGCAGTTACTCTTTCCTACGGTGGAGAAACTATTTTTAGATTTAATGAACCTGTAAAAACTATTAGTCGTGCATCCAATTTTTCAATTGAAACAGCAGACAAGACAAACCCAGATTACGCGGTATTGTCAGTTACACCAAGGTTTACCAAAGGGGAAAGTAAAGTCACTTTTCTTTTAGCTAATGGGGCCGTTGTTAGTACCAATATTGAAACAGTTTCTAAGGCCATTCCTGAAAAAACTGATAGCTTCTATGACTTCGTACCTAAAAGTTCTCTTATTGAGAAAGAAGCTAATGTCACTTCTGACATTACAGACATTGAACTATTGAAGTCAATGGTTCGTAGAGAAGAAGTTTTAGGTATTGAACAACGACCTATTGAAAGAGAGGTTCATTCAGGGGTGGCCGATCTTAAATCAAAGTTGGTTCGTCTATACACAGGAGCAAAGTTTAATGGCTATGTTTTTAAACTCACCAATGTTTCAAAAAAGAAAACTTATGCCATTGACCTTCGCTATCTTACACTAGGAAAACCTAACCTTGCTTTGTTGTCTCAAACAGATAAAAACAAACTAAAACCAAATGAATCAACATTTTTTAGGATTGTCGCTAAACCAAGTTCTGTTTATTACAACCTAAATATTCCATTTGGCGAAGTCAAGGCCGAGTAGACAATCTACATTTTCAAAAAATATTCAAAAGGAGATCATCTTGGAAAATATCAAGAAAAAACTTTCTTTGTTTTGGGGAAAGACCAAGAAACTTTACTCAAAGCATCCCAACTATTTTATCTATGCAGCATCTACAATTGCTGTTCTAACCACTTATCTTCTATCTACTTACTTAAATAGAGAAGAAAGGATTTATCACCAAAAAGAGAATGTTAGTTTTGCTGGAGCTCGTACAGTTAGTGTCGGAAGTGACTATTATCAAATGAAAGATAAAGTCAATGAAAGGCGAATGAAGAAATTAGAAATAGATGTAAAACTAATTTCAGAATCACTCCAAAAAATAAGTGAGAAGTTGAACGAGCCGCAAAG
>CAZQJK010000086.1:0-7910 GCA_964593545.1 uncultured Bacteriovorax sp. | reverse complement strand
GAAAGACTTGGGGAGTGACAAAAGATCCAGATGCCTTAAGAAAGCACCTGGAAGTATTTATGTGTTACCACAATGAAAATTTAAAGTTAACACCACTGCAAGGGAGCAGTTCCTAGAAGGAATACCCTTGTCTTGACTGCGCATACAGATTAAATAAGTTAGGATTGGTTAAATCATATGCTTGATAAGCCTGCTCTCGATACTGCTGATTCCAAGTGAACATTTGCTTACTTTGAAGTGCCGAGTATTGCATCTGTATTGCACTACCTCTAAATTGTTGCCATTGGATAAATGGAGCACCAATTTCAGGAATTTTCCTTGCTGCATACATCATCGTATGTGCAACAATTGATTTAATTGGATGTCTTTTGTTTACCATTGTTTGTGTTCTTGGGTCATATTCGCGATAAACATGCATTGGAAGGTTAGATAGTTCTTTGGACTTCTTCGTTGCAATTGCATCTTTTCCAAGATTGTAGACGGCCTTACAGGCGTGGCAAGATGATTCGAAGCCACAAATTTCTACAGATGTGGAAAGTTCAGCTGTTGCTTCATTAAAACCACCACATTGTCCTCTGAGTATTGAGGCCCATTGACGTTCATCCTTAAAGAGTGAGCCACGGTCATTTATATCTAAGTATCTTAGGTAGTTTCGTGTGATAACATCGTCATTTATTTCTCTGTAGTTTTCTTTAAGAATATCAATTTGCTTTGTGTGACTATCAACAAGGCCATCAGAGCACGTACTTTGCAAATAAAGATTTTCTGTTTCCTCTTGGTCTGTACAGTTTTTGAAGTAGTCTGTATAAAGTAGAGATTTTAAAATTTCGAGATTTTTAAAGTCTGGTGTTTCAACGATTTTTTTGACCTTTTTACTTAGGTCTAAAACTTTCATTTCACTTTCTTTTATCTTCGAATCGAGATCGATTGATGCTATACCAGCCTGACAATCTCTGACCGCCTTTACTTCATCGTCTCCAGTAATAAAATCGTTCAATTTTTCTTGACCTAAGAAAACGGATTTTAGTTTTCTACACGTTTTAAGTTTCGGATCATTACTCTTTGATAGGTAGTTTTCAAATGATTGAGAGTCAATATTGGCATCTGTAAACGTTGATTCAAGTTTGTCGATGTATTCTTTTCTAACATCTGCTAGTTTGGGATTAAATATTGAGTTCCCATCAAGGTGAGGGACTCCGTTTCTTTGAGCGTCGCTTGTATCTATTGAACTTAGAGCGAATTTGTCGTTAAGCTCCTTTAGTTCTTTTGCGAATGTGTTACCATTTGCACTGTCAGGGGTGATTTTTTCACTACAGCTTGTTAGATTCAATATGTCACATTTTTCTTTGATATTTGAAAGAGAAGTACGGATTTTTTGTACGCTTTCGATGAGTTGTTGTTTATCTTTATTTATTGTCGAGTCGAGTTGGAACTCAATTTTGTTAGAGATTGCCGAATTCGAATTTGGTCCAGTGTGGATGCTCTCAAAATAGTTGAGAAGTCCGTCGATCTTATCGAGCTCCCCTGAATTTAGGTCTTGTGAGTTTCTATTGAGGCCGAAGATGTCGGCACCACCTAGAAGGTCTACTTTTTTTAGGATCGCTTTGTGTTCATCTATTGTTTTATAGAATTCTTGATCACTAGCGACCTTGCCTTTATCTTTGACATCTAGCGAGATTGCGATGAGCTTCCCGTAGTTGTCGATAACTTCTTTAGATTCTGAAACAAATGATGGATCGCCGAATTTTTTTCCAATTGATTCTAGTTTTGAGATATTGGCCTTGAATTGTTCACAGTGCTTGGTAATTTCTTTTTGATTACCGTTGTTACAATCTTGCATGTATTCGTACAAGCTGGCCTGACCTCCTCCTAGTGATTGGTAGAATTTTCTCCAAGATCCTGCATACTTATTTTGAGTAAGAACTGCATTTCCCATGCTACTTTGAGCTTCTGGCATATTTGTATTTGCATCTTGTGGATCTAGAGAGTTCATCGTATTAATGATTAAATTGTGATGTGCAACAGCTTTGATATGGCCGCTTAAGTCATTTAAGAAAGTTATGGCATTCTTTGAAAGAAATTCTTGTGCGTTGATATTTTCAAGAGCTTCTCGTGACTTATTATAGCTATCTTTGAGCTTCATTAAGCTTAGCATACCGATTTTTTTTGCGTTCTCTTTATCGATTTCTTTTAACATCTCTTCGAGATTTGCTGAATTATTAGGGTCGGATTTGTTAATGAGTTCTTGTTGGCGTTGATTTATCTCAGAGAGTTCTTTCTTTTTTACACCACACATATCGGCTAATGTGCTGCTTGATATGATTAGCAGTGACAGCATAATTGGAAATACTGGTCTTGAATTTTTTTGTAATAACATCTTCATACTCACTATTTTATCTCTGAGTATAACTATCGGTTTCTTCTTTTATTTACTTTAGTTGCTTATTTATAAATAAATTATGATTTCAAGGGGTTGCACACTGACTCATTGAAGCTTTATGAGATGAGGAGGTGCCATAGAGAGTGGTCATTTTTTTAGCCGTGTCCTCCGGCCATAAAAGCTTGTGTGTGATCGATTTGTTTTTGTGAATTACCAAGCTGTGTTAGAAATTCTTTAGTCAGGGACATCGTTTCTTTGATGTCAGCCGCTTTAAACATGGAATTTCTAAATTGAGTAACATTTGGAAAGCCGGCAACCATCCAAACGATATTTTTTCGAAGTGTGATGAGGATTGTTCTTTCTCTGTCAGAGTAATCTTCAAGGTATTCGTGAAATCTTTCAATCACTTCGAGGTGGTCAGCTGGAGTAAAGTGAAAATTGTCATCATCATTTCTAAAGCTATCGAGAAAAATGAAGGGATCACGAAGCGGACCACGGCCAAGCATGAGGGCCTGACATGAAGTCTGCTTCATTCGTTCTTTAACCATGAAAGAGGAGTGAAGGTCACCATTTCCAATTACTGGTAGAATTTTTAGGTTAGAAATACTTTCGAGTAGGTCCCAGTTTGCAAGCCCCGAGTAGCCTTGGGTTCTTGTTCGACCGTGTACTGCTACAAATTCAATCCCTTCTTCTTTGGCGATATGAATGACTTCTGGGGCATTGATTGAGTCACTGTCCCAGCCAGTTCTTATTTTTATTGTCAGCGGAACTTTTAATTCTCTCTTTATTGTTGAGAAAAATTTACCAAGTTTTACAGGTTCTTTGAGAAGCGCGGATCCTCCGCCCTTGCTGACAACTTTTCTCACTGGACAGCCCATGTTGATATCGACAAATTTCGTCGGTGTATCTGGATTGCAGTCTTGAGTGAACTTAGCTGCATCTGCCATGGCCTGTGGGTCTTCACCAAATAGTTGGAGGCCAATATTTTTTTCAAGAGGATGAATTTCAAGCATCTTGATCGTTTTTTCATTCTTATAATTAATTCCATGACAAGAAATTAATTCGCTGACCGTTCCACCTGCGCCTAGTTGTTCCATGAGTAGGCGGTATGGGGCAGTACAGATACTCGACATTGGCGCGAGCAATAGTGTTGAGTCAAAACCAATTGATCCTAATTGGATGTTTTCTCGACGCGCTTTCAGCGTGTCAATCTTGTGTTGAAGAGATGGTGAAAAAGTGCGATAGTTTGTCATTACCGTTATTTATCAGTGAGCAGAACTCCAGTCAATATGGCGAGGAAGAATTTACTATGGCATATATTGAAAATCCACGAGGGCATATCGTTTTTGACTGTGATGGGACATTAATTTCATCAATTCATGCATTATATGAAGGAGTTCAGTATGTTATTGGTAAAGAACTTGGGCGAGAAGTAAGCCTTGATGAGGCAATTACAAATTATAGTTCAGATGTTTACCAAATAGCCCTTAATTTTGGACTTGATCCTAAAGCTGATGAAGAGTTAAAAGATCGATTGATTAGACTATGGGGCGAATTTGCAGAGCTGAAGGGAAATGGATTTCGTTTATTTCCAGAGATCAAGTCACTTCTTCTTGAGTTAACGGCGAAGGATTATCAACTCTATGTTTGGACGGCAAGGGATCGACGCTCAACTCTTTCGATTTTAAAAGAGCTGGGAGTCGCAAAGTTCTTTTTGGACTTTCGTTGTCTTGATGACTGTGATCCAAAACCCAATCCTGTTGGGATTAAGCAGATGGTTGGGGATATTGATAAGAGTAAAGTGATTATGATAGGGGATAGTTTTGCAGATATCATGGGGGCGAAGAAGTTTGGATGCAGATCAATTGCAGCCTGTTGGGCGTCGAGTCAGATTGAGGCGCACTTACTTCCATATGGCCCAGAGGGACTTGCTAAAACACCCAAGGATTGTTTAAAACTAATAGAAAAATTACTAAGAGGATAAGAAATGTTTGATACGTTGAGTGATAAATTTTCAGAAGCATTCAAGAATATTTCAGGGAAGGGAAAAATCTCTGAAGACAATATTGAAGAGACGTTAAAATTAGTTAAAACGGCACTACTTGAAGCTGATGTTAATTTTAAAGTGGTAAAAAACTTTATAGCCAATGTTAAAGAAAAAGCGATCGGAGAAAAAGTTATCTCTGGCGTTAATCCAGGGGAGCAATTTGTAAAAATTGTTCACGAAGAACTTTCGGCCGTGATGGGGGATAAGAACTCTGAGCTTAACCTTGAAAGGACAGCTCCTTTTCCAATTTTAATTGTCGGTCTTAACGGACAAGGGAAGACGACTTTTTCAGGGAAACTTTCTCTTCACCTCAGAGGACTAAAAAAGAATGTTCTTCTTGTTCCTGCTGATACTTTTAGACCTGCGGCGAAGGATCAATTGATTACGCTTGCGAAGAGTATGGATATGGATTACTTCGATAGTGATCTTGGAAAGCATCCAAAAGATATTGCAGCAGACGCGATGAAGTTTGCAAAAGAAAATGGAAAAGATATTGTCATCATCGATACGGCCGGACGTTTACACGTTGATGAAGAATTGATGGGTCAAATTAAAGAGGTTAGGCAATCTCTAAATGGTCACGATCCTGAAGTTCTTCTGGTTGCTGATGCAATGACAGGACAGGAAGCAGTGAATGTCGCTAAGAGCTTCCACGAAACAGTAGCACTGACTGGAGTTGTTCTCTCTAAGATGGATTCTGATGCCCGAGGTGGTGCGGCCCTATCAATAAAGCATGTCACAGGTGTACCGATCAAGTTTATTTCTACTGGTGAGAAGATGAAGGATTTAGAACTCTTTCACCCAGACCGCCTCGCTGGTCGAATTCTTGATATGGGGGATGTTCTCTCTCTCGTTGAAAAAGCTGAAAAAGTAATTGATGAAAAAGATGCTGAATCGATGATGAAGAACCTTGAAAAAGGTAAGTTCACCGTTAACGATTTCATGAAGCAAATGGATATGATGAAAAACCTTGGCTCAATGGCCAGTATCATGAAAATGATTCCTGGTATGGGTGGAGTCTTAAAGCAAGTTGGTGACCTGTCACCAGCTGAAGATGAAATGAAGAGAATGAGAGTTATTATTAACTCGATGACAAACACTGAGCGCGATAATTATAAACTGATAAAAGAATCTCGAATCAATAGAATCTCAAAAGGTTCAGGAACAACAGAAGCTCAGGTCAGAGACTTTATTTCTAAATTCCGTCAGATGGAAAAAATGATGGGTGGAATGATGCAAATGATGAAGGGCGGAGGAATGCCCGGTATGCCTGGAATGGGTGGAATGCCAGGCATGGACGGTATGCTTGGTATGCAAAAGCCGAAGAAGAAAAAGAAAAAGGGCGGACAGTGGGGTGGCTTCTTTTAGAAAGAAGCCTAAATAAACTGACAGATCTGGTTGTAAATTGCAGCAGGCCTGAAAGGTTTTGCAATGATTCCCTTGAACTCTCGATGCTTACGAAGTTTTTCAACATTTATTGAACTCTCTGAACCTGTCAAAAATACGATAGGAATACAGTAGTCGAGAAGATCCATAAAAATATCTTCTCCTTTCTCTGCTCCAAGAAATTGATCTAAAATTATAATCTCAGGCTTAAATACTTTGCACATTTCAATTGCACTGGCCTTGTCTTTTGCAATGGCAACCTCGACACCATCAGTTTTTTGGATAGATAATCTAAAGAGTTTCTGCATTTTTAAATCATCTTCAACATAGAGTATTTTTGAAGGACCTGATTGCTTGGTCGTTGCGTGCTCTTTGCTAAAAATTGACTCGAGTGCATCTGTAATATGTGTAATCAGAGCATCATCTTTAAAGATAATATAGTCTGGTTTTGAATGTTCCGGAAAGCGCGAGTCGACATTCTTAGATGAAGATATCACGGCCACGGGAATATTTGAGTTGATATTATTTGTAGATTTTAGAGCAGTCGTTAGTGATACTCCATCAAGAATTTCAAGATTGAGACTTGTGAAAACCGCATCATACTTTTCATTAACAAGACGATTAAAAGCGCTCAGTCCATTTCTGGCGATACTGCATTGATATCCTTTTTCTTCTAAAGTGCGCTTAAGTAAATTTCCCATTGTTGTTGTGGCGTCAACAACAAGTACTTTTCCACCATAGTATTCCTGACGAGATGCCTGGACTTGTTGAATATTTGAAAGCTCATTTAAATAGTGATCGAATTTAGAGATATCATCACGTGCATAATCATTTACGGTTAAAGAAAGGATATCGATGAACTTTAATAGACAATCTCGATCGTCTTCATTAAGTGATTGAAGGTCATTATTTGCAATAAAATCCTCTAGCTGATGAGCGATAGTACTAAGAAGGTAGAAGTCAAAAGTAGCTCCACTTCCTTTTATAGAGTGAATTATTCGATGGATTGCAGACTCTTCCGCCTCGCTAATTCCTGATTTTAGAAATAGAGATTGTAATTTTTCCACATCTTCATTGATGCTGACAAGATAATCATTTTTCAGGTCTTGAATGCTCATAGTACTTTCCTTTCTTTTTTTATTCAAAAGCATATCGGTGTAATGTATTTTATTTATAAGGTATTATTTTCAAAGCATCGTACTTTCCATGCTTAACCATGTATGAAATGTTTAGTTTCTAAATTATACAGGGGACGTACTCTAGAAATGTTAAGAAATATTTTAAAACTCCTATTTATTCTCATAAACTTCCAAATTCATGCACTTTCTTGGCAGACACTTCTAGGAATTGATTTTAACTTTATTGATAAGGTCATTTATGGTCTTGATAATCGAGTCGCCATCGAGAAAGCTCCTACGTTTTGGCAAGATAGGGCAAGTAATGTTGGTGCATTAATTCGATCAAATAAGCTAAAGGGGGCCCAAGCTCTTGTTTCTCAAAATAATGGTGAAACAAATAGTCTTTGTCGCGATGAAAAGTTTTATCGTGAGCCAGTTATCTCTGAGTGTAGCGGGTTTCTTATTGCTCCAGATACTCTTGTTACAGCGGGACACTGTTATCGAGGAATGGATTATCCTTATGCTAATGATGAACAGGCCGTTTGCAATGATTTTGTATGGAGCTTTGATTACACCGAAGTTGAATTTGATAGTAAACGGCGAGTGAATGTTAAAGAAGTCTATCGTTGTAAAGAAGTTGTAAAGGTCGAGTTTGATTTTGCCAGTGACTTTGCAGTTATTAAGCTTGAGCGTCCAGTTAGTGGGAGAGTGGGTCTAAAGACGACAGACCTTTCTACACAGGGGAGCTTAACTCTCATTGGTCACCCAGGTGGTTTACCAAAGAAAATATCTTCAGGTGGAAATATCTTAAAAGAGGAACCGGGCTCCAATATTATTTATGGCGCAATAAACTCTTTCCATGGTAGTTCAGGTTCTCCAGTTTTTAATGAAGCGGGTGAAGTACTAGGCCTTGTTATCTCAGGAAAGGAAGATTATTACTTTGACCGAAAACAGTTTTGTCAACGAATCAATACTTGTA
>CAZQJK010000085.1:0-9005 GCA_964593545.1 uncultured Bacteriovorax sp. | reverse complement strand
TTAAAAGACATTCTAGAAATATTTAGATCTATTAACTCTCTTTCAAGTCAATCTTTGTTTTTCTCACAGCTCAATGACAACAACATTGTAAAGGCGTTTTCAAGAATAAAGTCTATTAGTACTAATGTTGCAAATAATGCGGAATCAGCAGATTTAGTATTTGAAGTAGCTAAAGCCGGTGTACTAACTCAGGTTGTTAAGTTTTTAAGCACAGGCGCAATGCAGGTTTCTAGCCTTGCAGGAGTTGGACACAGAAAGGCCGTCGTCTCTCCACAAGGAGAGCTGAAAGCAAGAGATATAAACTACTCGACCGAGACACAATACTTTAAAGATGAAACAATTATTAAAGATAATGCAATGTATGTTGCACTTAATGATTTCACTTCTAATGAGCTTGACTTTTCTTTGGATCTCCCGAATTTAAAACTTATTGGAAAGGATTACGATGCACTAATTGCGGCCCTTGATTTTGGCTACAACACAACAGCTCTGCAATCCTTGGCTAATTCTGGAACAATTACAATCTCTAGCAAGAAGATGCAGATATGTGAGATTGACAGTAGTGCTGCAAATATAAGTATTTCAGCTACACCTTTTGGCGTCGATCCAGAAAATTTTACAAATGGAATGATCATTACAGTTATATGCGTTGATGAGAATATGGAACTAACACTTCCAGTTAGTGATGTGGATTATGGATACGTTGGTAATGGAGACATTGTTTTTAAGAAAGGTGTTCTGTTTGAATTTCTTTATAATGCAACATTAAAACGATTCCTAAAAAAATCATCAAATATTTAACAGAGGATTTATGAGAAAAATTTTATTATTAATCGCACTTACTATTTTCAGTTTTAATTCTTTTTCTGGTTATCCTTTTCCAACAGATGGGTCTAACGAGACAAAGACTGATTATGTAACACTGAAAAAACAATCGGTTTCTCCTGCTGCTCCAGCTTCACCTGATGAAGCTAAGATATTTTTTAATAACGATAATAAGTTAGTATATAAAGATTCTGAAAATGTTGAGAAGAGTTTAGGTGGTGGTCTAGGAAGTAGCCTTACTAACCACTTTGTTGAGAACTTCGAAGAGAATAAAGCGATTGATTACTTTCAAGGCAATGGGACAACGACAAGTGTAGCTGAAGAAGAAGCTCTTGCTCTTGGCGGTTCAAAGTCTGTTCGATTAAATCAGTCGGGAGCATCTGTAAATGACCAGTGGACACTAAAGACTGCTTTTGAGTTTGATATTTCTAAAGAAGAATTTAATAAGTTACTCGCTCTAAAATTTATCGGTAAAACAAATGCTCCAAGTGCTGCATATAGGATTGAGATTGAAGGATACAATGGCACGACATGGAGTGAGCTAAGATCTCCCACTCAGTCGAAACAAGATTTAGCAGATTACAATTTACACTTCAATAAAAAATCTGACACGCAAAAAGCTAGAGTTTCAATCTATGTCGCTATCGCAGACGACTCTTATTATTTAGTTTTAGATAATGTTTTTATTGATTCAGCTCCTAATAAGACAATGGAGAGTGTGGAGAGCGAAGAACTATTTATTATTGGTCAAGCAGGCTACGGCTCAGTAAATACAAAGGTTCCATATTTTACTAATATTAAAAAAGATACTACATCCAATTTGTTCAGCTATGTAAATAATTCCACTTCGGGACTAACCTTAACAGCAAGAGCAAACTCAAGAATTACAGTAGAATTTATAAGAAGAGAAAATGCAGGTGTAAGTAACTACGCAGGGGTAACTAAAAATATATCAGGAGCAATAACAACTGCTTTCACCTCTTATGTAGGCACTGATAACTTTGTTGGTTACGACTATGAGTATGAATCAATTGGTTCTACCTTAGCTCAAGTAATTGTTGCATTTGATGTTTCAGCAGGTGAAACTTTTCAGCCTCACGTTGAGACAGCATCGGCATATCAGCAAGAAAATGCCTACGTAAGAATCACTGCAACTCGTATTCAGTCATCGACAGTCTGGGAGGGTAAGACTAGTGCATTCGAGACTAATGTCTATAGTGCTACAACGCAAGGCTTTGGCTCAGTATTAGATGCTGAATTTTCATGGTCATGGATATCTGGTAATAAGATTCTATTGAGTGCTAACTTTACAGCAGGAACACCTACAGCTGTAGAGGGTCGCTTATACCTACCTACGGGCTTTACAGTAGCCTCGGCTCCTAACGGTGCGGTTGGTCTAGCAAATAGATCATCAAGCAGTCGAGGATTAACCGTGTTAGCAAACTCTGGAAACAATTATGTAACATTCGCTAACCGAGATTCTACTCCGATTAACTCTGGTGTCGGTAGTGGTTTGCTTGGAACAGGGGAAAGCCTTTCCTTGTCTGCAATCGTTTCAGTAAACGAACTTCAAGCCTCTGACGTGATCTTCGCAATCCCTGAGCAATTCGTAGTCGTCGACTTTAAAGACGAAGAAAAGCTCACAGGCAACAAATACTTTGGTTCTGAGATTTATACAAAAAGCTTTACTGGTGGATCCTTAACTAACGGACTTTCTTTATTAACAGGAGTCGCTAAGATAGTTGAGACAAGGGGAACATTTGGATTCACAGCAACAGAGGATAGAAATATAAACTATAACGATGGAACAGATATTGCGCAAGTTGTACTGAATACCTCCACAGGAGCGGTTACTGCAAGCACTTCACAAGCATGGGCAAATGGATATGACTTCACAATTTTTTACACCAAGTAGCACGAGGCTTATTTATAAATCCAAATAACTAGAGAATCAAATGACACAAGATGATAATAAAAAAAATAAGTTTTCTGAGTTCGTTGATCACAACTTCAATAAAGCTATTTTGATCATTATAGCTGCGGTAATTTCTTTTTCATCTAGTGGTATTCTTGAGAAAATGGATGAAATGAGTACTAAGCTTGAGGCCTTAAATACGAATATCGTAAAAATTATTGTAGAGCAAACAAACCAGAAGGAAGACATTACGGATCTCAAATCAAGAGTATTGTTTTTAGAGCGTAAAAATAAATAACCATGGGAGGTTTATTTTGAAGAAGATTTTTAGTTTAGTTATGCTTTTTTTATTTTCATTTTTCATGTTGAATTCAGTCGCTTTTGCTGAGGAAGTAATTATTCCTACTCAGGACTTTATTATGTTCCTTCTCCAATCAGTTGGTGGGATCAAGGGGGCATCGACACTTTCGATTGCTTACATTGTTGTCCAAGTTCTTGTTAAATTTATGAGCTCTGAACTTTGGGGGAGTTGGTTTAAAAAAGTTTCAGGAGCTACAAAAATTACTGTTGTACTTGTATTAACTCTTGCAAGTGGAATACTTGGTTTAATGACAGCAGGTGGTTTACCTTTTGGTGCTGCTCTTCTTCATTCTTCTACTCTCGCCGCTTTCTCAGTGTTGGCAAACCAACTTTACAAGCAGTACGCAGAAAAAGTAGACTAAATATACATCATATAACCAGAACGGATTAGTATATGAGGTATCAAAGTTTTAAAGGATTTATTATTTTGGTACCAATCTTCCAGGAAGATTATGAAATTTGAAAAGTATCTCGAATCATTAAAGAGGGAAACGAGTAAAGATATTTCACGATCTGCTGTCACTTACTTAATTAAAAAATATGCATGGATGAGTTTTGGCCCAATCTCAATGATTCTTAATTTTGTAGTTACTAAGCTTGTGGACATAATAATATATAATACTCAGCTTGCCGTATATTTTAAATACATTGATTTTAGAGTTGATGAACAAGGGCAAGATTTCCACAATGCAATAATTAAAAATATGAATGCACAAGAAAATGGAACAGAACAGGATAGGATCAATGCTGAAAAAAACCTTAAAGCCGCTTTTGCTCATCTTGTTAAACTGTCTAATGTTTAGTTGTGCTACCACTCCTCCGGATGTGCCATTATGCACACAGCTATCTCCTACAAGAGGCTATTGTGTATATACAATCTCCTCAAAAGAGTATGAGATAAATGAAACTCAATTAATGGATGGCAAGACATGGTGGGAGATCAAGCCCATGATGATTTTTATGCCTTCTCAGTCATGGGTTGAAATCAAAAAATTTATAATCAAGATTTGTGAAAAATCAAAAAAGTGTAAAACCGATAATGTAGAAAACTGGCAAAGCACTGTTTCTAAAATTGATAAAAAAATAGTTAACTAATTATTTGCCACACGTTTCTGAAACATTTGCCGAAACAAATTGTGTGCCATCTCCTAGGTTTAATTGGTTTGGGTCTTTGTTGTGTTCTTGGCATAAAGGAACAATAAAGTGTGATGAACCGTATGGTCTTATCACATGAGCTCCTACCTCTGCAGGTTTTTGGCAAGTATAGACTGAACATTTTGGAGTGATATTTATATTTGTATACTTTTGCCAGTGGGCCAACCAGCTACCACATTTACAAGTTCTTTCTCCTGTACCCTTTACGTTATCCGCTTTTATAGTCACTATTCCTCCTCATATTTTGTCGAAGAATAATCTCTTGACAATTTTTTTGTTTTATCTTGAGCTATCCTTCTTTCAGGTTTTAAATCATCTATGTTGAAAGAGTTACAAAGAGGATCTGTTAAGCCCCAGTAAACCTCTGATGTTTTATTTTCTTCGGAAATGAACTTTTCAAATTCAGAACAAGTTAACCACTTGTCACTTTTCCCAAGAAGGTAATCGAGTCTGCTATAAAATAAATAATAAATTGAATTTCCTTGTAGAATGTATGAATTTGATGGTGTTGTTAGTGTGTTTGCTCCTGATCCTCCATTTGGGGATGCCGCAACTGTTCCACTGCTTGTACTGACATTTACAGAGACTAAACTCTTGCCATCTTTCTCTTCTATATTTATGGCCCAACTATCTGTTCCGGACGAAGCTGCCAGAATAAGATAAACTAACCATCTACGATTTGCTTGCATTCCATTTGGGGTATGTGCAAATGAATAATCATCTTTATCTGATAGAAGAAAAATTTTTTCTATTTTATTTAATATTTCATCTTTTGACAGACCATCATAAGTCCTGGTTGTGGTTCGTAGATATTCTTCCCGTGGCATATTTCGAGTTGTTGCACACGAAGCTGTTAAGAGTAATAAAGTAAGAACTAATAATTTCATCATTTTCCCTTTTATAAAATTTTAACGGCATATCGGGGATTGAGTGAAAGAGAATTAATCAAGTTTTCTTAGCTTATCTACTTCGGTAAAGAATCTGGAAAGAGAAACATCATAGAATGATAATATCTTGCAAAGATTTTCAATGCTTGGAACAACTTCACCACGTTCATACTTGGCTATCGATGAATGAGACAGATCTATCAATTCGCCAAGTTCTCTCTGGGAGTGACGGTGCCTAGTTCTTATCTTTTTTATTATTGCGCCAATACTTTCTGGCACATTATCTATTTCCATTATTGTATTATCAGTCCTCTGGATCGCTTTTGTGTTCCGTGTGGACACAGTAAGTATTAATTTATCTTGATATTTGGTCGATATGTGAAAAGATTAGATTAAGGCTATATTAAGAATAATTGTATAACGTGTTCATATTTGCCGACAAAAGGGATTAGTGTTGAGACAGTTTTACATTATCGAAGATGATTACGATGTTTCAGAATTGATTGAGAGTGAATTTGAGAATCCTTACAGCTTGTTTCAATTCAAAAAGTTTAATTTGCATTCTGAAGCAATGATCTCCATGCTAACTCATATGGAGCCTGATTTTTGTATTTGGGATATAAATGTATTTGATGGAAATATTAGACAGGCCTTCATAAAGCACAAGTTTAGATGCAAAGCCCCAAGCATTATAGTATCCGGAGAGTCTGAGGATGAAATAAAGAAGTACCAGGAGTTTTTTCTAGGTGATATTTGGTTGATGCAAAAACCGTTCGATCAAGACCTGGTTGTTAAGCTTGCTATGCAAACCGTTTATCCGGATCTTGATTATGTCCGTTCTCAGGAAGGAATAATTGTTCCCAGTTGGTCGGGAATTGGTCACGTATCCACTTTAAAGGCTCGGAAAACATCGGGCGACTAGCTTTAGGCATTCCTGCAGTTTTGGACACATGCCACCTTTTCCAATATATTGATGTTCTAAAAACGCCATACTCATCGCGAATTCTAAAAAAGCCTGAAAGCCAAAGAGTGATCTCATCACTTGAATACATCTGACGAGCTATTCCAAAATCGTCAACACCCAAGAGCTCCATGTCCATTCTTCTTATAATGTTTACTTGAGAGAGCGTGAGCTTTTCAGTTTCGTTTAAGTAGTAGACGATTTTATCTGGATCGTCTTCCTCTCGTTGTGAGTCTAGGAGTTTTGTGAGCTTGCTTTTAAGTTCGTTAACTTCATCCTCTATAGGTTTGATGCGAGTTACGTTTGTGCTTGTCTTAATAGACTGTCCTGGAGAGAGGAACATTTCGGCCACGCTTATTCCAAGTTTTTCAGAGATGTGATTTAAAGCTTCTGGACGTGGAAATGTATTCCCGTATTCGTATGACTTGTATGACCTTAATGGCATTTCTAAAAATTCGGCAAATTGCTCCTGAGTAAAGCCTAGTTCGCTTCTTTTCTCTTTAAAAAATGTAATAAGTACATGTTTAATGTCCATTTAACCCATTGTAATGCTTTAAGGAATACATAAAATACATGAAACCGTAACTTTTGATGTTGATTCTAGTTACGGAATCATGTACTGTTTCTTCATGACAAGAGATAACAGAGTAACAAACATTGAATTTTTGAAAAACCTCCTTGGGCAAAAGGAGAACGGTCAGTCCTATTTGGCGATAGAGACTGGGCTTGCACCATCTACAATTTCTAGGATCGTGAGTGGATATCACGTTCCAGGAAAGCAGGTAAGAAAACTTATCTGCCTCTATTTTGGTGTTAAAGAATGTGAGCTTTTTCCAACTTTGGCGAGTGAAGAAAAAGCTGCATAAATTTAAAAATCTCATGTGTCTATTTTGGACACAGAGTATGCGTAAATTATCAAAATAAAATTAATAATCAATAGCAATGAAAAGATTACATGTTCAATATTTTTTGAATGGGATCTGTGCGGTTTAAATCGAGGTTTAAATGGAAAAGTTAAATATAAAAAATGATAAAAGCACGTTGATACTTTTTTGCATTGCTTTTGTTTTGTATGTTTTCACGCAGACTCTTATTTACGAACACGAGTATAGCAAAATAAAAGAAGGCCTTAACTACTCGACAAATGGCCTATATTCATCTGAGAGAGCTAGGAATACAAAATCGGTTTTAACTGTTCGCGAGGACAGAAGCTCACTAGCTCTTTCAGGTGTTAATTTGAAATACGTAAGGACTCTGGGCAACTTGCAAGCTGATAGCAAGGGCAAGTAGCAAGCGTAAAGCATTCAGATTGCGAAATCTGCTAAACCGGAGAACTTGCCCTGGTCGAGAGGGCATTCATATTTTATTAATGGGCCATCAGTCATTTTGTTAAAGACTGTCGCAGGTTTGTATTGATGGTCCAGTTTTTTTATAGGTTTTTTGATGCATGGAATAAGTCAAATTCAAAATAATCATGGTAGAGGGTATGTTGCGACATATTTACTCTTTAACAAGGATTTCAGAATGGACGGAAAAGTCTATGCAGACACACGTGCGAAGTGTGGATGCTCTAAACCATCTTTCAAGCTTAAAATTAACATGGGAAGCTTTACAGTTCCCTATTGTGAGAACTGTCACTCTCCGCCTGATAAATTCAGAATATCAGCATACTTTCCAGATTCAAGCACGAAGACAGGAAAGAAGAAAACGGACGACATTCGACACGATGATAAAGGCAGAAGAATAACTTCCCCAGATATTGCTGTGTACATGCTCCGACAAATTGAAAAAGAGATTCATGACGGGATCTTCAATCCCGACAAATATACATCACAGAGCAATAGAGAGCGTTTTAAGCTCGCTTCTATCTCTTTGGAATACGTCAACCATTGTGAAATAAGACATCTCTCAGGGGAAATTACAAAGATCTCTGCTCGCAAAGCAAAAGGCATTGTTAAAAACTGGATAATACCATTCTTTGGTGAACTCGATATACAAAATCTTGATCATAGAATAATTAAGAAAATATATAATCTCGATATTGTCTCTAATAAAAAAAGAGTACTCGAAGAACTTGGAAATATTTTGAAATTTGCTAAAGAAGATCTTCTTTACAACTTCTCAATGCCAACACTTCCTAAGAAGCCTCAGAAGGTTCTTGTAAACGAGAATGAGATCCCTGATATTGAAGCTCTTTATAAGATTGCTCAATTTTCAGATGATCGTACAGCAACAATGATTTTTAAAATATGTGGACTTTACCTCATCAGACCATCCGATGTTGTAACAATTAAAAGAACAGACCTTGATCTAGAGTCAGGAGTATTGAGTATTAATTCTCACCAGTCCGGATCTGAAGAGATTGATGGCCGAAAGTCAGACAAGAGAAAGAAGTCAGTTTCAACTCACACTCTTCCAATAAGGGAAGATCTTATCAATATATTGAGTATGAATACTGACACATATAATCCACTGAATACTAAGCAGTACTTATTCGTAAACAAAAAGGGGGATTCATTCTTTCCTTACTCGACATTGAATAATGTTTGGAAGAGAGCAAGAAAAAAAGCTGCAGCATTCCATAATGACGAATCACTAAAGACAACAGAACTATACAAAGCAGCAAAACACGCTGGAGTAACTAAACTTATTGAGCTTGGTTACTCAGATGAAATGATCTTGAGAATAACTGGAATTAGCAAGGAGGCATTAAGACATTATGCACGCTTAAAAGCGAGTGATATTGCAGAAGTTGTAGAGAAATTAGCGAGTTTAAGAGAAAGAAATATGGGTGTTTCCCGTGCACAGAATTCCGAGAATCTGCACACAAGTTGCACACAAGTCAATGCTTCGGTTGCGACACATAAATCTCTAAAAATACAAGGATCATGATCCGAAACAT
>CAZQJK010000084.1:0-9139 GCA_964593545.1 uncultured Bacteriovorax sp. | reverse complement strand
ATGTTTTCAACCCAAATTGGTGCAGTTCCTAAAATGATCGCAGCGACTATGCAGATAATAGCGATACCGAACCTTTGTTCCTTTAGATTGTAGCCCGCAGATAAAATACTGATTCCTGCAAACAATCTTGCACCCCACTTGAACAGTGCTGTATCAACGATTCTTAATACTGTCCCTGCTGCTTCTAGCTTATCAGCGGCATCGGCCCCAGGAATCCTTGGCCCTGCATGTACCACCGAAGTCAATGCAATCAAAGCGAAGAATAATAGCCACCAAAAATGTGGAAACTTTGGGTCTTCACTAGAAAACTCGGTAGTATTGATTATTGAACTGGCAAGTACCATATTCATTTTTCCCCCTTAGTGATAATTGTTTTGCAAATTGAACAAATCATAGTGATTCTCCTTCTTTAATTAATGCAATCATTGCCTCAATGCTCTGAAAGCCCTTTATTGGTGGATAAAGCGCCTTCTTTTTTAAATCAGCGATAAGAGTCAGTGGAACTGCCTTGATATTTTGTTTTTTAATTTCACTTGCAGATGCTTTTCTCGTTGGAATTGGATATCTGGCCTTGCTGATCTTCGCATCATCAGTTTGAAGTGCTTCCACATAAATTCCACGATTTTGTAATGCGAGAAGCGTATTAAACATACGCTTGCAATGTGGACATTTTGAATCAAAGTACATTCTGATTCGATAGCGTGAAGGATCAAATTGAGTTTGCGTATTGATTGTTTTAGCTTGAACAACCTTTTTAACTTCAGGAGTAAGCTCTGCGTTTTTCGTTAAATATTCACGCATTCTTACTTGAAGTCTTTGGTTTAAAGCGTTCTTCTTCTTATTATACGCCATCCAATTACTGATATTTGTATCAGTTGGATTTCTGGCCAATTCCATAAATGGCCTTGGAGGCGTGTAATTACCTTCTTTGAAGAACTCATCATTTTTAGGGTCTAAATACTTTGACCATTTGAATGATTTTTCTTTATCAGCTTCTTTTTTTCTTGGGAACTCGTTTGTGGTCGTGGTTCCTAGTTCTTTTTTCCGTCGCTCCAATAATTGATACCATCAGAAAAAAAGTTTAGGTCTTCACCTTTTGCCTGATGTGAAACTAGACAGAGTAGGAATAATAGTGTGATTAGATTATTCATAGTTTTGCACCTCCTTATAATCAATAAGCCCAAGATGAGCTTTTTCTATATATTCATCTAACAATGACTTTTTAGTGTTTAAATTGACGACATTTTCAAGTTCCTTTTTGGTTAAGTATTCCATTACGGGAACTCTGCCGCTAATACCGTTTTTACATTTCACACATCCTTTATAATTGATTGTTCTAAAGTCACTTTTTTGTGAAAGTGAATACTTAGTGCATAATTGCTCTGAAATTTCAGCATCTACCTTTATTGAGCAACTAGGGCATAATTTTTTAATTAAGCGCTGTGCAGATGAAAACTTCAGGTTTGAATCAATCATATATTGTTCAACGCCCATATTTTTAAGTCTTTCAACAACCTTTGTCGCGCTATTGGCATGAAGAGTAGAGATTACAAGATGGCCTGTTGCTGATGCCTTAAAACATAGATCAGCAGTTTCAAAATCACGAATTTCACCAACAAGTATTACATCAGGGTCTTGTCTTAAAATTGCTCTCAGTCCATCAGCAAAAGTCAGTGATTTTTTAATCTCAATTTGATTGATCCCTTTAAAGGAATATTCAATCGGATCTTCAAGAGTAACGATGTTCTTTTTTTCTTTATCAAGAGAGTTTAAAAGACTAAATAATGATCTGGTTTTACCACTTCCTGTCGGGCCGGATACAATTATCACACCATTTTTTTCTTTTGCTGACTTTACTAAGTCTGATACAACATCATTACTCAAGTTGACTGATCTTAAATCAAAGTCCGTTGTCATATCCAGTAGTCTAAGAACTATTTTTTCGCCATATAAAGTCGGAGTACAATTAACTCTAAGGGCCAGCTTCCAAGAAGGTAATGACAAACGACTATCTTGAGGGCGATTACTTATTGCGATTGATATATTACAAAGTCTTTTAACTTCCTGAATGAAACTGAGTCTGTATTCTTTATCTAGGGTTTTATAGGTATATAAATCACCATTAACCCTAAGCCTTATCACTAAGGAATCCGAGTTCGGTTCTATGTGAATATCACTTGCAGAGGTTTTGTGTGCTTCCATCAAACATTCTCTGAAAAGAGATGTGTATGGTGATTTTTTAGCAATTCTTTCCTCATGCGTTTCTTTATACTCAATTGTTAGTTTTCCCATTCTATCTCCCAAGTCCTGCACACATCGGCTTCATTGCTGCTATTGCAGCTTTTGAAGTAGCTAGATAAGGAATATCTCTTGTGCATGAAACTGGTTTCCATACAACAAAGAGATGGCCATTAAATTTACCGCTAGTGATCCTTCCAATTTCTCTGACATTTTTAACTGTGTCTAAAATTCCTATGTTTTGTCCCTCTCTAAAGCATGAGCTAGAGCCGGGGCTAATCATTTGCCACTGTTCTCCAAAGCTAGATGGTGTTGCTCTAAACACTTCTGATGAAATCGACTTCATCCTTGAAGCGATCATCAAGGCCCCTGTAAGAGATGCAGGCCCATTATAGCTACCCATTCTTGGATAAAAGGTTCCCCAACCATTACATGCAGAGTGATTAGATGGAGGAAAGCTAGGCAAGGTAGGGAGTTTTATACTGCACATTGGTGAGTCGGAAGCAAATGAAACATCGGTTCCACCAGTGGCCGAAGTTGCAGCTCCTTTTATAAGACAAGCTTTTGGAGCAAGTGACCAAGCTAGAAATTTTGGTTGGTATTTATCGCTAATGCCAGTTGACCAATGTTCAGCGACATGCTCACTCATACCGTCAAAGCAGAGTTTGGGCATTCTTGTTCCTCCACACGGAAGCATATTGAAAGGAATTTGCGCGAATGGCACAGAAAGTGTTCTCGCATGATATGATTGGGTATCATCGTCATGCTCAGTGCCAAATGGAGGGAGTGCTTTTGCACTTGCTAATTGTACTGCCGCCCCCGGAAGAGTTGAAAAATAAGAGCTTCCAGCATTCGGGCTTACCTCAATAAATGTTTGAGGAACCATGTATGTAAATCGGTAGCACGGTCTGACAAAAGGCCAACTACCGCAAGTTGTTAAAGTATATCTAAAATTAAGACATGAATTGAACTCCTTTGCATTTACTACTGAACACACATTTGGAAAGGCATAGGAATTTGCCGAAAGGAAAAGTAGCGCAATACTGGCAACAGTTGACCCTTGTTTTACAAATAGTTTCTTAACTCGGGAAAAAAGCAGGGATGGCTCTTTTTCTTTAAGCATCTTTAAAATTTTTTTATGTTTTGTATGTCGCTTCTTCAAAAATGATGGCTTTAAAAATAATTTGTAGAATTTAGTTTCAATACCATCATAGACTTGAGCAAAGGCCTCAAATGACTTTAGTTTAGAAAACTCTTTTCCTGTTACAAGATGTTCCTTATGATTGCTTGTGCTTATTGATTCATTAATATTGGCATCTTTTGAGTCAAAACCACCTAGAATAAAGTTCCTTGTGGTTTTTTGAGAATTTTCAGAAACGCTATGGCTTGTTTTTTCCATATCCTCTTGGCCCATTAGTTCTTTGAAGTTTCTAATCGTGTCAATATCCGATGAGTGACAAGCTATTCGTGTTCTAAAGTTTTGAATAAGCTCCTTGGCCGCCTTTTCATTTCCGATAGCGTTATGAATAGAGTTAATACTTTGTGAGGCGGCCAGTAGGAAAAAATTAGCTTCTCGTCCCTTGGCACACACCTTATCATCACCAATGGAACCACCTTGCCCAACAGAAACCAAATCCTGAAATTCATCAGCGATAATAGCTGCCATTCTATCTTTTTTTCTGTTTGGGTATTTAAGACGATTTAGTACAGATCGTTCATAATGCAATTTTATAAATGTTCCCATTGATCTAGCGAGAGCTTCATTTTTAACATGAAAGAGAAGTATTTTTCCTTCATCAATAATATCATCCATTGATTTAATCGTTAGTTGGGCCTTGGGGGGACAAAATATTTTTGCGGCATTGTAATCTTGGAATTGGTTTAGAAATGTGGTTGCTGATACGAGAACACCAGATTTGAATTTATCTTCAAAAAGGGCATATTCAGTAAAATATTGTATTGCACATGAAATATTGAATTTTTCTTCCTCATCATAAATAGCAGCAGCATTCTTTTTCGATAAGATTGTTTTCAAATTTTCGATAATTTCATCCGAATCAGCCTTGAGCATGGTTTTATAACAATCTGTTAATGTGAAATACCCATGAATAGCAGCACAATAGACAACTACGTTTTTAGTTAAGTTAAAAGCTGAGTCTTCCCAAATCGGAGACTCTTTTGCCTTGCCTGAAAAATTTTTGGCAGCGGCCCTAATCATACTTGTTACTTCTAAGTAATTTGATTCCTTAAGCGTATCTTCTATATAAACAGGATTAAATGTTTGCATTTACATCTCCTAAGTAAACGATCTTTTTTTCTAAATTATTTTGATAAAGTATATTTACAACTTCAGGAATAAAGCTTCCCTTCGGATCGAGAACAAGCGCACTTGGTTTTGTATCAAATTGCCTAAAGATTTGTTTTACATAAGCAATGATCGTTCCTTGAGTTTTACCTGTACCGATAGAGCCTGTTACAAGAATATTTCCATTCAATGCCTTTTTAGGAATCTTCACCCATGTAGGTCTTTTAATTTTATCAATTTCATTTTTTTCTTCCCCAATAGAACCAAGAGTTAAGTAATTTTTTTTGGTTGAGATTCGAGGTAGTCGTGCGCCTACATTAAAAACACCAGAAACTTTCGAGAAAAGTGATAATAATGAGTAACTTGTTACTGTTGATAAAAGGCATAAAGAATAAGTAAAAATATCGAGTAGTCCGAGGTATAGCTCTTTATTTAATAGTAACTGAATTGATTTACTATTTAAGATAGCGTAGCTTTTAATTGTATCTATTAGAACAAAACCAATCAGTATCGAAATTAATGATTTAAGGATAATTGAAGATTTTGGCTCTTTATCTTTTTTGATACTTCTCAGTCTACTACCTTGCTTTTTGTAGCCCAAAGCTCGATCTGCCACAAGTGAAATTACAAATATATTTGCAAGTAAAGAAGAGATAAGGATCAGTAAAAAATTTTTATCTGACTCAGCAGTTCTAATTATTACTTCCCAATTTGCTATAATAATTTCATAGTTTTTTAAGCATAAAAATGCTCCAAATATAACTGCTAATAAGATTAACGCTGCCCCAAGTGAAATATCATTTTTTTGCATCTTTCTTCCTTTTCAATTCTTTAAATTCCAATAATGTTGAGACAAGCTCCTTAGCAATCTCAATTATTTTAGTGTTGGTTTCTTTCTCTTTGTCGCTTACCAATTGGAAGGCCAAGGCAAGGTCATTTGCTATTACGTTATCCATTATTAACTCCATGAAACTTTGAAATCTTTGAACTAAAGCATCTGTCTTTAAGGTTGAATTCGATGTTTGCACATTGGCCTTCATGCATATTGATAATGAAGTTGCCAAAGTTGATTTTTACACCAGTTTTCCTTTTGACTCGCTCTACGAGCCTTTCGATAGCTTCTTTAATTACTAGATCATCTTTAATATTCTTAATATTCATTTAAACCCTCTTAAGATGTTGCACGGATTAGGCGCGACTCAATTCTTTGAATCAATTCGATTAATTCGTGATTGGATACAAGTTCTTCGACGGACAAAGACCCATACCATTCACGAAAGAGTCTTTTTAAATTTTCTAAGTAATCCTTTGTCATTTTCAATTTCTCCTGTCTTAGGTTGTCGTTAGCAGTTCATTCCATGTCCGAGGTAGTAATACCGAAGCATCATTTCATTCTTATGATCTTCGACGGACTTATGGTTTATGCTTGATTCATTTGCAGAAAATAATTTTTTTAAAATTGCTTTGATTGTTTTTAATAACTTCATTTAGCGACCTCCTTAATTGCTCAGTCACTTATCTATAAAGCGAGAATGGTGCCAAGAATGCCAAACGTGCCAACGCCCTATCTTATTGAAATAATTAGATTGTTCTTTGTGGAATATTTTGAAATTAGAGTGAATATTACGAACATTCGTAACACACAAGAAAAGTCTTTTATTATCAATTGGTTAGAGAATTACGAAGTTTCGTAATTTTTTGGGTTTCGTATATAGCACTTAGCATAATGGTCTAGGCAAAAATTTTCTTTACACAAATACAAAATAGCCTTATATTTAACCATATAGTTAATTAACCGAAAGGTATAATATGAAAGACAGTTTGAGTTTAACATTTAATGCGCTAGCTGATCCTACTCGTAGAGCTATGCTAGCGCATTTGTCTCAAGGAGAGACAAATGTAACTGATCTTGCTAAGCCATTTTTGAAAAAAATGAGCTTACCTGCAATTTCAAAGCACTTAAAAGTCTTAGAAGATGCAGGTCTAATAATTAAAACGCGAGAAGCTCAATGGCGCCCATGCAGAATTAATGGAGAAACTCTAAAGGATGCAAATGAATGGATGGAGCAATATCGTATTTTTTGGGAAGAAAGTTTTGATCGCTTAGATAAATATTTAAAAACAGTGACAAATAAAAAAAAAGGAAGGAAAAAACATGAAACCAAAAAATAATTCAAATGAACTTACTTTAACTCGAATTTTTGATGCTCCTGTAGACTTAGTTTGGGATGCATGGACTGATCCAAACAAAGTCGCTAGGTGGTGGGGGCCTAGAGGCTTTAGTATAACAACAAAGAGTAAAGAGTTGCGGGCTGGAGGAAAATGGATTTATACTATGCACGGCCCAGATGGTGTCGATTACCCAAATATTGCAACATACCTTGTCGTAGAGCCATTAAAGCGACTTGAATATGATCATGGCGCTAATGAAAATCAAAAAGCATTGTTCAGAGTTAATGTTTTATTTAGTGAAAACAACAGTAAAACAACAATGAAAATGACCATGACGTTTGAATCACCACAAAGAGCAAAAGAAATGAGTAAATTTATCAAAGATGCTGGTGGTAACTCAACTTGGGATCGTTTGGGTGAATATCTTGATGAAGAATGTAACCATAAAAATGTATTTTTACTTAACCGTGTTTTCGAGGCTTCAATTGATGCGGTTTTTGATATGTTTACCAATCCTGATCATATTGAAAAATGGCAGCCACCTAACGGATTTTATATGAAAATAATTGAGGGAAAAGTTGAGGCTGGTAATAGTGTGTTCTATGAGATGGGCAATAACGAAGTAAAATTTTATGGTCGATCGACCTATCAGAAAATAATTCGCCCCTGAATTTATATCATTTCTTCAAGAATTTTGTAATGAAAATGGAGAAAATGAAAAACATCCCGGTGCTCCGGTATGGCCTGCGAGGTGGTTAACTTCTGTGATATTCACGCAAGAGGAAACCTCTATTACTCGAATAACACTAATATCTGAAATTGTTGATAAACATTCATCAGAAGAACTTGAAGCATTTATTGCTGAACGTGGAGGAATGACTCAAGGATGGAATGGATCATTGGATAAGTTGGAAATGTATTTAGAAAATAATAAAGGGTTGAATGAAGAAAATAATGACTAAGTTTGATGATAGTATTAAATATTTATCTATAACTAAAATTAACAAGGAAAATAAAAAATGAGTTTAGATGCTATTGGAATTGCAAGTCGTGATATTAAAAAATCTATCAAATTTTATGATCTACTTGGAGTATCACTCAAAGAAGTTGCTGATGAACACTTTGAAGGTACAACCCCTAGTGGCGTTAGAATAATGTTGGACTCTTTTGAGTTGATGAAAAAGCTCAATCCTGATTGGCCGGAACCCGTAGGCTCTGGGGTTATTCTGTGTTTTAAACAAGAGTCTTCTGAAAAAGTTGATATATTATTTTCAAAAATTACAGAAGCTGGTTTTCAAGCGATAAAAGAGCCATGGGATGCTTTTTGGGGGCAAAGGTATTCATCTGTTCAAGACCCCGATGGGAACCAAATAGATATTTTTGCACAACTTTAGGCAGTAATTGGAAGAGGAAGAAAATGATTGGATATATAACACTTGGAACAAATAATTTAAAAAAATCAGAATTTTTTTATGATAAATTGTTCTCGACAATCGGGATCAAGCAAGTATTTAAGACTGAAAAAATGATCGCGTGGGGGAAGGGCTTTGATTCGACTATGCTCGCAGTGACGATTCCTTACAATAGCGAACTGGCAACTATAGGAAATGGATGTATGGTCGCTCTAAAAGTTGGTGACGAGAAAACCGTAAATCTCATGTATGAAAAGGCCATAGAACTTGGTGGCATATGCGAGGGAAAACCTGGCTCTAGGGGAAAAAATTTTTATGGAGCTTATTTTAGAGATTTGGATGGAAATAAATTAAATATCCACTGTTCATAGGTAGGAAAGGTCATGCCGTGGAACAAAAGCCATGAAGGCTCTAACCTGACAAAGCAGACGGTAAAAAATAAATTCTATTTCATGAAACTGTATGAATATCAATAGAACTTTGAATTGATTTTGATATTACAGGTATTTTATATTGTCTACAATCATCTAAGACTGAATCAATACTAGAGGTGACGAGAATTGAGTATTCCATCAGGTTGTTTTCTTTTATAAATCGAACTCCATCTGTTTTGTCATTTCTGAGATCATAGTCCCCAAGAAAAAGAAACTCTTTATTATTATCAAGTAAAGAACGTAATTCCTTTTTTGCCATGTCGGGATGGTTAAAGTATTTATAGGTTACAGAATCATCACGCAACGTCTTGAATCTTTGTTTCCACGACTCATGCACTGATGGGTCGTCGTCTAAAACAATGACTGTGCTTTTTTCTGGTATTAGGATTTCGGCTGGAAACAATGGGTTTTCTTCAACTAATTCAAATTTTATCTTTACGATAGTTCCAGAATCCTCAGTCGTCTCGTATTTAATTCCAATATTCCATTTACTGAACTGCTCAAATGCATCGTAAACTCCAAGGCCAGTTCCATCTTCTTTTCCAATATAACATAAATTATGAATATGAATACCATGT
>CAZQJK010000083.1:0-9228 GCA_964593545.1 uncultured Bacteriovorax sp. | reverse complement strand
GCTGCAACCCACGCAACTTCACTTATGCTAAATACTTTCACTTTTCACCCTTAGCGGTTAATGTCTTTGACTGTCAGAATTTCATCTTCCCTATTGAGTACTTTGCCCCTAAGTCTATTGTTCATTAAATAACATTTCGTTCCAAGTGGTTTAATATCTCCAGTTATGATTACATTCGAGACAAAAGTAATTTCGCTTCCTGATAAAATCCTCATTAACCAAGCTCTAAATTTAAGGATCACTTCTCACCTCTTATTTCTTTAATTTGATTCTCCAGTTTCTCGCACTTCGCTTCTAGTTCTTTGATGCGAGTATCCTTTTCGTCTAATTTAGAAATTAATGACTCGGCAAAACTTTCTAACTCAACGAAATCCTTAGTCATTAAAAGAGGCTTATCTCTATACTTGTTTCTGACTTTTTTAATCTTGTCTAGCTCACTCACTTCTCACCCCTTATTTGCTCAATTCTCTGATTTAACACCACTTTAAGCTCTTCAATTCCAAGTAGAAGATTTTCGCAGTCCCACTCTTCATGCTCCCCTCCACTTACCCTTACTCTGTATTGAGTACCAATTGCATCTGGTGTTATTTTGCAATAAAAGAATGGAATATCGCACTCTTCGTAACCTTGAACATTAAACTCGTTCAAACACCTCTCTAACTTCTCGCACTTGGCTTTGAGAGATTCGATTTCTTTTTTGTGTGTCTCGTCCGATTTAATTAAAAGATCGTCCATGTAAAGATAAAGATCATCCTTATTTGCCAATTCTTTTTTAAGCAATTCGATTTCTAGATCTCTTTCGTTTGTTTCGTATAACATTTGCTTATGCTTATAAGCCCAACCCTGAAAAAACACTGATCCATTATTTGTGGTGTGATTATCTAAAAACTGAGAAGCCGAGACTTTTCCTATTTTCGTATAAGAACTAAGATCACAAATACACCAGTTAAGAGCCTTGTTACATTTCTCGCAACTAGACCTATTCACTTCACCACCTCATAATCTTCTGGAAAATAAGTGAAGTCCTTTTTATTAAAACCGCTACACTCACTAATAAATATCTTGTTATTTTCGTCCCACTTAAATTCAATCTTAAACTGCGCAGAAACTAAGAAACCGCTATTAGGTGATATCGTTTCATTATTCTTACAAGGGACATTACTGCATTTATTGCATATACTTTTGTCATTCCTCATCTCTCACTCCAATAATAACTTAGGGTTTACGGAAATCTTGTCTATGTCTCTGTCGAGTCTGTCATACATAGTATCACCATTCGGGAGCATCAAGTTACCCATCATTGAACGCTTCAAGTCCACTATACCATTAGCATGGGCTTCTAAAGCCGCTTTTATGTAAAGACACATAGCTCTCCATAGTCTCTGCTTTTCCTTTTTTACTTCCAGATCTATTTGAGCTGTTGTTCTTATTTTCCCAGAAGACGTAAATCTAATTTTATCATCACGCTCGCTTGGGTAATGAATAAAGAATTTATATCCCTTTCCCTCAAATATAAATTGTACCATAGCCACATCACCACTTTCTGCTATGGCAAGACCCTCTGCTTTTTCTTTTTGTAGCATGACTCTTAGTTGGGCCATACTTCTATCGATACTAACCGATGTTCCTTTTGCGTAATTACTCACTTCTCACCCCTTATCTCTCTTAATGTTTGTCGTGCCAGTTTTCCACTCTTATAAAGCTTCTTATTGTCTGTAACTTTATTAAACTCATAATCGTCCTCTCTAGGGCGATTTATTGAATATTTAACCTTTTCAGCATAATACTCCACACACTTCTCCAACTTCTCGCACTTGGCTTTTAAAGATTCGATTTCTTTTAGGCTAGTCATATAATGTGAATTTTGATAGGCGAGAGCGTTCAAATGAGCCTTGCTTTCATTTACAAGATTCTCATTTTCAACTTTTAGAGCCTCGACTTCTTTTTGCTGATAATCCCAAGCCGACTCGAAAGATTTTCTATTCTGATTCTTTCTATTGGTTTCGCTGAAATCAAAACCGTGATCGAAATATGCTTGAAACGGGTCATGTTTCATATTTTCTGATTTAAACCACTCTAGCTCACTCACTTCTCACTCCTTTGCGTTTTCTCTTGTCCGCTTTTTTAAAGTAAGCAATCTCCTTGTCGGACATAGTCTTAATTGCTAGTAATAATCCGTTAGCTACACCCCTATTATATTCGTTCGTAACATTCTCTGAATGTAATGCGATAATGCTTTCTAGCTCTCGTAAGCTTTTAGCAAGTTTCACGCTATGACTACTCACTTCTCACCTCTTAGATTTTTAATTATTTTCATTATTTCCATTTCCCATAGAAAATTTTATTTATTGCTTTAAGTGATTTCGTCGCTTCTGTTTTTGTTAAAAAGAAATTGTAATTATCAACACTCTCTCTGATATCAAATATTTCTTCTCCCCAAATATTGTCGTGTTTCATAACCTCAAGAGATTTAGCATCATCAATAGTGCCAGCTACAAAGTCGATAAACTCGATTGTGTAGTAGCAATTTGGAGTTCTTTTCGCCAGTTTTGCTTTTTTTATCATTTTGCTTTCTCTCCACATTTGTTACATTTTTTATGTTGGACTCCATAAATCCAGTTACACTCTTCACTCGAACAATAGCGATAAGAGTTTGGATACTCCTCCATTCTTTTCTCTCGCTCCTTCCTGCTGTGAATTCTATTTAAGCAAGGCTTACATTCTCCACGATAATAATATTTTCCATAGCTACTTCTCTGCTTGTAGAAATCAGTATCAACCTGCTTACTCTCGCCACAGCAAGAGCAAATTTTCAGGCCATTTCGCACAGGGTATTTTGTAGCTCCTTGTATTGCCTTCCAGATCGAATGATTGTCAGTAACAATGACCTTCCGTCTTGTTTTCATCACTTGTACTTATCCTCCAACATTTTCCATCTTGAAACGACCCTCATTAGAAGATCTCGCAGTGGTGTAGAATCGACACAGAGTCTTTTCATTTCCCAGTTTTCAATTCCCTCAATATTTGCAATATTTAAAATATCTTTCTTAGTTACTTTGGTTACAAAGAGAACAATCTTCTTCTGAGATAGCAAAGTTGGAACATACTTTAAGCTTGGGTTATTTATAATTTCACTTTCCTCTTTTGCACGTTTATTAAATCTCAAAGTCTTTGAGTAAATAACAATTTCTATACCTGACACAATCAAGTTTTTTCTATAGTTCATCCGTGAACCTCCTTTTCAATATCCTAGCGGCACATGCACCGACAGAATCATCCCTAAGCTCATAAGTAAGAGAAACGTTAATGCAAATAATATTTTATCAATCATGCCCTTCTCCAGAAGCAAAACTAAAAGAGATTTGCTTTTCATCTTCAGATGGTTGCTCAATCTCTTTTTCATTTTTATCAGTTCTTAACTTGTTAACTAACCTTATCGCCTCAGTCAGTTCCTTCTCCGAGAGATCACTACCAAAGAAAAGTTCGTCGCAAGTCATTTCCAGAAACTTCAATAAATTGTAAATTCTCTGGTCTGGTGCAGGCTGAATACCGTAGTCTATCCAGTTATATAGAGTCTTTTCCGAAATGTTCGTGTTTATAGAAATAGTTTTCCTTTCTTTGATTCTTCTTTTTTTCATAGCTCTAGGAAGTGTGTACGGAATTAGACAAGGGATCATGAAACCCTCTTTTTTAGAGCAAGATCATTTTTACCTACAGCAGTACATCCATAATGAACTCTTCCCCATGTAAGAACTTTTGCACCTCGTACAAAAGTAGTGAGGCTAGCAACACAGTAAATATCTCCTATCAGAAAGCCCTTGCTGCAAATGTAACAAGAAGAGCCAAAAGGCCGTATCGTTTCTCTCTTCTCAATTTCATAATGAACACGAACACTCATGATGCATCCTCAATCATTTTTCTCACTTCAAAATTTGAGTAATGTCCCAATGATTTAAGACCATAGGTGCGCAAGAAATTTACTTCAGCAGCGGTTAATTTTAACTCTTCTGGAATTTCATCAATTCTTAAATATCCTGAAGCGAGAACCTTCATGATTTTGGAAGTATCAAGGTCACTCTTTTTTTCTGCACCACTGTACTGACCGTTCAAAACTTTTATTGCGTTATCATGATCAATAATCCAAGTTAAACCAAACCATGAGGCATCAACTAAAAACTTTGACTCTTTCGCTATATCAAACAAACTAGACCATTGAGCCAAGGTAGAGAAATCTTCAAAATTTGTTATTATCGCCAAATTCGAGGCATGACTCCCTCTTCCAAGAGATAAAGCTTTGTAGGGTTTTGAAGGAAAATTATTATTCCATAATTGAATGAGATCGATATCTCTAATTTTTGAAAACTCAAAATTAACATCTTCTCTTTTCTCGTCTTTTCTCTTCTTTTCTTCTCTTCTCTGGGACACGTCGGTGTGAAGTAACTCAATGTTACTTTTAGTAACTTCGCGAGAAGATTGTTTTTCACTTTCATCGTAAGACTTAGGTGATTCTTGAACTTGTTCAGTCTTGATATATGAAAGTAAATTATTCTTGGCTAAACTTGAAAGTGCATTATCAATAATATCTACTGACATGCCTCCATTGTGATACGAAATATATTCGAGATCGATCTCAAACTCTCCGCGCATCTTCTTTGACATAAGGCCTAATATGAAAATCCATATCCACTTTGTCTCAATCGATAGGCCAAACAAATCTTCTCTAAATGCAATATTAGAATCGCATTTAAACCAAGTCATAGAACTAACGTCTTTTCTTGGCTTGAATTTTTCCCAATCAACAATCCCTATTGATGCCTTCACTCTACAAAATTCCCCTCTCTTTGTACTTCAAATTCTTGTCCGTCTCCGAGTAAAATGTGTCCCATCCTGGGACACTAAATTGTGTTTTTTTGTGTTAGTTTTTGTGTTAATTTTCTGGTTTTGTGTGCATTAGCTTGTGTGCAACTTGTGTGCAGAGGGTATAAAAGAAGAATTAGTGGAGTAAATACAATAGCTTAAAACAATGGTAGGAAGTTCAAATCTGCCTATCGCTACCATGTTTCCCCTCACACTCCCATAGATTTTATTGTACTGAAATTTCTAAGCACTGCTCAAATATTTTACAGCTCAACTATTTTCTGACACCCTGATTAAATAAAATCCTGTAAAATCAATAAATTAATCATAGTTCCCTACGCTATTTCGGTATCTTAGATTGTTCATTTCCATGAAAAAATGACACAGTGCATGGCATGGTTCTTGTATATTTGATAATGTACTACTTAATTTGAACTATAAGCTTGGACTAATATGAAAAAAGAAAGAAACTCTCTAATTTCATCACTTCTACTGTCGACATTAATTTGTGGTCCAGTATCGGCCGACTTTAAGTCAGCAGCAAAAGGCCTTGGATTTGAGAACTTAAAAATTAAATTAGGTGCAGGGTATACCGATCTTGCAGGATCTGTTGATAAAGCAAAGTTATTTTCTTCAAAAATAGGACTTGAGACTAAGGCCAACCTATCAAATGATATCTACTTTAATCTAAGCTTAACTCTTTCTTCTGAAACAGGAAGTTCGAAAGCACAATATGACCAGCGAAGATTCACACCTAAGTCACGCTACTCTGCAAATTATGCATATCTTTCATATAATGTACTTGATCTCTTTGATCTCAACGCTGGAGCACTTGATAACAAAGACCAAGAAGCGACAGATAATTTAATAAGTTCTGGAGCATCATCAATGGGAGTTCGTGAGAAAGTTTCCTTTGAAAATGAATACCTAAAACTTAGTGCAGTAGCAACTCAAGCAAGTCCATATAATGACGAACTTTCAAATCGTTTTGATAATGTCGATGAAGGCGAGCCAAAATTCTTTAGTGAGTTTGTTAATGTAAAGTTCAAACTGGGGACCCACTCGATTGACATCAAAGGTGCGCAGTACGCTTACAAAAATCTTTCAAGTTCACTCGCTTACAATGATAGATATTATGGAAACACGGTTTCAGGAACTTCTGAATCAAACTCTGTCTATGTATACGGTTTCAAAGGAAGACTTTTAAAAGCAGGCGCAACAATTGCAGTTGGAAAAGATTTAAAAATCTCACCAAGCATGAAACAAATAAAAAACAATAGTGCAACAAATGGTCATAACACAGGGAAAGTATATGCTCTTGAAGCAAGCACAGAAATTTTAGAAAATAAAATAACGATCTCACTTTCTGATTTCTCAATCGATTCAGACACGACTGTTAGTTACTACAATAGTTCTCCTTATAAGAATAATTACCAAGGTAGAACTCTGGAACTTTCTATTGAAAATCCAGAACATTTAACGACAACTCTTTCCTATGTAAGTAGAGAAGTTAAGAATCCACAATTTTACTTATCAGATGAAAAAATAATTACAGTTAACTTAAGGAAGTCTTATGACATTTTGTAAGAAGAAACTTACTCTCTTAACTCTTTGCGCTTTTCTCATCAGCTGTTCACAGACAGTTGATGACAAGAAAGCAGATGTTCTTGCAGGAGCTGATGGGCTTTCATCAAGCCAGTCTGGACTAATCGTTAAGAGTATCAATATTGATGGCAAGCAAGAAGTGGGAGAAAGCCCAACTTCAAGACAGGCCACAGATAAGTTCTACACAATGAAGGCATGCCTTGATACAACATTTAATCGTGACCTGAGCTACTTCAACTTCACTCTTTCAGGAAAAGAAATAGGACAAAAAGTTCTAAAGTCTAATAGCGAATCATGTATCTTCTGGGAAGAGCATGTTGAAATTGATTTCACACAAGCAAATCAGCTCGTTGAATTCAAGAGAATAATTTCTGTTCAAGGCACAGGAATTAATACAAATCTTCACTATGGAATTGACCCTATCAATGGGGATAACTTCATCGATTTAACAAAAGCAGAAAACAGAACAACAACAAATAGAAATAATAAATTAGCAGTTAATAGTACCATCGTTATGGATCAAATCAGATTTACTCCAAAAGGTTATGGTAAGGAAGACCCAAGAAATGACAATAATGTCATCGACAAGCCATTTGTGGCCAACACTTGTTTTAACTTGAAATCAAATGGTCAACGAATGGCAAGACAAATGATCGACGCCTATATGATCAATGAGGAAACAGGTCGCGTTTTAAAGAAAGAAAACTTTATGCTCAATGAAAATGGATGTGCTGAACTTTCATTTTCAATGCTTCATGAGAGATATACAAATACGAGACGTATTCCTTATAACTTTATTGTAAAATCTAAGAACCCTGCTCTCAAAGGAGCATTTGTAGAGAGAAGAGTATGTCTCTACCCATGGTCAAACTCTGGTTGGGTTTTTGGACACGATACAATTTCAGGAGAATGTCCTGAAGATTCTAAAGATCAAAAAGCAAAAATCTTCCTTGATGAGATTAATTATTCTTTCCTTGGTCATGATCAAGACAAAGGATTTCACATCAACAAAAACTTAGACCTTGTTATTGTTAAGTCTTATGTCGTCAATATGTTTCCAAAGATTAACTATGGAAACTTTGTTCATACAATTGACCCTACTGAGCCAATATTCTCAGGAAGATTTAGATTAAAAGTACTAGTTCTTGCTCCAACAGATGGCGATATTGAATTAACAGCAAAGAACTACCACAAGTTTAAAGTGATCTCTGCAACATCACAGGAAGTTGAAATACAGGCAAAGAGACTTAAGGCAAGAATTGATCTTCCAATAAAGTTCAGCGATGTTCCTTATGTATATACAAGAACCTATGCTGTGGTAAAACTTGAGCCATTAGAAGAAACAGAGAATTCATTAGTTCCAGGAATTGCGGCAGGAACATTTCATGCTTCAAGCAAGATGTTTAGATCTGTACTTCACACACAAGTTGATGTCGAAGATGCGGTTGCAAAAGAATCAAGTAATATGGTTGAGCTTCAAGGCTTCCTTGATAACTTATTTTCGCAAGTAACATCAGAATCAAATGGAAAGGTTATTGAACAACAATTAGCGAGAAAGAATAAATCAAGTGCTGAACAAGCTTTCATTGAAAGATCAAAAACAGAAACAGAACTTGAGGACTTTACAAATATCACGCTTTCTTCTCTAAGCAAGAAATTATCAAACAAGCTTGGAGAACAAGAGACACGTGCTCTCTTTGAAGATAACTATAGCAGAGACACAATGAGAAAACTTTGTGATGTATTCTTTAGTAATGAAACAACTGGTTCATGGATATTTAAATCATACAAAGATATTAACTATCAAAAATGTATTGATGCTCCTGAAACAATGATGGATATCGCGGCTTTCAGTCACATCAAGGCACTTGAGAATCAAAACCCAAGAGTCGATTTTTCTAATACTATTAGAATCCACAGTGGAGCTGGAACAGGCTCTTACCATGGAACAAGTGATCGAGTATCAACGTCAAGAAGTATCAAGGCCGGAGTTGGTGTAAAATTTGATATTCCTGTCGTAAAAATTGGAGTGAATGGCGGAATGGATGTTGGCAAAATGTGGGGACACGATATGCAAACAGGAAGTTCAAACAGATCAGATGTTGGAACAGGCGTTGATCTATATGCAGAAAAACTAATCCTAAAGTTTAAGGCCTATACAAATAAGTGCGTGACATTAACTGGAACAAATCGATACGAATTAGCAATTCAAGAAAGTCATATGCCTTACGGCTATGGCGGAGGAATGCCACACATTATCGAAAAGAGATTTGATAACCCAAAAAGATTTAGAATCTGTATGGATAATACAGTAGAAGAAGAACTAAAAGAAGCTTGGTTCTATATCGGTGAAGGTCACCAATTTAACACAATCCTAAGAGATGGGCTAAGTATGGCAGAAAATAAATTCGTAACGCTTATTCGCGGTGAAAAGAATATGGCAAGATTTATGGATTTCGTTAATACAAACGCACAAAATATCTTTTTAAAGAAAGTTAAGAAAACAGTTTTACCAGATACATATATGAAAGATACTTTTTCAAACTTTGCGCTAGCATTTGACAGAGACCATGACCTTGTGGCCGATAGTGCAATACCAGGAACAGTAGAAAAGTATGATGATCTTGGAAATGCTGATGATCAGTACTATGAAGAGCTACCAGTTAAGGATTTCAATCCACTGACGAGTTCATTTGGATCTAAAAACAATTAAACTGCTCCAGTTAAATGGGGACAAGATCCTTTAAATAAACCAAATTATAATGA
>CAZQJK010000082.1:0-9404 GCA_964593545.1 uncultured Bacteriovorax sp. | reverse complement strand
TAGAAGGCTTTGCGAGGAGATTGAAGCTCTTGGTCATTGCGCTCAAATCATTGATCCTGACGCTCTGGATTCAACAGATAAAAAGGTACTCGAAAACACGATTATATTAAACCGCTGTAGCGGCATTAGCTATAACGACAATGATCTTGACACCCTGACCAAGTTCACCAACTCGAAGATTTCTAATGCCATCGAAGATACTCGAATTTTCAGAGATAAATGGTTGCAGTATCTATTTTTCATAAAGAATAATCTTCCAACGATCAACACAGCAAATCTAGAAGCTGGAGAAGGCCCTAACTTCACTCAAAAATATGGCTACCTAATCAAGCCAAAACGTAGTAATCAAACACGTGGAATAATAAAGAGTCCAGACCTGAACTTCAAAATCAATGATAAGCGCTACATTATTCAGCCATTGCTCAAAAAAAAGAATGAATATCGTGTACTTATCGCTCTTGGCACTGTTTTGGGAATACTTAAGAAAAGTCACGACGATCCATTCGAGCTGTTAAATTGTGAAAGGTCTACACTTAGCTTCATTCCTTGGCTCGATGCTAGCGCTAAACTAAAAGAGCTAATTCACAAAATCTTACCCTATGGTCCAGATTTCTACGGCCTTGATATCCTTGAGCAAGAATCAGGACATCACTTAATTATCGAATTAAACAATGTGCCAGGCTTTGAGTACTTTGAAAAAGTGAGCCATGTAAATGTTGCCCAGAAGTACATCTCAGGACTTTTATCTGATTTCAACGACTTAAGTAGCTAAAGTAAAACATAAGTAACTCCGATAAAAATATAGTTTGATAAGCAAAACTTTTAGTATATAATCTTATTAGGAGTTTAAGATGTATATTTGCATTTGTAATGGAATCACTGAAGAAATGCTTGAAACTGCGGCGAAACAAAGCCACAGCGAAAGAGAAATTCTCAACCGCTTAGGTGTTGGGAATTCTTGTGGTATTTGCGTTATTGATGCTATTGAAAAACTCAATCAAAAAAATCTTGCCAAACAAAACAAAAGCGAAAAAAAATCTTAATTAGACATTGATCTGAAATCACCTTAACATAATAGAGAATTTTCTAACAAAGGGATTTAGATGAAAGGTAACCAACAAGTTATTGATGCTTTAAATAAAGTGTTAACTAAAGAGCTTACTGCCATTAACCAATACTTTCTTCATGCAAGAATGTTACAAGACTGGGGACTCGAAAAAATTGGTCAACTTGAATATAAGGCCAGTATTGACGAAATGAAACACGCAGATGAGCTTATCAAGAGAATTCTATTTCTAGAAGGACTACCTAACCTTCAAAAACTTGAAAGAATTCGCATCGGTCAAAACGTCAAAGAGATTATCGAATGTGATCTTGCCGTTGAGAATGAAGCACTTCCAGTATTAAAAGAAGCTATCGAATTATGCGAAAAAGTACAAGACTTTGCTTCAAGAGAATTATTTACTGAAATTCTTGAAAGTGAAGAAGAGCATATTGATTGGCTTGAAACTCAACAAGGTCTTATTGAAAAGATTGGTGTTGAAAATTACATGCAATCTCAAATCTCAATGGAATAAAAAATAATGTGGTTACAATCTCAAGTAACCACATTGCCCTATCTCAATTAAAGATCGTGATTTACTTTCGGCAATTTTGAAACCATTAAAATTGGAATAATTAAAAAGGCTGCTCCGATATAGTAAGGAGTTGCAGAATTAAATTTCCAGTAAATTAAAGAAGCCGCTATCGGCCCGATCACTCGCGCCAAGGCCCCAAGAGATCTGAAGATTCCGATACTATGACCTTGCTGCTCGGATGGTGAGTACATCGAGACAAGTGAAGTCAAGCACGGTATGGCCATCGAACTACCAACCGCTAAGAAAAATAATCCTGCGTAAACAAGGAGGCTCGACTCAGCAAGACCAATAAGCACAAGTCCAGGAATGATTGAAATCAATCCCATTAATGCCATTTTCTGTTCACCAACATCGTGGGCCTTTCTTCGAACTATACCACCTTGAACAAAAGCAATAACAAATCCAATAAAGATAAACATATAAGCGTTATCCATTGAAGTGTAAGCAAGTCTTTCGGCAGCTAAGAAAGTAAGCGTAAACTCCATCCCAGAGAAGCACATAAGAAATAGAAAGTGACCAATATTTGTCGCATTCACACCAGCATATGGAAGCGGTTTAAATAGCTTGAAGATATTAGCAGTTCTCTCTGTGTGGTGAATTTTTCTCTTATCTTTTGGAAGTGTTTCTTCAAATTTCTTATAAAGATTGAATAAGTTAAAGAGCGATAATAAACCTGCAATAAGAGCTGGCATCGAAAATGGATTTACTCCAAATGCCACCAACTGCGGATACATTTTTGAAAGATCAATCATCGAAGAAATACCACCAAGAGCTGGGCCAATGATAAAACCGAGTGCAAAAGCGATTCCAATTGTTGCCATTCCCTTTGATCGATTCTCTTTTGTTGTGACATCAGCAACAACCGCGGTAGCCGTTGAAATATTTCCTCCCATAATCCCCCCGATAAAACGAGCAAGAATTAAAACGGTAAAACTTCCAGACACAAACCACAGAACGTAACTTAGAAATAAACCAAAAACAGAAAGGAGAAGAACTGGTCTTCGACCTATTCTATCTGATAAGGCCCCCCACAGAGGAGCAGCGAAGAATTGAAGAAGCGAATAGATTGCACCAAGAGCCCCTCCAAATAAAACTATCGAGTTAAAATTTGATACCCCACCTGTTTCAGTCAATGTTGTAATTGATCCAAAAATTGCCTTTAAGAAATAGTTATCTCCATCAACAAGAAGATAGTGTTTTGCAAGAGATGGAAAGAGTGGAAAAATTATTGAGAATCCAACAAGATCAAGAAAGAGAGTTAGAAATACAATCTTTAGCGATTTCTTTGCATGGTCACTCATTGGTGGTGTTTTCATTTTTAGTTCAGGCATTTCGTTATAATCCTCTTTATTAAATTCGTACTCGATATTTTTTACTTTACCCTCATCAAGGGCCAGGTACTCTACATATTGTGCGAAGTCTTCACACCACTTCTGATCTGTGTTTACACATGGTACATGATAAATTTCACCACCAAATTCTTTAACTTCATGACCAAGTTCATTACCGATTTCATCAATAGTCTCAAGGCAATCAGCGACGAAAGATGGACAGTAAACCGCGACTTTAAGATGACCATCTTTTACAAGATCTTCAACATACTTATCGGTATAAGGATCGAGCCATTCTTCACTTCCAAAACGAGATTGAAAAGTCATATGAATTCGATCGGGATCAATTCCTGTTATTCTATCTTTTAATAATTTAAATGTTTCATAGCAATGTTGAAAGTAAGGATCTCTCTTATAAAGAACTCTCCTCTTTGGTATTCCATGAAAAGAAATTACAAGATCATCAGGCTTCTTTTCTTTAAGAGTCATCTCGATATTAAGAACAGAATTATCAATGAATGCCTTTAAGCGATGAAATTGTGTTACGACTCTTAAATCAGGAATAATAACCTTTGTTTCTAAAAGTTTACCAAAGAAATCAATTCCTGAAGCTATTGTGCTTTCAGAGTATTGAGGAAACATTGGAATAACAATAAGTTTTGTCGCTGGACTTTCTTTAGAACGTAATTCCTCTTCCCATACAGCGTAAACGTCTGCGACTCTTGGAGTTGAAAGTAAGAAAGCATGAGTGACTTCAACATTTTCAGGAGTAAGCTTATTGATACTTTCAGCAAATTCTCTCGTGATCCGTGTTAAAGGAAATTCATTTCCTTCCCAAATTCGAGAATATAGTTTAGCAGAATTCTTAGGCCTAAAAGGCAAAACGAAGAGATTTAAAATTATCTTCCACAGTAGAGGGTTAATATCGACAACCCTCGGATCTCCAAGAAATTCTTTAAGAAAGCTCTTAACATCTTTCTTCGTTGGAGACTTTGGGGAACCTAGTTGAACGAGGACAACCTTAACGACTTGCTTATTCGTTTTTGGGAGCGTAACTAATTCATGCCCTTTTGCCATTTTGACCACCTAGTGATAGTAATGAAGTATTCAAAGAGAAAGTATCAAGAAAATAAGTAATTGGAAACATAAGGATTAATAAAGTGGCAAAATCACTGGGAAAAAAGACTAAAAAGACTCAGACAAAAGTAGTACAACTAAAGCCGAAAAAGGGCCGTGACGCAAAGGAATTGAGTGAGCATGTTCTAGGCAGCGCCCACACTGAATATCCAAGCACTTATAGTCCAGAGAGTCTTGAAAGCTTTCCAAATAAGAATCCAGGAAAAGATGCCTGGACGACATTTGTTTGTACTGAGTTTACTTCTCTATGCCCTAAAACGAATCAGCCAGACTTTGCTCGCATTTATATTAATTATGTTGCAGATAAAGATATGGTAGAATCAAAGTCACTAAAGCTTTATCTATTTAGCTTCAGAAATCATGGGGACTTCCATGAAGATTGTGTTCAAAAAATTTGTGATGACTTAACGGCATTAATGAAGCCAAAATATCTTGAAGTTATTGGTGAGTTTACTCCACGCGGTGGAATTGCAATTTATCCATATGCCCAAAGTAGTAACGCTCAAAAAAAATATAAAGATTTAAAAGATAAGAGATTTTTTGATTACTCTCCAGGAAAGTATTCAATGGAATTATCAAAGATTTACTAAGCAAAGGATAAGTTATGTTTGGAATGAGTGAAGGATTAATTATTTTAGCAATCATCGTTCTCTTCTTCGGTGGAAAGAAGCTACCAGAGCTTGGAAAGGCCCTTGGACAGTCTTTAAATAGCTTTAAGAAAGGTCTAAAAGACGAAGACGAGAAAGATAAAATAGAAGATCAAAACAAAAAGTCGTAATCAAAATTTTACTAGACCTTATTTTTCTTAATAAGGTCTACAATCTCAACAACGACTTGAGAGATATCAAACGGCTTAATAATAACTTTCGTTACTCCAACTTTTAGTAACTCACTTTCCTTAAAATCAATTCGACCTGTCGACAAGAAAAAAGGCCTCTCGTTGCCAACCGTTAGTTCTTTAACCTTCTCGAGAAACTCAAGACCTGTAAGCTCTGGCATTGTTGAATCAGAAACAATGGCGTCAAAGTCATTTCCGGCGCGGATATACTCCAAGGCTTTTAATGGAGAAGTAAAGCCAACGGCCTGATGACCTTCCATTTCAAAGATATCTGTACAAAGTTCGATAAGGTCGGCCTCATCGTCGACGATTATTATTTTCATTATATCCATGGAGAAATTATGACTGCAAATCTTGACCTAACAAAGCAAAATTAGCAAAAAAAAACCTTCCGAATGGAAGGTCTTAATTTTATTGATTATTTAAGAAATCAGTTTCGGGTTTAACTATTCGATAATTTCGAGAACTGACCTTTTTTTAAGCTTAGTTGAGGCAGCATTAAGAATTGTTCTTAGCGCTCTAGCAGTTTTACCTTGCTTCCCAATAACTTTACCTAAATCACTCTTATCAACCTTAAGTTCGATAACAGTCGTTTGCTCACCTACGATCTCACCAACTTCAACTTTGTCTGGCATATCAACAAGTGCTTTACTTACATATGTAATTAATTCTTTTAATTCGCTCATCTTCAACTCTCTCTTAAAATAAGTTCAACTATATTTAGCTAATTTAAAAAAATAATTAAACTAGTTTAAAGTTACTTTATTTTTCTTAAGAAGAGATTTTACTGTATCGGAAATAGTTGCGCCCATTCCTAGTAATTCTTTAATTCTGTCAGCTTTAACGTTAAGTACTTCACCTTCAGTTAAATGTGGATTGTACTGACCAAGTTTTTCAGAGAAACGTCCGTCTCTTGGCTTTCTTGAATCTGCAGCAACGATTGTGTAAATTGGCATGTGTGTTCTACCACCACGTTGTAATCTAATAGTTAACATTTATCACTCCTACTTTATTGATCACTTGAATCTTAAATTCTAGCTAACTTTCTTTTTATATGTTTAAAACTTATGTAAATTAATAAAATTACTTACAAAAGGCAACAAAATTCTTCTTTTATTACATTTAGACGACAAATGTAATAAAATCTTTCTACTATGACAAGTAAAGAATTGAGTCCTGCAAATTTTATTAACATCCACTGCCACGGGCTTTCAAGCGAAAAGTGCATCTATTCCTATAATCCCGGTATCAATGACTTAGCTAAGGATACTTTATTTAGTGTGGGCCTTCATCCCTGGTCAATTTCAACAAATTTAATCGAGAACTACCAGCTCATGTCAGAGGTTCATCAGCGGGCGCAGGATAAGAATTGTCTAATGATCGGAGAAAGTGGTCTTGACCGCCTGAGGGGCGCAAGTCTTGATCTACAGGAAGAGTTTATGAGGGAGCATATCAAGATTAGCGAAGATCTAAAAAAGCCTCTCATTCTCCACAATGTCAGGGCCCTTGATCTTATTTTAAAGTTACAAAGACAAGAGAGGCCATTACAGCCTTGGATACTTCACGACTTTAACGGTAATGATATCCAAATCGCCCAGATTTCAAATAAGAATATCTATGTCTCACTGGGGCCCACATTTATGCGTGAGAACTCAAAAATTTCAGAGTTTGTAGCTAAAGTAAGGACCGAGAGAATTTTATTTGAAACTGACGATGACAAGAATCTTAATGTGAAAGACGTCTACCAAAAGTACAGTGACCTAACAAAAATCTCGCTTGAAAATTTGTGTGTACAGGTTGAGAAAAATTTCACTAATTTATTCGAGGCGAGTGCCTAACTGCAATTGAAATTTTATCAAAAAGAATATTTGGTTTAATAGGTTTAACGACGTAGCTATCAACACCAGAGTTTATTGCATTCATCACATGAAGACTATCACAATCGGAAGAGATCATAATGAAAATGGTCTCCTTAAAACGAGCATCAATCTTCATTTTAGAGAGAAGATCAATTCCTGATAGTTTTGGCATCTGCCAGTCAGCAAGAACAAGATCTATCGGTTCAAATCTCTGATAGGATTCCTGCATGATTGCAAGGCCTTCAAATGCATCCGCTGCAAGCTCAACACACTTAAATCCACGCTTAAGAAGAATCTTCTTAATCAGTGTTCTCGTATCCAAGCAGTCATCAATAACTAAAATTTTAATCGAAGGTTTTAACTTCATAAAACTCACCTCAATTTTTCTACGAGGCCTTAGCTTTTACCAGCTCCTCCTCATCAGAATGCAAGCGATCAGAAAGTATTTCATGCCAATCATTGAGAAAAGAGATGCACTTAGAAACGACTTTAATGAGCTGACCTTTTGCTAGCGGTTTCGTTAATAGATACTTTGCCCCACGATTAAAACAATCGATGGCCGTCACAATTGTAGTATCAGCAGTAATACCTATAATCTGAATTCCTCTTTGAAGATCAATACAATTTGTAATAACGTCCGCCCCACTTTGAAATTCTAAGTGCAGATCGGTTATTACAATATGAACAAGATGAGAGCGAATAAAACTCATGGCCTCTTCAGGATCACTAAAAGCGGAAATAGAAATATCCGCTTCAGAGACACTCGATAACTGTTTCCACATTAAATTAAGCATCTCTTGGTCATCATCGATTAAGACAATTCGATAAGGCCTGGTGAAACTCATCATAATAGCTCCTGTTATCCTTTTTTCAGTGACAAGGATAAATTCAACAATTAAATTATACCAAATAATGCCACTCTTTTAAAATAAATTATCTTTAGGGAAGCTACCGAAACTGCTCACATGACAACATTTCTTAACGATCAAATTAACTTTCCACTCATTTTAGCACCAATGGTGGGTCTCTCTCATGTGGCCTTGCGAGAAACGTTACACGCCTATTTACCAGAGGGCTTTAGAACACTGTGGCCAACAGAAATGCTCAATTCGAGACGGCTTCCAACACAAGACTTGGCAATCACCCCACAAACTTTAAAGCATGAATTAGAAAATAATTTATGGCCTCAAATTCTATGTAATGACGAAAGGGCCATTGAAAATTCGATCCCACTTCTTGAAAACTGGGGGGCCACCGCGATTGATATCAATATGGGTTGCCCCGTGAAGAAGGCCCTCAAGCATAACTACGGCGTCTCACTCATGGGTGATATAAATTATGCAAGTGAGGTTGTCGCTATTGCTAAAAAGCATGCAACAGTCCCAATATCAGTTAAACTTCGGGCAGGTATTCAAAAGGATCAAGACTTTCTTTTAAGATTTTGCGAAGCACTCATTAAAAGTGGTGCTAACTGGCTCACACTCCATCCTCGCCTTGCAGAAGAAAAGAGAAAAGGAGTTGCCGACTGGGGACAGATAAAACGCTTGAAAGAAAATTTTGATATTCCAATAATCGGTAACGGTGACATTCAATGCTTCGATGATATTGTGAATCTTTTTTCTCAAACTCAGTGTGACGCAGTAATGATAGGTCGGGCACTCACATCAAAGCCATGGTTATTTCTCGAGTATGCAAAATCTCAGGGGTTAAAATTAAATTCGTGGCAACAATCACAACTGCCATCCACTCCAGAAGAACAGGCACAGTGCTACGGCGTTTTCTTAAAATCCTTTACCATAAACTGCTTCAAGCATTTTTCAAATGAAGATGCAATCAAGAGGATCCACTTCTTTATGCGTGTAGGACATGTTTGGCTTAACTTTGGCCATTCACTATCAAAGAAGTTACAAAAAATTGATTCAAAAGAGATGACGTTGGAAGTTCTTGAAAAGTTTTTTTCAAACCAAGATCTTACGATTTGTGATAGAACGAATTTACGCTATTAAAGAGTTTTAATGGTGGCAAGTGTGACAACGACAAAGCTTGATATTTAAAACATGAGCTGCAATAAGTGAAGCACCACCAATTATCGAAGATGCTATTTCAATAATCTCAGCCGTTTCATTTCCCAGAAAGCTATGAAAAAGATGTCCTGCAATTAAGAAGATCATCCCTACGATTCCAATATATAGAGGTCTCTTATCAGCGTGAACTTTTAATTTCGAGATGAACGTATAAAGACCTAATGGAATCACAAGACCCATTCCAAGCATATGAATGATTGGGTTTTCAAAATACTGACCGATTGCCGGAGCAAAGATAATAAGAAAAGGAATGGCCATACAATGAATACAACAAAGAGCTGAAAATAAAATTCCTGCTTTGTCTGTTAATTCTGATTCATTTGTATTTGTATCCATATATCCTCTATCTTAATTTTAATCTGATCATTTTTATCATTATATATTTAAAAGACAATAGAAAAGTAGTTATATTGTAATTTTAATTACTTAAGGCCTCAATAACTTTGGATATCTTAAATATTCCTTCCCCATCAAAACCATCATTTCCGGCCGCGCAACTTTTCCCATCAAAACTACAA
>CAZQJK010000081.1:5458-10672 GCA_964593545.1 uncultured Bacteriovorax sp. | reverse complement strand
GAATCTACTAAATCTGTTAAGAAATTTTCTGATCAAGGTGCTAAATCCATTAAAACTATGGATATTGCATGGGGTTCATTTGTTGGTAATCTAGCATCTCAAGCAATAACTAAAGCTTTATCATCAGTGGTTGATTTAGGTAGAACAGCAATTAATACAGCTATTCAAATGGAGAATCTTCAAACTCAATTTACTACATTAACAGGTTCTGCTGAAATAGCATCTAAAGTTTTAAAGGATTTAATTGAATTTTCCGCATCTACTCCATTTCAATTACCAGGATTATCAGAAGCAACGAAACAACTTATTCAAGCTAAAGTACCTCAAGAAGAATTAATTGAAACTCTAAGAAAAATTGGTGATATTGCCGCAGTTACTGGTAGAAGTATTGAAAATCTAGCAGTTCCTTTTGCTAGATTAAAACAAAGAGGTTCTCTTACAATAGAAGAATTAAATAAATTTGAAGATGCTGGTGCTGGATTAATTACAAAAATGGCGGAACTTAATGGAGTATCTATTAATCAATTAAGAAAAGATATATCTGCTGGTAAAGTACCTTTTCAAGAATTAGAAAAAGCAATAGATTCAGTTACATCTAAGGGTGGACAATTTGCTGACGGAATGTTAAAACAATCTGAAACATTATCAGGTAAATTATCTACATTATCTGATAATTGGAATATATTATTAGGTAATTTAGCTTCATCAAATTCTGGAACATTAAAAGATACTGTTGATTTACTAATACGAATGGTTAGAGCTTTTGATAATTTAAATAAAGCGACTTTAAGTAGTGTTCAAAAAGAAATAGCTGATATTAACAAGGAATTAAAAGAAAATAGAGATATTGCTCAAACTGATAATGTTGCATGGAATTTTTTAATAAATAAAGGTAAAGAATTTACAGGAATAACTAGTAAACTAACGGAAGAAGAAAGAAAAGCTCTAGAAACAAGAAAAGAATCTTTACTACAGAAAGAAAAAGAATTAAAGCTTGAAGAAAAGAAAAAATATTATGAAGAATTAACTGGAAATAGTGAAGGTGTTAAGGTAGGTGGTGATGAAGGCTCTCCAGAAGTAGAAGCTGAAATTAAAGTATCTGATAAGTTAAGAGCTTTAAGATTACAAAGATTAGAAGAATTAAATCAAATAGAAAGTGCTAAAATTGAATTCTTACAAGAAAAGATTAATGAATTAGCTGAAATAAGAACTGAAAGTGCTGAAAATGAGTTAGAATTTCAAGAATTAGTAGCTCAAAGAGATTTAGAAATATTAATACAAAAAAATAAAAAGAAGAAAAAAGAAGAAGATAAAGCAAAAAAAGATAAAGAAATAAAAGATAAAGCTCAATTGAAATTAGATAATGATACTGCTAAAGCTAAAATAGATTTAGCTTCTAATACAGCACAGCTTATAAATAGTATTGCTGGAAAACAAACTAGAGAAGGTTTTTTATTAGCTCAAGGTGCTGCTACAGCTAGTGTTATATTGTCAGGTATGCAAGCAAGTGCCGCAGCTCAAGCTCCTCCTCCTTTAGGATTAGGGCCTGTTGCTGGTGAAGGATTAGCAGGATTAATTACAGCTAACACTGCTGTTAAAGTCGCAACTATTGCAGCTCAAACAATAGGCGGTTTAAGTAAACTTGAGAATGGTGGTATTCTTAATTCTGGTGGAACATCTTTAACAGGAGATAATAATTTAGCAAGATTTAATGATAGAGAAATGTTTTTAAATATGAGACAACAAAGTACATTATTTAATGCTATAGATACAGGAAGTATAGGTGGTAATTCTCTTAATAATGAATTATTAGCTGAATTAGTAGATATTCAAAGAAGTCAAAATACTCAAATATCTATTAATGGAAGAATTCTTAATAAAGAATTACAAGAAGATAGAAGTAGGAGATTATAATGATAAGTAAATTTATTAATTTAAATTGGACTAAAGGAACTAATTTTGATAAGATGTCAATTGAAAAACAATATCTTAATAGATTAGATGATTTATCATATGTATCAGCATATGCTCTAGGAGGTTCTATTCAAACTAATTATCCAAAAGATAATTTACATGATTATGCTATTTATAAAGAATGTAGAGTTGATAGTTCAGGAGCAATTGCTGGTTTATCTGTTACTTTAAATAGTGGATTTGGAAATTGGAATACAATGGTTATTCAATTCCCTAAATTAAATGAAACTAATAGAGATTTACTTAACTATCCAAAAAATGTAATTGTTGAATGGGAAAGAATTGATAATGGTTATATTGATGGATCAATATCTTTTTCTGTTTATTATGAATTTGATAATTCTTCTCAATCAGGTAAAATAAGTTCAAAAGATGGATTAATATTAATAGATTCAGATCTTATAACTCAATGTGGATTAGATAGTTCAATAGGAACAAGTTGGGATGAGGCAGAATATAAAATAAATATATATATGGCTGGTTTAGGTGTAGATGATTATTTCTCTATATCTAATTTAGTTTTTACTAATTCTTTTGATATATATGTTGATGATAATTTAGATTTTGAAAGAGAGAATCTGGATAAGACATCTTTTAATAAAAGAACAGGTTCAGCATTTACTCAATTAAATAGTGAAATGAAAACAATTAAAACAGCAATATCTTTACTAAATAAAGAAGAGTTAAGTGATTATAATAAATTTGTAAGATTTAACAAATCAACACCTTTTTATTTCTTCCCTTATTGTAATAGTGGAGAAAAGAATGACTTATATTATTCTTTATTAAATTTAGAAAAAGGTGGATTATATAAATTTGATAAAAAATGGAAGGTTAAAAACGATAGTTATAATGTATTTGATTTATCTATTAAATTAAAGGAGTACAAATAATGGCTTTTATAGATGATTTAAAAGATTCTAAATTACAAAAAGTTGTATTTGTAGAAATAAACTATGTTGATAGGTTTTTATCATCTGGAACTAAATATTTTAGTGATTTTGTTATTGATTTACCAGAATCTCTTACAGATGGTAATGATTTATTTCCTGCTATACCTAGATTAGACCATAAAATTCCTTTTTTTAGTAGAGAAATTGATTTAATTAATAGTGATATAGTAAAAGGTTCTTATACTATTAAAATAGAAAATACAGATGATGCATATACATCATTCTTTAAAGATAATTATTTTAAAAATAAAGAAATTAACTTTTATGTAACTATAAATAACTACTCTACTTTTGATAAGCTTCAATTAGCACAAGGAACAATAAAAGAAATCCAAATTAATGAAAAAGATGTACAATTAAAAATTGATGAGATTAATTTATATCAAAAAAATAGTAATATATCTTTATTTGATTATGCAGACCAAGATAAAGACCTTAAGGGTGAATATAAGCCATTTTTAACAGGTTCTATTAAAGGTCACGATATAACAGACTATAATTTGAACAAAGCTCCTACAGAAGAATTTAAGACCCTTACAGGAGCAACTGCTGATTTCAGTGAAACATCACTATTTGAACCTTATCTTTATTTTACAACAAATGATGCTGTTAAATTATTTAGAGAGAATGTAAAAGAAGGAGATTCTATTAAAATAGGTGATGAAGATAGAGTATACAAAATTGTAGATTTATTTCCAGAAGATCAAGATTCTCAATCTTATAATTTAAGAATTCAATTAAATCAGAATCCTTTTTTTAGTGCAGATGCAGATGTTAAGATTAAAATAGGTGATCCAGATAAAAGTAAAACATTTAATACTAAATATTTAGTTAATGGTGGAAATAATAAAAGATTTGAAAAGACTCCATTAACTGCTAATTTACTTATTACAGATTCTTATATACAAATAGGTGAAGACTGGTCATTTCTAGAAGAAGATGATATTATATTTATATCAACTTTCTCTAGTGTTATAAATGAGACTTTATCAAATGAAGACAAAATAGAAGAATTAGTAGTTGATTATTTTGATAGTGATAATAATAGAATTTATTTTAAAGATTATTGCCCATTAGCTTTAAATAGAACATTGCCTACTATATGGTATGTTGTTTTTGATAAAGTGCAGAAAATTAGAATAAATAAAAATTATCAATATAAAAAATTAAGAAATCTTATTAAATGGGATTTATCTGGATTTGATGGTTCTGACTTTTTAGAAGATTATAAAACATATGCAACATGTAATCATAATGGAATTAAATTTGAAGCTAATACTGCTGGATATAGTGGAAATGGAACAGAATTTGCTTTTTTAGATGAAGATACTACAGATAATGTAGTAATAGAAAGAATAACAGGTATTTCTAATGTTTATGGTGGAAGTAATGTTAGATGGATTATATCTTATGGGCCTAGAGCAACAACTCAAGATGTTATTGATGCATTAGATGCATATGATATAGCTAATCCTGGGCATATTGATTTTTCTTATACACTAGTTGTAGACAAAAAACTTAATAATACTAATAAAAAGATTAAAAATTTAGGAACTTATACTGTAGAATCTACATCAATTTCTTTATTTGGAAGTAATAGACATAAATATAATTATACTAAAGATTTATTTTTATCAAATCCAGTAATGCTTGAAGGTGGAATGAATTCAAGAAATTATATATTATTTAATTATGATATAGATACCGATGGGACTAGAGGTTTAACTCCAAGAAAAATATTAATTAATTGGAGAGTTGATGGAGAAACTGCTAGTATTCAACCAATTGGAGTTAATGGTTCATATACAGATACAGTAAATGTAAATATATTATCAACAGATACGACAGCACAAGTTGTAGATAAAACAGTATTTACTATATTAGGAACATCTTTTTACAGTGATATTCCTTTATTAGCAATACAAGGTGATGAATGTGTTTATTTTAAAATAGGAAAACATTCTAATATACCTTTAACATTGACAAAAGATTCTCAAGGATTTCCTGGTAAAGTTTATTCTATTCATGAATTTGTTAATTTCTATGATACTGTTAAAGAAGGGGATGATTTAGTATTAGAGTTAGATAAAAATGCTTTTAATATGTCTTATCAATCATCAATGCCTATTAATCAAGAAGGTAATATTTTATATGGAACAAATCCTTTTAGTAAATTTAGAAATATAGCAATTGGTTCTAATGTTTTTGGAACAACTGATTATGATAATCTAAAAAAAATAATATTTACTGATAGTGTTTTTGAAGAAGATGATTTAGGTGGAACATT
>CAZQJK010000081.1:0-5448 GCA_964593545.1 uncultured Bacteriovorax sp. | reverse complement strand
GATTTGAATATTATACATCAATAATAGATATAAGAAAAGAAGGGCAATATTATATTAATCAAGATTTAGAATTAAGCACAGCTTATGAGGGTTTATTTTATTTTGATTTTTTCTCTAACATACCTATAGAAGAAATTGTAATAGATTATAAGAGTAATTCTCATGCAGGTGCAATAATAGAAGATATTTTAGATTTTTATAATATAACTAAATATAGTTCTGCTGATTTAACAACATTAAGAGAATCTCATCCTAATTTTCAAGGTGGTATTATAATAGATGACCAACAAATATTAGCAAAATCTTTAAAAATGGTTACTGAATCTTTTAATCTTTATACTTTTATAGATAAAGAAGGTAATATTAGATTTAAATTTTATAATTGTTTTGATACAACTACACCTAATAGTATTGATTTTTATAGTGTAGAATCTATAGAACAAGATATATTAGAAATTAAAAATACTAAATATGATTTATTTATTAATAAAAATTATTATAAAGATTATTCAGAATTAGTATCATTAACTCAACCTTTTATAAATTCATTATCTACATTATTAGAATGGGAGGAAGTTAAAGAATTAGAATCTGTTATTATGAGAGATTTCTTTTCAGAATCTTTTGATGGTAGAACATATGAAGAATTATTTAATAGTAAATTATTATCTAAAATTGAAGAAGTAAGTATATTAGGTAATTTAAATCTAATGACATATGAATTAGGTGATTTAATTAATATTGAAAATTATGATAAATTAGATAGCTCTAATTCATATAAAATAGTTAGTATAGAAACAAATGGTTTTCAATCAAAAATAAATGCTATTAGAATAATTGAAAATGATATTGATGTTTATTTAATTGATGAAAATGGTGATTTCATAACTGATGAATTTGGAAATTATATTATAGCATAATAGGAGAAATAAAATGGCTAGTAAAAAAGAAATTAATGATTTTACAACAAAAAGTACTCTAGATAGTACAGATGAAATTGTAATACAAGAAACTGGAGGAGGAACAACAAAAAAGACAACTTTTTCTTCTTTTTTAGTTGATACTTTACAGGCTGTTTTTAATAGAGGTAAATCTATATTATTAACAGATGAAACAGATGGTGAGTTAAAAATAAAAGATTCTAATACTAATAGCAATAGAACAGATATTATTCAAATTCTAGATAAAGATGATAATGTAGTTTTTGCTGTAGATAAAGACGGTATTTCAGCAGGTGCTCCTAGTGCAGGTGGTGCAGGTGCATATAGTCCATCTTTTACTAATCAGGTTAATATTAGTTATATATCTAATATTAAATCTTATTACCAGCAAATAGGCAGTATTGTATTTGTTACAGCATATATAAATATAAGACCTACTGCGGCTCTTACAGGGACTGACTTTGAGATGTCTTTACCAGTAGCCTCAAACTTTACAACTGTATCAGATGGTCACGGAGACGGGTTTATAGACGAAGCTAATCATATAATAGGAAGTGCATTAAGTGCCAATGATACTATGTTTTTTACCTTTATTTCTAATGGTGGGCCAACAGGTGGACAGACAATATTAAGATTTTCATATATTGTTAAATAATTTTCCATTTAATAAATATGAGATATTTAATATTATGTTTATTTTTAATTAGTTGTGGTAATGGTAGTAATAAAAGTAAAAATTACTTTAATGATCCTTATTTTAATGATTTAAAAGAAGATTTCATTGAATATATAGAAGAAAATTCTAATATCTCTGAAATAGATAAATGGAAAATACAAACAATTCCTATATTTTTTGAAAAAATGGAAGGTAAAGCAGGATATTGTAGTAATAGAGGTTATATAGCAGTAGACCAAGTTTATAAAACAGAATTATATAAACAATATATTAGAAAATTAGTATTCCATGAATTAGGCCATTGTATATTAAATTTAGAACATGATGATAATCCATATGATTTAATGTTTTATAGATTGAATTTATTAGATTTTACAAAAGATTTTATTTATAGATGGGAACAAAAAAGGGGCTATTAAAGCCCCATATTTAAGTTTTAAGAGGTTTTCTTTTTACCACTACCTCTCCTATTAGTTTTAGGTTCAGAATCTTCCTGATTTGAATCTGCTTCATCTGATGTAGATTCTTCTACTTTAACTACTTCTTCTTTTTCATAAACTAAATAATTATCAATATTACTAGTTTCTGTTAAACTTTTATCATTATTTACTAAAAATAATTTACCATTTTTTTCAATAAAGAAATAAAGATGTAGTTTTTTAAAACAATCCTCATAATCTTCAACTGATTTTAGCTTAATACTTCTCAAGCTCAATGAACTAGCAATATCTTTAACCGTGTGAATTAAAGAATCTGATACTTCCATTTTAAACTTACCGCTTTTTAATACAAATTTTTTCATAGATTTTTCTCCTTTTATCTAATTAAATCTTTAATATAAAGATTCTTATTACTATAAATATAATTTTCAAATGTCAATTTTATATTATTTGTTAATTTTTTTATTTCATCTTTTTGAGTAAATTCATTAATAAGTAAATTCAACATATTAATATAATGAAGAGTTTTAGTTTTAGATAATTTCTTATTTTGATAAAATTTTTCTATTTCTAATAAAGTACCCATTAATGTATACTGTTCTTCTGTATCTAAACAAAATTTCATATAATATATTAAATAATCTGTAACATTATTATTTTTAATAGCATCAACTAATCCAACTTGAAATTGGTCAAAATAATCATCTAAACTAATCATCATTTCTTCAACAGTTCTAACAGAATCTTTACTATCTTTTCCTCTTTCTTGTCTTTCTTCATAACTTATATGGAAAAAATCATTAATAGATTGAGCATAAACATCATCTCTTTCTTTATGTTTTCTATTCCAGCATTTTCTTTTAAAATATTGTAATCCAAAATCGTAAATATAATCAAACTTACATTGTTTAATGAATTTTCTTTTAAAATTATTCCATTCTGAAGAATCTTTTAATATATTATGAACATAATTAAATTTAAAATCAATACTATTATCAAAAACACATGGTATATGTTTCTGTAATACTTTTTTACCTTTAATATTATTAAATTTTTTATAATCTTTAAAAGAACCATTAAAATATTCATTTTCAAATTTTTCAATGTATTCTATTTGTTCTTGAGTTAATTTTTTATAATAGTCTTTATGATATTGCCACCATTGAAATTGAGCTGATTTAAATTTATGTTCTTTAGCCATTAAAATCTCCTTTTTACCATATAATATACTAAATGGATTTAATTTTGTCAAATATTTAAAATTTTTCTAAATCATTGTTAAATATAAGTATTTGTTGAACTGCACCATTAGGATATATATTAACAATAGCATAAGTCCATGTAGAAAATCCATTAGGGTCACAATAATCTGCATCTATTCTTTCTAAAACACCTGTCCAAATACTAAAAGATGTTCTTTTTGTTGTATGTGTATGTCCAAATATATTAGAATTATACATTAATCTTTGCCAACCACCTCTAGAACCATTAACACCAGCATCTCCGTGATTTCCACATTCCCAATTTTTAACTAAAGAATTTTCACCTTTTTTAATAAAATTAATACCTTTTAATGACATTCTTTTTTTACAATATGCTTCTAAAGGTTGTTTTTTATTATATTTATGTTCATATAATTCTTTTAATATAGTAATATTATTTAATATATCATCTAAATCACTTCTTTTAGGATGTTTATAGAACTCTTCTTTAACTTGGTCTAGAAATTTATCAACTCTATTTTTATCCTGTAGGAATCTATCATAAAAATCATTATGATTAGATGGAACTATATAAGTTTTAGAATTAGGAAATTTATCCTGTCTATCTTTTAAGAATTTAATTAATATATCTAATTCTTTTTCAGGGGTCATATCATTTTTAGCCATTGTTATTTGTTGATTCATTGTGTGATGATGAATGAATTTACTCATTCCATCAACTAAGTCATGTTCATATATCTTTTTAGGATTAGAAGCTTTAATTAATTTATCAACTTGTTTAGATACAGTATTATCAGTATGTCCTAAATGTCTATCACCTACTATCATAGCTTCAGAATCTGCTTCATCTTTAGAAGATTCTGTATATTTAAATAATTTCTTATTTTCTCTTAAATCATATACACATCTATCTCTCCATTCTAGATGCCTTATATTACATAATCCATTATCATATTCTTCAACAATAACTGCACCTATTCCAGTTTCTCTATGTGTAGTTCTAGATTTTTGTTGTGATTTAGTGTGATTATAAGCCATATCATCTGCTTCACATATAGTCCCTGTAGTCCATATTCCTCTTGGTAATGTACTTTTCTTTATCTGTCTTGGTAAACTCTCCATTAGAAGCCTTGGAGCAGGTATTATAGCCGTTTTCTCAAAGTATGTAAGCCCTGATATAGGATTAGCAACAATATGCCTTACATTGTAATTATAAACCTTATACGACTTATTTATACTAAAATCATCAAACATTAAATATTGAGCATATAGATCTGCATCTAGGAAAGATTCTTTCCCATTCATTTTAGTTTGAAATAAAAATATTTCTGCTTTTTCTTTTTTAGAAATAAATTCTAATGTTTTTAAGAATGATTTAATTATTTTTGCATTAGGTATAACACAACTAATAATATATTTATTTACTATTTTCATTTTAACTTCCTCCCTTAAAATGATTATACTTAAAAATAAATGGAAAGTAAAATTTTAATTTCATAAAAAAGAGAACTCCTATATTGAAGTCCTCCTTTTTTATAGTATATGTATAAATTTTACTCAATAATTTCAATAACTTGATATTGACTCTCCGCATTATACTTTTTTTTAATAATTTCCATTTTTAGGAACTTTAAACTTAAGAATCTTATTATCTTGAGCTTGTACAGCTTTAGCTAGAGTTATAATTTCATCATTTTCAAATTCTTCTTCTGGTAAATCCCACATGTTATTAAGCATCATAGAAGCAAAATTTAAAGTAACTTTTTTAAGTTCTTTGTATTGCTTATTTCCTTTAGCAATTTTAGCATTAGCATGAACTACTATTTTATTAAGGAATCTTACTTTAGCATTATTAACTTTTTCTATAAATTCATCAATAGCATCAAATACATCTTCATCAAATTCTTCAAAGCTATTTTGAAAGTCTAGAATTTGTTGGTCATAATCAGCCATATTCTTTGTAATAGATTTATAGAATCTGTTATTAGCACATTTAGGCCCTATTCCTTCTATTTTACTCTTGTGAGCACTTAAAGGCTTACCACATACATGACACTTAGCCTCATAGTTGTCATTCTCATTGATGTACATAACTCTTTCAAAGTTCATAATTTCATTAATTCTTTTTTTGTTGTTCATAATATTTCCTCCTTTTTATGAATACCTTA
>CAZQJK010000080.1:0-11080 GCA_964593545.1 uncultured Bacteriovorax sp. | reverse complement strand
GTCTCGGTGAGTTGATGGCCTTTATCTTCTTTGGACCTATTGCAGTTTATGGAACATACTATCTACAAACTCTCAGATTTGATCTTGCTCCCATTATTCTAGGCTTTGCTCCAGGACTTATCAGTGCCGCAATTATGGCAATTAATAATTTGAGAGATCGCGCGACAGATTCAAAAACAAAAAAAGTGACTCTCGCAATACTACTTGGCGAAAAGAAGGCCCGCGCCCTCGTATTATTATTTGTAATGCTCTCTTCATTTATTCCATTTCTTGATATTGTCTACTTTTCGCGAAAACCTTTAGTAATTTGTGCAAGCTTTACGATCTATTTATTTTTGAAAACATGGAAAGCGGTGGCCCAGGATAAAGTTGACGAAAAATTTAATAATCACCTGGCCAGTACTGGAAAGTATTTATTCCTCTTTGGTCTTGTCTACGCCATCACTCTTACGATTTGATATGAATTTAGTAATCGAACAAGGCGAAACTTTAGTTCACCCATTTGACCAAATCATTATGTGGAAAGAAGTCTTCTACCAGGAAAGTTATTCAAAGCAGCTCGATTTCTTCTTTCTTGATAATAAGAACAATCAGTATCATATTCTTGGTGAAGTAAATCTCTTACCATTTTTTTGGAAAGATCAGAAAGCGACAATTCCATCAAACTTGGCCATTAAAGACCTTGATCATCTCGACCTGACAAGACCCTACTTTAACCTGATCGAAGATAATAAAATCGATCGTAATTATCAATTTGCAATAGAACAGGCCCTCCTCGCCTTTTTAGACATCAAGAACCTGCTTCCAAATAACTTAAATCTTAATTCAACACCGGAAGTTGAAATATCGACATTGCACACCTCTCATGAATCACCGCAGGACTTTAGCGGTACTGTTAAGATCAAAATTGGTCAAAGGACAGCAAAAAGTGACAATATACTTTTGCGCTCACTTGTCTCAAAAGACCTAAGAATAAGATTAGATGCAAATAGATCACTGACTCCTCAAGTTCTTGATCAAATTTTAGAAGATATTCCTGCATCAATGATTGAGTATATCGAAGAACCTTTTAACGATGTCATGCACTGGATGAACTTTTCCAGAAGAGATGAGTTTTTACTGGCCCTTGATGAAACACTTTGTGATGACCAGTATCTTCAAAAGTTTAATCATCTTAAAAACTATATCGGGGCCCTTGTCATCAAGCCCTCATTTAATTCTTCGATCTCTGAAGTTTTCAGCATGCTCACCGATCCAAACTATAAGAATATCGACTTAGTTCTAAGCTCAAGCTATGAGCCAGCTCAGTCTCTAAATACCCTTATTCATCTCGCAAACTATATCAACAAAGTTTCCCTTAAAGAGCAATTGGCCCATGGTCTTGGCACTCTAGTTCAAATGCAACAACAATCACTATTTAGTCTAGAAGGAACAAAGGTTCAGGCCTACACTTTTTCTCATTTTTCTCTATAATAGACTTAGAAATATTATCGAGGAGAAAGAATGAAATTTTTAAACGCGCTAATCTTAGTTGGACTTTTATCTTCATGTGGAATGTTTCATGCAAATCATCACGAAGGACATCATAAAGATGGAAAGTCTTGTTCAAGAGATGGTTCTAAGAAATGTTGTGACAAGAAAGAATGTGATAGAAAAGACAAGTCTTGTCATTCAACAGACGATAAAAAATAGTCTAAACTATTTAAATCACTGGCATTTTGATTGTTTAAGTAAAAGATAATCTGACACCTGCCGATAGGTATACAAGAGTTAAACTATCGGCAATATTTTGAAGGTATCTATGAAAAAAATAATTCCAATCGCAGTTATCCTAATGGCCCTTTCATCATGTTCTTCCTACCAAGTTGAAAAGAAGAATCGTACGATGGCAAGTGACCCATGCGCGCAGCGCTATTTCGTAAATGAGTACAATTACTTTGAATACTATGAAATGTGCCACGATCTCTAAACTCTTTCTTTAAGTATCGTATTTTTTTTGATAAATGCTTCTAAGACTATCTAAAATTCTAGGAGCATAATTGTGTTAAGAAAAATCATTCTCATCTCATCAATGACATTATGTGCTTTTGCTGCAGACTTTAAAGTTAAAGGATTTGTAGCACTTGATTTATTAAACCTCGAAAAAGTTGAAGGTCAAGAAGGATCAATCGGCTTAGGTTATGGTACTGCTGACGTAAAAGTTTACTTCAACCAAGAAGACTTTTCTGCAAAAATTAAGCTCGATATTGATGGCTCGACTGACCTTATGGAAGAAGTTCTTGTGATGTATCGTTTTGACGAAAACTACAAGATGACATTTGGAAAAGGAAAAATCCGCTTCCACCAAATGCACTATGGAATCTCAGATATTACCTACACTGATGGTGGGTACATGATAAATACATCTCACTCTTTTAGAGACCAAGATCGTAAGTATCTTGCAAATCTTGAAATTGGTCGTCGAAAGAACGGCTACTACCAAAACATCACTTTCTTTGGAAATAGCCAATCAATAAAGAGAGATCGCGATGATGCCTCAAAGCCCTACTTATCAAGTAATTCAGGGACAATTGAATATACACAAGAAAAGACCTTCAATTCAAAGTATGAAAGAGGTTTAGCATACCAATTCAATTTAACTCCAGATTATGAGACACAGTATTCAATTGCAGCTCTCTACTACTGGAGAGATATTGACCCTGATGCTGATTGGGCCTTTGATCTCGCTTATAATAAGAACACTGAATCTTTTGAAGTTTGGTTTGAGTATGTCTTCGCTTACACATCTAAGCATCCAAATGATAAGTACACATCAAAGAAGCAATACGATAATCTCATCCAGTTAGGATATCTTTACCGACTAACAGACAAGCTTGCAACGGGGATTAACCTTGAGGCTTCATTTGTTAGAAAGCAACATCATGACAAGAATAATTATGACTCATCAACTTCTGGCTACGGTCAAAGTAAGTATAATGATGGAGAGACTTCTAAATTCTACTCATACAAAGCAAACCCTGGTTTTCAGTACAAGCTTGCTCAAAGAGCACAACTTAACTATGGGCTTATCTTTGAAAGACAATATCGAAATGTTACAGGTAAAACAGATCTTGAGTACTACAACGCTTATGGTGCTAACCTAAGTGCTTCATTCTGGTTTTAAATAATCTATCATACTCTGGAATTGTCTAATTTTTAGTCAGTTCCAGATTCTTTCTATAAAAGTTTCAAAATCCAACTTAAGATCCCAAAATTTTATATAATTCTTAAATGAAGAAAATTATACTGGTAATGGCCGCACTTATCACTCATTTCGCTTGGTCCAATGATATTGGCCAAGAGATTCAGTCTCTCGATGATAAGTATCGAAACTTCATGGAATATCCAATTCTAATTTTTAATAAGCAAGAAATTATCGAAAAGCTCTCTGGAGATCAGGAAAGTGATATCCAAATTGTTAAAGAAGAGGTTTTAAAAAAGTATTCACTAGCAATTTCAGATAATGATGCTGATGATATATTAACTTATCATACAAAGTTAAATGGTTCAGCGACATCTCTTAGATTTAAAAATAGTGGATTTTGTGCTGTCTTTCCTGCTCAAATTGAAAATAATCGAGATGCTGAAGTCAAAAGACTTTTAGGAATATCTAATCAGTATAATCCCTACCCACAATATATTATCGAAAAGGCAAAAAGCATTGTCACGCTTGAAGAATTACAGCTAATGTCACTTTATCACGAGCTGGCCCATTGTCTTGATGATAACTATATTCCAAAAAATGAATATACAAATTCTCACAGTATTCACCTTGCAGAGGCTTACGCAGAAAGCTTAGGCCTGATGTTGCTACAACAAAAGTATAACTTTAGTAATCTCTTTTTACGAAGGGCCGCACTAAGAGCAGTCTACGCCAAGTACTTTGGAAAGCTATTATTAACAGACCCTTCAATCATGGTATTTGAAGAATATGAGAGAGAGATGGGAATAGCCTATGATCTCTCAACAGTTCTCCTTGCGGCCCAAGATTTAAATATCAGAAAAAAAAGTATTCACGAACTGAAGCAACTCGCATTTACAATCGTTGAAGGCAATAGCACACCATCACGTACGATTTCAGCAATTAGATTCTACCTAGAAAATGATAAAGAAAAAGCACTAGAGAAATATCATGACTATGCATTAAGTAGTCCCGACTTATTTTTTAGGACCTACTTAAATCTTTCTCATAAAATTGATTTCTATGAGAAAGAGCTCGATCTGTTATTAGAGTCTATTTGATATTGATTTTAGCAATTACAGGATCATGATCGGAGAGCCTTCCCATATAATCAGAATTGATATGAAGAGGTGCAACCTGAAGCTGATAATTAAAAACATTATTGGTAGCAAAGATATAATCAAGAGGTTGTGAAGTCCCATTATGATTTGTCGAATAGCGATCCGCTTCATCAACAAGAGCATCAACACCAAGTAAATTAGTCATATGATCACCTGCGAGAACTTTCATTGAGTTTTCGTTAAGGTTAGCATTAAAGTCCCCCATCACAAAAACGATCGCATCTGAATCATAGTGTTGAATACGTTGAACAAAGTTATTAATCATCTTTGCCAGTTTTACTCTCTTAGTCTCAGAACCTGAAATAAAAGGCTGTACAGCGCCCATTCGATCGGAGTCTCCAAGTTTAGAGTTAAAATGATTTCCGATAACAAAGAGCTTCTTTCCCTTATAAGTAAATTCAGAGACAATGCTTCGGCGAGTTCTTTCAAAAGCATCATCATTGACGTAAACGCGTCCTGGGTTATAATTAATTGAACCATTCGCTAGGATATAAGTATCCGCTTGAGAATTTGGCATTTTCCTTTCAGAGAATCCAAGTTTCTTCTTATTATAAATCATCGCAACTCGAATATTCCCACCAGGCTGCCCACCCTCACCATTTTCAATTGGATCAATATTGATAAAACCATAGTCAGCTTCTGTACACCCTGTTGCTGCGACAAGCTTTTGAAGAGTTTTTACCGCTGATGAACCACCTTTGAAGTCAATACCATTATAGTCTTGAATCTCAACAAGATTGACAATATCAGGGCACTTCAAGTTGATACGAATTGATTTTGCAATTTCATCAATTCTTCTTTGTTGATTACCAGCAAGGTTTTCAACATTATATGTCGCAAGAGTTAGAGAATCGACATCATTTTCAAAAGGAGCAATTGGTCTCTTATCAAGAGGAACCATTTGAGGTATTGGGGCTTCACTTGAAACAAGAGCTGTCAGAGCATCCTGCTTTTGTGGTACAACAACAGCAAATTCACCGCCACCAAAGAGATTCTTGCTATAAGTTAAAACGCCTTCGACTTCTCCACTAATTGTCTGTCCGACTTGATAGTAGTAATCAATTGGGATGCCAATTGAAAGGTGGCTTGAAATAATCTGTAAAATATCTGGATTGTGAAGATCTCTCTTTTCATCAACAATCACTCCGCCATCTGGAGTTTCATTGAGAAGTTGCTGATCACCATCGATTTTTACGTATAGAGTAAGGTGGCCTTTAGCACTAAGTTCTTCGAACTCTTCATTACCACCACGAAATCCAACAACTCGTGGAGAATTAAATTTTATTCTCATTCCTTCTAATGATTCATAGAAGTCGATAGTATCTTCAAGATTTAGTGATTTCTTATCGTTTAAGTTGCCATTAAATGTCGAAAAGTGTTTTGAAGGAATCTCTATACCACCGCGTCCAAGTTCAATCGCCTTTGGAAGAGTGTTATTTTTTGAGATAATACTTAGTTTCGAGACTTCTTTAATTGCAGTAAGAGAAAGACCACTTGAAGTCATATCTTCATAAACAACACCTGAAACTTCAACTTCATCTCCAATATCAACTACTAATGATTCACTATCTAAGTGTACAAAAATAGCCTCAGACGTTTTAGGATTTCCATCCTCAACTTTAGACTGGATATAGAGATCTGTTCCTCCAGGAAACCAATCAGCTGCGGCCATTGCCGTTACAATACCAGTAGTCTTTACCTTATTTCCGTAAAAAGGTGATAAGTGGGCCTCTCCTTGGATTTCAGAAATTGCTTTCTGCCCTACATCTGATAATACTTTACTTGTTACAAGGGCCCTTATTTCATCAAGATAAGGGAGTTCTTCAACTTCTCTTAGATACTTTACAAGAGACTCTTTAACAGAGATAAATTCACCAGAGTCACTAAGAGTACGATTCATTCCATTTTTATACTTATAACTTGGAAATGTTGTTCCACTGAAATAGAAATATTCACTAACTGCTATTTTATATTTTCGATTATCTTCAAGGCGAATACCTTCATCACCCTCAAAATTTTCAAAGCGGGCCATTCCCCCCACATAGTGAATATGGTAGCGAATACCAGCGACTTGAAAAGCTGCCGAATATTTTTCTGCTGCACGAGCAGAAATAAGTTCTTTGATATTTTTGCCACTCATCACACCAACACGAAACTGATCTTTAACTCCCGATGCAAAAGTATTTACAAGTTCAGTTATTTCAGAGGCGTTCATCCCCGGTTTTACCAGAGAGAAAAGTTCAGATGGAAGGAGTTCACTAGGAAAAAGTACGATGTCGAGTTTATTTGCAGATTTCATTGCCGATGCAACAAGATTTCCGGCCTTCGATGACTGCATCGAATTACTACTTGCAGTTAGCGCAACTTCATCATTTTGTAATCGATAGCCCTTGTCAGAACAAGACACCAAGATTAACGATACAAATAATAGACCAATAGTATTTTTCATAAGTATTTCCAATCTAGTTCATCTTCTTTAGTTGTAAGCTATAAATATCCCAAGTCGTAAAATGAGGATCAGTAGATTTATACTCAAAAATAACTTCGACTTCCCTACCAACTAGTGAGGCAGGAATTAAAGCAGGGCCTGATTTACTGATATTGAAAGAGTTCCCAAGAGGGAAATCTTCAAAACTTAAAAGTACTTCTGTCTCGGCCTTTCCAGCTTCTCTTATATAAATTTTAATCAATTCCTTAGGATCAATATTCTTTGCAAAATTTAAAGAATGCTCAATTAATATTGAATCAGCTGCAAGAGTTGAAAGATCAAATTTTGGAGAAAGAAGTCTGATCACTCCATCATTTTTATTCTTATATCCAGAAATTCTAATATTTTGGCTTTCTCCACGTTTATTAACAAAAAAATCTGCAGGGCTTCCACTCACAGGAGCTTGAACTAAATCAGCAAAAAACTCTGCAAGATTCATCTCTTTTATTGTCTCTCCAACCTCAACAGGTTTCGGTGTTTCAAAAGTCAAATCAACTTTAGATCTTGTAATCCCCTCACCTTTTCCGACAAAATCAAGAGAGATAATTTCCCAAGTTGAGCGATCGGTCGGTTTTTGGGTAAACTCAAAAGCGACAACAACTTCTTTACCAATATAGTCAGTTAAATCAAATGGGCCTGCCGTAAGGTCAGTCCAACTGTCTTCAATAATATCAGAATAACTCTTATGGTTGATCGAATCCCAAGATGCTAGTGAAGGATTTCCACCTTTATAGTCACTTGAAATTAAAATTTTAGCATTTTTTAGATCGAGATTTTTTGCGATTTCACGAATAATTAGATTCGCACTCTCAACTTTAGAGAGGTCATACTTCGACGAAATTAACCAAGTCGTCGATTCAGTTCCATTGCTATTGATAACAGCAAATTCATTTCCGCCACCACTTCCATATGTCCACTGTGCACCATCAGCACTTGTCGAAACTGTTTGAAAATTTCCAAGACCGCCTTGTACTTTATCAGTAAAAATAGAGCTCGGACGACTTTCGATTTCACCAATACTTTTATTGGCCGATAATTTAAAATCGTAAATATTCCAATTTAAATAATGACGACCAACTTTCTTTGAGTTTGCATCGTAGTGAAAAGCGATTGTAATCTTCTTCCCAGTGAAACGATCAAGAGAAATCTCACCACTTTTAACTTTATGAAAGTCTACAGAAGTTGGTAGTTTCCCCATTGAGATTTTAGTCCATTTTGCAGCACTAGGATCTCCCCCCTCATAGTCTGTTGAAACAACAAGATTATAAACATCTCTGATAAATTTCGCTCTATTAAACTCAACTCCTGTTTCTCTAGCATTACTATCAACACCAAACATATGGTTAATTTCTAAAGAAGCGCTATCAATATCAGTAAGATCAAACTCAGGTGAGATCAGCCAGGCACTTGTTCCTGTTCCCTTTATAAGAGCAAGGGACATATCCTGTTGCCAGTCAGTTCCCCAATTACCTGCATCGGCATAAGATCCAAAAGGTGCGATGCCATCACTAAAGCTATATTCAAATTGCTTCCATTTTAACGATGAAGTATCAAGCCCTGCAGCTGAAGCATATCGTGAAGCAATATCAGAAACTCTTTTAAAGTAGCGATCAAGCTTAGCTTCGTCTCGAGCTAACTTCGAAGCACTTTGATATTCTCTAATTGTTTCAATTAAGACTTTAATATAACTAATATTTCCTGAGTCACTATTAAGGGCCAGGACTGCTGTCTTAGAGCGCTTAACGGCAGAAATAATGATGTTTTTATCGGCCTGTGTTGAGTTTGATAATATCCTTCCCTTCGCGACATCTTCTTCAAGACCAAAGGCCATACTTTGAAGTTCAGAGAACTCTGGAGTCAGGTTTGTTACTTCAACACTCTCTTCTTTAGAACAAGAAACAAAAGAAATTGAAGAAAGTGATAAAACAAAAATAAAAAGCAGTGACCTCATAGGTTCCCCAATATTAAAGTGCAAATAATTTAGATCCATCAAAGTTGTAGTCAACTTTTATATAAAATAAGTAATCATTCTTTTTAAACGTACTTAACAAACGGTCGTCCCTAACGTCTGAACTGCTACTAAAAACTGGATTTTTAGCACGTAGCATTTCAAACTCTGGATTGATTGTGAAATTACCTTTCTTAAAATAACTTCCCACACCAAAACGATCTAAACCACCGTGAGATTTAGAATCATCAGCAGTTCTTAAAATATGTGCAGACTCTCTTTCTCTAAAAACAAAGTATTCACCTTGGTGACGGTAGAAAACATATGGAGTTGCGCCATCAAAGACATACGCTAATTTAAGTGCGTAAGCTGAGTCACTCTTACCAACCCAGTCTTGTATTTTATTTGTGCTATCAGCAAAAATAGGTTGAAATGGAGCTGTTTTATCAAACCAACTCTTTGATCGATTTACATTCCATGGTGCCTTACCTGCCTTAGAATAAGTAATTTCACCTTCAAATAAAAAAGAATCCAAAACATTGAATAGTCCATAAAAAGATGCAGCAGACTCTAGAAGTGATCCTGTTTGTTCTGACTTATCATGCGTTACATACTTAAACTCAATCTTCATTTGCCGAGCTTTCTTATAAGTCACACCAGCTTTATAACCAGTTGTTTCTTTTCTTTCCCATCTCGTAGCATTTGGATTTCCGACGAGGGCAAAAGTTGAATTACCAGGATATAAGAAAGTCGCTTTACCAATACCTGCATATGCACCAAGACCATTTTCACTTTCATATTTAAACACAAGTCCGGGAATCGTTTTCTGTGCGATTTTTTCATCATCACTAATTGTCCCACTAATAGAACTAGGAGTTCCTTCGAAATAATAAATTCTCGTAACGTCCCACGTATTGAATTCTTCACCAACTTCACCATCAAAATTAAACGGAAAATAAGTTAGTGAAAATGATTTACTCATATTGTAACTAATGTAAGTCTTATCCGAGTCAAGATCTGCTCCGATTGTCGTCCCACCTGAATCTTTATCAGCTTCATTCGTTTGCAACTCACCATCAATGGAGAATTTAATATTGTCATATTTATGGGAAGCAACTAGCTCAAACTTTGAAGTCTTATTATTAAAACGATTATCTTCTGGATATGTTTCAAAACCTAATGTGAACTTAGTGTTTTCAGAATAGTCATAAGCGACATCTAACTCTAACTCGACGGCATCCCCAACTTCAGTTTTCTTAGAACTTGAGTAAACATATTCTTCATAAGAAAAGTTTTTAAAGTAAAATTTCTCTAAATCTTTCGCAGATATAGTTAAAGAAACGAAACAACTAGTGGCCAAAACAGCGATAGCGGGTAACTTTTTAAAATGCACAACAAACCCCTTCAGTCATATAAATCGATTTGGTCAACTTATACTCCAAAGCTCCTTTCATTTCTACCTTCACTCCCTAAACGTGTAAAACTTATACCCATAAAAAAAGGAATATCTTGTGGAAATCATAAGGAAAATTTTGAGATTTTTTATTCTATTAGGATTGTGTTAAGAATTTCCAGACCCGAAAATTTGGGCCTGGAATAAGAAGAACTAATACTTTGTTAGCTGTCCATCACCCATGACATGAAATGTATCTGATGACTGAATAGTTTTAAAAACAGTTTCGGCCGTATAGTTTACACGAAATGTTGCTCCAGCAACCTTATCTTCCTTAGAACCATGATTTGAGATTTGAACAAGCTCTGATGATGCCTTAAAATCAAATCCCCATGCCACTGAAATATTAGAAGCAACAACATTTACACCAGTAAGAAATTTTCCGGCCCCCTCAAATGAACCACTATGTTGATACATCACAGTGTAGTCAAAAGAAATTACTTTAGATCCAAAACCGTTTTTATAAGTAACGTTGTATCTTTTTGCTAATGGAGCTGACCAATTTTCCATATCAAAGAAAGTTGCATCTAAGTCATCTCCCTTTTTAAATGGTATAACAGATATTCCATTCGCCATATTTACATCAACAACAGGTTTCCCAGCTTCAATGATTGGCCATATCTTCTTTCCAATAGCAATAATACCATCAATAATGAGCGCAATCTGCTTCAAGTCCATCTTCTCATAAGTTGCTTCATGAGTCCCTTTAAGCACAGGCAGTTCTTTTACTTGAATTTCTGAAATTTCAAAATAAGGATCATTGTTTTCATTAACAGTAAGCTTTTGAATGCTTACATTGGCAAAAGTTAGTTGAGCTAACATGAATACTGAAAATAATACCTTCATCGTC
>CAZQJK010000079.1:0-12064 GCA_964593545.1 uncultured Bacteriovorax sp. | reverse complement strand
CATTATAACTTGGTTTATTTAAAGGGTCTTGTCCCCATTTAAATGGAGCAGTTTAGTTAAAGTATTTTAGAAATGGGTTTTCACCCCATCCCATTAGTGGAGCACTTAAGAAAGAAAAAATAATTAAGATGATCATGACAAAGCCACTTGAAATTATATAAGTAACAGTTTCACTAAATCCTTTTTTCTCTAGAAAGTTCGAAATCTTTTTCTGACTGAAGATTCCAAAAGCAATTAATAAAAGAAAAACAATAAAGCCTGTTATAAGAGTAAGCACAACATTTGTGAATGATGAGTATTGTGACTCCTTAAGCGGAGCTTTCTCAACGATCTTTGAAGATGTCGCTGTGGCGACTTCTTTCATTGGTGTAATTTCTTGAAGATCATTTTCTGATACTTCATTTTCATCTTTAGAGCCGTTGCTCTGTCTCTCTTTGAAGAATCTAGAAAAAGCTGGTTTCTCATTGGATTTATAACTTTCAATAGATATATTGATTTTAACTTCTTTGGCGATTAAAAAACCGGAATTATCATCAAGAACTTTATTCCATGAAATACCAAAGTCATCACGATTGATCTCACCACTTAATTTAAAGTAGAGGCCATCGACTTTTGTCCACGGGTCAGTTTTTGGGCCGAGATAAATTAATTTCAGTTGAGTCGTCTTTGTTGTGTTTAAAATTGTGAGGGCCACATCAATAGTTTGTTCTTTATCAAGAGTCAGTTGAAATGGTTTTAAAAGCTTTAGCGAAATCGCTGGATATTTCTTAACATCAAAAAAGTCATTTTTTCGAAGATGTGAATCTCTTTTCTTATCGGCAGTGTCAATTGACTTTGAGCTGATGTGCCCTTCAAGCTTTTCAACTTGGTTACCTTCAACCTCGTAGTAAACCTCAAAGTCGTTAAAGCGTCCTTCAACGTCATTCATTCCCAAGTACTTCACGGAGAAGCCAATTTTTGAATGTTCTTTGTTCACAATATATGTTTGCGCAGCAAAGAGGTGAATGGAGATAGAGAATGTCAGGATGATTTTTAATATATTTTTCATAGATACTTTGTACTCCTGCGAATTATAAATGTGAAGGATTTTTCAAAAGTTTAAATATCGACAATAATTATAACCATGATAATTTATTGATTTTACAATCAGCTATAGAATTTGTTGATTTAGACATGCTCAAGCCTCTGATATAAGACTTTTTATGAGATTCATTTAAGGTCATAATCTAAACTACTAGAACAAGGTCCAGCTCTTCTCCATGTTATTCTGTTCTCAGAGATTAATAATATTTAAGAGACGAGGTCATCATGGTTAATTACACTCCAAATCTACAGGTCGCTTCAGCTGAGCTTGATGAGCAGGCTAGGATTTGCGCGGGAGATATTCTAATAAAATCTGCACTTACTTTAACTCGAGAGATGTCAGTTTCCAAAGCTTGCTCTTTAATTGATCAGCACAAGGCAACTGGCGCACCAGTAGTCGATAGTGCTGGAAGGCTTCTTGGGTTTCTAAGTCAAAAGGATTGTCTAAAATATATTCTGGACATGAAATATTACAATGATGGACAAAAGCGAGTTGAAGATTTTATGTCTAAGAAAGTTATGACAATTCATGTGGAAGAAAATATTCTCTATCTCGCGGAGCTTTTTTTAAAGAATAATTTTCAAATGTATCCTGTCGTTGATGGGGAAGGGTTTCTTCTTGGTGTCGTCACAAGGACAGAATTATTTTCAAGAATAAATAAATTGGCCCAGACGACTTGGTAAAAAAAGCCTGCTTTTAGCAGGCATTTTTTATTATAGTTTTGTGAAATATTCTGCAGTGTATTTGTCGTTGTAATCTTCTACACCAAGCTCAATTATTTTTAGAGCTTCTTCTCTTCCATAAAGACCAGTGATTTCAACTTTTGCTTTCTTTGATGTATCAGGAATTTCTTTGTATGTTAGGAAGTAATGCTTAAGTTGGTTAAGAATTGCTTCTGGACAGTCTGTGATGTCTTTCATGTGACCATAAGTTGCATCGTCCTTTAAAACAGCAACAATCTTGTCATCAACTTCACCACCATCTAACATTCTAAATCCACCAATCGGAATACAGTTTACAAGGATATCGGCATGGTCAATTGTCTTGTCAGTTAAAACACAGACATCAATAGGATCAGCATCACCGAATAGTCCGTCTCTTCCTGTTTGCTTCATTGTATATTCTGCCGATTTTTCTGCTGAGTAAGTTCTTGGGATCAGTCCGTAAAGAGCAGGGATAACATTAGAAAATTTTTGTGGACGATCTATTTTTAAGTATCCTGTTGCTTTATCAATTTCATACTTCACTCTGTCTGTTGGAGTAATTTCAATATATGCATTAAGCACTGATTTGCTCTTATCGTCCCATACATTTACACCATGCCATGGATTTGGTCTGAATAAGTGGCCAGCAACTTTTAAAAACTCAGTGATTTGATCATTGTTCATTAACATTTCCTTTCTAAAACAAATATAAAAATTCAAAAGACACTATCATATCTTTTCTAGAATTTTAATAACTTTTCCATTACGAAAAATTCAGATATAATCATCGCTCAAGACATTTTAAGGGGTTAGCAATGAGCAAAGTACAAGACATAAAGAAATTGATTCGAACAATACCAAATTTCCCTCACGAAGGAATCATGTTTCGCGATGTGACAACACTCCTTAAAGATGCAAATGGACTGCAAAATACTGTTGAACTTTTTGTAGAGCGTTATGAGAAGATGGACTTTGATGTTGTTGTTGGTATTGAGTCACGTGGCTTCATTCTTGGAAGTATTCTCGCTTACCATTTTCATAAAGGCTTTGTGCCTGTTCGTAAGAAAGGCAAACTCCCTGGAGAAGTTATTTCTCAAACTTATGATCTTGAGTATGGAACTGACACTCTCGAGTTGCATGTGGACTCAATTAAGAAGAACCAAAAAGTACTCGTTATCGATGATCTTCTTGCAACAGGAGGGACTGCCTTCGGTGCAATTAAATTAATTGAAAAGCTCGAGGGAAAAGTCGTTGAGTTCGCTGTTATTGTGGATCTTCCAGACTTAAATGGAAAGAAGAAGCTTGAAGCTGCTGGACATAAAGTCTTTACACTTGTCGAGTACGAAGGTCTTTAGTTACTTTCTAAATAATTGTACAAGGGATAGAAATAGTCCCTTGGCATTTTTTAACTCTTCTTTTCTTTTTTCTTCATCTTCTCTTTGGAAATTTTGTATTGCTCTTGTCGCACTTAAAGGGTCAATCTTATCTGTTAAATATGACTGAAATTTTTTTAAAAAGGCTTCTTCCTTGATATCAAATTCATCACTTCTAAATAGTATATTGGCCAGATGATGAAGTTGGGAGAGGTGAGCAACATCAGTGATTTTATCAACATAGGTGTAAGGTGAAAACTTCTCCTTGGAAACTTCTCTAACTGCAATCTTTTGTTCTTCACTAAGGAGAGAGTTCGATAGGAAGTTCTCAATCGTTTCTTGTTCGTTATCTGTATAAATTCCGTCAACCATTGTTAAAGCAACGAGGCTTTTCCATAGATTGAGGTAACTTTCTTTGTCTCTTATGTCATTACTATTCATGTACTTATGATAGCTCGAATTAGATGAAGGACAGAGAAGAAAAAAATACCCGCCTGAATCGCTCTATCTTGTGGAAACAATCTTCCTACTAATAATCCTTATTGTAAAAAGATATACTGTTAGTGGGGAATTTGCCCATTTTTGTGGAGTTTATGAAAGTTAACGATTATGCCGCACAAATTTCAGATCTTCGGGAGACGCACCAGGGACAGCTTGCTAAACAAAAGTCTGGTTACGAATCACAGATCAAAAATATCCAAGATACAAATGAAGTATTGATGGAAGACTTGCGTACAAATAACGCAGAAAAAAGAAAAATACTCGTCGATCAAAATCAAGATAAGATAGATATTATAAGTGACAAAACTTCAAAACTTCTTAATGACAGAAGAGAGTCCTATAAAGAGTCTCTTGGTGAGCAAAAAGACGATTTTAGAAAACAGAGATTGGCCCTTACTGAAAACTTTCAGACAAAACTTGGTGATATCAAAAGTTCATATGATGAGGCGCTGACGCAGCATAAGTATCGAAGTGAAGAGCAATTAGAAAATACAACAGAGAATCTCAATAATAAATTAGACTTCAAAGAAAAAAGTACACAGAAGGAAGTCGCTGGGCTTCAGGTGAAGTCTAGCGAATCGATTAATGAACTCAAGGATGATATCACTGAGCAAAAAAAAGTATTTGTAAAAAAGAATCGAATGGAAAAGGATGAGCTTAATAAAACTCATTCTCAAAATATGAATGAAACGAGAGACTACTTTGGCAAGAAAATTGAAGCGATTGTAGACAATCGAAATGAAGAGATAAGAAAAACCAATGAGAAGTATGAGTTTGCATTAAGTAATTCTCGTACAGATGATAGGGCAGAGGTTGATCGTCTCGCAAATAATTACAAAGATGCTGTGGATCGTATCAGTCGTGACTCGCAAAATGATTACAAAAAAGTGCAAGGTAAATTCATTCGCGAGAGAAATGAAGATAATAGAGATCACCAAGAGCAAGTTTATTTTTTGAATAAAGAAAAAGATGAAATTGTTGACCGATCACTTCGTGGAGAAGGTGTTGAGTTTCAAAAACAAGAGTTAAGAGACAAGTATGATGCTCGACTTGATGGAATGAAAGACCTGATGTTTGATCAGCGTGTTAAATTTGAAAAAGACCTTTCGGACATGGATAAGCATGTTGATTCGCAAGTTAAAGAGAAAAATTTCCTCGAACGTCAAAATATAGATAACTTAAAAACAGAGTTTAATAATAATTTAAATACAAATATTGAAAAGAATAGACGGGAACAAGTCCAACTTGAAAAAGATTATAATCGCAAGTTTCGAAATCAAGATGCAGGCCATGAGGAATCAACACTTCGTAGCAGTAAGTACTATGGAGATTTACTTTCAAGACAACGTAAGTATTTTGGAGAGAATGTAAATAAGCTTGAACAGTCAAACTTGGATAATGTTAAAAGTTTGCAGCATGAATACTCTCTAGAGAAAAAAGAGATCGCAGATATCACAAGAAAAAGTGTTGAAGAGCAACTCAAAAGTCAAAGAGAAGAATATCATCGTCGTGTAGACAAGCTAACAGAAAGTTATGAACAAAAGTTTCAAAGGCTTTCGACAGAACTTGATAAAACAAAGAGCAATTTAGAATTACAACTTGAAAAGCATCAGAAAAACTCCGCAATGCAACAGGAATCTGATACTGAATACTATACGTCGATGAAGAATCAGCAACGTCAAGAAATGAATGAGCGTACAAGTGAATTAAAGAAAGATTTTGACCGAGAAATCAAGTCTTTGAAGTTTCAGTACGATAATGATCTAGGTAAAGTTAGAAGAGAAAACGATGTATTCAATGCTCGCACAGTTCAAAAATATGAAATTGGTAAGCAGAAGATGATCGCAGATCATCAAAAAGAATTAAGACAGAAGTTAACAGAAGCGAATATGAAACTTGAGAGAGTTATCAAAGATAGTGAATTCCAAAAACAAAGTATCATCGATACCTATGAAACTCGTCTAAAAGATCTCAAGCGCTCTTATGAACTTGAGCAGGTCAAAAATTATACTGCTCAGTCATGAAAGTTGTAATTCAAAGAGTATCAAATGCAAGTGTTGAGGTTGAGAATAAATTAATCTCAAAGATTGGGCAGGGGATATTATTACTTGTTTGTATCGAGAGCTTAGATGATTCTAAAACAATCGAATTGGCCGCAACTAAAATTTTAAACTATCGAATTTTCTCTGATAAAAATGGAAAGATGAATCTCAATATTCTTCAAAGTGAAGGTGAAATTCTCGCGGTCAGTCAATTTACTCTTTCTTGGAATGGAAAAAAAGGTAATCGACCAAGCTTTGATAATTCTAAAGATCCTAAGGAAGCACTAAGTCTCTTTGATGAGTTTTGTGATCATTTAGGTAAGATTGTGAACGTTAAAAAGGGCCAGTTTGGAGAACATATGAATGTGTCACTCTCAAATGATGGCCCAGTCACTTTTAGCTTTGAATATTAAGCATTAACTTTATTAGTCGCTTCTGCTTTTGCAGCTCTATCCATTGCAACGGCTTTCTTCCAGATTCCTGCAAAAATAAATGCAAAAACACCTAGAAAACATAATATGTGAAAAACTTCAATAGTCATTGAACTTGCAACATTCTTAGATGGTCTTAACGGTTCGATTGCTTCACCTTTTGGAACAATTGATGATTGGTATACCTTAACAGCTTGATTACTCATAAATAATCTCCATTGAGTTAAATTAGTTAGTTATGGACTTAATATAGAATTATTCTGGGTAAGATAACATGATATGTATCATTTTCACGGTAAAAAATTGTTAAGTTTTTGTTTTGAAGCATCGCAGCTATCTCTTTTATGTCAAAAATGAGATGTTTTTAAATATATTATATTTTAAATGGGAGGTTCAGATGAAGAAGCTAGCGATGCTGTTATTACCACTGTTACTATTAGGTAGTTGTAAAACATTTAGAGGTCAATTTGTAACTCACGAAGATATAACTCTTAATAGTGGAAAGAAGAATATTTCTATTGAAGTTGGGCAAAGAGACGTAAAAGTTAATTTCAAATCTAAGAAAAAAGCAGAGCTTGAGATTGATGGAAATAAAATTGAATTGAAATTTGATTCTAAACTTAAAATTCCTTCAAATGGAGATTTTAAAGTTTTAGCGTCTAACTGGAATCAAGAATATGATCTTGTTGGGACTTCAAAAGTAGAAGTAACATCAGGTCCTTTGAGCCATGATTTCGAAAGTTGTGTTGAAAGAATTCCTTATACTGTTTGCAATGGTAGATCATGTCATGTTGTATATCGTGACTTCTATGGACAAAGACACGTTGAATATCGATTAAGAACAACAACACAAAATATCACGATGAATCTTGTAAAGCAGGATCATGAGTATGCAGGATTTGCAGGTTATAATAGCTCTTCAGAGAGAATGTATGAGTTTGTAGGTATGTGTCGTTAAAAAAAACAAGGGCCTAGAATGGCCCTTTTTTATTTATTTCATCAATTTGTTCGTTGAGTGTCCAAAAATCGTAAACAATTCCAAATGCAAAGAAACCGCCTGTAAAGATATAGAGAAGTCCTGTTACAAATTTCCCCATATAAAAACGGTGGATTCCAAAGAGCCCAAGAAAAGTAAGTGCTACCCAGCCAATATTGTAATCAATGATTCCGCTGGTGTATTTTTGGTCAGCACTTTCATCCATTGATGGAATTAGGAAGAGATCAATTAACCAGCCAACTCCTAGAAGTCCACCAGTAAAAAACCATAGTGTTCCAGTTATTGGTTTACCAAAATAAAAACGGTGAGCACCTGTAAATCCAAAGATCCAAAGAAGGTAGCCCATTGTTTTACTGTGACTATCACTTATCGATTTTAAAATAGGTAGCATTAATTCTCCTTCTCTGCCCATATTGGATTTTCATCTTTAGTTAGAGCTTGCTTTAGCTTTTCTTCAATTTTTGAAAATACTAATTGAGATTCGATATAGTCTTCAATCTCTTCTGGCTGTAAATCATCACTTACGCTAAGAGGAACACCTTGGATTTCAAAATTTAAATTTAACGAATCTTTTGTCGCACTAACAAGAATGGTATAGTACTTTACTTCACCAGTCTGTAATTGCTTTCTCTGCTTTCTTGAAAGTAGCAGTGCATGGCGATCACTAAGGCATGCACCGGGGATTGTTTCAAAGAAGTATTCAATATCGTTTAATTCACAAGAAAATTTCATGACTTACTCTAGGTAATTTTTAACTTATAAACGAAGTTTCTAGCACTGTGTTATTATAAGATAAAGTTTTTAATATATAGAGGATACTATGAAAGTTGATTATTTAAAAGAAGATGAAGAAATAAAAAATGTTGAAGAAAAAAAAGATGCACCTCGAAGAATTTTAGTTGGTGGAAACTCTAAAACAAAATTGAATGATGAGGCGTTTGAGCAAGATGTTTTAATTGTTGTAAGTAAGTTAAAGAAGTATGTAAAAGATAAGCATGGTCTAAATACATCTGGAGATGTTTTTAAAAGGCTCTCTGATATCGTACGAGTTGCTTGTGATAGAGCATGTGAGAGATCAATGCAAGATGGTAGGAAAACATTAATGGAGAAAGACTTTTAAATGCAAAAGTATCAGCTGGTAAAATATTCTAATGGTTATGTTCTTGAAACCATCAAGAATATAAGTGATAGTGAAATTATTTATAATGGGAAGTTTACTTTATTTGTTAACTGCCCAAAGACCGTTGCCGATGCCGTTGATTTTGAAAAATTAAACTTCAATATTGAAGTTGAGAGTCAAATGGATATTTTAAAGGGGCTAGGGCATTGTTTTAGTTTTATGCCAGATTATACGGGGTCAGAAACTTTTATACCCAAAATTTTTTTACCTAAGCCTATTGATGATAATTTTGATCTTACCTTTTTTGGAGGCAGTTTTAATCCGTGGCATCCTGGTCACTCAGAATGCATCAAGCAGTGTTCTCAATACGAAAATGCGATCGTTGTTGTTCCTGATTATAGTCCATGGAAAGATAATACTTTCCCAAGCCCACTTGAAGAAATTATTAAGTTAACAAAGAAAATTCGAAGCTGTAGTTCTCTTGCCGTCGTTTACCCTGGTTTTTGGGGAAGTCGAGATCGAAACCCAACATCAAAATGGATTGTTCAGATTAGTGAGTCCAAGAAAAATTGGCTAATGGGTGAGGATACTTTCGAAACATTACTAAACTGGTATGAGGTAGGTAGTTTTTTGAATGAAATTACGAAGCTCTATGTTTTACCACGCTCTTTTGAGCGAAAAAGCCCAACCTCGATTGAAGAAGTTTCTAAGTATTTAAGTGAGCACCATTCTGATTTAGAAATTATTTGGTTGGCCGACCATCCCTATAAAGAAATTGCTTCAAGTAAAATTAGATAAAAAAAAGGCCCAAGATAACTTGGGCCTTTCCATATATAAACGGTTTCGAATCGCTTATTTAACTTTCCAGTAGTACTCAATAACAAGCTGTGGAGCAAGTTCAAATGGTACGTCTTGTGATAATGGCTTTTCAACCATTTTCGCTTTCTTCTGGTCAGAACCTTCAATGCTGAAACAAGCTGGAATCGTAGCGATTCTTGGAGTTTCACTTGATTGCTTATAAAGTTGGTTCTTGTAACCTTTTTCTGAAAGTGAAATTACGTCACCTGGTTTAACGATGAAAGAAGCTTTATCAACTTTCTTTCCATTAATTTGGATGTGACCGTGAGATACCATTTGCGATGCCGCTGGCATTGATGGTGCAAATCCAAGTCTGAAAACAACGTTATTTAGACGTGACTCAAGAGTAGTAAGAAGTAGATCCATCCATGGTTGCCCAGATGTATTTCTCTTTGCTTGCTTAACATAAGAAACAAGTTGCTTCTCTCTTAGTCCATAATGGAATACGATTTTTTGTTTTTCTTTAAGACGAACCGCGTAATCAGAAATTTTCTTTCTTTTGTTACCGTGAACACCTGGTCCGTATGGACGTCTGTCTAATGCTCCAGCTTTTCCAAGACCTGGAAGTTCAACTCCTAACGCACGTTGAATAGCATAACGTGATCTACCTGTAGTACTCTTTGCCATATAAGCTCCTGATATTATTAACTTAAGGGACATGGCCAGTGGTCGCATCACATCACCAACAAGTTAATGTTGGGCCCTTAAGTATTGTTAAACTTGAACGCGACCTGCGCAATTTACCTAAATATGTGAGTTAAGTCAAGGATTATAATGGTTTCGATGGTTTCGCATATCCTTGACCAAATGAGTTCTTTAATCTAGAAGTCTTGGTTAACGCAAACTTAATACAATAAATTCTTGGGAGGATTCATGAGAATCATGTTTATCAGTCTATTTCTTTCGCTTGGTCTATCAGTAAAGGCAGAAACTTTAAACTATATTTGTGAGCCATCGGATCTCGTTTATATGAATAAGTTCTTTGCTCAGGGTTCACTTGATGTAAATGGACCATTAAGTGAAAGTATTCTTTCAAATACTAGAACGATAATGTCATTTCGATTACTAGCTTCAGGATATGGTAGCGATTATGTCGATTTCGTTGGTTACATTGCAGAAGGAAATACAAAACTTATCTCTACAATGACGAAAGCTCCATTTATCTATTCGTCTTTGAGACTTGAAGAAGAAGGAAGATTATTTGATATTAAACTTCTTTTTGATTACTCGGAAACTTTTGATTCAAGAATCAGAGATATTGAAACAAATCAAACTTTCAGAGCAAACTGTAGAGTTATTAAGTAGTAAGATATTTTTCATAACTAGCTTTTCTCTAAATTAGAGAAGGGCTAGTCTTTCTTAGCTTTTACCAAAATTTCTTCAAATACATTTTTTAGGTTCGGGAAGCTCTTGCAGGCGTTTTCTAGACTTTCTTGAATCATTCGCTCTGGTAGTCCAAGTTCAACAGTTCTTCTTAGAATAATTTCATGAATCTCTGGCATATCAAGACCTGATTTTATGGCGTTTTGTGCACCTTTGAGTGATTCTGCTGGTTTTAACTTATCATCGTTCATGAGTACCTCAAGAACTTTTATACTTTTATTATTTGGAAATCGTTTACTTGCGCGATCATAAATATTTTCAAGTAGAGAGGCATTACTTGTAAGTCTTAACGTATTTATAAGAGAGGCGAATACCAAAGGCTTATCTTCGCAAATTACAGAGGCTTCCTCCATTAACTTGTAGGCCCTGTTTATAATGTCTTCTTCGATCTTTTCACCATTTTCAAACTTGTCTTGAACAATTTTTTTCCCGTAAATCGTTAACGAAGCTGCAATATAATTTTTAAGATCATTGTCTGGCTGATCAACTGTTTTAAACGCCGTGTGGTATTTAAGGATATCATCATACTCGGCACATGCGACAGAAACCCATGCGAGATCTGGGATCATTTCAGGATTTACTGGAAATTCTTCCGTTAATTTTTTACTAATTTGGTAGGCCTTGTGTCTTTCTTTTAATGTCATATAGACAGTAAATAGTTCTTTTAAGGAATTATAGTAAGTAGGGTTAGATTTTAAGCTATTTTCAAAAGCTGTTTTCGCTTGCTCGAGGGATTTCCCTTTTAGGTGAATCATACCTTCAAGATAATATGCCTCGAAAGGTTTTGAATCTAGCTTGATTGCTTTCTTTACAAGTTCAAAAGCTTTGTTGACATCAAAACGTAGGTGCTCTCTAACGCTTTCAAGAGCGAGTTGATAATCTGAAGGGTCAGATTTTGGAACAACGACTTTAAGGAATTCACTTTGTAGTGATGTTACAGTAAATGGGATTAACACAAGTGAGTCTATTTCTGATTGCGCAACTTTTGAAACTGCATCGAGAGAGTCATTGTCAGACAAAAGAATAAATCCACTGTCTAGACGATTTGGCCATTGCTTGAGATGCTCATCTAGAATTTCTTTGTAATTACCATCTTCAAGTCGCTCATTTGTAATAATATAATTTGGTTTTTTTTCTTTTAATAATTCGTGGGCCATTTGAAGATTCTTTGCGTGATGAATGTTCTTACGTGGAATAGCTGTTTTCATCAGCATCGTTTCAATGGCTGTCTTGGCGGCAACAGAAGGCTCTATTGATAAGAACTTCTTGTTCTTCATATATTTTTTTAGTAATTGCTGAGCTTTTGCATCCATATTTACTTCCGATATTTATTAAATTTATTAGATACTTCTTCTTGTTTCGATTCAATATCCGAAACCATATTATTCCAAAATTCGTTATTTTTTCCATTAACAGTAATTTGAATTTCGAGCAGATCTTCATCGAAAGGAAAAGTTTGTCCGACGATGCCATTAATCACATCACATTTTAGAATACTCTTATCTCTTGGCATGGCTGAAATTGTTTTAAGCTGCTTTGCTGCAGACATGGCTATTTTGGAGGCGTCTTTG
>CAZQJK010000078.1:0-12287 GCA_964593545.1 uncultured Bacteriovorax sp. | reverse complement strand
CTGCAGCTAAAGATGAAGGACCTGAACAAAAAGAGCTTGCTCTTATTATTCGTTCAGATGTTCAAGGATCATTTGAAGCAATTAAGAACGCTGTTGAAGGACTTTCAAACCCAGAAGTTAACGTCCGTGTAATTGCTGGTGGTGTTGGACCAATTAGTGATTCAGACGTTTCAATGGCCGAGACATCTGGTGGATTCCTTATTGGATTTAACATGAGACCATCAACTTCTGCGAGAAAGACAGCTGAAGTTAAGGGTATTGATGTTAAAACATATTCAATTATCTATGAGCTAATCAATGACGTTAAGCTTGCTATTGAAGGACTTCTTGTTCCTGAGACTGTTGAAGAATTCATTGGTCGAGCTGAAGTTAGAGATACATTCTCTGTTCCTAAAATTGGAACAATTGCTGGTTCTTATGTTATCGACGGGGCGATTCAGTCTGGTTGTAATGTTAGATTACTTCGTGATGGTAAGATTGTATTTGACGGGAAAATGTCATCTCTTAAGAGATTTAAAGATGATGTTAAGGAAGTTAAGAATGGTTACGAATGTGGTATCGCTCTTGAGCAATATACAGACATTAAAGTTGGTGACCTTTTTGAAGCTTACCGCCTAATTGAAAAGAAGAGAACACTAAGCGACGTCCAAATTGAAGGCGACAATATTCTATAAGAGGTTTTACTTTGGCGAAGTTTAGTAAGAAAGAACAATATGAAAATCAAATTAGGGATGAACTTAATTTGCTTTTAAGAACAGGGCTTAATAATACAGCATTAAGCTTTGTTTCGATAACTCGAGTAGACGTTGCAGCTGATTACTCTGTTGCAACTGTTTATTGGGATACGTTTGATCAGGCACGTCGTGGTTCTATTAAAGATGCGATGGATGCGACTGTTGGTAAAATGAGATCTCACCTTGCAAAGAATGTTAAGGTCAGACATACCCCTGCTATTGTTGTTAAGTATGACTCATCATTTGAAGATGAGGCCTCGATTGATACTCTTTTAAGAGAAGAGAAGAAAAAGGGTAAGTCGTTCTAATGAAGAAAAATTCAACAAAATACAAAGGCCCTTACTATGGGCCTTTATTTTTTCTAGTTAACAAGCCTGTCGATATTTCGTCCTTTGATGTGATTCGAAAATTCAAACGTGCGCTTTCTAAGAAGATTGGAAAGATCGGACACTTTGGTACACTCGATCCATTTGCCGATGGACTCATGATTGTTGGAATTGGTGGTGCGACTAGGCTTAATGATTATACTCAGAAACTACCTAAGGAATATATCGCTAAAGGGATTCTTGGAATCCAAAGCGAGACAGGGGACTTTACTGCTAATGAAGACCAGTTTTACAAGGATGAGTCTTTTGATGCTTCTAACTACAATGAAGTACAAGTTAGAGAGATGCTTTTAAGCTTTCTTGGAAAGTATCAACAGGTTCCACACAAGTATTCAGCGACTAAATTTGAAGGCAAGAATCTCTATGAATGGGCCCGTGAAGGTGTTGAGATAAAGAAAGACCCTGTCGAAAGAGAGATTTATGAAATTGAGCTTTTAAGTTTTTGTGGCAATGAAGTCGTCTTTCGTGTTCTGTGCTCAAGCGGGACATATATAAGAGTATTATTTGAAGATTTAGCAAAGAAGCTTGGGACCGCTGGAGCATTAAAAGAGCTTAGGCGTTCTAAGATTGGTCACCACTTCGTTGAAAAGTCTTTCGAGCTAGCTGAGCTTGAGGGCGAAGATTTTGATGAGGGCTCTTTTTTGCAAAGAAATGCTGGAGTTATTGAGTCGCTTGTTCACTTTGAGCGCATTGACTTTGATGAGACTGAACACTTTAAGTTTAGTAATGGGCAAAAGTTTACAGTTGATAGGTCAGATGGTCATTACTGGGTATACTTCAAAGATGAGCTTCTAGGTTTAGTTGAGGTTTGCTCAACCAGCGTAACATATTGCATTAGTTACAGCGGTCAGGAAACATTAAAAATAAACAACTTAACTACTCGTAATTCTTTGGACGATTGAAGTTAAGTTATGTTAGAATATTAGAGATTTGACAATTTTAGTTTTCAAGGAGTTAGGGTGAATACAACGCTATTAGCAATGGGGATTGCGTTCTTAGTCGTATTAGGATTAGTTGTTAATTTAGGAGTTTTAAGCTTACTTTCTGGTGCTTTTCACTTCTTATTTGCACGACCATCATTAGAGATATTAAAATCTGAAAATGGAGAAAGTGGTTTTGCTATTGGTTTCCGTTGGAATAATGCAAGAGAGCCAGCATCTTTTGACCAAGTTAAACTAAGACTTTTTAATCCATTTGCAAAACCAACTCAAGTTGACGTTTCTTCTGACTTTACAGGACAAACTTCTGACTTTGGTGTTGATGTAAACTTAGGTCCAGCATTTGTTGAGATTCTAAATTCGACAGGCCTTGATAATTCAACTCTTCAAATCGAAGTAGTATCGAAGAAAGATGGAATTACTCATTATTTCAATTATAAAACAAGAAAGTTCTTAGAAGAATATAGAGCAGCTGCAAAGTCTGTTTCTGCTTTTAATGAAAAATATGGTTATGTTAAAACTAAACCAGTTTATCACCAAACACAGAGAAGCTTCATTGCTGATCCGCTTCCACAAACAGCTGAGAGAATCCTTAAGATTCAGTCAAATCCTGCTTTTGCTGGTGCTTTTACAGCTTCTGCTGATTCTGCAGCTCCTGCGCAAGAAAACTTTACTGTAGCAAAGGTTTGGATTGAAGACGGTTGTATTGTTTGTAATGCTTGTGAAGGTATTTATCCTGAAGTATTTGAAGTAACTGATACAACTTGTTTAATTCGTCCAGGAGCACCTCTTGATGACGGTTTAAAAATTCTTGAATCTGCTGAAGCTTGTCCAGTTGAAGTTATCAAGTTTACAAAAGCTTCTTAATAAAAAACAAAAAGTTATGCATATCGAAGGGAGATCGTTGATCTCCCTTTTCTTTGCCTGCGGCGAAATGCGTGAGCATTTTGACGTCAGAGCTTTACCGTCTATTTTCTATGTCGATTCCGGTCCCTGCAATTTATTAGGTCGGCAACTTTATTCCTGACCCTCTCAACCTCGCATTGTGCTCGGTTGTCAGGGTTGCACGTCATCAATTAGCTTCCTGCTAATTGATGCCTACAAAAAAAGGCCCCGCAATGCGAGGCCTAGTTCATTATAATTGTTGATTTTGTTTCTTAGAGACCGAATAATCCGTCTTTAAGTTTTTGCTTAGCGGCTGCTTTTTCTTTGTCAGTCATAAGCGAGTACTTTAGATCATTCATTGAGAATGCTGATAGTGCCTTCTCTTCTTCAGTTTTAGGGTTTACATACATTCTTGTAAATACATCGTATACGTACTGGAATCTTACAATACCAACTTCTTCGATATACTTATTAACCGCTGCATCTGAGTCCTGTCCTGACATTTGAGCATCTATTAGAACTCCGATGAAGTTATCAACATCTGTTTTCGCTGTTGCATATACAGATTGTAGGTCGATAATCTTTTCAATCAACTCCTTACCTGCAGTCGGTTCTTCTTTTGGAGCTTGTGCTTGAGTTGGTTCGTCAGCAGAGTCATCAGTTGATGCTTGTGCTGAATCATCAGTTGATGCTGGTTCTTCTTCAGTTTCCATTGAAGCATCGTCAACTTTCTTCTTGATTGCTGAAATCTGTGTCGAGATTTCATCTTGAAGACCATTTACTCTATCGATCAATTCCTTTGCTACAGTGTTTCTCTCAGTTGCACCGTACTCAAAAGTTGTGTCCTTTGTTTTTGATACAATTGTATCTCCAAAAATATCACTATCTTGGTTAAGTCTATTCTTGTATACAGTTAAGCTATCAGAAAACTTATTACGTGCTCTGTAAACTGTATCACTACCTGCGTCCTGCAACCTTGAGTAAGCATTTGATCTTGCTACTTTTGCTAAAACTGGCCCGTATCCAAAGTTGTCACTATCGATGATTGGGATAAAGTTTTTAATCGTCCATTTCATCGAAGGTACTTTTGTCTTGATGTTTAGATCAAGTTCATATGGTGCTGGGTATTTCATACCGTTAGCAGCAGTAAATCTCATTGGATCATGTAATTCTTCACCATAGATTAAATGTCTTACTAAGTTGTCTATTTCAGCATCAAATCCAGCTACATCAACATAAGAGATATGGTTACTTGCTCCAGCAGTTGTTAGCAATTCCTTATTTGTTAGAAATTCCATTGCAAATGCTTTATCAATCCAGTTTCCTCTAATTTCGATGTCAGAAGAATCATGATCTTCATTTGTTCTGTCGGCCGCATCAACGTCGTTGTGTAATTTACCAACTTCTCCTGCAACAACTGCTTCGATTTGAAGTTGATTTTGACAAACTTCAACATTGTTATTAGTAGCTTGGAGACACATATTCATAATCGTTTGTGAGTATGTTTCTACAACTGCACTTGGTATATTCTTATCAAAACATGTGTATGGCTTATAAGAACCTTTGTCATTTGGAAGTTCGAATGTCATGTCTGACATTGCATCACTCATTACAAATGGAACTCTTGCACCATCAATAAATACTTGTCCACCAAGTGTTGCGCTTAAGCTAACATCACAAGTTAAATCTGGAGTCTTAATAATGTCTACAAAGAATCTTCCAGCTGCATCGTTTGCATCTTTAGTCTCTTGTACATAGTCACAGAAATCTCCGATTGAAGCTCTTTGCTCTTCACTACAACCAGTTACTGCGAGTTGCTCGAATCCTTGAAATTGTGCAAGGTAAGTGTGAAGTGATTGCCACTGCTCATGGATTTGTCTAACGTCTAACATCGTATAGTATGTTGATACAATATAGTTCCATGCTCCGCTTCTGTCGTTAAAGTTCTTTCTACGATTCTTTAAGTTTCTCCAGTAGTAGTTTTCTTGGTACTTGGCCGCATAATGCAACATGATTTCTTTAACGTTTGCACCTTCGTCAAAACGATTACATGTAAGTGAGCTTCCTGCATCTTCATCTGTACAGAAACCATATTTTTTAAGTCCTGGTACTTTGTTTAGTAAAGTAGATTTACCAAGTTTAACAAATTTACCATTCGTTAATTCAACTTCTCTGTTATATGCAAATTTTAGTGCTGCTGTATCGTACTTACCAAAAGTTGATAGTTCATTTAATGAAGAGTAAGCATAGTCCATAATTGAAGAGTAAACAGATCCCCCTTCAATACCAAGGTCTTTTCTATCTTTTTCTGAATAGAAGTTATCTTTATCAACACTTCCATAGAAGTTATGTCTAAGACCAAGGTTATGACCAATCTCATGCACTAGTGTTGGAACGTATGCATGTCTGGCAAGAATTTGAGTTAACTTAAACTTTTGGTCAGAAGTTAATTCGATCCAATTCTTTAGAGCACCATTTTCGTTTCTAATCCCTTTCACTGTATTGATTTCTTTTACAGAAACTTTTCCTAATGCTTGGAAGTTAAGCATGTCAGAAGTATATCCAGAGTTTTCATTTAAAATTTTCTTCGCTTTAGCATGTTTTGCAAAACGGTTTGTGAAATCTGGGTTTACACTTTCAAATCTCTTAACAAGAGCATCAACATTGTTAAACTCTGTTTTCTTGTTTAAAAACGATTTAATTGAACCTTTTGTAAGTCTCTTTCCAGAATTAAATACAGATGAAAGAGATTTTTCTTTTTTCTCTTGTCCATGAATATGTCCATGCTCATCTTCTTTTAAGTCAACTTTAGCTAGAAGGTTAAGTACGTTTTGTACTGCAGTTGTTCTTGAAGCTGCAGTTGATTTCTTAAGAACTGGTCCAGACATTCCAAGTGACTTTTCTGTCTCTGTTGGAGGAAGTGGAGTTTCATTCTTTTCTTTTTCAAGCTCTTGTTCTAAGAAAACAATTGAGTCGTAAGTGTGCGGTGCAAATGACTCAAGTGAGCCTTTGTACATATTTGTATGTGCTTTAACGATTTCACCAGTTCTTGGGTTAGCAACTGTAGGCCCATATCCAAGTAGGTTAGATGCGATATCTTCAATAAGAACAACCATTGTGTTTCTTAGATCTCCTGGAGATTTACCTGCTGGAGCGTGAAGCTTTAGATAAAGATCAACACCAGCTCTCTTAAGTGCTTGGTTCATTCTATCAAATGCAAAGAAACTTGCTTCTTTTAAGTACTCGTTACCAAGAACAACAATTTTTCCTTCAGAGTCATATGTCGTCTTCTTGTCGAATTCATCACTTAGGTAATAATCAATAACCTTACGTTCTGGATTCCATCTGTTCATGACATAACGAACGTCATCTCTATTGTCATCATTTTTAAATGTTTCACTTGTTTTGAAAAAACCAAATAATTTATGATCATCAACAGGGTAGTCAACAACTTGGTATTTTGGTGAAGCAATAGAGTCAAGACGAGCAAATGAGTAACTAACTCTAACGTTAATTGCTCCTGCATTTTTTTCTAATTCGTTCTTATATTCTTCCCACGTTTCGACATTGTACATTAGGTTTTCGCGACATCCTTGAGAGTCACTGTACTGGTAAGTTTTTTCTACAACAAAGTTTAGATCAGTATTTGTGATCTTCAATGAGTCTTTGATTAGCTTATCTTTAATGTGTGCATAACAAGAGTCTGATGTACTTGGCAGATCGATACTATCGGCCTCAAGCATTTCAAGTGAACCAAAGTCAGCAACAAATTTATCTTTTTGGAACCATTCAAGTTCTGTGTTTTCTTCTTCTTCATTAGTACACTCGTCATTAGAGTTAAGTGCACAACGAAATGAATGATACGATACAGGGATTCGTAGAATTGGTTTGTTGTTTTGTTCTTTATCTGTAAAAGATGGATTCTCTTCCATTTTATAAGCAATAAGCTCATCTTTTTCAAATTTAAATTTTATCACTCGTTCATTACCTTGAACAAATGGTGCCATTGCTGTTGTATATCTAGGCACACCTTGTGAGTTAGTGATGAAAAGAAATTCTGAATCAGTGTTTATCGACGCCTTTGCGATAAATCCACCGTTTTCAGATGACTTGTACGTCTCCTCAAAGGCACGTTCCTTCGCACAACCTGTAATCAGTCCTGCTAGAACTAGTGTACTTAATAGATAATTCTTTTTAGACATGCTAACTCCTGTAGTTTTAGACTTAATAGCTAAATCCTAATGTAAAATAATATGTAGATTCGTTCTTATCAAATAGTTGTACGTTTGATTCTTTTCCATTTACTGCGAGTGCTGAACCACCAATGGCGTGTCCAATAGTTGCTGAAGCTCCAATCTTGTGTGAGTAAGTTAGAGACTGATCAAATGAAAAGAAATCGTTGTAATTACCATCGTATGTAAAGTTACGGTAGTAAGTGTTATCAAGGTAAATTCTAAAACTGTCATTGAATGCATAATCAAACATTAGAGAGTTTGAAAGAGTTCTTTGTGTATTAGACTTTCCACTTGTTGTAACTTTGTATTTATGAAAGTTACTAATTAGCGATGGTCCGTAACCAATCGTTAATCCACTCGCAAGATTTGAAGCATCGTATAGAAAAGTTACTGATGTTGCGATTGCTGTTTGTAGACCTGTTGTCTTTCTAGAAGATTCAGACAAAGGCACTCTAGCTGAAACTTTTGCTTTAGAAGTTACATACTTTGCAAACACAGGAAGAGCACGCGAAAGAGATAATGATGGATCTCTTAGATTTTGCTCTCTTTCACCCTCTAAGTCTTTGTCTAGGACTAGAGATAAACCTGCACTTAATTCATATGGTAGCTTATATCCAAATCCAAGTGATGTTGTATTCGAAAATGTTTTCGTCTCATCACTTGTGGTCTTAGAATCAGTCTCAAGAGTAGAAGAGAGTCTAACTGACCACAGTTTGGACGCTTTTTCTGGCATTTTAACACTTGTCGTACTCGTGCCTTGTTGGGCCATTGTGCTTGATGCCAATAAAATTAGTAAGATAGACATTTTATTTGTCATTATCATTCCTTGTGTAATTCCTTTCACTCGTATAGTAAGCAAATAATTGCAATTACGATGCCAGTGACTTTGGTGTCAAAAGGTGACTATTACTCTCAAGAATATAATAAAATGGCCCTGAAGTGGGAGCGAGTGTAAATTATTCATGCAGTGACTAAATTTATGAACAGTTCTTGAACTGCTACACTTAAATGGGGAAATGCTACGCGCGCTACCTGATGGCTATTAAAGAAAGCCTCTTAGATATGTGGCAGCCCAAAAACCATAGATATTCGCGCGTATAATGTGGCGATTTTGTTAAGTGAGTTGTTAACTAATTGAAATTTCAATCCCCATTTAACAGGAGCAGTTAGTACAGTTTTAGAGAAATCGTGAGTAGATTTTATCGAGAAAAATTCCTTTGAACGCCTCTTCATTTTCTAGCCAAATTTCTTTGAGACCTTTTTCGTCATTAAAAATTGGACATTCAAATGTAAGAACGGGGCAATCGAGTTTTGCTGGGCCATACGTTCCAAGAGATCCCGGTGTCGGATAACCTATATCTGCGACAACTTCATAGCCATTTCTTTGGCCTAGATAATTTGCAACATCTAAACAGTCGCCATTGAAATTCACAAGTGGCTTCCAAGAGTGGATCGAGAGAATTAGACCTGGTTGATACTTCTTAAATAACTTTAAAAGATACTGATTTTCTGGCTCACTTAGTGGCTTATCTCCTGGATAGTATTTTTTTTCAGAGACTTCGCTGGTCCAGCAATCAGTCGAGAGATTTCTATTAAGATCTACCCCATGAGCATTTACACGAGTATTAGCACGGTAGCCGTCAACATTGACGATTGGAATGACGACGAGTGGAAGGTGCATCTGATCCTGCGTTTTTAACCAGTTAAATAATTGGTCAACAACGTAGACTCCTTCAACTTCATCACCGTGGACGCCGGCCATCAGGTAGATATACTTATCCCCATCGACATCACTGCGATAAGATTTGATTTCACTGCCTTCGACAGTAGAGCCTGCTGTTAATTCATGAAAATGCATAATTAATCCTTTTTATTTGCACCAATTATTTTATCAATATCCAAGCTTAAAGTCTTGAAAAAAACTCACTTGTTGGAAATGTGTAATATTCAAGTTATTATTTTAAAAATAGAGGTATTAATGAAGAAGAAACAAGTTCTAGCAGCGCTGGAATATCTTGATAAATTAAGTCAAAATGACTATCAAATAAATGATGCAGTACAAGACCTAATGGACTTTGCCAATGAGTATATACATGAAGATGAGGCAGCTCCTATTACCCAAAGTGTTGGTGAATTTTTGGTTACTTCTGAAGCCAAGGAACTAAATGCTTATACGGTATACTCTGATGGAGCGTGCCGTGGCAATCCTGGCCCTGGTTCTTGGGGCGTTGTTGGCCAAGATGTTAATGGTGTCGTGTTATTTGAACAGAGTGAGTTTCATCCAGAGACAACGAATAATAGAATGGAGCTCCTAGGAGCTACAAAGGCCCTTGAGTATATGATTAGACATCTGGCCGATGAGAAAAAACCTCAATCAACAGCTGTTATTCTTTATAGTGATTCAAAGTATGTGATTGATGGCTACGAGAAATGGCTTCCAAATTGGAAGGCGAGGGGCTGGAAAAAAGCAGACAAGAAAGAGCCAGAAAATCTCGATCTTTGGCAGAAGTTTGATTTTATCGCAGCAAAATTTAAGAACCTAAGTTTTAGATGGGTCAAGGGTCATAGCGGTCACCCACAAAATGAAAGATGTGACCAATTGGCCAATCAGATATTGGATGACAATCTAAATATTTAAAGCATAATACTTGAATATTATTGTAAGTAAGGCTATCCTTTTTACATTGATTATTTTTAATAAATTTAAGGAAAAATTTATAAATTACAAAGGATGTTTCATGAAAAAAATTATTCCATTCCTAGTTCTAGGATCGATGTTCTTAGTTTCTTGTAATAAGAAAGAAGCAAAAATTGAGTCTGATGATGACAAGACTTTCTATTCAGTTGGTCACGTTTATGGGAAGAGATTTAAAGAATTTAAGCTAAATGAAAGAGAAGTTGAAGCACTTATGGCAGGTGTTAGAGACGGTATGACGAAGGATCAAGCACAAGTTGATGATACGATGAAATACGCTTATAAATTTAGAGACATCATTCAATCAAGACTTCAAGTTAACTCAAAAAGCGAAAAAGAAAATGGAGCAAAATTTCTTGATGCATTCGTAGCCAACGAAGGTGGAACAAAAACTGCTTCAGGACTTGCATATAAAATTCTAAACCCAGGTTCTGCGGAAAAGCCAAAATCAACAGACACTGTAGAAGTTCATTACAAAGGAACTCTTACAAATGGAACAGAATTTGATTCATCTTATAAGAAGAATAAGCCAATTGACTTCCCACTTGATAAGGTAATTAAGGGGTGGACAGAAGGTGTTCAACTTATCGGAAAAGGTGGAAAGATTAAATTAGTAATTCCATCTGAGCTTGCTTACGGCGATCAAGGAGCACCTCCTTCAATCCCTGGTGGAGCAACTCTTGTATTTGAAGTTGAACTTCTAAATATCAAAAAATAATTAAGGGCCCTTACGGGTCCTTTTTTTTTGTAAATATTTCATCACGATGGAACACTGAGTTAAAATCGTGTATAAACCCCGAAACAATTGGGGAGTAATACATGAAAATATTATCTAACGGGCTTATCTGCTCGCTAATGCTACTTTCTACACCAGCTTTTGCTGAGTGGGTTAAGAAAGGTACAAATTTTTCAGACGTTAAAAATGTTAGAGTATCAGATGTCGCAAGATTTCGTGGAGAAATTGATTCTAATTTATCTTTATTTACGAAGTGGGCAGAAAAAAACTCAGACGAGCTTTTTCAAGGTCTCGACATAAAAGAAGTCCACAATTTATTTCTTACAGATTTTCCACAGCGTGATGGGGCTAAATTCAAGTACAAGCTTGGAGCTTTCGTTGAGCTAAAAGAAAGTGATGATCTGTCAGAGAGATTTTTCTTTGTTAACCTTGTTGCTCAAGGTGAAAACCTCGAAGAAAGTGGAAGCAGAGTAAAAGGTGATGTTGAAGTCTACCAAACCTCTATCAGGGCCCTAAAGGACACAGCTCTAAAAGTTGAAGTTGCTCTAGGATCTCGTAAAGCGATCGTAAAAGATGACTCTCTCGGTATCAAGATGGTTTTTCCTCTCGGTGTTGGAGCTATTGACGAAAACGTTCTTAATGATGGTGTTTCAAGTATCACTCCACGTTTTAAAAACGGTGTTCTTGATAAGCGTTACGCAATGTATGAAAGAAAGATGCCTCGTTACTACATGGGTAAACCATTTATCCGTCTTCTATCTCAAGAAGACCCTAAAGAAGGTTTCACTGGTATCGGCTTCCACGCTCAACCAAATGGTGATGACTTTATTCGTGCATTCGATAGTCATGGTTGTATGAGAATGCTTGATGCTGACCTTTATACAATGTACTGGTTAGTTACAGAATCAGCGACAGGGAAAACTCCAATCGTTGTTAACTTTAACTTAAACGACAAATCAGAGCATCCGTTCCCAAAAAGAGAGAAGCCATATAAAAGGGTTCTAAATACAGGTTCTGAATCATCTCCAGACTTTGCTCTTGATATTGATGACCTCGTACAACTTCAGTACAACTACAAGTCCGATGCTCCAGTAAGCTCTTTCAAAGACGATGTTGATGATGATGTTAATGTTTTATTTGATTATGACATGTGGTGGAGAGTTAAAGAAAAGAGAGAAGGTAAAGTCGCTGCTTGTAAAGAGAGATTTAAATTTGATGCAGATCAGTTTTCTGTTGATAGAAAACCTTACCAATTAAATGTTAATGATTATGTAAATAATTGGATGACGGAAAAAGAAAGATCTAAGGCCGTTAGACAGTACGAGAAAGATCAGAAAAAGAAAGATCGTGAGTATTCACGAGCTGTTAGGGATATGGAAAAAAATCTATCAAAAGCTAAGAAGCAAAATGATGAGGATTATGATGACTGTATCAAAAATATTAGAAAGAAAAGATCGCTAAAAGATAGATTATATCGTTGGTGGGTACACGGTAAGTAGTAACTACTTCCTTTGCGTGGGGATGGATTTTATCCTCACGCCATTCAATTTTTGAACTCTTCCAGTTTTGTATCCTTAAATTTCAGTTAGTTAAAATCAATTATAGACACGATATCTTGCATGTAAACTCGCATGATATACAACTGCCCCAATTTAGAATGCAAATCAACAACAAAAAA
>CAZQJK010000077.1:0-12374 GCA_964593545.1 uncultured Bacteriovorax sp. | reverse complement strand
GTATTACTCAATGGACAAAATATCTACGACAAGAAAATGGATGCCGTCGAAATAAGAAGACATATTGGAATGGTCTTTCAAAAGCCGAACCCTTTTGCATCAATGTCAATTTTTGACAATGTCGTCATTGGACCTAGGCTTTGGGGAGAGAGAAATAAAGACAAGCTCGAAGAGATTGCAATCTCGTGTCTAAAAAAAGCTGCCCTATGGAATGAAGTAAAAGATAAACTTCATCAAGATGGAACAAGCCTATCTGGAGGACAACAGCAAAGACTCTGCATTGCCAGAACATTGGCTACAAATCCTCCGATCATACTAATGGATGAACCGACATCGGCACTTGATCCAATCGCTTCAGCAAAAATTGAAGACCTCATGACTGAACTAAAAAAAGAACATTCGGTTATTATTGTTACCCATAATATGCAACAGGCCGCAAGAGTCGCCGACAATACAAGTTTCTTCATCCTTGGGGAACTCGTAGAAAGTGGGGAAAGTTCTCAAATATTTACAAACCCAAAAAAGAAAAAAACAGAAGATTATATCACCGGAAGATTCGGATAAGAGAAGGTAGACTTTATGGCAGAGCTCAATGTTAATTTTTTAAGAAAACAAATTCTTGAGATGGGTGCACTTGCAGAAAAGATTCTAAGCTTTTCTCTTGTTAGCGAAAATTCCCTCAATGATATATTCATCATCGAAGATGAAATTAATCGCTATCATAAACAAATAGATGACGATGTCTTCAAGTATATTGCCCTCAAGGCCCCTCATGCTACAGATCTTAGAACAGCACTTGCTGTCATGAAAATGAATTCTGAACTTGAAAGGTTGGGAGATCAGTCGGTAAATATCAAAAGATATAATCAAAAACTTACAACGACTCATCCTCTCTTAGATACTCTTCAGGATGAAGTTCTACAGATGGTAAAGAAAAGTCTTGATGCCTTTTCAACTTCAAATACAAATCTCGCAGCGGATGTTATAAAGTCAGATAAAGAAGTCAACGCAATCCACCGTGAAATAATTCGTGAATACTTTAGGAAGATGAAAGAAGAAGCCTATCCTTTTGAAGAAGGCTTTGCAGCGATGAGAGTCGCAAAAAATCTTGAACGAATCGGTGATCACTCAACAAATATTTGTGAAGACGTAATATTCCTTGAATCAGGTCATGATATTAGACACAACCCGGAGAAGAAAAATGAGCGAGTTTAGTGCCTTAATAGTTGAAGATGAGAATGCTATTGCAAACCTTATTAAAGTAAACCTTGAAACCTTAGGGATAAAGGCAACAATAATCAACCAAGGTCGAGAAGCAATAACTCACCTACAAAACTCGACCGATATTAACTACTCCCTCATCATTCTCGACAGAATGCTTCCTGCGTTGGATGGCATTGAGATTTGTAAGTTCATTCGCATGTATGAGCAGACAAAGAATATTCCAGTCTTAATGGTGACAGCATTAACAAAGCCTAGCGATATTGTTGATGGCCTTGAAGCAGGTGCCGATGACTATGTTACAAAGCCTTTTGATATTAATGTTTTAAAAGCGCGTGTAAAATCTCTTCTGCGCCGCTACCGGCCTCAAAAAGAGGATGAAAAATCAGAAGCAAAAGGTAATTCTTCTAAGTTAGTACATCGTGGGATAACCGTTGACACAGAACAATGTAAGGTTTGGACTGGTGAAAATGAGATCAGTTTGACAGTATCAGAGTACAAATTACTTTGCACACTACTAGAGAGACCAGGAAAAGTATTGACGAGAAAATATCTTGTTGAGACCATTCAAGGAGGTCCAATTCATGTGACGGAGAGAACTATCGACACCCACATCTTTGGCCTTAGAAAGAAGCTAAACGAATACTCAAACTTTATTGAGACAATTAGAGGCATTGGATATCGAATCCTTAACGACTAAGAATAAATTATTTCGAAATCTCACGTGGAGAATTTTTAAACGATTCGCACTCGTGCAAACTATTGCAATGGCATTGGCGATTATTTTGACTATTCTTGTGGCCAGAGATCGAATAAATAAAGTTGCAGCAAATAACTTAATTTCTCAATCGAGAAATCATATCAATATTTTCTTAAGATATAATGACATTAAGGATACTCGATTATGCAATGCCCTTAGTGAGGACCTTCTCTACTTCGCTCTTTTTCATGGTACTGAACAGTATATCTGCAAAACACAAGACTTCGACAATATCAAGAGTCAGGAGATCCTTAGAAAATTTGATGACCTCAAAGGCGAAGACAAGAAGATTCTTTTTAACAAGCGCCTTAATAACGACTTCCTCTACTATCATTCAAATATTTCTTTCGCAGAGAAAAAATACTCAGTCTATATGATATTTAGCGCTGAAAAAATATTTCAATTTCTCGTAAAGACAAATAACTCAATCTTAGTTTATATTTTTCCAATTTTTATTATTAGTACACTTCTCTCTTTATTTGGGGCGATGAAAATGGCGAATCCACTTCGCTCCATTCTATCAAAGATTATTTCATTCTCTAATATCTATACAAAAGAAAATTTAATTTCAGAGATTGAAAACTCAACACAATCAGAGTGGGAAATAATTGAAAGAAGTATTGATGAAAGTGAGTACACAAATAGAAAGCTTCTTTCAAACCTTAAGAAAGAATCAAATAAATTCTACACCCTATTGGAATCCCTATCCGACTCGATTCTCGCAATTGACTCTCGAGGGAAGGTACTCTTTGCAAACAATGCTTTTATTTCATCATTTTCTAATCGAACGACAAAGATTGATAATCTCAATTTCATCGACGTAATCAGAAATCATGATCTGATGCGCTTTATCGAAACGTCATTAAAATCAGACACCTATTCCTTTGGAGCAGAGTTTGCAATTGAAGTATCAGAAAGTAAGAAAAAATATTTCTACATCAACACAAACCCTCTTAAAGACACTTCTGGAAATAGTTATGGAATCGTTTGTATCTTTCACGACCTCACAAGTTTAAAAATGGCGGAGAAAATGCGCAGTGACTTTGTTGCCAATGTCTCCCATGAAATTAGAACACCACTCACGGCCATTAAAGGTTATGTTCAAACAATCGAATCAATAAAGCCAGATTACACAGAATCGGAAAAAGATATTTTACAAACGATTGTTCATAACTGTGATCGTCTCACAAGCCTCTTTAATGATCTCCTAAGCCTTTCAACAATCGAGGCGATTAATGAAGTCGAACTAAGTGAAACGAACCTTACGGAAATAACTGAGCAATCAATATCTGATACGCTGCAATCTTTCCGCGATCAGCAAGTTAATATTCATACAGAAATTTTGGTTAATGAGTTTATTTCAAATCCTAAAATGGTTGAACAGATTATTATCAATCTTGTCTCTAATGCCATCAAGTACAATGAAAGCTCTGAAGACATTAAGATTGATTTAAAATGGAGCGAAGATGAACATCACGTCCATCTTCAAATCACTGACAATGGTCCAGGAATCGCCAAAGAACATCTTCCAAGAATCTTTGAAAGATTTTATCGCGTCGATCAATCACGAAATAGAAATTATGGAGGAACAGGTTTAGGGCTTGCGATTGTAAAACACCTTGTTCAAAAACTTGGTGGTAAAATAAGTGTCTCTAGTGAATTAAATATTGGAACGATCTTTAAAATACAATTTAGAAAGAATTTAAGTTAATTATCCGAGCAGTTTCGCGGCAGCAGCTGGTGTTGAATTTGCTTGAGCAAGAAGTGCGAGTGAAGCATTTTTCATAATTTCATCTTTTGCATTATTAGTAGTAGATTCAGCAACGTCTGCATCAGCAATCTTTGATCTTGAAGACTCGAGGTTTTCTCGATGAACTTGTAGGTTTTGATTGATTGATTCCATTCTCACCATCGCACTACCTAACTTAGCTCTTGAACTAGAAACCTCTCCAACCATAGCATCAACGGGTCTAAATACACTTCTTGCTGCTTCTTTAGTTAAAATATTTGTCCCATTAAGACCAAAATTATTTGCAGAAGCTAATACTTTTTGAAGGTCATAAATTAATCGACTTGTTTCAGCTGAACCATCAATTCCAACTTGTAGTTCATAAATCGAACCTTTTCCATTGATAATGTGATTACCGTTAAACTTTGTCGAAGCTGTTAGCCTCTTTGTTTCTTGAATCATTTGTTGAAATTCTTTATTGGCAATATAACGATCTTGATCAGAAACTGTATCAGTTGCGGCTTGCATGGCTAGCTCTCTTAAGCGACCGCTGATTGAGTGCATAACACTCAAAGTACCTTCAGCTACCTGTAGAAGAGATACTCCATCATTAACATTTCTTTGGGCCTGAAGATTTGAAACACTTCGTGCTTTCATTCCTGTAGCGATTGCTAAACCAGATGGATCGAATGAAGCTTCGAATATACGACTACCACTAGACAACTTTGTCTGCTCTACGGACTGGTGCCTAACAACGTCTCCAAGACGTCTCTGCGCAACCATAGATTGGTAGTTAGTATTAATTCTCATCTTCCGTGAGTCTCCATGAGATCAACCTTGATCTCTTATATCAATAGCTTTACGGAAAATATTGCCGAATACTTGAATTTACGTAATGTCTGACTAGATTACTGGCCCAATCCTAGGACCAGTAATCAATGGAGGGACTAATTTCTAAGAGCTGACGCCTTAGAAAATACTTTGGATGCTGCTCGATATGGACTGTGGTCAACACTATGAATGACAATTGGCCGACCATATCTCTCAAGAATCATCTTAAACATGAAGTCATGACCTACTTTCTCTAAATTCATTTTAATATTTTGAAGATTACTAAATTTTCTTTGTATAGAAGCAACCTTTTTCTCAATAAATTTTTGAAAGCCAGCAGATTTATCAACATGATGGAACATTAGATTGTGTAGCATGATAACCTCCTTCCTACACTTGTAAGATGGTATCAAAAACTGAAAGCGCAAGGGTAAATTATTAATTTATTGCTAATTACTCATAATGATTTAAAATGAGAATGAATAAAATATTAGGAGAAATATATGAGACTTTTTGAATACATTGAACAAGGTGGACCAATTATGTACTTACTAGTACTACTGAATATTGTTGGTTGGGCATTAATGTTATCGAAATTGTATTTCTTATCTCTTGAACTAAAGTCAACTGATGATACATCAGCAAATTTAAGAGACGATTTAAAAGGATTAACAAATTCTAATGACGCATCTTCAATTATCGAACTTACAAAACAAATTGTTTCAACCCATGTTACTAAAGCAGAAAAAGGTCTTAATACAATTAAGATTATCGCAACGATTTCGCCACTACTAGGTCTTCTTGGAACTGTACTTGGTGTTCTAACTGCATTTCATGTCATGTCACAAACTGGTCTTAATAATCCATCAAACTTCGCACAAGGAATCTCGATGGCCCTTATTACAACTGTTGGTGGAATGATTGTTGGTATCCCACACTATGTTGGACACAACTACTTACTTGGAATGTTAGATAAACTAGAAAATGTTCTAGAGAAAAAGACATTATCAAAGGTTTTATAAATTATGGCCAGACGATCGAGACAAGAAGTATCTACAGACATAACACCATTAATTGACGTCGTTTTTCTTCTGTTAATATTCTTTATGACTTCAACAGTTTTTAAGAAGTCAGAACTTGCGCTTCTTTTGAGTTTACCCAAAACAGAATCAGGCGAAGCAGTTAGTGCACAAACGAAGACAATAGTTATTGAGGTTAATAAGGATCAAACTGCTCTTGACGGTAAGAACCTAAGCCCCGAAGAACTTGAAACCCAGTTAACAGAACTTAAAAATAAAGAAACACCAATTGATTTAAGAGTTGATAAAGAAGTTCAATATCAAAGGCTCGTAAAGATCCTCGATATTCTTAAAAAACTGAATCTTAGTAACCTATCACTAATTACAGAGAACTAAACCAGTTCTCTGTAAACATTCATTATATTTTCTGAAGTCTTACTGCGATGGAATTTTTCGACGAAATTTCGTCCATTTTCAACCATATCAAAACGCAACTCACTATCAGTCAGCACTCTTTCAATAGCACTCGCAATAGACTTTGAATTATTCGGATCGATATAAATCGAATCAGGCCCACCTGCTTCAGGAAAACATGAACCTTCAGAAGTTATTACTGGTGTTTTAGAATAGAGGGCTTCAATTATTGGAATTCCAAAACCCTCGAAGAAAGATGGATAACAAAACAAACTACTTGCTTGATAGAATGCAGGAAGATCAGAATTATCGACATTCGATAGAATCTTAACTCGGTTACCTAATCCCTTACTCGTTATATAGTTTTCAACTTCAAGCTTGTAATCGCCACCATCACCGATAAGTATCAGATCATGATTAATAGATTTTTTTAAACTAGCATAGGCCTTAACTAAATTGAGAGCATTCTTTCTCTCTTCAATTGCCCCAACATTTAAAATGAAATTTTTTCCAACGCCATAACGTCTAAGAACTATATTAATCTCTTCTTCTTCAAGCGGTGTGTAGAATCTTGGATTACAAGACTGATAAACCACACGAATTTTTCTCTCATCAACATTTAGGAAACTAATCAGGTCTCTCTTCGTTTGTTCACATATTGCAATAATAAGGTCTGAGTTTTCACACGAATACTTAAATTTCTTAAGATATACCTGACGATCAATCCATGGAAAGTAATTAGGATATCTCATAAAAATTAAATCATGAATGGTTACAACTGATTTAACATTAGATTTTTCAATACCGCTTGGAAGCTCATGACTAAGCCCATGAAAAATATCTAATTGTTGTTTATCAATTTCATCGACGAGAAGTAAGCTTCTCCAAAGACTTGAAAGTTTACGATTAATAAAACCTTTCGGTTCAATGACATTTAATTTCTGGTACTGATCAAGCCACTTCTTCGCTCGATCATCTGAAAATGGAGGAGTAAAAAGGTAGTAATCATCATTTGGATAATAACGATTGAGTCCGGCAATTAAATCTCTTGAATAATTACCGAGTCCTCTAAAATTGTGAAATGCTCTTTTAGCATCAAAACCTATCTTCATTAGATTAGTATAAGCAAATCTTTAAGTTTTGACTATCCCTCATCTCTAAGTATTGTTAAAACTTGTCCTGAATAAACGAGATTTGAATCAAGGTCATTAACTTTCTTTATGGCACGAACAGGAACCCCAAATTTTCGAGAAATTTTTGTAAGATTATCTCCACGACGAACTTTATAAGTGCTCGACTGTCCTTTAACTAAAAGTTGTTGACCAACATATAGTTTAGAACTTCTAAGTGAATTTAAGTTTTTAATTTCCGAAATTGTTATCTTAAACATACGAGAAATCTTATAGAGATTATCACCACTTCTAACCTTATACTTTACCTCAGAACTTGAAGCAACTTGACGAGCTTTATTGTGGACCTTAAGTTTTTGCCCAACATATATCTTCGATCCACTTATACCATTAATTTTTTTCAAAGTATCAAGATCAACTCCAAGACGTTTTGAGATTGTGATAAGATTATCCCCTCTCTTTACACGATATACTTTCTTCTTAGTTTTATTATCAGCTTGAGATACTCTAACCACATCAATTTCTTTTAAAGAAGAAAAGTCTGTATTCAAGGATGTTGGAATAAATACCATTTGATTTTTTCTTCTGTTAACTTTAATCCATCTTTGTCTTAGATCAGGATTTAAAGCTTTAAAAGTGCTGAGAGAAACATTCAGCTCTTTTGCCTTCTTATATAAATCAAATGATCTCGAAACCTTGACAGGCTTAACCTTTTCAAATGGGCTTTCAATACGACTTGGTAGACTTAAGCCATACTTTTTTGACTCTTCATAGAGCTCTCGTGCTGCCGCAACTTTTGGAATATAGAAGATCGTTTCTTTCGGAATTAATTTCTTTCTTACGAGTTCTTTATAATCTCTCGTATTCCCTTTTCTGATGGCATTAATAATACGATACTCACCAGCATTATAAGCACAGAGTGCAAGTTCCCAAGAACCAAATATATTATAAAGATCTTTAAAATAACTTGCAGCGGCCTCAGTTGCCTTAATGATATGTGATCTCTCATCAACTTGAGAATCAACTCTTAGTCCATAGCGTGTTGCAGTTCCTTTGATAAACTGCCAAGGTCCAACAGCTGATGCGTGACTTCTAATATGTGTATTATATCCACTTTCAATTAATCCAACAAAGAATAAGTCAGTTGGTAATCCATGAGATGTCAAAATTTGATTTATCACACTTCGATACTTAGCGCCGTTATTAGCATGCCTAATGAATCTATCCTTCTCTTTCTTTGAGAAGTAACCAAGCCAAAAGTCAAAATGCTTTTGCTTATAATCTAAATCAAGATCATGAATATGATCAAAAATTGGTTTTGTTGTAGAACTAATTTGTCTAGAAACTTCATCACTTGTAAGTGACTTTATCGACAATCTCTCTGGTGCTTTGCTCGCGACAGGAGCATTACTAACAACAGGCAACTCATTTGAGTTTTGATTGTTCATTGCAATTTGATCACGAGTTACAAATTGACTACATGAAGTAAGTAATAAAGTTAATGCTAATGAATGATATCGAGACAAGGCTTTCTCCTAATATTTATTTTATCTATACTCTATTGTAATAAAATACACAGAAAGTAACACCTGGAATTTAATTCATTCCCGACAATACTACTTTTCCATTATCCCAGAATACTTTATGAAATTTCTCTTCTTTTATTTTTGTAAATCCATCAAAGTCATAATAGTCAAAACCATAAGCGACAGGAAATAGTGATGCAATCCCAACGCTTGACTCAACCATACAACCGAGCATCGTTTTTAGGCCTAAATTACGAGCTTGTGTAAGCTGTGACAAAATTCTTGGAATCGACTTACTTTTAGAACTTTTTAAAACAACGCCATCACAAATATCGACAAAAGCGTTGAGATGCTTATGATCTGATATTGATTCATCAAGAAAGATCTTCACAATACCAAGTTCTTTTAGTTTCTGGTGCCCAACAACATTGTAACGCCCTAGAGGCTGTTCAATAAAAAGAACCTTACCAAGTTCTATCTTCTTGAGAGACTCAACAAGTCCATCAAGATCCTCTCCCCATGCTTCGTTTGCATCAAGGACAATATTCTTATCACAACGATTAATAAATTCGACCTGCCCATCAAATGTTTCTTTTGAAATTTTAACTTTCAAAGTATTAGAATTTGCATTTTCGGCTAAAAGCGCTTCGCCCTCTTCTGTTGAGCTAAATAATCCTATTGAGCTCATTGACTGAATACTACTAATTGTATTTGTACCTAGTATTCTCCACTTCGTTATTTCTGTTGCCTCACTAAGGTAGTCTAAGAATGCTGACTCCACGGCAAAACGTAACTGCTCAACTTCGAACTCTAAGGTATCTAAGAGTTTTGTAAGGTCAGTAAACTGTGAGATATTTGCATCTTTGTATGCATAAGAAAATGAATCGAGATCCGCTTCAAGTACTGAGCGCGAAACTTCTTCCTTGCTTGAATAAGAAACCTCACCTACTCCTTCATATTTCCCATTTGTAAATCTGACTAAAAAGATTTGTTTATTACTAACTTCTGCTCCATTAATTTTCCAAGCAGATTTTAGGTTTGCTGATAAAGTATCTATTTCCCATTTCATAAAACATCCAATAAAGATAAAATAAACCAAAAAGGTATTTTTTATGTTACCAAAAATAATTTCAAATATCACACTAGCATTAATTGCCATCTTCGTGATTTATACATTTGCTCCCTTACTTAGAGATACATTTCTATCGTTCTTTGGAGCACCAAAGAAAAAGAATTACACAAAAGACGAATTTGAAGATTTAGTAAGACGAAAACAAGAAAGAATGGGAAGTAAAATTGTTGGTAAAGGCATGGTCGCCGAAAATACAGCATCTAAGCCTACTCGATCTGAGTTTGATTACCTATATGAAAATAATTTCTTTATTAGTGAAGAAGAAAAAAATAACTTCAAGGAGCTTAGAAAGGAGCTCGAATGGGGTGCTGGAAAGAAATTAACAGAAATTCAAAAAATAATTTCCAAAAAGATATCGCAAGATATTGAAGTCGAGCCCATCGTTAAAAAAGTCAAAGAGACAATGACAAAGAGTTACTTCCTCGAATCTTTTCCTCAAAAAGGTATAAGCCTGAGTACTTATACCTCTAACCTTGCTTTTACTCTCCTTATATCTGGTACTGTCGATCTCTCACTGATGGCAAAAAAGCTTCAACTTAGTGAAGATGAACTTAAGCAAATCATCATAACAACAATTGAAAAAGAACAAAATCAAGATTGGATAAGTGGTCTAGAGCACTATATTGAGACAGGCTCTTCAGATTTATCAATGATTAATATTGTTAAAACCTTCGAATATGAGGAATTCTTAGCAAAACTCAAGAAAAACATCGATATCATCGCACCACTGGCAAATCTTGATGATAAAAAGCTTAGACAGTTATATAATGAAGAAGACAAAGATCTTCTCAAAAAGAAGCACAAGAAGTTGCTAACACTCTATCATCCTGACAAATGGACATTTGCAGATAAGAGCGATGGAATTGATAAGAGACTTCGAGAAAATTTTGATAAGATACAAAATGAATATGCACTAAGGACAAAATAATGGTTAAGAAAAAAGAACAAGTCATCATCGCTCTTGAAGAGGAGTTGACCAAAATAATAAGTGAGACAAACGGTATCAATCTTTCGGACACACTAGAGCTACTTGGTTATAGTGAAGTTATCAGAGATAATCAAGTTGTTCAGAAAACTCTTAATGAGTTCATAACATTACTTGCAGCCTTTCAAGTTGATGAAGTTGATATTAATACACTTCTTGGTCACCCAATGGCCGAGGCAATATTTAATTTCTTCAGAAAGTTTCCTCTCCCATACCACGAAGAACATATCCATCTTACAGGCTCACTAAGCGCTGAATTTATTTACCCAAGACTAAAGAAGTTACTTGAAGGGAAAGATAAGGCCATTTATGAAAAACAAATTATTGCAGTTTATGGTGAAGACTCAATTCCTATTGAATCTGTCGAAGATGTTGATGATTTAATAAGATTAAAAGATGGTGAACAGTTTGGAACATATTTAAAAATATTATTTCTAGCAAAACTTATTCTGACATCGAGAGAAGCCCACTTTGATGCCGCTTATCATATGGCAAAAGAATTATATGAAAAATATAATGTTGGAAATATTAGGCTTAAGTTTACACTATCTCGCGCAAACAAAATGGATGCCGAACAAATCCCTGGACTTGAAAATGTCACTGAAGAAGATGTTGTTATTGGTCTCTATGAGGGATTTAAAAAGTTTCAGTCAGAAGTTGATTGCTTTGACTTCACTCTCTCTCCTAGCTTTAGAAAAGAATTAAATTTCTTTGATTCTGATAGCTACAAGACAAAGAAAGAGCACTTTGAAGCACAGGTAAACTCTCTACTTGAGATTATGCAAAAATATCCCCATATCACAAAGTATCTTAAAGAAATTGACACCGTTGGTGATGAGAAAGAATTATACCGTAAGGCACACTTTAAAGAACTTAAGGGTGGACTTAGAAAACTGCAATATCATGGAATGAGAATTAGAAGTCACCATGGTGAAACTTGGAAAAATTTAAAGAAAGGTATTCAGTCTGTAGATAATGCGATGAATATTTGGCATATTGATACTCTTGAGCATGGTTTAAGTCTTGGGATAAATCCAAACTACTACTTTCACCGTCTCTACCAAAGAGTCATGGACAAGAATCTAAAACATCTTCCAATTGCAAAAAAATCAAATGAATGGGAAGAATTAGAGGATATGGAATGGCACGATCCTGAGATCAAAGAAAAGCTTTACGAAGGAATTCCACTAAATGCCGATGAAAAAATTTCTTTTTTAAAAACAAAATTTCATACGGCCCGAGAAGTTGAGCACTATCAGCATGATATTTTAAATCGTATGATTCATAAAAATGTCTCATTGGTTGCACTGCCCTCTTCAAACCTAAAGCTTACTGGTGCTTTTCCAGATTATAAGGATCACCCATTTTCTTGGTGGGAGAAGAAGGGTCTAAGATTAGGAGTTGGAACAGATAATTACATTACTCTGAGTACGAACTTCATTCAAGAAATGTTAATTTTACTTTTTTCTGATCCAGGGAAATTAAAAATTACTAAACTTCTTATGATCACGGCAAAAGAAGACAGAAGACCGTATATAAGTCATCTCCTATGGACAATGAGAAAGAAAATTGTATCAAAGCATTGCTCTGAGGAGTGATGCGACTTTAACAGGTAAGATATCAACCA
>CAZQJK010000076.1:0-13237 GCA_964593545.1 uncultured Bacteriovorax sp. | reverse complement strand
TGGCCTGTTCGTCCGTATTCTTGCAGAACCCAGTTTTCTGAGAGGCCGCGCTTTGTTGTCGCAAAAAGCATCATCATGTACGTCGATTCGTCACAGAAATATTGCTCAACATCTTCCTCGAGCTCAACCCTTTCTGAGGACGCCTTAAAGTAATCAAGAAGCCCGTGATGAATGTCAGGGTAGTAAGTTCTCATGAACTCAGCGACCGTCTCAGGACCGCAAGTCGCACGTAGAACCTTTACGGCCTGCTCAATTGTAGGGTTCTTGATATCACCATTCTCAATTCTATTGAGTGATGAAGTTGATACACCAAATCGCCGCGCAATCTGGGCTCCGCTTAAGCGCGGATGCTCTTTTTTAAAGTTCCGAATATGTGACTGCAGCATCTCGCAGACATTCGGTCTTTCTAAATAGACTTTATCCATTTGTTCACCTCGAAACCGACTTATACTACAAAATTACGCACAGGGTCTAAACTAAGTATAAGTTACAAGCTTTTTTTATTGATAAGTCATTTATATGTCGTTGGTGAAATTTTCTACTTTGTCCCAGGCTGGGATAAATTTATTTCAGATATATAGGGAGTGTGTGTAAAACTTTCAGGATTTGAGCAAAAAAAAAGGGAGCTAATCGCTCCCTAATTTTCTTAGAAATTTGTTTTCTTCGAATTAACCTGCAAGGAATACAGAGATAAGAACGAAAATTACAAGTGATTCCATAAGTGCAAGACCAAGAATCATTGGAGTTTGAATTTTGTCTGCAGCTGATGGGTTTCTTGCGATACCTTCAAGAGCAACTGATGCAGCTTTTGACTGAGCAGCTGTTCCACCGTAAGCAGCGATAGCCATAGCTAAAAAATAAAACATGTACTTAATTGCAACTGTGTTTGATGTCCAAACTGAAGCTTCCATAAAATTCTCCTTATAAGTTTAAGTCTATCTTAGTGATGAGCGTGGTCGTCACCATGATCGTGGTGAGCCGTCGCCAAACTAATATAAACCATTGATAACATTGTAAATACATATGCCTGAATAAAACAAACAAGAAGACCTAAAATATAGAATGGTAGAGCTGCACCAAATGCACCAACATTAACACCTAGGATATTTAGGTTTAAGAATGTTGTTAGAACGTGGTGATCTCCCATCATGTTACCTCTTAAACGTAGTGCAAGAGATAGTGGTCTAATCATGTTTGAAAGTATTTCAATTGGAAAAATTAAAATTGCCATATACCAAAGTGGGCCAGCAAAGTGCTTAAGGTAATTGATTGTTCCAAGTTCTTTACAACCTTTGATGTTGTAATAAATGAAAGACATCATACCAAGAGCGAGTGTCGTTGTGATTACTTCTGTTGGTGGTAAGAATCCTGGGATCAAACCAATAACGTTTGAAATAAAAATTGTAATGAAAAGAAATGCTACAAATTTAAAATATTTTGGGGCATCTTTCTCACCAAGAACTGCTCTACATTGTGCATAGATAAAGTTCCCATAAAGCTCAACAAGGTTTCTTAAAGTTATACCTTTTTCTGGAACAACTCTTTGATCAACGTTAAGCTTAGAAATTTTAACTCTGTAGAGAAGTCCAATAACAACTAAGATTAGACCAACAAGACCAAGAGTCATGATATGCCATGAATTGCTTAGGTGATCTAAATGTAGAGTATGAAGTAATGTTGTTACCCAAGTGAAACCACCTGCTGCAAAAGCATTTACAGAGAAAACTGAAGCTAAGAATAAGGCTAGAGATCTAGTCATTTTCATTCTTTCGATCCTTTATTGTTTTTATTTGAACTTACGCCAAGCACAAATATTTGAATAATATAATTTATTACAGGAATAATTATCCTACTTCCCATAATTTGTACACCAAATATTAACGCAGAAATTAAAATTACTAGCTTTCCAACGAATAAAATAGCAACTTTTCCTTTCGGTGCGTTACGTTCTCCTTCTTTGTACATTCCTGTTAGCTGATAAATAGCTTCCGCAAACATAAAGAGATAAATAATCGTCGCAATATAAACGACTGTTATTGCAATAATTTCTGAAAAACTTTTTGCCAGAGCAAAACAAAGAACTGTCGGAATGATTGAGATCGTGAAAAATTTCTTAAAATTAATCTTTTTTGTTATTTCTAACTGCATAAACAACCATTGAGATAAGTATATTTAAAATGATAATCATAAGTAGCACAATGGCGACTGTTTTAGAAATAATATTCTTTTCAACTAGTGTCCAAAGAATCCAAGCAGTCACTAGGGCACTCGAAGGTAAACTCATGGCCAAGGCCATAGGTTTAATCCATTTTTGATCAAACATTATCTACGCCTCGCAACTCTTCTTTCGTATACACTTTTAAGTCTTTCTTTTAAAACTTTTGTATTTGGATAATCACCCAGAATTGAATAATAAATATTATACGCAGTTTTAAGCTTTTCCATCGTCTCATAAGCATTTGCCATGATGTACTTCGCATTCACTATTTTATCTTTGCGCTTTTCTCGCTTGATGTATTCGCGAAGATAGTTAATCGATTTTTGCCAGTCTTTATTATTGAAATGAAGCATTCCTTGTAAGAAGAAGGATTCACTATTAAATTTATGATTAGGGTTACTTTGAATTGGAAGTAGGGCCCTTACTGCTTTATCTAATTTGTTTTGTTCAACAAGTGCAGCTGCATGTCGATACTCATAGAGATCATAGTTATTTAATTTGGGTCTAAAATTTGAAAGTTCATCATAAACTTTTTCACTCTTTTCATAGTCACGAATATAAGTAAAAGCAATATCGCCAATTCTCTCACCAGTCTTAACTAGCCAAATTGGTTCTGTTGTTAAGTTTCTAATTTGGTCATAATAGATAAGACCTTTATCATACTGGCCTAAAGAAATCGCGTAAAGCTCTCCTAATTGATAGTAGATCTTAATTTTAATATCTTTTGGGGGAACTTCTTCAAGTATTTCTTGATACTGTCTTACTGCCTTTTCGTAATCGCCAGCAGTAATGTAATTTTGTGCAATAAGAATTTGTCTGTGAATTCTTGGAGTGAAGTCACATGAACTTAGAAAACTAAGTAAAAGTAAGGCCGCAAAATTTGCGGCCCTAAATATTTTATTCTTCTGTTGAATCATCGTCATCAGCATCTGATTCCATCATCTTCTCAACAGCAACAACTTTCTCGTCACCTTTGAGATTAATGATTCTTACACCTTGAGTAGTTCTACCCATAAGTGAGATACCAGCAATCTTAGTTCTAATAACCTGACCTTTATTTGTGATAATCATAAGATCATCTTTATCAGTAACAGGTTTGATTTGAATGATGTCACCATTTTTCTCAGTAAGTCTCATCGCAAGAATACCCTTACCACCACGAGTTTGTTTTCGATACTCACTTGCAATTGTTCTCTTACCATAACCATTTTCTGTTACTGACAAGATCTCAACTGTATCATCAATCAATTCCATACCAACGATTGTTTCGTTGTCATCAATATTGATCCCCTTAACACCTTGAGAAACACGTCCCATTGGTCTTGCATCATTTTCATCAAATCTAATTATTTTTCCTGTTGAAGCACAAAGTAGTACATCTTTAGATCCATCAGAAATTCTAACGTTGGCAATTGAATCACCATCTTGCAGCTTAATTGCAATTAAACCACTTTGCTTAATATTCTTATAATCTTCAAGTGACGTTCTCTTAATTAGTCCATTCTTAGTTGCGAAGATAAGATATAATTTTGAGAAGTCTGCATCTTTTGGAATACAGATAATTTCATTAATTTTATCTCCACCAGGAATTTGAATAAGGTTTGCAATATTTCTCCCCTTAGATGTTCTTGTTCCTTCTGGTACATTGTAAACTTTCTTCGAGAACACTTGTCCACGTGATGTGAAGAAGTAAATCGAGTCATGCGTATTTGCTGTAAATATATTTGTAAAAAAGTCGTCATCATTAACAGCACCTTTAACACCTTTACCTCCACGCTTTTGCGCTTTGTACGTGTCTATTGCCATTCTCTTAATGTATCCCTTATGCGTGATAGTAACGATAGTTTCTTCTTCTTTAACGAGGTCTTCAAGTTGAATTTCATCAGCTTTAGCAACAATCTCAGTTCTTCTTTCATCGCCATATTTTTCTAATACCTCTTCGAATTCTGTTTTAATGATCCCTCTAATAAGGTCTTCACTGTTAAGAATACTTTCTAAACGAGCAATCTCATTCATAATAGCTTCATAATCAGCAATAATCTTATCTCTCTCAAGACCAGTTAAACGTTGAAGTCTCATATCTAAAATAGCTTGTGCTTGAATTTCAGATAATTTGTATCCTGACATTAACTTAGCTTTCGCTTCAGCTGGTCCCTCAGACTTCTTAATCATTTCAACAATTGCGTCAATATTTTCAACAGCAACTTTTAAACCTTCTAAGATATGAGCTTTTTCTTTTGCTTTCTTTAATTCGAAAACAGTTCTTCTAATAACAACTTCTCTTCTGTGGTCAATGAAACACTCTAGTTGTTCTTTAAGGTTAAGAACTTTTGGTGAACCATTAACAATAGAAAGAAAGATAATACCAAATGAAGATTGAAGCGGAGTCATCTTATAAAGTTTGTTAATAATTACAGTCGCAATTTCATTTTTCTTAAGATCAATTGCAACTCTAATACCTTCACGCGAAGACTCATCTCTAATATCTGAGATACCTTCAAGCGTCTTTCCATTAACAAGCTCAGCAATTTTCTCAATCAGCTTTGCTTTATTAACTTGGTATGGAAGTTCTGTAATAACAATTCTTTCTCTGTCTTGTGACTTACCATGAGTTTCAACATCCATCTTCGCTCGAATTTGGATGACACCTTTACCAGTGTGAAACGCAGACTTGATTCCTTCTGTACCATGAATTGCTCCAGCAGTAGGGAAGTCAGGTCCTGGAATATATTCCATCAATTCATTAATTGTTAATGCTCTATTTTCAGTAAGAGCAAGTAATCCATTCATAATTTCAGTTAAATTATGTGGTGGAATATTTGTCGCCATACCAACAGCGATTCCTGATGAACCATTAATTAATAGGTTTGGAATTTTTGTTGGTAGAACTTTTGGTTCTTTTAGAGAGTCATCATAGTTTGGTTGCCAATCAACAGTTTCTTTATCAAGATCGCGCAGAAGTTCTTCTGCCATTCTCTTCATACGAATTTCTGTATATCTCATCGCCGCAGCACTATCACCATCAATTGAACCGAAGTTACCTTGACCGTCGACAAGCGGATATCTCATCGAGAAATCTTGAGCTAAACGAACGATAGTATTATAAACTGCAGAGTCACCATGTGGGTGATACTTCCCGATAACATCCCCAACAACACGGGCCGACTTTAAGTATGGCTTGTTGTGGTAATTGCCAAGTGAGTGCATTGCAAATAATGATCTTCTGTGCACTGGTTTTAAACCATCTCTTACGTCTGGAAGTGCACGCCCTACGATTACCGACATTGCGTAATCGAGGTAGCAACTTTTCATTTCATCACGAATATTTATATTTTGAATATTCCCGTGATTATGTTCTGAATTATTTGTTTCGTCTGTCATATCTCTTCCTTAAAATTAAACGTCTAGATTTCTAGCATTAAGTGCATTTTCTTCAACGAACTGTCTTCTTGGCTCAACCTGGTCACCCATTAGAACAGAGAATACCGAGTCAGCTTCAATAGTGTCTTCAATTCTTACTTGTAGAAGTGTTCTATTTTCTGGATTCATTGTTGTTTCCCAAAGTTGTTCTGGGTTCATTTCTCCAAGACCCTTGTAACGTTGGATATAAGCACCTTGTTTCGCGTCTTCAATTGCAAATGTTGCAAAACCATCAAGTGAATCAAAATCTTTAATTCCTTTATCTGTAACGATATGGAACTTAGAATTGATTACAGTTTTAATACCTTCATAAGTATTTACGATACCTGCATATTCTGGTGAGTCTAAGAAATAACTATTAAGTTTAAAATTCTTAGTTCTCGCAGTTGTTTTAACTTGAATACGTACTGAGAAAGTTCCGTGTTCTTTATCTTCCTCAATTACAAAAGCATAGTTTCTTAAGGTTTCATTTTCTTTTTTCTTAAATAGATCAGTCATGTGATCAAGATGAGCTTGAAGGGCAGCTTTGTCTTTTAGTAACGCGCTTGTAAGTTTTCCTTCCTCAACAATATTTTTTAGAAGAAATGAATCAAAGTGAATATCGTATGAGTTTAATGTTTTCTTATAAACTAAATTCTTATTTACAATATTTCTTGCAACTTCTGGATCAATAACTTTTCCATCAACTTTAATTTCACCTTCAGACACAGAGTTTGTTACTAAGAAAGTTTCAAGTGCTTTCTCATCTTTTAGATAAGATTCTTTTCTACCTTTCTTATATTTATATAATGGTGGCTGTGCGATATAGATATAACCATGCTCAATAAGTTCTGGAAATTGTCTATAGAGTAACGTTAGAAGTAGAGTTCTAATGTGAGACCCATCGACGTCGGCATCAGTCATAATAACAATTTTATGGTAACGAAGTCTTGCGATATCAAAATTACCTTTTCCAACACCTGTACCAAGTGCTTGTACAATTGTTTTAATTTCAGCATTACCAAGCATTTTGTCATAACGTGCTTTTTCAACGTTCAGAATTTTCCCTTTAAGAGGAAGTACTGCTTGATACTTTCTATCTCTACCTTGCTTTGCAGATCCACCCGCAGAGTCACCCTCGACGATATAAATTTCACATTTTGCAGGATCTTTTTCCTGACAATCGGCCATCTTTCCAGGAAGACCACCGATATCAAGAGCTGATTTTCTTCTTGTTAATTCTCTTGCACGTCTTGCTGCATCTCTAGCCGCTGCGGCATCGACAGATTTTCTAACAATTGTTTTTGCAGTATTTGGATTTTCTTCTAAAAAGCGTTTAAGCCCATCACCAACAAGTGAGTTTACGATCCCTTCAACTTCAGAGTTTCCAAGCTTATCTTTTGTCTGTCCTTCAAATTGAAGTTCAGGAAGCTTAATAGAGATAATGGCCGTAAGACCTTCTCTCATATCATCACCTGTAAGATTTATTTTTAATCCTTTAAGAAGATTAGTTTCTTTTGCGTATTGATTTAAAACTCTTGTTAATGCTGTTTTAAATCCAGAGATATGTGTTCCACCACCTGGAGTTGTAATCGCATTTGCATATCCTGATAAAACTTCTGCGTACGAATCTGTCCACTGCATCGCAATTTCAACTTCGTAATCTTCTCTTGATTCTGAAATATAAATTGGGTCTTTATGAACAGGAGTTTTTGCTCTATTGAGATAAGTAACAAATTCAACAAGTCCACCTTCTGCATGGAATACTTCTTTCTTATCATTACGTTCATCTTTTAAAGAAATTCTTAAACCTTTGTTAAGGTAAGCCATTTCTCTAAAACGATTTGCAAGAGTGTCATAATTGAATTCATGAACTTCAAATATTTGATTATCTGGTTTAAACGTTACAGTTGTTCCAGTTTCTTTCGGGTTTTCTAAAACACCAGTTTCTTTTAAAGGATACTTAGCAACACCATAGGCGAATTCAACTTGATGTAGCTTTCCGTGTTTTTTAATTTCTACTTTTACCCATTGTGAAAGTGCATTTACAACAGCTGCACCAACACCGTGAAGACCACCTGAAACTTTATAAGCTCCACCCTCTTCATTAAATTTTCCACCAGCGTGTAGTTTTGTATAAACTAACTCAGCTGCAGAAATTCCTTCCTTTGGGTGAATATCCGTTGGGATTCCACGACCGTCATCAACAACAGTAACAGAGTTATCAACATGGATGATAACTTTAATATCATTACAGTAACCCGCTAATGCTTCATCAACGGCATTATCCACAATTTCGTATACACAATGGTGTAAACCTCTTTTAGATGTATCACCAATGTACATCCCTGGTCTTTTCCTAACCGCTTCTAAACCTTCAAGGACGCTAATTTGATTAGCATCATAAGTCTCGCCAACTTTCCCAATTGAACCTGTTTGATTTTCCAAAAGGATTCTCCTAATTTTTTAAAGTATGGTTCCCGCTTCGATATATATCTTGTTGGAACCCTCAATTTTTTCTAATTCTTCCCTAAATTTATCATTAGCCGTTGTAATCAAAACTTGAAAATCTCTCATTTCCAAAAAGTCGATTAACCTTGACCATCTAACCCTATCAAGCTCTCCAGAGACGTCGTCAATTAGTACAATAGGGTAGGTGCTAAATCTTACCCTAAATAGCTCGATATAGGCAAATAACAGGCTCAAATAAGACATCTTTTGTTGGCCTAAAGAACAAAATTCATAAGAATTTAATCCGTCAAAAAGAAGCACGTAGTCATCTTTGTGCACTTGATATGTCGTATGACCGACTACATCGTCCTTTGGAAGTCTTGATTGCATATAGTCATAAATATTTTCTTCACTAAGCCCAATAAATCTTGAATCTAAATTTATTTTTAATTCATGTTCTTCAGAGAAAATTGTCTTGTATATTTCTTCGCAAAGAGGAATTAAATCATTTATAAATGAAATTCTCTTAGCTGTTAGTTCATATGAATAAGTTGCCATCTGTCGATCGATGACTTTAATTTGTTCAATATAGTTTGATGGTTTTTTAGAAAGTAGAGTGTTTCTAAATCTCAACGCAGAATTATATTTATTTAATGTAGTTTTATATGAGCTATCGATAATTGATAAATGGTCATCAAAAAATTTTCTTCTAAATGCTGGTATATTATTAAATGAATATGAATCAAATGGATTTATAAATACAATCTCTGCACCAATTTTCTTTTTTGTTGGTTCATTATTCATAAACCAACTAGATCCATTAGTATCCATCTTACCAGAATATGTGACTAATTTACCTTGATTAAATTCTTCAAAAACTGAATTGAAATATATCTCAGGCTTATCCCCATCAATACCGAGGAATTGTGGAAAACTTGTATTTTTACGAAATGATTTTCTATAAGTAAGAACAAATAATGCTTCTAGTATATTTGTTTTACCATTTCCATTCTCTCCAAGGATGCAATTTATTTTTGGAGAGAATGATATTATTTGTGATTCAAGGTTTCTAAAGTTAGTTACCTGTAATTTTTTAATTTTTAAATTTATCATCAAATTCTAAGAGGCATAATAATACCAAGATAATTTTGTAAATTATTTGATCTTACTAATACAGGACTTAGTTCATTGTTTAGTTCAAGAATAATATCTTCAGAGTCTAATATCGAAAATGAATCCATTAAATATTTTGCATTAAAACCAATTTCCATTTCTTTCCCTTCGTAATCCACTGGGATAGTTTCTCTTGCATCACCAAGAGATGGATGGTTTGCCATTACTGTTAATGAATTATCTTTTATTAGAACTTTAATTCCATTTGATTTTTCATTCGACATAATTTTAATTCTCTTAACTGCATTGAAGATTGCTTCTTTATCTGCAGTTAATGTGAAGGTAGTCTTTCCAGGAATAACTGATTGATACTTTGGGTATTCTCTAGCAATTAATCTAATACCAATATGGTACTCTTCTTTTGCTTCAACATACATATATGATTCATCAACAGAAATTTTTAGGATTTGGTCTGGATAAGACTCTGCAACTTTCTTTAATTCAAAAACACCTTTCTTTGGAATAATAATTCCGTTTACGAGTGCTTCATTATTTTGTTCAGCTAGATCTAATTCTATTAGAGATAAACGATGTCCATCTGTTGCAACTGCTCTAAGTTTTGAATCAACTTCTTGGAGATAGATTCCATTAAAATGTAATCTTGTTTCATCATTTGAAATTGCATATGAAGTTTTATTTATTAGATCTAATAAGCTATCTGAGTTTATTTCAAAAGTATTATCATTTCCAAAATGTAGTTTTGGATACTCTTCACTTTCATAAATTAGAAGTGAGTAATGTATGTCATTGCAATTTATTTTTAAGAGATTTTCACCATCTTCTAACGTGATGTGGATATCTGTGTTAGGAAGTTCTTTTAATATATCGAATAGATTTTTTGAGTTAATGCAAAAGCTAGCATTACCATTTGTTTTAGCATCTAGTGAATATTTTGCTGATACTTCAAGGTCTGTTGCTGATAAATATATTTTGTCATTACTAACAGTAAATAATGTATATGTTAATATTGGACGTGAATTTCTCTTGTCTACTACTGTAAGTATTTTTCCAAGAGCATCTCTTAAGTTTTCAGATTGTATTGTGATCTGCATTTTTAATTCCTATACGTTCAAATATTTTACTAGTTTTTATATTTCTTTTTTTAAGTAAGCAAGTGCCTTACTCTCTTTCTCTTCTTATATATATTTATATTATTATATATATTACTTTGTGGATAAGTTTAAAAGCTTTAAACGCCTTTACTGTAATGGTATTTCAAATTTTGGCTTATGTTGACGGCCGTTGTAAACTATTTTTTTGCTTTTTGCATCATGCGTATATTAATCGTTTTTGCACATTTCTTGACGTTTTTTTGAATGTTATCCACGGCCAATAGTTAATATTAAACTCCGTTTTGCATAATTCTAGTATTTGTCTAAAATGACTAGTCAAGGCCCAACATTTTATCCACTTGTTGATAACTTTTCTATTAACATGTGGGTAGTGTTGATTATATTTTATCCACGGCCGGTGATAAAATCTTAATATCTGCTATAATTAATTGAAATTATTGAAAAATATTATTAACACTGACTAGTCAATATTGTTGATAACTTAAATCGGGCCGTGGATAATAAAAAGGCCTTGCGTTAACAAGGCCCTGACTAGTCAATCTTTTAAGATTGTTATGTGAATTTATCAAGTATTATTAGAGTGAATTTTCAATTGTCATCACATCTTTTGATAGGTGAGAGTCACTACTTAATTGTTTTGTAATTTTCTGTTCAGCGTGAACAACTGAACTATGATCTCTACCGCCATAGAATCTTCCAATCTCTTCATGTGTTGCACCAACAATTTTTCGAGATAAGTACATTGCTATAAATCTCGCGTTAGCAATATCTTTTGTACGTGATTTAGATTTTAGATCTGCAATAGGAATTCTGAAGTGATGAGAAGTGGTCTTGGCAACTATTTCTAGCGTTACCTTTCTTTCGTCTTCATGCTCTTTGAGAGCTAATACATCTTTTACCATTTCGATATCGATATCGACTTTCATGATATCAGTATATGCAGAAAGCTTAATTAGTGATCCTTCGAGCTCTCTAATACTGTTTTTAACGTTGCAAGCAATGAGGTTAATGATGTCATCAGATAAGAATAGATCAAGCTCGTCAGCCTTTGTTTTGATGATGGCAGTACGTGTTTCAAAATCTGGTTTTTGTATATCAACAACTAGGCCCCATTGAAGCCTAGTTCTAATTCTTTCTTCAAGACCATTGATTTCTTGAGGTGTTTTATCTGAGGTAAAAATTAATTGCTTTCCCTTATTGTAAAGCTCGTTAAAGATGTGGAAAAACTCTCTTTGAGTTCCTTCACGTCCTTTGAGCTCATGAACGTCGTCGATCATTAATATGTCGACTTTCTCAGAGTATTTCTTTCTGAATTCATGAAGCTGCTCAGCTTTAATAGCATCAATCATTTCTCTCATAAAATCTCTCGCAGTGATGAGACAGATTATATAGTGAGGGTAATTCTCTTTTGCACCATTGGCGATTGCGTGAAGTAGGTGAGTCTTACCTAGTCCAGAATTACTATGGATATATAAAGAAGGATATTTTCCGGCTTTACCTGGATGTTTTGCGATCGCAAGTGCAGCAGCATAGGCCATATTATTTGATGGGCCTACAACAAAATTTGTAAATTTCTTAACTGGGTCAATCAGTATACCAGTGTGTTCTGGATTGATGTGATCAATATATTTACTTTCCACGCGAGAGAGTAGGTCCTCTTTTTTTGGTTCCAGATCTAGTTTGAATGATACTTCTGCAGCAGAGCGTGCTCGATTTGGTTCTATAGGGGCAGATTGTTGATCATTTGTTCCATCAACTGTTATATCTATCTGATATTGCTTACCTAGTATCGTAAATATTGACTCTGTAATCTGTGGTAAATTCTTTTCAACCATTGATTTGATGAATTGTGTTGGTACAGAGAAAATTGCAGCTTTTTGATTTATTGTTTTAAGGTTGAAAGAACCTTCAAAGAAAGCTGTGTATTTTTGGCTAGTTACGGACTTTTGCAACACTTTATGAATCTCTTGATTCATCATCTCAATTTCTTCTATATCAAAGTCACCGCTAAGTTCTTGATTATTTGTAGATGTTGATACTGGAATGTTGCTTAAGTTGTCGAAATTATTGATACTGTTGCCTGATTTCAAGAATTGGCTAAAAGGAAAGTTTCCTTGCATCTTTATGTTCTCCAAATTGTGTGTTCGTCGTGTGTGTGGAGCAATTATGTAACATGGCCCAAAAAGGGTGGCCATACAAAAAAATATGTTTCTTGTGCATGGCCAAAAAAATTAATTGTTTATGTGAAATATAGCATTTCATCATTGACCTAATGGGCCAGAGAGTATAAAAGTATGCTTCTGAAAAACAATTTATTCAAACGGTAATTAATAGGTAGGTTGAAAATGGCGAAGAAGAGAACTTGGCAACCAAAAAAGAAAAAAAGACTTAGAGTACACGGATTCCTTAAGAGAATGTCTACGGCTAACGGTAAAAAAATCGTTAACGCTAGAAGAGCTAAAGGACGTAAGTCGCTTACAGTTTCTACAGGTAGAAAATAAGTCATGAATAAAGCTGACAATGGCTTTGAAAAATTTCATCGCTTATTGTCAGCCTCAGACTTTGGTTATCTTAAAAAAAATGCGAAATACTTTAACACTAAATGGTTAAGGGTCTATTTCAAAAAATCAAAATTAAATTCTGTAAATAGTAGGATCGGTATTACTGTAACTAAAAAAGTTGGTAAGGCTCATGATCGTAATAAATGTAAACGTTTGATACGTGAGTTCTATCGTTGCTCTGACTATAAAGAGACGGGTATTGATTATTTGATTCTTGTTTCTCCAAGACTCTTTAAGACTTCACCAGATCCTTTGCGTGATCTTCAATCTTCTCTTGAATTTTCATTCTCTAAAATAAATCTTTAAAAGATTAACAAGTTAAACACACCATGGTATTGATTATAGATATTTTTCTATATGGA
>CAZQJK010000075.1:0-13555 GCA_964593545.1 uncultured Bacteriovorax sp. | reverse complement strand
ATTATAATTTTCTCAATAATGAATTTTGCATTGTTGTCATTTTTTATTAAACCGTTAGCTCAAGAGAATGTTCTCTTCTCTGTCGGTCCATCAATAACTCACTACCTTTCGATCTTCTTTGTTTTTTTTATCGACCTTATGGTATTTAAAATCTACAGAAGAAATTCAGGTGAGTTAAGTCTGAAGGAAGTTATTATTTCGAGTAGCTTTCTCTATCTCTATAATATTGTCGTTTTTCCATTTGGAGAAAATTTAGGACTACCATTCTTTTCACTTATTATGCTGTTTTTTATTTACTTCTATGAGTTTGGAAAATCCTATGTCAACTCCTCAATTTATGTCCTGCTTGTACTTTGCCCACTGTTTGTTATTCTAGGTATTGATCCAGTATGGGGTAGTAAATTTGCTTTTTTTAAACCGGCGTTGTCAGTTAAAAAAGAGATTGTTTTTAGTGTTTTACCAGTAGTTACTTTTATATATTTTTCTTTTATTAGAAGGAGAACTTTGTGAATAATCATCAAACTCTAGATATCTTACAAATCATGCTTAACGCTAGTATTGTAGTAAAGGGTGACCTTTTATTACTCGTATTTGCATCAATTGCGTCATGGGGAATTATTTTAAGAAAATCTATTCTCTTTAAGAAGGTTTCGGCCAATAACGAAGAATTCTACGATGCTTTTCAAAAAGCTAATTCAATGACTGAACTCTTTGATCGAAGTGAAAGCTATGATGATTCTCCAAATAAAAGATTATTCTGCGCAGGTTTTAAAGAATTTAATCGTTTAAGAGATGCAAATGATGGTGATTTACTGAAGCTGCGATCACACTTTGTTGATTTTGGTATGCAAGGGATTGAGAGAGCTTTAAATGCCACGAAAATCAAAGTTGAGGAAGAGTTAGGGGACTCATTAACAACTCTTGCTAGTATTGGTTCAATTACACCATTCGTAGGACTCTTTGGTACGGTTTGGGGAATTATTGATGCCTTTGCCAGTTTATCCCAAGGAGGAGCTACTCTTGAGACTGTTGCCCCAGGTATTGCAGAAGCTCTTGTTGCAACAGCCATCGGACTAGTCGCTGCGATTCCAGCAGTATGGTTTTATAATAAGTTTGGAAGTCGTAAATCAAAAGCATCTGAATCAATGGTTTACTTTGGTGAAGAGTTTATAAATGAACTTGAAAGAATAATCGCTAAGAAAACACACGGATAGATTATGGCATTTGGAAGTAGTGGAAATGGAAATGGACCGGTCTCGGATATTAACGTAACACCTCTCGTCGATGTTATGTTAGTTCTGCTTGTTATCTTCATGATAACTGCGCCCTTGATGTTTAACGGCATTGAGCTTGTTCTCCCAAAAACGCAAGAATCAAATATTGTGAGCATTAACTCCAGCCAAGTCATATTGAGTTATACGACAGCAGAGGAGTATTACCTTGGTAAGGATAAAATACTCCAGTCTGAGATTATCCCTTTCATTCAAAGAGATATGAAAGAAACAAAATCCCAAACTCTTTTCCTAAGAGCTGATTACAAATTAGATTATGGAAAAGTTGCGAAACTAATGTCATATCTTAAGGCCAATGGTATTAATCAAATTGCACTTGTAACTGAGATTGAGAAAGAGTAGTGGTTTACTATCGCAAAATTCCTTATCACCTTGTTTCTTTTGGAGTTCATGCACTCTTCTTTGCGCTGTTTTTCTTTTTTTCAAAGAATTCAATATTTTCAAATAGTACAGATGTCGATGAATCAAAAATTAGAATTGTTGGTAAGGCCATTCGTGTCGATGTTGTTTCAATGCCAAAAATGACCATTCAAGAGTTAAAGAAGTATGATGAAGCGCCTGGTGATATCAATATCAAACCAGTTGTTAAGGAGAAAGTCGAACCTCAGGGGGGCGATGAGAATACAGTCTTTAAAAAAGAAGTGAAGAAAGCTTCATTTGCAGATATGTTAAAAGATTTAAGTAACCGCGATACATCGAAATCAAAGGTAAGGCCTGCAGCAAAAAAAGATAGTGAAAAAGCAGGAGCTGGTGGAATAAATGGGGATAAACTTAAAAAGATTTTATCTCTTGGAAATAAAATCAGTGAAGGTTCTGCGCTCTACGGTAGTGGAGGGGAGAATTCAGGAGATGAACTCGATAAGTACGCACTCTCTATTACAGACCTTGTAAGAAAAAATTGGTCATTACCGGGATTCTTATCAAATAAAGATTTAAGCTGTCAGATTCAAGTCTTTATTTCAAAGACTGGTTCTTTGATAAAAACTAATATTATTAAATCAAGTGGCAATACAGACTATGATCAAAGAGCGCTTAACGCGATTTTAAAAGTGGGGAATTTTCCCGCACCTGCAAATGTCATTGCAAATCAAATCTCAACAGGACAGATTGCACTTGGCTTTCCTCTATAAGGAGTATCAATGAAGTTACTAATAACATTTTTTCTTTTCTTAAATGTAGCCGCTCAAAATTCTTTGACTATTGTTTCGGTTGGAGATGCACAAGTTGTTAAAGAGAAAATTGGCGTCGAAGAACCTTTTACTTTAGATGCAACTCTTTCCGCCTATAATTCGTCGGGAGCAAAGATTGCTGACATTATTAGAAATGACTTTAGATTTTATCAAAACTATTTTGAAGTTGTTAAAACAAGCTTTAAAGGCCAGTCTTTTGGCTCTCTTTCATTTTCTGAAAGAAAAGACAAACTGAACTATGCAATACAGCTTGCAGTTACAAAAGCTGAAAATCCAATTCTATCGGTTAAAGTATTTAATATCGATAAAGAAACAGAAATAGCAACTTCTAATATTGATTTAAGACTCGATGTGAGAAGAGTCGCCCACGAGGCCTCTAAAATTGCCTATCAAGCGATAGTAGGAAAAGCACCAATATTCACTGATCGTATTTTCTTTGTATCTGATAATAAAATGCCTAATGGGATTAAGGAATTATTTGTAATGGATTTTGATGGAGCGAATATAAAGCAGCTAACATTCCATAAAGGATTAGTTATATCTCCATCTGTTTCTCCTGATGGAACAAAGGTTTTGTACAGCCTTATCGATGAAAGAAACAAGGGAAGAACAAAGAATAACAACCTAATGCTTCTTGATTTAGGCACAGGACAAAGTGAAGTAATTTCTAAGAGAGCTGGAATAAATTCTGGTGCTGTTTTTGCTGAAGATGGCAACTCCATCTACTTGACCCTATCGATACACGGTAATGCGGAAATTTATCAAATGGATCTCGCTACAAAGTCGATTACTCGTTTAACTCGAAATTTTGCTCCAGATGTCGATCCTTCAATCAATGCTACAGGCTCTCTAATGACTTTTCTCTCTGGGCGACCTGGGAAACCTATGATTTATACAATGATTCCAACAAGCGAGGAAAATAGCGTTAAAAGGATCTCATATGTAGGTAAGTACAATGCGACCCCACGTTTCTCTCCTGATGGAAAAGAGATTGTTTTCTCATCTTGGATGGATGAGAGGTTTGATCTCTATAAGGTAAATAGTGACGGATCAGCTCTGGGAAGGCTTACTAAGGATTTTGGTTCAAACGAGGACCCAGACTATTCAAAAGATGGACAGTTCATTATTTTTACAAATCAAAGGGTTATCTCCCGCAAAGAGGCCGTCCAAAATTTATACATAATGGACATTGAAGGCAAAATTCTGGGTGCTTTAACCCAAAATTTTGGAAAGTGTATAAGTCCAAGATGGTCTAAATAGCTGTTTATTCAATAATTGCCGTATTTTTTTTGAACACCCGAGTATTTTAGTCTTGTAAAAAATACAGACGCAGTGTATTATTATTATAGATTAACGCATAGCGAAACAAGATTAAAAATCAACGGGAGATATGACAATGACTAACTCACTGACAACAAAAGCTACAAGAATTGAAGAACTATCGTCTAAACTTCTTTCAACTTTAAATGAGTCTGTATTTTTTGGTGAGCTTACAAATTATATCTCAGAAGTAATCAAAGCTGACGATATCCTAATCAACCTTATCCATGAAGATAATAGCTCAAGACTTGTTGCACACAATGGTAGAGCAATTGAAGATTCAGTAAGAAATGAGAAAACTTCTGGAGCTTGTGGACATGTTGTTAAATCAAAAAGAGCATATTTTTCAAATAATGTAGGAAGAGACCCAATTTTTGCTAACTCTGAATCAAGTGCAGTTGCTGAACTTTGTGTTCCTGTATCTGTTGATGGTGCAATTATCGGTACGATTCACCTAAGAAGAAATAGTGAAGAAGTTAAGTTTGAAAGAGAAGATATCAACGGTGTACTTGAAATACTAAATGAAGTTAAAGCACCACTTTTAAATATGAAAATGTTTCTTTCTGCAAAATACTTAAATGAGTCTTTATCTAAGAAAATTAAAGAAAAAGAAATTGAATTACTAAAATCAAGAAATGGCATTCAAATTGCTGATACTTATAAAATCTCTGAAAGAGAAATTATTGGCAAGTCTCCAATTATGAAAGAACTTATCTCGAGAGTTGATAGAGTCGCTGTAACTAATGCAAATGTACTAGTAAACGGGGAATCAGGTACAGGTAAGGAAATGATCGCAAGAAGAATTCACTGTAGAAGTGAGAGAAGAGATCATGCTTTTATCTCTGTTGATTGTTCAATGGGAACTGAAGAGCAACTAGAGGCTGAGATTTTTGGGAAAGAAGAATTAGATCTTGCAAGAGGCTCAAGAACAATTAAAGGAATCGTAGAAGCTTGTGATGGTGGTACACTTTTCGTAAATAATATTCACAAACTTCCAGTTAGACTTCAATCTAAACTTGTAAGTTTTATGAAAGATGGAATCTTCTTTAGAGTTGGTACACAGTCTCCAATGAAGTCAGACGTAAGAGTAATCGCTGCTTCTAGTAAAGAATTAAAAGACTTAGTTTCTGAAGGTACTTTCAGAGAAGATTTATACTTCGTAATCGCTACTGTTGGATTAAGAGTTCCATCACTAAGAGAGAGAAGAGAAGATATTGAAGTCCTAGCTAACTTCTTCTTAAATAAAGATAAGAATGTTGAAAATCAAAAATCAATGTCACCAGGAGTTGTTAAGCAACTACTAGACTATAAGTGGCCAGGAAACGTAAGAGAGCTACAATCAATTATGGAAAGAGCTTTTATTCTTTCACCAAGCTCAATTATTGAAAAAGATCACTTAGCAGATTGCGTAAAAGCAGAAGTTGTAGAAGTTGTAGAGTCTGAAAAAATTGAAATGAACTTCAGAGAAATGACTTTAAATGATCTTGAAAGACACCATATTTGCCAAACTTTAGAGCATTTGAGTGGTAATAAGACGAAAACAGCCAAAGTTTTAGGAATTACAGTAAAAACTTTATATAATAAGCTTCACAGCTACGGTATGATTGACGCAAAAGAAGCGTAATCAAGAGAATTAATTGTAATATTGTTTTTTAAAAAGTAAAATATTCCGTGGAGGAAATTAATATGACAACTGAATTAATCCAAGCTGAAGCAATTAAAAATACTAAGAATTTTAGAAATTCTGCAGATATTGAAAACTTCTACCGCTTCGTTCATGAAAATGACCTAAGATTTGAAGCAAAGAAAGTTTTTGAATTGATTATGCAAACTATCAACGAAAAAACTAAAAAGAAAAATAGAAAATCTAGAAAAGTACAATAGTTACGTATAAAATCCCCTCAAATGGACGAGGGGATTTCTTTTTGAGGCCAACATGGATGTTGTTAAAAGTAATATCGTTTTTGATCCATTATATGGGTTTATCAATCTCACTCCGCTCGAAGTCGAAATCATTCATAGCCCATTTTTTCAACGTCTTAGATGGATCAAGCAATTAGGTTTTTCCTGTTATGTATTTCATGGAGCAGAACACTCTCGCTATGGACACTCTATTGGAGTAATGCATAATGCTCACCATATCTTAAAATCATGTGGAAGAGCGGTTCCTGACGATGAACTTCATGATCCAAAATGTTTAACTAAAGCAGCTATTTATCACAAGGCGATCAGAGTCTCTGCTTTACTACACGATATTGGGACTTTTTGTTTTTCTCATACAACTGAAATGGCCTACATTCGATTTGGTGAAACGACTAATAAGCGTGGAGGAAAAGGTCTTAAAGACGATCATGAAAACCTTGGCTCCTTTATTATAAAGAATACGGATTATGAAGGTGGATTAACATTTATTTTAGAAAAGTATGGAATTGATCCACAAATGGTATCTGATCTTGTAAAAGGTGTTCATCCATCAGTTATGGCAAATCAAATTCTACATTCTGAAATTGATTGTGATCGAATGGATTACCTGTTGAGAGATGCTCACTATACTGGACTTAAGTATGGAGCATACGATAGAGACTATTTACTCCATCACTTTAAACCGATGAGAGTTGGTGATCACGATATTTTAACGATTAAGCACAATGCTCTTCACTGTGTCGAAGATTTTTTAAATGCTCGATTTGCTTGGTACTCACAAGTTATTCGTTCTCCACGTGGTGCTCGTTATGATGCTCTAGCGGAGAGAATTTGTTTTCATTTCCTTGAAAAAGGCTATGTATATCGCTATAGCGATCTACTTGATATGATCTCTAAAGAGCCGATGAAGTTCTTTGGTTTCAATGATAGTTACTTTATGAATACTGTTCATGCAAGATATATCGATGGAAGTTTAGATAGTGTTCCTGATATTAAGGATATGGCAAAAACTCTTCTTCTTAAGACTGGGGCTGTATCAATCAAGGCCGATGAGCTAAAACAAGTTCTTCTTAATCAAGATGATGTAAGTGGAAATGAAAAAGTATTTAAGAAGGCGCATAATAAAGCGAAGCAAATTGAGACGATCATCCAAGAGAAGGGAACAAGTGCTGACTGGGTTCTTCCCGATATCCCTTCAAAAATGATCATCTTTGTAAAATCACCGAAAGCAATCGCGAAAGATAATAACATGTCTAATCTTCTCCTTGAGAGAGACCCTGTTAAAATTAGTTACCAAAATGGTGATGTGAAGTTGTTGGCCGATGTTGAAAATTCAATTATCTCTAAACTAAGTCGAAGTATGAGCTATACACCCAATGTCTTCTGCTCAAAGAATGCTTTTGAAATCCTCGTTAAAGAGGGTGTTGCAAAAAGAATTCCATAAAAAAAGGAGCTCAAGGCTCCTTCTTTTATTTCTTACTTTTTTGTCTTTCAATTAGTGGGGTATAGATACCTTCAAGACTATCACCGTTGTATTTGATTTCTTCAAGTTCTCCTGTTAAGAGCTTAACTTCCGAAGTCACAAAGAGAACTTCAATATACTTATCTAACGTTTGATAGTTTCTAATAAAGGCTCTTTCTTCAACAGGATTATCGATATTAAGTAGTAGGCAAATAATATTTGCAGATCCAAGGGGTTGAGTCATACGAGGAATCATAAAGCTTAGATCGTCGACTAAATTTCCAAGTAGTATTTCACGTTGCTCTTTTTCATCTGGGAGAAATTTATTATTGATACTAAAGAATGTCGCTTCGACTCCCATATAAGCGTGTGTCTTTTTATCAATGGAGAGTAGGGCAATACTCTCATCACTTGGTGAGATCAGATATTGTTTTGTTAACTCATCATAGAATGGTGTGAAAACAAAATTATCAAAAGTCTGGTTGTTGTAATTTATTCCAATAACATTAATTTTCTCAGAGCTAGAGGCTTCCTTGATAAATTGGCCAAGCATAATTGGAAAAATTGTTTCTCCATTGGCAGCAGCGACAGCCGCATCCCTATCTGTAAAGGCCAGGAAGACCTTTAGCCCTAGATCGTGTAGCTCTACTTTTTTAAAACAATCACCATCTTGAATTGAGTAGACGATGTCATAGAACGATAACTTTACTTCGTTTTCAGAGAGAAGTGTTTTTAATAAACTAGGTCTTTTAAAATCTGATCCAATCTTTTGTAACATTTTATCCTCTATTCATTTTTTTGATATATTGTTAGCCCATCATGGGTAACTCTTTTTAAATTAACATTAAGGCCAATTAAACTCTCACCATTACCTAAAACTAGGAAACCACCAGGCTTCAGGGCCTTTGTGATATTATTTAGAATCACTTCCTTATTGTCTTTGTCTTGGTAGATCAGTACATTTCGACAAAAAATAATATGGTAGTTATTCTCTTTGAAATTTCCAGAGAGAAGATTAAATTCGAAGAATTTAATTTTCGATCTTAATTCCTTACTAACCTCCCAGTTTTCATCTGGAAGCTGTTCAAAGTATTTCATCAGCGTTGTAATTGGTAAACCACGCTGAACGTCAAGACCGTTATATATGCCTTTCTTTGCCTTATCAAGTGCCGTCTTGGAGATATCTGACGCTTCAATCATAACGCGTGGAAAGAAGGACTTGTCTTTCATATCGTTAATGGACATAAGTATTGAGTAAGACTCCTGGCCCGTACTGGCAGCACAGCTCCAGATATTAAATAGTCCCATTGTGTACTTTTGGGCAAGTTCTGGGAGCATAAGTGAAGTTAATGCTTTAAACGGTTTGTTATCTCTAAAGAAGTATGTCTCGTTATTTGTTGAAAAATTAATGAGAACGGCATGCATGTCAGGGGTGATACTCCCCTTGTATAGGGCATATAGCTCTTCTACAGTACTAAGTTCAAAGACAGAGATAAGATCTTTAAATCTCGAATCGAGTCGATAATAATCCTTCTCAAGATAGGTAATACCGGTGTGATTATAAATATAATCAGCAAAGAACTTGTAAATGTCATTACTTACGCTCATTTTTTCTCCCAAAATTCAATTCCTAATTAGTATATGTTTATATTCCAGGAATAATATGAGGAAAATCATTTCGGGGGACTTTTATCGTGTATTATTTCCTGACCTTTTTTGTCTTTTTAACAAAGTTTTGAAATAAATTGAAAAATGTAATACAATAGTTAAAGGTCGAAAGGCCGAGATTCAAGTTAGGATGATTTGAATATTTAGAAAGGATTCTGCAAATGATATCAGAAGGTTATCGACAAACTCCGGACAGTCTCTTCAGTGAGCCTCACAGCCAAAGCCAGACAATTTTTCGATTAGACAATATCAGAGTTAGTTTCAAAGACTTTGATGCTCTAAGAGATGTAAATTTACAGATTCGCTCAGGAGAAATTATCTTTCTAACAGGTGCTTCTGGAGCGGGTAAGACAACTTTATTAAATATTCTCGCTGGAAATATCAGACCGAGCTCAGGTAAAATTCAAGTCTCAAATAATCAGTTTATTGCGCAAGTATTTCAAGACTTAAAACTTATCGAACGCCTAACTTGTAGAGAGAATCTACAGTTTGCTTTTGATCCTTCAATTTACAAAAATAAAAAAGAATTTGATTCCGATCTTGAGGAATTAGCAAAAATTATGGGAATAAGCAATCGCCTTGATTCTAAATTGTCAGAAGCAAATGGTGGATTAAAGCAGAAAATATCTATCGTTAGAGCTCTTCTTACAAGACCTAGTGTTTATCTTGCTGATGAGCCAACGAGTTCTCTTGATTATGAAAATGCGAAGAGATTTTTTGATTTACTTAATATCTATAATGCAAAAAGAAAGATGACAGTAATCTGGGCATCTCATAATAGAGAGCTGGTACAAAAGTTTAGTGGAAGAATTATTCATTTAGATAAAGGTCGATTAATACACTCGGGGCATGCATGTTTTATATAAGCGAAACTTACAATTTTATTAGAAAAAATATTGTTAAAACAATGGTTTTAAGTTTTTTCTCTGTAGTTTTACTTTTTGGATTTTGTAATTTTAGCTACTTTCAAAATGAAATATCTAAAAGACTTCCTACTGTCGACAATCAACATTATTTTAATGCACTTGTTGATCATAAGATAAATGTATTTTCGATAAAAAGAAAAATTGAAGAACTTCCAGGAGTTACGAAATTTGAGGTTTTAGGAGAGGAAGTAACAAAATTATATCTTGAAGATCTCAATACATCTCTCAATCTTTCTGAAGAAGAGCTTGTCGAACTAAGCAGCATGATTACAATTAAAGTTTCAATGACTCCTGAATTGAATGAGTCTTCAATAAGTTTAATTAGGGAGTATATGAATCGTTTGGCCGGTAGCCAAAATATTATGCTTGGTGGTGTGAAGAAGAAAATAAATAACGAAGTCGTTTTTAAAAATCTTATTAGTATTATCAAAAAATGGCCACTCCAAATAGCGCTTTCTGTATTAGTTGCTTTTTGGATGGTGAGCTTTATTAGTATCAGAAATGAGATTAAAAAAGTTTCTTTTATTATTGAGAATTTTCAGCGAAAAAGTAATGTTGCCATGAAAATGACTCTTTCTTTGACTGTTGTGAATTTGATCTTAGGACTAGTTCTTTCATACCTTATGTTTGAACCAAATTTCTACTCTGTATTATTATTTTGTGCTATTTCAATGTTTGTTCCATTTGCGTTTGGAAAACGATCGCAGTGGGTAAAGGCTTAATGAAAAATAAAATATTACTTACATCATTCTTTGTTTTTTCTAGCTTTTCAGCAACGAAGAGTGACTATCAAAGCGTTATTAAAGAAGTGAACTCTTTAAAAACGAATATTCAAAAAATTGAAACTTCACTAACAACTAAGAATGCAGAGTATCTAAGAGTCGTTTCCCAAAGACAAAAAATAGATATTGAAATATATGAATTAGAAAAAATTATTAGAAATAATATCGTTGTTCTTGAAAATAAGAGAAATGAACTAAATCTAAAAACAAGACAACTTCTTTTAAATACTATCGAAAAGGGAGATGGATCATCTCTTTTGGAAAAGAAGATCCTTCTCGCTAGGGTTAGAAGAGATAAGAAAGAAATTGAGCTGCAACTGAAGCTTGAAAATGAGACACAGAAGAAGTTAACTGATCAGAAAATTAAATTTAATGAAAAAGTTAATCTTGAGCGTGAGCTTTATACGCTAGTAAATGATTTAGAGAAGAAGAAGAGCGATTATGTTCAAAAATATATGGCCGGCAAAGAAAATGCTGAAAAAATCAAAGAAGAGATAAAAGATCTTCAACAAAGTGTAGCGAAGGCTCAAGTTAAGAAAGAAAATACAACTCAAGGAGAGTTAGCTGCTGACTTTATTATGCCAATCACTGAGTTTATCTCAAAAGACTATGACAAGAAGGGGATAACTTTCGCTGTCAAAAGTATAAGTGATATCAAGGCTTCTAAAGGTGGTCAGGTGGTTCATACTGGAGCACTTGCTAATTATGGTAACGTTATTATGATTGATCATGGTAATGATGTTCGTAGTATTTACCTTGGAGATCTCACTCCTCAAGTGAAGAAGGGTGACAAGGTTTCGCCATCTCAATTAATTGCTAAAACGAGACGATCGATTCGTAAAGAAGCAATTGGTAAAGTTTACTTTGAAATAAGAAATAAGAATAAGGTACAAAATACAATTAAACTTGTTATGAACGATAGTACACAAGTTTAAAATCGGAGTAACAATGAATTTCTGTCGAAATCTACTTGTTGGAACAGTCATAACTGTTTCTGCTTTTTCGCATGCAAGTAGTGAAAAATCACGTTTTGAAAAATTAGAACTATTTAACAAGGTTCTTCACTTGATTGAGACTCAGTATTATAGAGATGTAGATACTGAAAAGTTAGTTGATGGAGCACTAAAAGGTATGTTAAATACTCTAGATCCACATTCGACTTTCCTTGATAAGACAGTCTTTGAAAAAATGCAAGAAGATACAAAAGGTGAATACGGAGGCTTAGGCATTGAAGTGACACAAAAAGATGGTGTCCTAATTGTTGTAACTCCAATTGAAGATACTCCAGCATATAAGGCCGGAATTAAGGCCGGTGATAAAATTGTTGAGATTAATCATGAGTCAACTCTAGGAATTACTCTTGAAGAGTCAGTCGATAAGATGAAAGGTGACCTCGGTCAAAAGATAAGTCTTGGGATTCTTAGAACTGGCGAGAAAGAAATTCGCTATTTCGAAGTTAAAAGAGAAATTATTAAAACTCGTCCGGTAAAATCTTTTAACAAAGATGGAATCGTTATCATAAGATTAAATCAGTTTCAAAAGGACTCTGGTAAATACATTGAAGAAGCGATCATTTCTCAAAGAAAAAAATTAAAGAATGAAGTGAAAGGATTTATTTTAGATCTTAGATCAAATCCTGGTGGACTTCTTGATGAAGCGGTTAATGTCGCTTCGATTTTTCTAAAAGATGGAATTGTTGTTTCGACAGAGGGTCGAGATCCTAAGAATAAAGAAATAAGATATGTAAAAAAATCTGGTCATAAAGAGCTTGAGCTACCAATCGCAGTTCTTATTAACGGATCTTCAGCATCAGCTTCAGAAATTGTTGCAGGAGCATTACAAGATCAAAAAAGAGCTCTCATTATTGGAACGCAATCTTTTGGAAAAGGTTCCGTTCAAACAATTTCTCAACTAACTGAGGATCAAGGTCTAAAGCTTACGATTGCTCAATATATGACGCCAAAGGGGCGTAAGATTCAAGCGATTGGAATTAAGCCAGATGTTGAAGTACTTCCTGCTGAGGGTGAGTGGCTAAGAGAAAACCTATCTGATGATGGATATATCAGAGAGGCTGATCTTCGAAATCACTTGACTGCGACAATTGAGACTCCGGCAGAAAAAGAACTTAGAGTTCAAAGAGAAAAATCGCAAAGGCTTAAGAGAATTGAGCGTGCGAAGAAAAATAAAGAAATTTCCGCTTCGGTAGCAGATGCTGAAATAAGAAAATATGACCCTGAAAATGACTACCAAATCATTCAGGGGATACGACTTCTCCAAGCAGTAGCAAAATATTAGAAATTGGCCACCTTATGGGTGGCTTTTTTGTTGCGCCAAGTCTACTCAGTTCATGCCAAAAATAAGACAATGGCTAAATGAATCAGAATGTTCCAAGTGTTTCAGTACTTGTTAATCAAATTAAGAGAAATCTCGAAGCTTCCTTTCGTAACGTGATGGTAATAGGTGAGATTACAAATCTAAGCTATTCTTCGTCGGGCCATTGGTATCTCTCTTTAAGTGACTCTGAATCCCTCATCTCTGCAGCTGTTTTTAAAATGGATGCGATGAGAAATCCTGTATTAAAAAATTTAAAAGATGGTGACAAGGTTATTTGTGCAGGTGCAATTTCTGTCTATGCTAAAAGAGGTACCTTTCAGCTAATTATTAAACGAATTACTCCTGTCGGTAAGGGTGATTTAAAAGAACAGTTTGAATTACTTAAGAAGAAATTGGCCGGTGAAGGTTTATTTGATCTCGAAAATAAAAAGCCTATTCCTGATATGCCAAAACGCATTGCTGTCATTACCGCCAAAGGTGCAGCAGCCTTGCAAGATTTTTTAAATATCGTAGATCGAAGATCACTCTTTTGTGATGTCTTGATTTCTCCGGCCTTAGTGCAAGGGGATGCTGCTCCGGCGTAAATTAGGAAAGCGCTAGAGAAGGTAATACGTTATGATATGAAACAACGTAGTGAAGGTCACCTTGATAAGTGTGT
>CAZQJK010000074.1:10469-13596 GCA_964593545.1 uncultured Bacteriovorax sp. | reverse complement strand
TGAATATTAGATTGTTTAGCAAAGTCTTTAACAGTTAAAACTTTGAACCATTTGATTGGGTCCTTGAATGGTTCAATGGCCAACTTGAAAATTCGAAGAAAGAAATTTGGTTCAGATATCATCGGCACAACGAGTAGCCGCCAAAAGCCAGAACCTTTTCCATAACGAGTAGGTTCCAAATGAGAGTTCTCATCAATCTCAATGATTGATCCGATCGCCACACCTTTAGTCATGTCGATATCTTTCTTATAAGTTGTATTGATGATCAAGGCTTCATTATTTGTACGAATAGTATCACCAAGAGTCGGAGAGAGTTTTTTCAATGAACGATCTTTTAAATTTAGTAATAAACTTATTGTGCCAAGTACTCCAGCACTGAAAACGACACCCTTACATCTGAATTCTTGCTTTTTGCCAAAGTACTTCGTGGATTGCTTTACGATGATGGAATAGCCAGTTGCACCACTGTCGCCATCGAGTGGTAGGACATCAATAACTTTATTCTCGGGAAGTATCTCCACACCAAGTTGTCGAGCGAGATGGAGATAGTTCTTATCAAGTGTATTCTTAGCGTTGTGACGACATCCGGTCATACATGCTCCACATGAAATACAGCCAGAGCGAGTCGGTCCTCTTCCTCCAAAGTATGGATCAGGAACCTCTTGTCCTTCTTTCCCATTTTCTCCGAAGTAAACTGACACATTCGTGGGTTCGAAATACTTATCACGATTAATACTTTTTGCTAAATCGAGCATGGTGTAATCGGCATCCCCATACTGCTTAGTTTTTTCTGCTCCAAGCATTTTCCACGCAAGATCATAGTATGGAGAGAGTTCCTCTTCCCAATTATTTAAATCTTTCCAGGGACCATGAGTGAAGAATTGCGATTTAGGTTTGGGAAGGGTATTGGCATAGACTAGTGAGCCTCCGCCCACTCCAACTCCACTAAGTATAGAAATATGCCTAAAAAATGTTAGCTGTTGAATACCAAAGAACTTTAGTTGTGGAAGCCACAACCAATTAGGTAGGTTCCAATTAGATTTAGGAAACTTACTTGTGTCACTGAAGTCTTTTCCCTTTTCGATAACGAGAACACTATAACCTTTTTCTGCCAGTCGAAGAGCAGAAACAGAGCCACCAAAGCCAGAGCCAATAATGATATAGTCATAAAAATTTTCTATTTCCATCTCTTTTAGTCCTCTAAATCATTTCATCTTATAATTCTAACCGATTGACATAACCTTTGCTCTATAAAATTATGTTACATAAATTGTTGAAATGAAGATGAATATATTGAGATTTTTATCTGAAATCCAGGTCTTTGTTGAATCTCACTTTGTCGAGAGTGTTGGTCTTTCAATTATTAAAATCATTAAATTCAGTCTTACTTAACATCATTTTCAAGAGTGATGGCAGTAATAGTTGGCATCAAAATTTCTAGGTCCAATGAATAATCAGTCAATTACAATTGTTTAAAGATTTTACCCAAATAGCCGATACTATGGAAGTATGAAAAAATTTAAATATATACTTATTGGATCAGTACTTTTATTCACGTCAGGTTGTATGCTTCCTACTGATAAAGGGGAAATAGAAATCTCTTTTAACAATAAGAAAGAGGAACCTGTCGTTTCTAATATTTCGTTAAGCGAAGATAAATTAGTTCTCAATGGTCAACACCTTGAACAAACGATGAAACTATTCATTGATGGTAAGGATTTAACTATTCTTTCTCAGGATACAAATAGTATTGTTTTAAGTGCTCCTCAGATCATTTCTTTAGCTATTAACTCAACATTAAATTTACTAATACAAACAGCCCATGGTGATACAGTTATTCCCGTTGTTTTTAATGTTACAGATAAATCAATAACAGCTTCAAAATTAGCTGATATGGGTGCAAGTACAGGGCAATTTTTGAAATATAATGGAACGACATGGGTTCCAACGGATCTTAGTGCTTCAACCTACATGGGTCTATGGGATGCGAGTACTAATGCAGCAAATATATCTGATGGTACAAATGGTAAAGGTGAGTACTACATTGTTTCGGTTGCAGGTTCTAAAGATCTGGGATCAGGCTTAATTAATTTTCAATTAGGGGATTGGGTTATCCATAATGGGAATGAATTTGAGAAACTTGATAATACAATTGGAGCAAGAAGTTTCAATGGTAGAACTGGAATGGTTATACCTACAACAGGTGATTATACATGGGCACAAATAGATAAGAGTGCTTCTTCTGTTGGCGATATTGCTGATGTTGATATGACTGGTGTAGCTTCAGGGAAAATTTTAAAATGGGATGGTTCAAAGTGGGCGGTCTCTGATGATATTTCAACTGGAGGTGCAAATTCGGTATCTTCTTCTGATATTCAAGATGGAACAATAGCAGCGGGTGATCTCAATGGAAGTTTGAATACGACGCTTTCACAAGTTGGAACAAATACCACTGATATTGCTTCAAGCACTTCTTTGATTTCAACGAATGCAACAAATATCACAACTAATACTTCGAACATCTCAACGAATTCTTCGACTATTGCAATAAATGCAACAGCTATTTCAAATCGTCTACCGCTTGCAGGTGGAACGATGAGTGGTGATATTGTTTTTAGTGGCACGCAAACATTTGATGGCGTTGACGTTTCAGCACTTGAAACGACGGTGAATACGAAATTTGATAGTAGTGATCTCGATACTGACGGAACGCTTACTGCAAATAGTGATACAAAAATTCCTTCGCAAAAAGCAGTGAAGACTTATGTTGATGCAAAAGTTTTAACGGCCGGCACAGGAGATTTTAAATCAGATGGATCAGTTGCAATGACAAGTGATCTTGATCTTGGAAATAATAAGCTAAGATTTAAAAGTGATAATGCAAATTACGTCGAACTTAAAGCACCAAACTCTTTAGCGGCCACTTACTCATTAATATTTCCAGTAGATGATGGATTAGTTGGACAAGTTCTTGTTACTGATGGTGCTGGAGTTTTAAGTTGGACGACACCTGCAAACGGAACTGGTGATATCACAGGAGTTACAGCAGGAACAGGTTTGACGGGTGGAGCGACCACAGGTGCGGCCACTTTAAATGTTGATGTTGGAACGACGGCAAATAAAATAG
>CAZQJK010000074.1:0-10369 GCA_964593545.1 uncultured Bacteriovorax sp. | reverse complement strand
CCGGCACAAACAGATGCTTCGAAGTTGCCACTTGCAGGTGGAACGATGAGTGGTGTTTTAAATATGGGAAGTCAAAAAGTTACAAATCTTGGAACGCCAACAGCATTAACAGATGCTGCGAATAAGTCATATGTTGACGGAGCAGTTTCAGGACTTGGTGCAGGTGATATCACAGGAGTTACAGCAGGAACAGGTTTGACGGGTGGAGCAACCACAGGTGCGGCCACTTTAAATGTTGATGTTGGAACGACGGCAAATAAAATAGTTCAGTTAAACTCTGCTGGAAAACTTCCTGCAGTAGATGGTTCTCTTCTAACAAATTTACCGGCACAAACAGATGCTTCGAAGTTGCCACTTGCAGGTGGAACGATGAGTGGTGATATAAATATGGGTGGGAGAAAGATCTCAAGTGTTGGAAGTCCTACTGTTTCTACAGATGTTACAACGAAGGCCTATGTCGATAATCAAATGAAAATAAAAGTTCCAAGTCATGAGGTTCGATCATTTATTAGCCAGCAAGAAAATAGTGATGCTGGTTTAAGTTCTGTCCATGCTGATAACTGCGGAGCTGGTGAAGTCTATGTTGCTCTGGAAGGATTGAATGATGAGAACGATGATCCTATAACAGATATGGGTTTTTGTTTGGAACAAAATTTACGAGTGGCCGCAACATGGACGCAAGCAAAGACTGCTTGTGAGGGAGATGGAAAGAGGCTGCCTCGAGAGTTTGAGTGGATAATTGCGTGTCAGCGCAAAGCGTCGTTAGGGTTAAATGGACACTCAACAAATTGGGAATGGCTGGCAAATTATAAGCTAGATGCTGGTAGTGATGCTTATCTTATGGTCGCATCAGCTCCTTGGAGTGATCGATGTACAACGCAGGTTGTTCATTTTCCAAATGTATCAGTAAACCCAGCTAACAACCTGACATTCCGTTGTGCTAAATAAACTTATTCTGGACATCGTTCGTATTACTTAGTAGTTTCAATAGAATTCTTTTACAAAATTATAATATTGAGACCTAGTAATCGATGAAGAGATCTGTAGTTCTATTTTTATTTCTCGTATTAAGTTATACACCTTTGAATTATTACGAATCTGTCGATTCGATATCATTTTCAGTTTTAAAGCCTCAGAAAGTACATAATCTGCCAAGCTCTCCTCTCGAAAATATGAAGAGTGATACTGTAAGAGTTAAAATATCATCAGCGCGAAGAAGTTCTTTAAGGGCTGATCAGCAAGATCTATCGAAGAACAAAATTAATGAGATAGCAGAGGTCGAGAAAACTTTTGATAAAAGAAAATCACAAGTAGAAATGACAAACTTTTTCGATGAAGTTGATGCAGAAATTTATAAGAATTTAAAAAATGCTTTAAAAAATGAGATTATAAAAGAAAAAGTAAAAAAGACATTTACTTTTTCTCAGGCGAGAGTTGTTAGGAAAAAATATTATGAACCTAAGACGGTACGTATAATTAAAGAGGCTGACCTGTTTGAGACAGCTTACTTCGATATAATTTATACACAGATAAAAGAAAACTCAAAGAACGAAGAAGTACTTAAGCGATATTGTCCAAGATTTGAAAAACAAGAAGAGAAAATAATTTGTACTGATCAGTTATCCTTCACTGTTGAAGAAGGGCTCTTGTTTCCATCTGTTGCTTTTGCTGATCGACAAATTTGTGAGTCAATAGACTTAGCTCCCTCGGTAAATGTATCTTTTGATCTAATTGAAAATTTCTCTCCAACTTTAAAGTATAATCCACTCGAGTCAATCATTGTGCCTTTTGAAAATATTAGAGTTGATGAAAGTGAGACGAAATTTTTCTACGATAAAATCTCATCTCTTGATGTTAGCATCGAAAGAGATATGATTCGTTGTTTTCCAGGTATCAAGATTGATAGCTATCTTGGAGTTAGTGGTCAGAGTTGTGCTGTTGACAGTGATTGTATGAATGGATGTTGTAAAAGAGGTATGTGCTCAGAACAAAAATGTGAAAAAGAGATTGGTGAGGAGTGCTTAGATTCGAACTTCTGCGCAGTTGGGAAAAATGTCTTAGTAATGGACTTAAAGTTGGTAAAGAAGAAAGATGGTCGTATGAAATGCGATTCAAAATTTGAAGAAAGAGAAATGAATAACTTTTGCTATAAGGGTTTATGTCGAAATATCCTCGATTATTCGTTTCAGCCATCTTATAGTGAAAAATCTTTGAATGAATGCTTAGATACTTCACAGCCTGAGCTGATTAAGGTTTATGGATCGGCTTTAAGGCAAGGTGAGTATGAGGAAATAAAGTATGTGCCATAAGAGAGGTCAAAAATGAAGAAAATACATGCTGGAATAATTATGTTCTTGGTATCGAGTTGCATGGGTACGAGCTCAAGTCTGATCACTTATAACTATGAAAGTAATGGGGAAGCTATTAGTAATGGGCAAGAGTGTAAGCTGATTTATAGAACTAATCAGAATAAGAAAGTTAAGGAAAGTAAGTATATTGGTCAAGTTCGCATACAAAAAGATTTTTTTAAAAAGATTCCCGTTATGTCAGAAGAGATTGATCTTTTACGGGAAAGTGTGAGGGATAATTTATGTGCTCATGCAGTTAAATATGTTCTGATGAAGTTTTCGCCAGTTGGTTATTTAGAGAAACTTGATCTTTATAAATAGAAAAATTTACGAATGAAATAGCAGATAAAATAATTGATGAGCTAGTTGAGTATGTTGAATTACAACTGTCTAAAAACCTTGTTAAAATAATCTAAACTGAGAAGAGTTCTCAATTTTCTTAGGTGAAAGTTATAAAAAGACGGGTGATTTCACTTCATGAATCACTCATTAATATAATTTATTCGCAGTCATTTCCTCTGCGTCTAGGTCTGGTGCAAGTATTATCACTACAACTTCCAGTACAACACTCTATATCCATCGTGCAGTAATCATCTTCAGCAACACAGCTTTGTCCGCATTGTCCATTAGTACAGTTTCCAGAGCAGCATTCACTATCAAATTTACATTGACCAATTGAAGTACAACCAGTTCCATCCTGACAAGTTCCACTAAAACAGTTATTTGAAAGACAATCACTATCAAAGGTGCAACTTCCTCCTCCATAAGTTCGTCCATCATAACCAGCTTGGCACACTCCAGAGAGGCAATTATCAGAACAGCAGTCATTATCAAATATACATTGCGACCCACCTACGGAACAATTATTTGTTAAAGATTTAGTATTGTTAGCAGATAGTCCAAGAAGTTTTGCAATGTGTGCGGTAACTTCTTTAGGGACTTGGTCCTTTGATTGAGCGAATCCTTGAATTTATAGCACAAGTGTAAATAGTAAAATAACTTTTTTCATGTTTCTCCCTCTTTGAAAATAATTTTAAAAATTGCAAAGCAAGAGAAATGCCAAGTTATTCTTACGGCATTGCCAATAGTTAGAAAAAAATAAAGGACTCTAGAGTGTCAAGATGCACCGTGCACAGTGTTGTGTTGAGCATGATTTGCACTGTGCGCAGTGTTGCTTTAAGTATGATCTGTATTGCTCATTGAAAATTTCACAAATTTTAAATATCTTGAATAACTGCACAAATAAAAAAGCCCCGACAATGTCGAGGCTTTTTTATGGTGGTGCATGTGAACGGCCACATGAACTTTTTTTCCTCAGCTCTAAGGGATTAATATAATTCCATTTTTGGGGAGCGAAGGTTATTTTTCTCCGTGATATTGGTCTACTTATTTTGAGTTGATGAAATAAGTTTTCAATAAGTTGAAAGGCTGAGATAATTTAGTGAGGAAATAATTTGGGTTGAAATTATGACACTTGAGGGCGCATGCAACTTAGTCAGATAGAACAAAGTATTAAGGAAACTATTAAAAAATATGATGTAATTGAAGATATTGCGATTTATATAAAAAATGGAAATGAAGACTTTGAATTCTCTTTGAATGACATAGAACTCAAATATTGTATCGGCTCTATTACAAAAGTATTCACAGCGTTTGGCGTAATGATGCTTAGGGAAGATGGTAAGCTTAATTTAGATGATTTAATAGAAACTCATATACCAGAATTAAAGGCAATTAAATATGCAAATGATAACTGTCCTAGAATTAGTATTCGAGACTTAATTACACACCATTCAGGTGTTATCAGAGATATTCCTGAACAAATAGAGGAAAGCTACGAACTGGTCTTTGATTATTTAACGAAAGAAGCTGCACCAGTAACACCAAGAATTGCTTATTCATATTCTAACGTAGGCTACAGTCTTTTAGGGATGCTAATTGAAAGGTTGTCAGGATTAACTTATGAGGACTTTATTTCTAATAATCTCTTGAGTGTTCTTGGTTTGAAGGAAAGTTTCTTTAAGCTTGATGAAGTTAACTTTGGTATAGGGAATGCTTCAGGAGCACTATTCTCTACTCTAAAGGACATGAAAAAGTTCTGTGAGTATTGCTCTTCTCCCAATTGTCTCAAATCAATTAATCCTTATATCCAATTTGAAATGCAAAAGTTGTCTTTTCAGGGAAGAATGATAGAAGGTGGATTAGGTTGGCACATTGATCGTGGAGTAATCGTTTATGATGGATGCTATTTTCCTTATCAGTCACACTTCTGGTTTGATCCAGTTAAAAATTTCTCAGTGATTATTTTGTTGAAAGTTAAAAATGAAAGTGAGCTTGCTCTATCTTTTGATATTCTAGAAAGAGTTTATGAGCAACTAGGGTTGTCCTTTAATAGTTATCTGGCAAACTTTGTAAACGATTTAAGCATGTATTTTAATGAGGGAAAGAATCTAATTTTCAAAGATATTATTAGCGATGACTTTTTCAAAGAGTTTGGAGTAGAACAGCTTCAGACAATTTTTAGTGATCTCAAAGAGAAGCTAGGCTTTGTAAAGTCAACTAAGGTTCATGAGCTTACTTCATTTAAGGAAGCTAACATCGAATTCGTTGGAGAAAGGAATAGATTGCTATTTAACCTTGTCAAGGGAACTGATGATCGAATCTCCTCTCTTTTGGTCAAGTCTTTACCTAAGTAGAGTCAATGGTTTTGAAATGCTATTAAAGCTGGAAAACGAATGGATATTATATGAATAGAATGTATTCTAAATAAGCATCTAATTATGCAAAAGCGATCAAGGATAATGTTTTGTATAACAGACCATCTCTCTTGTCTTTGGTAACCGATGAGAGCTTTGAAAGCTGTTTAGACATGGGGTGCGGTCCAGGAGAATATATTCCAGAACTTAAAAAGCAAACACAAAATATCACCGCAATTGATTTATATGAAGAATTTATAGATATGGTCAATTCAAAGCACCCAGATGTAAAATCTTATGTCTGTGATGTAAGTAAGGGGGCCAATGAAGCAGAGGGCTCTTTTGATTTGGTAATTTCTTCTTTAGCGATTCATTACATTGAAAACTTTGATTTTCTATTTAGTGAAGTTAGACGTATTTTAAAGAAAGATGGAATTTTTGTATTTTTAACAGATCATCCTGTGATGGATATTCATTACAATAAGCCTCCCAATTATTTTCAGAAAGAGAAGGTCATACAGTCATGGGTAGTACTTGGGGACACTAAAACAGAAGTTTATTTTTTCAGAAGACCATTAACTGAAACATTTAATTCTTTATTTAAAAATGGCTTTGTAATTGAAGGTTTTAATGAAGGGGTTCCATCTGAAAAAATCAAAGAAAATTCGGAAAAATTGTATGAAAAACTTACGATTTTTCCCCAATTTATCTTTGTTAGAGCTAGAAAAAATAGCGCTTTTACTCTTTCATTCTCTTTCGATAGTATCCTTTTAAAGTACCAATTTGATTTTCATTTAGACCATCGAGATATGTTTTTAGAATAAAGAACCTGTAGAGAATTTCAGCTGATATTCTTCGAGCCTTAGGTGTATTGATGTAAAGGAGTAGTAGGCTTAATCCAAATTCTGTGATGTCGACTTTTCTCGCTTGCCTTTTTCGTCCTTCTGCGCCACCTAAGTAGCTGTTTTCTATGAGGTTTTGATTGAGCCCAAATTTGGGTTCAATGGATAATTCTTTTACGCATTTATCAATGGCCCTAAGAATATGTTTATGGCTCATATCAAAATGTTCTGCAATCTTGAGAGAATCAGTTACCGGCCCAAATGGAGTATCTCTAATCCAGACATCTTCCATGATGTGTTGATTTACTAGATCCTTAAGTCTTGGTGGTCTTGTTTCAAATGGTTTATTAATTCTAAAGTTGTTCATGTGCCTTCCTAGTTTAATAAGTCATCAGGAGGGTTATCATTTCAATAAATGAAAATCTTAAATATGTGAAAGCTTTGAAGTTTAAATTCTGATTAGAAATCAAAACCACCGCTAGGATGGTTTTTCATGGTGGGTCATGCAAGACTTATTCTTCGCTTGCAATCCTGTAAGCTCGAATGTTCAAAAATAATTTTATGATGAAATAGGACACTTTCTCCTTCGCATCCTGCTCAGTCGTTAGTGTTGTTTGGCATCAATTTGCCATCGTGGCAATTGACGCCTCCAAAACTTGCGAGTCACAAATTTTAAATATCTTGAATAACAGCACAAATAAAAAAAGCCCCGACAATGTCGAGGCTTTTTTATGGTGGTGCATATGAACGCTGACATGAACTTTCCTTCCTCAGTTCTAAGTCATCGAATTAATTCTGGTTTTTCTACTTAAGGGAGTTCTTCCTCAGTTGTATCAATCTACTTTTTCATGAATCGTCGAATAGAATTTTAGTAGCTTACATTTATTAAATAACGAGGTGAGGAAACATTTTTAAAAGTACTTTGGGGGAGTTAAGGACTCTGATGATGTTGAGCTACGAAGCATGCAAATTGAAGGCTCATATTTCTGTGAACTTTTATCTAACTTGATAAAACCACACTTCTCATAGAACTCAGGCTTAATATCTGAATATAGATATATTGCCGTAGCCTTTAGTGTCTGCTCTAAGTGAGAACATATTTGTTTTAATAACTCTGATGCATATCCATTGCTTCTCATGTTGGCTGGCGTTGCAATTGATCCAACTCCATAAATAAACTCATCAAACTTATAAACGATAAGAGAACTAGCTACTACGTCTTGTTCGTTTAGGATTAACCACCAAGTACCTTCTTTGTACTTCGGTGAATTTGAGCATGAATCAATGTAAGACTCTTTGGTCATACCGTCCGACCAAACATCAAAGCCCATCATGTAAATATCATTGATCTCATCAAGGTTTGCTTTTCTTATTTTCATATGGAGTTTTTAGCAGAAGTTTAGGCATAAAAAAAGCCCAGTCCGAAAACTAGGCTTTTTTAGACATTGAGGAAGATTAGTTCGAGCAATGTGTTTATGGTGGTCCATCGCAACGATGACCCAAACTATTTTTCCTCACTCATAAAGTATTAATATGATTCTAGTTTTTCTTTGATTTGGGAATTTTCCTCAGTGATATTGATCTGAATATATCGAATTACATAAATGAGTTTTCAATCTGTTATAAGTTTGGAATATTGTATTGAGGAAAAAAATTAGCTTACAGTTTAGAGTGAAAATTTTAAACTTTAGCATTGGTATAAATTTTCATTAAATTTGTTAGAAATTAGCTTGGCCGGAAAAAATAATGTTGCGATCCCAGCAAGAATAAAAGAACGGATTTAATAGAAAATGATATTTTTTCAGCATCGTAACACTGCTCTGTTGTTAATAAATCAAGGACTATACTTTTTTAATGTATTACAATTTGAGTATTGATATCATTTTTTGTCTACTGCGGACAGAACATATCCCTTAGTCGTGAACAAAATAGTCAAATGAAGTAATTTCAATAACTTTTTTCCCATTTAAGTTGTCGACTATCCAATCTTTGGTAGTTTTTTCATACAAGAATGAAATTTTAATAGCTTTAAGTACTCCAAGATACTCTGGACAGTTTGGTGGAAGGTCATTTCTTGTTTTAAATCCATTTTTTAGAAATCTTTTAATAATGTTTAGAATACATTTGTAATGAGGAAGATTTAGAAAGTAAACGATATCAGCTTCTTTGAGGGCTTCTTTTGAAACACCATCGATTATCCAGTTTTTCTTGGAAGTGACTTCTCTTATGAGCTTCACTCTCTCTTCTTTGGAGGTTGTTTTCCAGTTTTCTTTCCATACAATCTTATCTAGACCATAGAGAGGAATGTTATATTTTTCAGATAGATATTTACCCAAGGTGCTTTTACCACTCCCAGAGTTTCCTGTGACAAGTATTTTCATACTAAAAGCTCTCTCTTAAGAATTTCTAGTTCTCTTGGGGATTTGATAATTAAAAAATTATCGTGTCTAATATTATCTTTGATTGCCTTTATCGCAGCTGGACCATCGATGTCGGGTTGTTCGTGGAGTATCCACTTTACAAATTCAAAGTTGACTTGTTCATTGCACCCTTCTGCAAGATCAGGCCTTGTCATTCCTCGTGACTGAAAATAACGCTTAATACATCTATAGAGACAGAAGAATCTATTGAAATCTAAATAAATGACTAAGTCAGAAGCTTTGGCACGCTCTGGAAGTGTTCGTTTGTAAGCACCTCCTTCGATAATCCATTTTTCTTGTGCATAGAAGCTCATTTGCTTTTCATGCCACTCAGTAGGATCAGGTCTCGTCCAACCCTTTTGCCAAAAGTGTCTATCCATGTGAATTACAGGTATATTTATAAGCTTTGCCAATTCTATTGAAAAAGTAGATTTTCCAGCACCAGATGAACCTTGAATTAAAATTCTATTGGCCTTCTTAATTTCAATAACAAAATCTTTCATGGGTATTCACTTAGCTTATGAGTGAGTGGATAGCTAGAATAAATATTCTACCTTTACCAGAAATTAATACTTGATCATCTTTTGTTTCTATCAATGATAAATCTTTGAGTTCTTGTATGTAGGGCGCACTTTCAAATTTTTGAGTACCAGATAGGATCAGTTTATTCATAAAATGAATTGCATCTTGATTTGAAAATATATTGCATACTCTAGAGAATTTTTCAATTCGAGTAGTCGATAATAAGGAGTCTCTTAATTCATTTTGATTTTGGAAACCGCCAAAAGTTGTGTGGATCGTATTTTGAGGTTCTGTAATTGCTACTGTACCAGTACAAACCATGCCATAAGGATAATCTTTCAAACTTTTGTCCATTAATTCTCGTAACTCTTTTGAGATTCTTGGTTCTTGTGTCACTCTAGCCTCCAAAAGTCTTTCATGTATTCAAGTATACTTTAGAATAATATGTTTTTAACATGGAGAGAATGCTTATAGTTTAAATATGACATTTTTATGTAATCTTAGCTATTTAGAGGTTTCTTTAAGTAATACATTGAATATAGTGACGGATAGTGGTACGATTTATCGTACGGAGGCTTCCATGGGAATACCAAAAATAAAGTCAGTAAGTGAACTTAGAAAAGATCTATATAATTCATTAAAAGAAGTTTCAGAAGGGGCACCCCAAGTTGTAACACATAAGCAAGGTGAGCCCGTGGTTTTAATCTCTCAAAGTGAATTTAATAGACTAACTGAAGAGAATTTAATCTTACGAAGTTTAGAAGCAGGACTTGCAGATATTAGGGCCGGAAGAATTCATTCAACAAAAGATATAAAAAATAAATTAAAACAAAGAAGAAAGGAAAGAGATAGTGGTCATATGGTCTGATAAAGCACTTTCAGATTTATTTGTATTATCTAGAATTGTAGAAGATAACTTCTCGAATGAAATTGCAGATAAGATTATTGATGAATTAGTTGAGTATGTAGAAAATCAATTAAGTAATAATCGTGAAATTGGAATGTCATTTGAACCAGCACCCCATTATCGTTACTTAATTTATAAGGGGAATAAAATATTTTACACACCATATGAGAGTGATGAAATAGAATACATTATACATATTGTGGCCCGAACTTCCGAATTCAAGATTGAAAATCTTTCCCTCAAAAACAACACCTAATCCAATGAGGTTTTAAAATCACTGGACCTAGCTGTCATAAAGGATAAGGAACTAGCGCAGAATTTGTACTATTTCCCAAAAATTACTTTGAATATATCTGGATTGATGATTTAGAGGCTTCAAAAAATAATCTCTTAAAGCATTATATGCGAGAACAAGAAGATGCTTGTAAATATGGACTTTGCTTTACTGGAGTTCTCTCTGAGGATCATCGTGAGGATAGGGGTGATATTACTTATGGAGAGTTTGTTATTCATCTAATTTTAGGTCAATCTTTTATACTACTGAGTGAGAAGGGAAAGAAGAAAAATCTCTCTTTATTAGAAAAAATTGATCTGATGTTTAAGACATATAAAAATTTACTTTAAAGCTTGTTGA
>CAZQJK010000073.1:0-13732 GCA_964593545.1 uncultured Bacteriovorax sp. | reverse complement strand
AAATAATACCTTCATCGTCTCCCCCTTTGAATTAATCATGGGGAACAATACTTTTTTGACTTTATACAAGTCAAATAAAATATTCTAACAAGTCGTTTTCTAAGAAAGTTTAATAATTCCATAGAAATATATTAGTGAAATTAACAAATACCATGTAATTTTTACAAGATTAACTGCTCCAGCTAAGTGGGGACAGAAAATGAAAAGAATGAACTTCTCATTAAGTAAAACATGCGTATTTAATATATAAAACTTTGATAATAATTTGACTGCCAGAAATTTCTGCAACTGGCCTTAATAAATCCCTAAAGAAGGCTAGGAATTTATCCCCATTTAAATGGAGCAGTTAATACTTGTAATTCAAACATGAAAAATCTTTTTTGATTTTGTATTTCTTAAATTCAGACTTAAAAACATTCTTAAGAAGATTTTCAAAATGGGCAACATGACTTGCCCCTAGTATAATATAGATATCATTTCTTTTATTTACATCCACTTCATCTATTTTTTTTAAAAGGTTTGAAATCATAAAATAGTTTCTCCAGATAATCACAGAAGAGATATAATCATATGCTTTTACTTTCTCACCCTCTCGAAGGTTATTCGCATAATAGTGATAATCATTTTCGAAGTCTCTTAAGCCCGGAATATTTAAGTTCGAAGAGATCATCTCGATTTGATTTGTTACTTCTAATTTTAGGTCTTGAATTATTGGCACTATATCTTGCTGTATTTTTTTAAAATTACTAACAGTCAGAAAATAATCTATCTCTATTTCTTTATATATACCCAAGCTCGATAGTTTATGATGAAAAGAAATTTCATCCGATAAACCTGCATAACGAGCACTAAGACTAATAAGATCATCCAAGTACTGCCCCTTAGCTTCTTCGACTTCAATACGAGAAACGACCTCTTCTATTCTCAAAATTTGAGAATGGATTTCAATCAACAGCTTTGTCTGTGTCTCTTCCAATCCCCAGGAATTATTCAATGAGCTATTTCCAAAAAAGGCTTTATTAAGTTTTCCTACATCAAAATTTTGATCATTATTATTCTCGACGTAAGCATTTTCAGAGAAAAGCAAAAGTTTACCTTTACTTGCTTTTTGAGATAGTTCTGTTCGTTCAAGTCTGCAACTTAACTTATTATGATTCTCTCCAATAAGTACAATTTTCGCAGCATGCGAAATATTCAAGAATACCAATAATATGCATATATAAATTACTTTCATCCCAACTATCCATTTTTTAAAGAAATGGTTCATTTTTCTCTTTGTCATATTTTGCCAGAGAAAAAGCTAAAAATCGTCGAAGATGAAATGCTTACAATAGGTGTATAAAAGATTTACAGTAATATTTTTATTAACTGCTCCCATTAAATGGGGATAAATTCTAGGCTTTCCCTAGTGATCTATTGAAGCCTGTTACTAAAATTTATCACGGCCCAAAAACCAGAGAAATTTAAGCGTCAAATACGACAGTTTTACTAAGTGAGTGGTTAAATCCTGGTAATCTCTGTCCCCATTTAGCTGGAGCAGTTAAAAAAAAGCATTGACTTACGCCTCACTTACGCACAAAATTAAAGCATGGCACTTACTAAAAAACAAAAAGAAGTTTACGAATATATCAAATCATATACTGTTGAGCAGGAGGTTTCCCCAACCCAAAAGGAAATCAAGGACCACTTTGGTCTCAAGTCCTTTGGCTCTGTAAACAAGTATATGAAGTACCTTCAAGAAGCAAATCTTATTGACATGGACTGGAATGCTCGTCGCGGAATTAGAGTTTTAGAACTCGAGGCCAAGACCAGTCGTTCAACTCAAAGTGACCTCTATGAAGAAATTCCTCTGCTTGGAGATGTCGCAGCTGGTAACCCAATTGAGGCCCTTGAAAATCCTGACAATATGACATCTGTCCCAAAGACCATGCTTGGACGACCAGGAAAGTATTACGCCTTGAACGTTCAGGGAGACTCAATGATTGAAGACGGGATCTTTGAAGGCGATGTTCTCATTTGTCGTTACCAGGCCCAAGCGAATCAAGGGCAGACTGTAATCGCTGTCATTGATAATGAAGCAACAGTAAAGCGCTTCTACCAAAAAAACAGAGTCATCGAACTTCATCCAGCTAATGAACGTCTCAAGCCATTTGCCATTCGTGAAGATCAAGATTTTAGAATAGCAGGTGTCGTCGTAGGACTTCTTAGAAACTATGAATAATCTTTTTTCGCAAAGAACATTTAAAATAATTCATATCGACATGGATTGTTTCTACGCCGCTGTTGAAATGAGAGATAATCCTAAATTAAAAAATTTACCAATGGCCATTGGTGGACCATCAAAAACAAAAGGTGTCCTGTGCACCAGTAATTATAAAGCTCGCGAATTTGGTGTGCGAGCAGCAATGCCGACATTCAAAGCATTTCAACTCTGTCCAAATCTGATTCTCGTCCGTCCAAATTTCTCAAAATACGAAGCTGTATCAAAAATTGTTAGAGATATCTTCTTTGAGTACACTGACAAGGTTCAGATGATTTCACTCGATGAGGCCTTCCTCGATGTCACAGACTCAAAACACTTTGATGGTTCAGCAAGCCTCATTGCGAATGATATTAGAAAAAAAATATTTGAACGAACTGGTCTTACTGCTTCGGCGGGGATCTCTTATAATAAGATGCTTGCAAAAATTGCATCAGACTGGAATAAGCCAAATGGTCAATACTGTGTAACTCCACAACAAGCTAACGACTTCCTTAAAGATTTGCCTTTGAAAAAAATCTCGGGAATCGGTAAGGTCAGTGCTACAAATCTTGAACGCATTGGGCTTAAAACATGCTCGGATGTTTTAAAATATGATCTCCATGAATTAATTATAAAAATTGGCAAGAGAAGTGCCATCGATCTCTACGAGTCTTGCCTTGGCATTGACAACAGAGAAGTAGAAAATCGAAGACAGCGAAAAAGCTTTAGTATTGAGAGGACTTTCTTCAGAGATACTTCAAAGCTTGAGGCCATTGAATATATCGATTCACTCATCGAAGAGTTCGGAGAGAGACTAAGCGAGATCGATCAATTCCACTTAGAAAACCGTGCAATATCTCACCTCTATATAAAAGTACGATACAGTGATTTTGAGTCGCACACCCGAGAGATAATGCTCGATTCCTTACATGCACAGCAAATACTTTCTAATCTGACTCTTGATTCTAAGGCCATCCTCATGATAAGAAATGCTATTGAATCTTTTATTCATAGTTCATCAAAGGGTATAAGACTTTTAGGAACAGGGATAAAGTTTAAAGACAAACAAAGCCTTCAAATCCCTCTTCCTCTTGGCGAGATTGCATGAAATATTACTCAGACTTCTTTAATTCAAATCATGCCTTCATTAAAAACTATTTTGATTATCAATCATTTTGGAATGAAGTTTTAAAGACAAAACTATCGACCTCACGTTTTCAAGTTGTCAAATGTGATTCACCAGACTCGCTTATTAAGTACTTCGCAGTTATTGGGAGTGGAAAAGTAGCAATCATGCTGGATCCAAGTCTTCCAGAGGATACTGCCTCTAACTTATTATCGCAGTTTCATATCGATTTTAATTTAGAAGAAAGTGAATATTTCAAAGAAGTTGAAATCAATCACGATAAAGTCTCGACCATCATTTTTACTTCAGGCTCAAGTGGTTTACCAAAGGCCATCGAACTAACTCATCATAATTTTTTAACGAGTGCATCGAATACTAATTTCCACTATGGTATCCATGCCGATGATTGCTGGGCAATGACTCTCCCCTTCTTTCATGTTGGTGGATTAATGATTGTCTATCGAACAATACTTGCAGGGGCCCAAACTGTTTTTTGTGATCCAACAAGTATTTCCTTATCTTTGAGAGAAAATTCAGAAATAACAATTCTCTCATTAGTTGATATACAATTACAAAAACTACTTGCAGATAAGAATTGCATTGCTCTCCTTCAAAAGCTTAAAGGTATTGTTCTAGGCGGAGCGAAGACAAGTGAGGAAACTCTAAGACAGGCATCCTCATTAAAAGTCCTCCTCTCTAACTCATACGGACAAACAGAGACCTGCTCCCAAATTTTTGCAACTCCGTTTACATGTGATCTTGAGATTTTGAAAACCGTTGGTAAAGCGATCGGAAATACAAAAATTGAAATATCGAGTGAAAACGTCATCACAATCTTCTCAGAATGTATTGCGAAGGGAATTTTTAAGAAAGAAAATTTCAAAGGTAAATTAATCACTTCCGATATCGCAGTATTTGATGAAAATAACAATCTCTGTGTTACTGGACGTGCTGATGATATTTACGTTAGCGGCGGTAAAAATATAAGTCCCCACAGTATCGATAATCGAATAATCAAAATGAATTTAGCAATCAGCGCGAATAAGACTGTTGCTGTCAATGATGACAAGTTTGGGCAAGTAGGAGTTAGTTTTGTTGAAAGCAATACCTATCTTGATCACACGAGTTTTCTTGAAAAGCTTAGAACTAGCTTACCTAAGTATCACGCTCCAAGAATGCTAATTCAAACTAAGAGTTTTGATACCATCAAGAACGGGATTAAAATCTCTCGCTCTAAACTCGAAAGTATTGCACAAATCTTATACCTCTCAAAAGAGGTCCTCGGTGATCCACTAATACGAGGAAATCTATCCAAAGAAATTCTGATTGTATTTCATGGCTTCATGGGAAGCTATCAGGACTTCAATTTCTTAGGGCCAGTGCTCGAAGAAGACTATCTCGTGATTTATGCAAACCTCCCGGGTCACAACGAAAAACTAATAGAGAAGTATAATTCTTTTGAAGAATATCTTGAAGACTTAGACCAAGTTATTAATTCTCTTTCTAAGCTCGCAAATATTTCAATCCTTGGTTACTCACTAGGCGGCCGTGTCGCAAGCGCTCTCGTCATGCATAACAAGCACGTCAACACTCTCCTACTTGAATCCTCAGGACTTGGTATACCTGAGGAAGAAAAGGAGGCCCGAGCTCTTAAAGACGAGCACTTACTCGATAATATCGATGATGATCTTAAGCTTAAAGAGTTTCTCATCTCTTGGTACAAGCAAAATCTATTTAAAGGGATTGAAAACTCACAAAGCTACAAGAAACTGATTAATAAGGCCCATCAAAATGTTGAGGGTTGGAAATATTCTCTAAGAATTATGGGCCAGGCAAAAATGCCAAGCATTGATCCCGACATTCTTGTCTCCAATACAGAGCAAACAATATATATCTTCGGTAAAGAAGATACGAAATACCAATTAGTCGCAAACTCCTTCCAGCGAACAATTCTTATTCCAGATGCCTCACATAACACTCATGATACTAATAGAATCAGCTACCTAGAGGCCATCAAAAGTTCTTTACTCAAGTAAATTTCGCGACTCTCCGATGAGACTTTAATGAAGATCTCATCCCAACAAATTGACAAAGGCATTCTCGACGAACTGAGAGAAATAAAGAAATCCCTCCAGGACAGTGAGCGTCGTGTTGTGCTTGAAAAGATGACCCCTCAACAAACAACAAACTCTCCCTACTTCCCAGATCGCGCTTACGCCAACCCACTTGCCGTCAAGGACAACCCAGAAGAAACAAGCTGGAAAGAAGTCCCGACCTATGAAAAAACGCGGGAAATCGAAATTGACACCTCTGTACAACGTGCTGAATTTACTTCACTTAATGGCAAAAAACTTAACATTATCTAACATCTATTAAAATTGTCAGGTTTTTGTTGGCCATAATATTAATGTTATGTGTAATATTTTTTCCTAGTTAAAGATGACGTGGAGAAATGATGAAATTAGTAGCACTTTTAACAATTGCAAACTTAACAGCTTTCGCAGGTAACAAAACAATCTGTGGACCAAGTGACGATAGAATACTTTCAACTAATACAAAAATCGGTAGACTTCTTGATTCAAGAACAGGTGACGGTGGATGTACAGTAACAATGATTTCTAAATCATGTGGTGTATCAGCAGGACATTGCAAGTCAGTTTTAAAAGTTGCAGAATTTAACACATCAGAATCAATCAATGGAAATATTCAACACCCAGCAGCTAAAGATGTTTATGATATCGATCAAGCTTCGATTGCATATAAGAACGGTGGCCCAGGAAATGACTGGTCGGTATTTAAAGTTCTTCCAAATAATGAAACTAGTCTATATGCAGGAGATGTCCAAGGATCATACGAAGTTGCTTTTGAAACTCCAGAAATTGGAGACATCCTAAGAATTACTGGCTACGGTTTAGATTCTGAACCAACAAAGAATCTTGCTCAACAAACTCATACAGGTGCATTACAGTCTACTGGAACAACAACTAGAAATACTGATGATGAAGATAGTTGGAATGGTAGACCATACTCTACTCTTACACACACTGTCGATACAATGGGTGGAAACTCTGGGTCAACAATCATTAGAGAATCTGACGAGAAAATTATTGGTATTCACACTCACGGTGGTTGTTCATCATGGGGTGGGGCTAACCAAGGTACACTAATCGCAAAACATCCGGAATTAACACAAGCAATTAAGTCTTGTCTTGACTCTGATAAATAAGTTTAAAAAAGCTCCTTAACGGGAGCTTTTTTTTTGTCTAAAATCGATGTTATGAAGACAAAGAAATTAATAATCACATTTTGCCTTTCACTCTCAGTAATCATCCTCATCTTGTGCTCTATCTTTCTTAATCTCAAGGCCGCACTGGCACTTAGTCTGTTCACACTTCTAATTAGCATGGCATTTACTTTAACTCTTCTTGAAAAGAAAGTAAGACAAACTCGTTTTGAGATAAATTCAGGAAATAAAGATCGAGAATATCCTCTATCCTATTATGAAAATGAAATTTCAAATTTCTTTACACTACTTAGATATACCAAATTAGATGATGGTTATATGCCAATAGGCCTTGGTAAAATTCAATCTAATAAAATAACAATTTCTAAAGACTCCTTATCAATAGTGATTGAAGGTCCTGAAAGTATTTTAAAAATTCTGAGTGAGAGTTTAAAGACGCCGGGATCGACATTTGAAATAACGTGAGGACTTTAGTCATCCTCACGCCAAGGTATTAGATTATTTTTTCTTCTTTGTTTTCTTTTTCTTACCGGCCCCACCTTTTTTCTTTTTCAAGATGATACCACCAATAACTGCCGCACCGATGATAAGATAAAGCATCATATCTTCAGCACCAGAACCACCTTTACCACGACCTTGCTTACCAACACCAATATCTTGTCTACCAGCATTGTCATCAATGAAGTCCCCTTCACCACCAGGAATTGAACCAGACTTAGAGCCAGCTAACTTAAAGTCTGTTGGAGCTGCTTTTTTCTCAGCAAAAACTTTTAACGTTTCAACAATCTTATCAAAGATTGGTCGATAACTATCGTAATGATCTTTTGATACAGAGAAAGTTACAGCTACACCAAGCTCACCCTTAACCGTTGCAAGGTATCTCGTATAAAAACCTGGAACTTCAGAAGCTAAGTGAAGAGAATCAATCCACATATGGTTTTGAGTAGGGATCTTTAATTGCTTTGTGTATTTTGCTTCAGAGATTTGTGTTTTTCCACCAGGAAGCTTAAATGATTTTGGTGCTTGAAGATAAGCTTGATACTGAGGAAGATCATCTTGTGGGCCACGTAATTTGGCCGCGAGAATGATAATCGCTTCTTTCTTTCTCTCTTCATTAACAGACTGGCAAACCCACTCTGAACCTTCCATATCACATTCCCAACCAGTTGGTAGGAGGAACTCACAAAATTGACTCGTGAAAGTTTTTGCAAAACCCATGGAAGTAAAAAGTGTGATCATTAATGTAATCAGTAGCTTCATGTAAATTCCTTTATTCGAACAATCTCAATATCATAATCGTATTTATTTAAATTTCATAATTTTCATACATTTCGGTTATTTAACTCTAACAGTTAAGCCTTTTTCAATAGGCATATCTTTGTAGCGTTTTGTTAATCTTACAATCGCCCAATTTGGACCACTTTCATAAACAACACCTGAGGCAATAAGAACGTTACCACCAAAATAATCAGACTTATAAATATCAACAGCTGCACCCTTGGCAATATCCTGCACAAGCCCTTTATCAATTTTGAGAAATTTCCCTCTTGGAGAAACTTTGATGATCGTTGCTTCAGAAGTATATTCCTTAAAAGCATTTTCTAATCGCTCTTCCTTACTTACTCCACCAGTATTCCATGACAGCGAAACAAGTCCCTCGAAAGTCTTATCTGTCGAAGTACCAGACATCGTCTGACCACCTTCAAATGAAAGGCGATACTTGTTGCCCATTAAGACTCTAATCCCACCAAAAGGCATGGCATAGCTTCGATTAATCGAGTTCCATCGACCGGTCTGTCCATTTGCATTTGCAGGTTTTAACTCTGGAGCATCTGCATATTCATCTGACCCCAAAGAGTATATCCCCTTAACTCCACCCCAAAAGGCCCAAGAGTTAAAATTCTTTATTGCAGCAATACGATAGGGAAGCTCAGGAGAAAGATCATTTGGAGGGGACTGATAGCCAAGCGAGGTCTCAATTGTCGTCCACTTCGAAATAACAGCATCAAGGTGTGCAGTTAAAAGAAACGATGGACCAGAATCACCGAGAATAATTTCATCTGCAGGCACATTTGCGCTACTTGAATACACTTCATTTTCGTATGGACGATATCGATACTCTCCGGAGATCGCAAAATGATAATCACTATTATTTTTAAATTGATATTTAAATTGAGCAGCTACCGACTCAATTCCTGATGTCGAATTTTCTGTATCAGTATTAGCACTTGTTACTTGTCTAAATTTTGCATTAACGCCGATTTGAATCTGAGCAGTATACCCATAGGCCAGAGTAAAATCATAATCCATCAACTTATAATCATCATCTTCTTCAAGCTCTACTTCATTACCATCAATATCGTAGTAACTTAAAGTTTGCGAATAAAGCAATGAGAGGTCGACACCAATCGCACCAGGATTGAGTGTTGATGAACTCAACGGATAAACCGTACGCGGGGAGGCCAACAAAGTGAACGGTGTAAGTAATAATGTAACAAAAAGTAATCTAACCATATAATTTTCCTTATATAGATAGATTACTAAAAAAATAGTTTATGACAAATTGAAATCTTAAGCTGACTTTTTTGCCGTATTATTTAAAACAGCATTATCGTGTGGAATAAAGAAATATGTATGCCAATGACCTTCACTAAATGAGAAACTAAAGTCCCCACCGACCTCTTCACAAATCCGACTAATTGAATCAAGTCCTAACCCACTTCTTTGCCGAGCCCCCAAGTCAAGTATTACACGACCAAGATCTTTATCGAGATTGATTTTTTCGTGATTCAATTTCTTTGGCTCATTAATCACTGTCGTATGTAAACCATCGGCCTGGTAGTCAAAAATAAATTCAACACGGCTACTTTGGGCCTCATAAACATTTTTAATAATATTAGTCATGATTCGATGAAATAAAATTATATTGACGGTACAATTTCTAAGCGTATCAGAATTTTCTTGATCCGATATTTCACCCTTAAGACTAATAAATATTTCTTCACCATGTGTGAAGAATGCATCAATTAGTCCGTAAACACGCGCCAGAGCAATTTGAAACGGAACATCTTTCTTGCTTGAAATTAAATCTTTATGTTTAAAACCAAAGTGATGTTGAATATTTTCCTGCAAGAGCTTTAGCTCACCAATAAGATTATTAACTTCAGTTTGATCAATACCATTGTCCTTCTTTGTTCTTAAAAAAAGCAGCATCGAATGAGTATGATTAATCACATCATGAAAGAAAATTCGATCATGTCGTGATGACGAAATTTTATGTTCATCGCTTGAAATGGAAAGTAGTTTTGAAAAAATAATTTTTCGACCTTTAAGGTATTGTTCAAGACCCCAAAAAACAGTGGACAACGCCCAAAACGTAAATGCCATAAAGCTTATTAATTCGCCTTCATTAAAGAATTCACCTTTCTTATAACTTTCAAAGAGTATCATTGAACAAAATAAAACGGTGTACACAAAAAGACTTTTCTTCTGTGCGATTGATTCTTTTGATGTGGAAACGAAAGTAAAAAAATACATCGACATCATGGCCGGGATCATCGACATATAAATATATTCATTCTGCCCATGGGCGTAGCTCATCCCAATGAATGAAATAAACTGAAAGAGAAAATATGCAGGAAGCTCAGTACCGCTACGATGAAGATGAGAAAGTTCCCTAGTGTTAAAATACATAATTGCATTTCCCAGCGTCAGCAAGGAAATAAAATGTGCATGAGAGAAAAAATTTGGTTCATTATAATAGAGGATACACCATAGGAGCGAAGACGTTAAAAATGATGTAAACTTATAAAGCTCGATCGGCCAGAGAGTATTAAAATATTTCTTCGCAAAATCAACTGGCATAAAAAAGGCCTCTATAAAAGAGGCCGATTATTTTATTTTACAAGATCATATCTTGCTCGACTACCAAGGGCCTCTTCGATTCTTAGTAGCTGGTTATACTTTGACATACGGTCACTTCTTGATGCGGAACCAGTTTTAATGTGTCCACTTCCTGAAGCAACAGCAAGATCAGCGATGAATGAATCACTCGTCTCACCTGAACGATGCGAGATGATTGCCTTAAAGTTATTTTTAAAAGCAAGATCAAGTGTTTCAAAAGTTTCAGTTAAAGTTCCAATTTGGTTTACTTTTACTAGAATTGAATTTGCTTGTTTTTGCTCGATACCAGTTTGAAGAATTTTCTTATTTGTTACAAAAAGATCATCCCCTACTAGTACAACTTTATGACCAAGCTTTGCAGTCAGTTTTTGCCAACCATCAAAGTCTGCTTCATCAAGTCCATCTTCAATAGAATATATCGGATACTTTGAAGAAAGATTTGAGTAGTATTCAATCATTTCTTCACTCGAAAGAACCTTTCCTTGCATATGATATTGGCCATTCTTATAAAATTCACTTGCAGCTGAATCTAAAGACAGACTAATTTGCTCGCCTGCTCGATATCCAGCAGCTTCGATCGCTTTTAAAATACATTCAATCGCCTCTTCGTGCGAACCTAAGTTTGGAGCAAAACCACCTTCATCACCAACGTTAGTTGAGTGACCAGCATTTGATAAAACTTTTTTAAGCTCATGAAAAATTTCAACACCAGCTCTTAGATTTTCCGAAAATGGCCCTTTGATATGTGGAACAATCATAAACTCTTGGATATCAAGATTATTTGAAGCGTGCTCTCCACCGTTGATAATATTCATCAGTGGACATGGAAGTCTCAACTCTCCCACAGCATTTGGAATTTTCAAATCATTATAGAGATAATCATATAGGTCTTTCTTTGCATCGAGAGCACCTGCACGAGCTGTTGCCATTGATACTGCAAGAAGTGAGTTGGCACCAAGATTATCTTTATTTTCAGTTCCATCAAGCTCAAGCATTTTCTTATCAATTCCAGAAAGATCATGTGAGTCAGAACCAATAACTACCGAAGAAATTTTATCATTAATATTTGAAACGGCCTTGCGTACAGATTTTCCCAAAAAGTAAGACTTATCACCATCTCTAAGCTCTAAAGCTTCTTTCGAACCAGTTGAAGCTCCAGAAGGAACGGCCGCACGACCCATATTTCCATCTTGTGTAAAAACATCGACTTCTACCGTTGGATTTCCACGAGAATCAAGAATTTGTCTTGCTTTGATACTTGTAATTTTACTCATGATATTTCCTTTGTTTTATTGAAAATTTTGCAAATTATATAAAGACTTCATCAATTTTTAAAGCGTTAAAATCATTTGACACTCCACTTTGAAAAAATAAGAAAGTATCTTGTCGCTCACTCCCCTCACTCAATCCAAACTTTCCAAGTAGCAACGATTTAACGCGGCTTGCGACCATTGGACATGGAGAGATCATCTCACCACTTAGGAACGTTTCTAATTGATCTTTAATCAAAGGATAATGAGTACAACCAAGAATCAGGTAGTCATAATCAGTACGAAGACTTGCTAACTCTTTCTTAACATCAACTTCAAACTCATGTCCTTTATTGAAGAAATTATCTTCAATAAGCCGGGCCAAATGAATAGGCGTAAAGACATCAAGGATATCGTTTTGATCTAAACGCTGCTTCAGCAATTTAAAGCGTTTCGAGTTTCCTGTTAGTGGAGTTGCAAGAACAACACCTTTTCGACCTTTTAGCTCGGGGCGTTGATTAATAACGTTAATATACGGCTCCACACCAACGAAAACCAGCCCAGGGTACTTCTGGCGTAGATGGTCAATTGCAATCGCCGTCGCCGTATTGCATGCAACAACAATAAGCTCGGCCCCCTTACTGATGAGGTTTTGAACGATACTCTCGCAGCGTCCAATCACAAAGGAGTCATCTTTTTGACCGTAGGGATTATTTAAAGAATCCGCATAGTAGATCATTTCAATATCAAGGCGCAATTTAGCAATCTCTCGCAATATGCTAAGTCCACCTATCCCAGAATCAAAAATTCCTATTTTCACCATAGACCAAATCTCTTCAATTAACTATGATTAACAATATCAAAACTTTAAGGAAATGCCATATGATATCTTTCTTTTATTCAAAGCTTTATTCGAAGAAAAGATTAAAGAATAAATTCTCAATTGCTCCAAAAGATATATCCAATTTTGCAGTGAGCGTTAACGAGTTACCTCTTTATGGATCTTTTTCATGTAAGTACACCTTCAATGAAATGGGCGTAGACTATGGATGTGAACTCGTCACAACAGATAAGCAAGTTAACTTTACACTTAGTCGAAACCTAATCGTTAAAAAATACACCGACCAACGCTACCAGGGTCGAGATATTGTTCAAAAACTAGAAAGAAAAAAAGACTTCATTATTGATCACCTTATTGCAAAGTTCATTACAAATCTTGAATCTCTAACCCCTGAAGTAAATCCAGGCGAAGAAAAAGTTATTGAATGGCTGCGAGTTTCGACTGAAGTTTTAAAAAGAGCGATTTCTAAAATTGACGGTATCGACACAATTTTACAATACAAAATTTTCTTCACTCCGCAGAGCGTTCGGATCATCGCTTATAATGTCGATCTTGAACTTAAAATTGTTGAAGGGAAGGTTATGTTTAAGGCGTTTAATTATAAAGATAATAAAGAGACTAATTCGCAGCCTGTTTATAATGTTCTAATTAAGGCACAGTACAACGATATTTTTAACTATATCATTCAACTTTTTAAGGCCATAAAAGAGTGCGAAGATTCTCAACTCTCTTAAACTGCTCCAGTAAAATGGGGCTGCTTTGACCGCTTTTGAAATCAATTTTTGAATTCGACTTCTTTTCTAATCTTTAATATTGAATACTTACTCTCTTAGTAACACGACAATCATTGCAGTAAGTACTGCATGATATACCACTGCCCAAATTCTGATTGCAATTCCTCCACTAAAAACAAGCTCATTTCCAAAGATGGATTCTATTTTCGCCGAAGTGATTCAAGAAAAATTCAACGCTTTGTCTGTAAGACCTGCGGACAAAAATTTTCTCGAGCAACATTCACGCTTGAGAAATATCAAAAGAAAAGACGAATCAACAAAATGCTATTTCACGATTTAGCGACAAATGCGACAATGAGAGAGTCAGCAAGAAAGTACAATGTGAACTATAA
>CAZQJK010000072.1:2100-15009 GCA_964593545.1 uncultured Bacteriovorax sp. | reverse complement strand
CGTTATTGCCACCAAATAGAGCAGTATGTGTTTGTGGATCTACTGTATATAATACAATATCATTGGTTCCATCAAACTTCATTACCTCCCAAGGCCCAACAGAAGGATCTGTGGCATCAGGTATTTTTGTCCAGGACATACCAGGAAGAATATAATCAGGTCTATCTTCCCCTGAGTGATCAGTTCTTATAGACGCTGAAGCATCATCAAGTATATTTGCAAGGTCTGTCCCTGAATCATTATTTTCGTTTATATCTACATAAAGTTTTTGAACCATAAAATCCTTAAGAGTAAATCAGATCATTATCGATATATTTAATTCCAAATCCAGTAGCTTTCCAATCAAACGTTCTATCATACACAAGATCACCAGCTGAATTCTTAAACTGAACTTTAAAGCCCATTCCATCTAATTCAATTATCTCATAAGAATCTCCACTGGCTAAATTCTCTAGGGTTGTGAAATTCAATGATGGTTTATATTTGAATGCTGTTTTAAAGTTAACTCTTTCACCCGAAACAGAACCGTTTCCTGATGTAGAACGTGAGGGAAAGAATGCTCTAACGCTTGCTTTATAGACCATTGGGGACACTCTATCATCAGTTGTCGAGAGTTTAATTCGGGCTTGAAATCGATGGCCAGTATAATCACCTACAGTAAGTTTTTTCCATGGTCCAGATGTCGCTTCACTTCCATAAGATAAAAATTTTACATCTGAGAGTTTTGCCCAATCCCCGATTGTATCTTTTTCACCTTGGACACGAATTTCAATTTCCGCATTAGCAATGTTTTCATATTTCTCACCAGCAAGAATTTCAACATCTGCAAGCTTCTCCCAATTCTTAAGAATAGACTTGTATGAAAAACCGCTAGAAATTACAGATGATTCAAATCTCGCTTTATAAACATCACCAAGGTCAAATAGTTCAGAAAAATAGTAGTAACCTACCATATAATTAAACTTCGAATAATTAGAATTCGCTTTTAGTATCAACTTCCCATTATACAGTTCAGTATTTTCAAACTTTCCATCAAAGATCGGTACAATGAATTCTTGCTCAAGCTTCAATTCTTCATCTTCGGGAATTGAAGTAATCACTTGCGTGGAGCGACTAGACATATTCCCTGCCCAATCTCTGGCTTTAATTAAATATGTTCCAGTTCTCAGCGGTACAGACTTGTTTAATGTACTTGCAGAAACCTCTGCAATTTTTTCACTAACTGACCACCTTGCCCCTACAGTCTCAGGAAAAAATCTTATAATATACCTATCGACATCACAGTCTTTTACAGATTCCCAACCGAGCTCAATTCGTTCAGATAAAATATTTGCATTAAATCCATTTACTTGAGCAGGCTGAACTTTGTCTTCATGAGGGGTTAACTTAGTAATTGCAGAAGATTTAAAATCTAATTTCTGACCTGTACCAGAAACTGAAACGACTGTAAAAATATGTTCAATTCCTAAATCTTCACTTCTAGCATAGTAAACGTACTCATTTCCTTTAGTTATGCCTGCAAGCATGGTTTGATTGTTAATTGTTACATAAATCTCATAAGTACTAACTAAAGAATTTGGCTGATTCCAGTTTAAGATAACTGTATACTTATATCTTTTTTCTGTGAGAGCACATGTAACACTATAAGCAACAGTTAAATCAGTAACAGGTCCAGGAGCATACTTATTTTCATTGCCAACAGAAGTGTTCAAGACAGGCTTATAACGTGGAATATAACCAACATCGGCATTAAAAATCTCAGGAGCATACTCCTGCAAATAAATCGTTGCATTCAAGTCCATATCTGGAATCACAGATTTTACAATGCAGGAAATTGAAGTTTTTTCAGACTCTCCAAATAAAACAAGATCATTTTTAGAAAATAGAGAAGTATTCGAAACTTCAATCGTGTCTGTTGAAACGACTGATAAAACAGGATATTTAATAATCTTTCCATCGACAAGATGTCTTACCTCTACCGAATAATTACTAACACCATCATAATCGAAAACATCATCAAACTTAACAAAGTTATCAAATACACTTTTTACTCTGAACGCTTTACCTCCAGCCTTCATTGTATCCATTTGAAAAATAACTAAATCTCCGCGTGTACATGCAAGATTATCTATACCAACTCTTATTTCAATCTGTTCTTGCCTTAATTTGCTCTGAGCTAAGAAATATCGCCCTTGTCTCCATGCTTGTGCTTGATCTGTACAGCCAAAAATATCTATTTCTTCAAACAATGTTGCATTAATTTCAGAATAGCCATCATCATATGCAATAACTTCATTAATTTGCCAGTCCGACATTGGATCAATGAAACGACACTTTACCCCATGCGGAGAATCTGAGTATGATCTTGCTGATTTAAAAGAAACAATATTTCTAGTAGTAAATACTTGAGCAGGAATATTTCTTTCCTCGTCAATTATTACACCATACTTACCATTCTTAATGCCTATTGTTGCTCTGGCGATTGAGCATATTTGGCTTAATAAATCTCTTACAGTTGTTTTATAATCTAATACAAAGTTGCAATCAAAACCTTGAGTCGCGCCTCTGTGTTCAATAGTATTTTGCTCGCAATATTCTGCCCATCTCAAAATAGAAGGCATATCAAGCCTATCTCGAGATATTGAACGCTGATTTAATTCACCAGTTAAGACATCGCAGAACACCCAAGCCGGATTATTTGTTGCTTTTGGAATCCAGCTATCTGACTCAAGATCATAGACATCAAGAATAGAATGAGTTTCTACAGATAACGAATCGACTTGGCCATTCAGCTGATCACTTGCTTTTATTTTTAATTCTAAATATGTATGGTCAACTTTTGTAGTTATTGGAGTTGTTTTAGAATAACTTTTTAAAGTTCCCCATGTAAACTTGTAGTAATTGTTTCCAGAACTCCCACTTTTATGAAGTTGTGTTTGTGTTACACGTACCTCGTACTGTCCCTTTATTTTCGGATATACATTTAAAGATGTAATAAATTGAGTTAGTGAATTGTTTGTAATTGCAATATCATCAGATATTCTTCTTTTTATCTGAATATATGTAGTAGTTAGAATATCATAACTAGGATCATTCGGGAGTCCATTTGGCAAAAGTACTCCATTCTTAATAACAAGAGGTCTATCAAAGAATGCCCTACCATTATCTGTTGATACAACATAATATGTGAGACCATTTGAAACAACAGCATCTCCAATCTTAAGATCGATGTTAAGAAAGTCCGTCTTATAGATCATAAAACCTTGATTGTGATACCATCCGGCTCCATCACCTGCTTCTGTTGATGTCCAAATGTAATATCTGTAATTGTAATCATAAAGAGTATGATATGTATGAGGTGGAGCATGAGGATATACATTAATCGTTTCATTTATATACGAATAAGATAAAAATCTTCCATCAAGATCAAAATCAGTATCATAGTAATTCAACCAAACATCTGATCCTATCAGCCGGTATTGGACAGCAATCTTAATTGTATTATTCAGATAGTTGCCAGCGGAATCGATCCCGACAAGTCCTTGAGGAAAAACAATGTCTATTTGGAAAAAATCTGTGTCAAATTTTGTAGTTCTAACGGCTGTATCATTCACTTTCTCATAGTTAATAGCTAAATTTTCAGATTGAACTGTGTTCACATAAAAAACAAAATCGTCACCATCGGTTGGTCGAACAATGCGATACTGAACATTATCGAAATTTATTAAATTCGTATCACCAATTTTTAAAGTTGATTCATCAACTTCGTACTTACCAATACCTAAATCGTAAATAGTGACGAGGTAAGAGTCGTTAACAATAAAATATCCATAAGGCTGTGCAGCTACTCGAGGAAAGATTCGATTTTTTCCATAAGCTTTCAAGCAAGGCCCAAACCGATCAATTGCATTCGACTGTCCTGTAACAGAATCAATCCTTGCAGCATCTTTCGCTCCTGATGCACCGTTTGCCAACGTAGGAACAGGAGGTGGAAATATTGCATTTAAGGCTAAGGATGTTCCAATTGAAGCAGCTGCGGTTAATCCAGCTGACCAACCTGCCCCCATTCCAGATGTTGCAGCAGAGACAGCAACAACAACAGCAATAGTTACAGCAACTTTAAAAAACTCTTTAAAGTTACCTCCTCTTGGTACTACTACAAATGAAGTAATTGTATTCTTATTTGGTCTTGTGTGCTTCCAGTATTGCTGATCGATTCTAACGCCATTTACACGCGCCTCAAGAAATGGAAGTAATTCTAAAGGAACATCTAATTGGTCCACAATTTCTGAAATAGTTAAATGACCAGAAATATCATATTCAAGGTATCCATCAAAAATATTCTTTTTTAGAAGTGCTCTCAATCAGTATATCTCCAAAAGCTGTCTATTCTTTTTTCCCACAAGTTCCCCTTATAGGACAAGCATTCACTCAGACCTGAGCCACCTTCAAAAATGTGTAAAAACATATCGGGAGAACACACAACACCAACATGAGTAAGATGACCTTTGACTCTAAAAAGAATTAAATCATACTTTTTTTCCATGCCATTTTGAATTCTCCTAAAGAGCTTCTTCTTTTGTAAAATTAAACCCTCAATGTTTTTAACTGAATATATATCTTCACCAATAACAATTGGATAATTTACATTATTATATTTCCCAAATAGCCAACACAAACCATAGCAATCAACACCACTAAATGATCGACCATCTTTCAAATATGGGATATCAAGGAACTTATCAATCAAAAAAGCCCCCGAAATTCTAATGGATCATAAGAATAAGAAGGAATCTGAACGGATAAAATATCATCATAAACAAGTGTATAAGTAATTTTTTCATCATCATAAGTACATGCTCTCCCCAACATTCTATCAATCTCAAATTGAACATCACTAGGATTGCTTGCAATTACAAACTTCAAATTAATCTCTAATGGTTTAGAAACACTTCTAATTCTTGAAATTAAATCCAAACCAATATTTGAAAAAGAAAGCGTCGCCTGCGGTAAAGACTCTTCAGAATCTTGAGCAGGTACAACATAAAAAGGGAATGGAAGATACTCAAGATCACCAACTTGAGCAGATACATTATCATTTGTAAGATATAGAGTTTCAAAACTTTCATGACTAATTTCGAGGAGCCAAATGAATACACCCTCAATATCTTGATTATTTATTTGTCTGACAAATTCAGCTGATAAATCTCTCATATTTCCTTAAGGTTTATATTTAAAATCCAATAGTCACCTCCAAAATGAGAAAGGTTATATACTCCATTAAACTTAAATTCTTTCTGTGTTTTGTATATTGGATCATTCATTGAAAAACTTAGCGACCCATCTTTTAATGTTGAGGAATACCACTCTTCAAAAACATATGCCTGATCAGTTGTAACTTTAAAACTTCCAGAGTGTTCATCAACTCTTTTAGTTGTTCTTCTACGTGTCTGTGGAGGGCCAGAAAGAAACTTAGTTTCTAGAACATTATTACCTGGTGTTTTTTTGTATGACTTAGAATCAAATATAAAATCAAGCTCTACTGGTATTATCTCAGCCATTATTTAGTACCTACCCTTTTCGCCCCATAATTATTTCCCATCTCTTTATCAAAAAGGCCTTGATTGAAACCTTTTTTTACTGCGGAAGTTATAATCACATCAATGATTGAACCATCAGCTCCACGACTTTCTCTAGTCTCAATTTCCGAATCAGTGTTATTAATTATGTTTATCTCTGTCTTCGCACCACCACCTTGAGCGACGACACCTAGTTTTCCATTAATGCGTGTTAGCGGCATAATAGCTTCAGGCCCATCTTCCCCCATTAGGCCGGCACGACTTTGACTCATGGGAAATAGGGTTGGAGATGAAACAATAGAATTTGTAAATGCACCACCATTTGCAAACTTTAAAAGATTTCCATTGTTAAATATGTTCCCATTTGCACTCGCTGAAGAAATTTGATACCCAACACTAGAGGAAGCGGTCTGAGCTGCAGCTCCACCACTATATGCTGAATTAGTACCTCCAAACGACCCCATTAAAGCATTAGCAAGTGGACCTGTGATAGATTGCCTTATGGCAATTTTCAAAAGATCATCTAGAATAGATCCAACAAGTGAATTAAATTCAAGTTTTCCGGTTTTTACAAAATCAACAAGAGTATCTTCCATTTTCCCAAAAGTGTTAACGACAGCTTTCTCAATATCTAGCGAGAGATTTTTCACACTATCTGAATATTTTCGAAATCCTGATTCAAATCCATTCCCAATTCTTTCTGTTGTAGAAAATAAATCATCGTAAGCAACATTAAGATCAAGCACTTTCTGAGTATAATCACTCAATGTTAATTTACCCTGACTGAAAGTTTCATTAATAGCAGCAAGCTTATCAGCTCTTTCTTTCTCTCTTGTTAGTTGTGCTACAGATGTAGATTCGTAAGTTACTTTCTCCTTAGCCTTAACCCGTTTGACATCTGAATTCAAAAAATCTTGTCTTTCTTTCTTTAGTTCAATCAAAGACTTTCTAGCTATTTTCACACGAGCAATTTCACCTTCAAGAACTCCATCAGGAACAAGAAAAGATGTAAACTTTGAGCTTTTCAATTTTGTAAAAAGCTTTACGCCAGATTCAACAAGAAAAAGATTCAGTTCTCCCATTTTTTCTTTTAAATAAAGGTACCCCTCTAAGAATGTTCTTTTGATAGTGTCCCAGTGCTTATAAACCTGTACCGCAACAAAAGCTAGAGCGGTAGCAAGAGCAATCCATGGGTTTGCGAGAATTATTGTGTATAGAGACTTAATTCCCACAATGAGTTTTGGTAAGTGAACACTTGCAACTACTGCAGCGGCTATCCCAATAGCATCAATATTCTCAGCAAAGAAAAGCATACCTTTACCAACGACCGAAAAGACACCGATTCTTTTTTCTAATGAACCAAAGAATTCAGCGACAAACAGCATTGATGCATTCGTCATCTGATTGAATGTCAGTGGAATATCTTGTGCCTGAGAGTTAAGATCCTCCATTGCTCCAAGTAAACCATTAACCATAACCTCTGTAGTTAATCTTCCTTGAGCAGCAAAATCTTTCAATTCACCACGAGCTATGCCAGCTTGTTTAGCAAATATCTCCAATAGAATACCAGCGTTTTCAGATACAGATTTAAATTCATCACCGTCAAGCCTTCCCTTTTGAAGACCTTGAGAAAGCTGTAAGATTGCAGAATTTGCCTGCTCCCCACCGACACCATAAATTTTGAAAGCTGATGAAGTTGCCTGAATTAAATCTAATATTCCTTGAGAGGATATTTTTGATTCTTTAAGTGCATTATTAAATTTTGTATACGCATCAACACTAGTATTTAATTGCAAACCATTCTTTTTAGCAATATCGAGAAGTCTTGTCTGAATCTCAATAGAGCTCTCACCTTCTCTTTTAAAGGTTTTTATTCTTGCTTCTAGAAGTGTGAACTGATCAGTCCAGTTCGCTAACGCTTGTAATCCCCGAAGTGAAAACATTGCGACAAAATAGCCTTGCATTCTCTTTAGCACAGAACCCATTCCAAGAGCTGTTTTATCAATACTCTTGAGTTTATCATCAAATGACTTTGCTATTTCGTTTGCTTGTCTCGCGTTGACTGTAATTTGAATTATTTTTTTACTGGCCATGTGATACACTCTCAACTTTTTCTTTTAGTGCCAATTGCTTTAGATATTCTTGATCTATAGCTCTTACAACTAAGTTTATCATTGAAAACTCAACGCCATAAATTTCACACCAAAGATATATCTTATCGAAAGGGATTGGAGAAATACCCATACCAGATGCTCTTGCGGATGAAATCTCAATAAATGATTCAAGATAAAATTCGTAACCAATAATAGGTGGACGTTTTAAGTCCTCCCTTTTATCGGTTTTGCCCATTAGCTCAAGTTCATTATAGAAATCTATATCATCACCTACCTTATCTAACCAAATAAGATAGTCAGTTACTTTTTTGCAATATCCTCTATTTCAGCTTCTTGAAAATTAGATAATTTCTCTGATTCCTCCTGGAGCGCAAGAAACAGATCAGGAAGCTTCTTAAATAATGAAATAGCATTTTCACTCGAAAACTCTAGTGGTTTACCATCTTCATCATTCACATTTTTCCAATCAACCAAAGCACCAAGAACAAAAGATTTAATTATAATACTCTTGTTTATTTCAGGATCAAGCGTCTCAAGTTTAATAGCTCTCTCATGTGGTTTACGTAGCTTAGAAAATATTTCAGCATATTTTTTATTATTTGGCCCAATTCTACGAATTGAGAAAAATACATTTTTATCAACTTCTATATCAACAATATCTTTTGAAACACCAAACTTTTTATATAAACTCATTCGTAACTCCTAGTCTAATTTATAAATTCTCAAAGCTGATTCACCATCTACACCTGGTTTTGCAGTTCCATTCAAAGGCATTGTCAACTGCTGATTACCTCCTTGCACACCTGGATCATCCATAGACACCTGACAAGCGGGAAGCGAAACAGCGTAACCACCATCTGAGTTCTTTGCGAAAAAGAAAAAACTAAATGGAGTCTGTGTACTCTTATTTTTCAATAGATCAAAGTTAGAATCCTCAAGGAAAGCTTCCATAGAAATTCCAATCGTAGCAGCCCCCTCATCATATGTTGATGGTGCTGTTTCACCTAAATTCACTCTATCAGAATTATTATTTGAAAGATTAATCGCTACAGATTTAACAGAATAAGGAGCAACTTCTCCAGCAACAACAACTTTACCAGCATCAGCAGAACCATTTAGAGGCTGTGGAGAACCAACAGGAATTACTGTTCGTCCATTAGTTAAAGGCAAATCTGGATAATCATGACCACTCACGAAATTAAACCCTACAGTTGAAAGAGCACCATGTGCGAAGTTTAAACTAAAGCCATCAACAATTGCACCAGGATAAAGAATTGATTTATTTGTAAGATCTTCATAGACTTTAGCCATATGAAAATGAGTTTTTGTAAGTCCAATATCTAAAAATGAAGGTCTTGTAATTGTTTCATCTCCATCGGCGTCTACTGCTTCATCAACCATTGTATCTGGACCAGCATATCCTAACTCAAGAGCTGACACTGAAGTAATTTGAACAATTACATTATTCTCTTCATTGGCAAAACCACCAAGAGATATAAGATCGAACTTTTTTAATCCATCAGCTACAAAATCACCAGCTGCTTGAATAATTTTCTTGGTACCAGTGTTTATTTCTAGCTCTTTAGCTGCGAGAATTAATGGAGCTGACCATGTTGAATACATTCCAGCTTCGAAAAAATCATCTATATCAGTGGAGCGAGCAAGTTCAAAATTAATTTGGCCACTCGCTTTAAGGCCAACAACAATTTGACCTTGCGGCTGACGATCTGTTGTTATCCTCTGAGATTGAACAGTATCAGGTGCACCATTTAAGCTCTCACTTATATACGCAATCTCTTTTAGGTCGCCCCCTGGATCTTTTTTATAAAGAGCTTCTTTGATATAAACTAGTTTTACTCTGTTTGATGAACTCATACTTGAATTTCCTTTGTGAAGTTGAATCTGTAATCTATGTAAAATGTAATTCCTCTTTTTGAGCCTTGAATTTTTATGGAATCAGAAGTTCCAAAGCGAGGTGTACCAACATTTAATATCTCAATAATATTATCAATTCTAGTTGTGCTTCTTAATAAATTTCTTAGTTCTTCCACAGCAATAGATGAGTCTGTGAGGTCAGTTTTAACTTCAGTTATATAGTGAATTAAAACTCGTCCCTCTTCTCTATAACGATCTGGAAAACCGATAATATCCTCTTCAGAGATTCCAAATTGTAAAATTATGAAATCCTGTGCACCTGTAAAACTTTTAAGATAAGAATCAAGATCAAAAACATTAAACCCTGGAGGCATAATTGACTTAACGTAAGCAATAATTTTCTGTTTAACAGGCCATGAACTCATTTTTCACCAATTATTTTCATCTGTATTACAGGAATAACAATTTTCTTCCCATCTTTTGTCGTGTAGCCACGATCTCCAAGAACAGGCAACGAATCACTTCGTCCAACTTTAATATACAAATTTCGTAACTTTAAAAGATTGGCTTTTTTTGAAAAATAGTCATAAACACCATTTACCAACAAATAAGTAATGTTTTGAATCTTTGTTTTTTTACTTTTCGAATTAGCACTTCTCTCTAGTTTATTTGCATAAACAGAAACATTGTATATTCTTATTTCTCTCACATCTTTGAGCAGTTCCTCTAGTTGATTCTTAGATGTAAAAAACTTTAAGTTATAATTCTGACCGTTAATATCAACATAATGAGAATTAGAATATGAGCCTGTAACAACAGGAGATGTCCTTAAAAGCTTTTGAAAGATAAACCATGCACCGTCATACAGGCTTGTCGCTGAGTCAAAAACATCAACTTGATTTACAGCACTAGCCACGGTCTTATAAGGATCCGTATACTTTCCTTTCCGATCAGGTTGATAAATTGGGGATTTAAAATTATTATTTCTTTGTTCAGATGCAACTTCATCTAGAACAACTCTTAACATTGTCTTTTTTATAAGCTCCTTAGATGCCTTTGCTCCTAGATCAACGTTATGAATTAATACATTAGCTTTATTCATCGGACACTCACACGATAAGAAACAACCTTTGAACCGATAAAGTCCGGAACACAGCTTATAACAGAGTATGAGCGGCCATCCATAGTAATGGAGTCATTTTTATCAATAACAGTTTCTTTTAGGATTGAACTACAAACACAAAACTGGAAAATGATATTCTCTGACTCTCCTGGTCCATCTTCGGACTTATTCCTATTGTTTACGTTTGCGACTTTCAAAGGGATCTCTTCATCAGTATCAATTTTGCAAAGTAGTATATTTATTCTTGATAAATAGATAAGTGTTCTACGATAAGTTTTTTCAAGCTTACCAAACATCAAAACACCCTTGCCGATTTATATCGGTCTAAAATTCCTTGATAACCTTCTAAGTAGATATTGATGTCATCTGCTTTTCTTGTGTTATATTTCATGGTTGCAACACCAACAATCGATACACTTGAAAAGTCTTCAATGTCATCAACATCTTCATTATCGATGTATCTCTGATATCTTTTTTTAATAATATTTAAAAATACGTTCTTTAATACAGGAGGCATATCTTCCTCTGTGTAGCCAGCAACAAAAGATATCTCAATGCTCCCAGAAGGAAATTTATTCTTAGAAATTATTTTCCCTGTATTAAAAAAAGAAAAAACCTGATCTACGCCATCAACTGTAAGTGAATCAACTTGAGTAACTGGGAATTCATATAAATTAATTTCTTTTGTTGGCTCCTTATTAAAGAAGTTAACAACTAATACTTTTGAGTCTAAAGATCTCTCACAATATGTATTAATTGCATCCGTGATTAATAAAATCTCTGTTGCCAAGAAACCATCTTGAGAATCATCTACTAACATCAAATATGATTTCACTGTTTCAAGATCAAGCATCTTCATCACTCTCTTTAGGCTTATTAATGTTTTCCATATTCATAGGTGTCTGAATTTCATCACCACCCTCAACTCGGTTATAGCCTTCTTCTTGACGAATTTCATTTGTTGAATTAATTCCCCATTGCTTCCTTGTACTAATTAACAGAGCTCTTGTTTTAGAATCTGCTCTCAATAGTCGAGAAAAATCAAATTCTGCTTGATGTTTTGGATAATCCAGAAGTTTTTTATTAATAGCTCCTTCAATTTTTTCACAAAGAGGCATTAAAGCATCAGTAACAAAAGAAGAATTTTCTGCTTCGTTATTATTGTAAGTAGCTCCATCTCTATCCATTAATTTAGACATGGGAACTCTAAACAGCTTTGCAACATTTTTTGCACTAAGCTTTACCTGGCTTACAAGCTCTAAATCATTTGCACTTACCTTAATTGGATTTAGAACCATGTCCTCGTCTAAAACTACAGTCTTAAATGCCTTATGAGCACCCATATGGGCATTTTCCCATCCACTTTTTAAGTTTTGTTTTGCTTCAGCCGATAGCTTCTTCTTGGACTGTATTGCGACTGCCGGAATTGCTCGATTATCAAGCTGAGAATTTTGAAATTCTGATTGATTCAAAGATAACCGAATTATTGCAGCCTGATCACTTACTCGAGATGCACCAACAACACCATTTCCCGAAGGACGGTCTTTAAGATGAAAAATAAATCGAGATGGAATCATAAATTTTCCATTTACAACATATTTTTCATATTTTGCTAAAGAACTTCTCTCGATTGTAGACTTTGGAGAAACAGCGTACCAAACTTCTCCATCTGTATCCTCATAAACGGTTACAGATTCGGACTGTAAAGGATAAATATGTTTAACATTTTGCTTCCAATCCCTTTCGATAAAAGCATAATAATTACCACTTTTTAATAAAAGATCAATAAGGTGTTCTTTCCAGTCGAACGCTGTTTGATAATCATTAGGGCCTAACATAAAAGCACTATAGAGAGGATGATCAATAGCACGGTGTTTATCACCATTATCATCATATCGATATATAACGAGTGGAACTTTTGCAACATCTTGCGCTAGAATCATAATACAAGAGTATAGTGTTGACTCTTGAGTAAAGGATTTAAAAGCTTTATTTTCACTGACACGTAATCCAGATTCAAGTGAAGTCCACTCAAAATCATCGACAGTAAGAGTTTTTCCTACTGTTTTATCTTTGAAAAATTTACTTAAAAATCCCATTACAACCTATTTTCTTAAGATTTCTTTACGATTTCGCCAAACTTTTGTTCAACAACGAGTTTTGCAATTTTCTCATCAAAACCAGCGATTTCATCTTTTCTGTACATTCTTTCAGCAAC
>CAZQJK010000072.1:0-2090 GCA_964593545.1 uncultured Bacteriovorax sp. | reverse complement strand
CTGCTGAACTAGATTTTTTTTCTGACATATTAACCTCATTTTAAATTGGTATAAAAAAGCGGCACTGATGTACCGCAATCAATGAATAGAATTGTTTAGTTACCCCACTGAACAGCTTCAGCAACAGCTACGGCCTTAAGGTGTCTTGCCTCAAAGTCATGTCGCGAAGTAATTTTATAAGCAACAGAATCGTTCGCAAATGTAGAAACAAGTGCACCACCAACTTGATAAGAACCTGTATCGGTAGATTCAATTTGCATACTATCGTTCTCTCCAAGGTATAACCCAGTTGGTTGAGATAAATAAATTTCCGATTCATTGGAACCAGCACCAAGATTCCCTGGAATTGCTTCAGTATCAAGGAATGGCTTATCTAAAAGTAATCCATCTCTCATTTCTGGGAATGCTCTATTTCCATTTGCATCTCTTAAAAACATAAGGAAGTTTTTAACTGTTGAATTCATATTGAAATATGCACCCTTTGTAGATACGTTACTTCCTTCAAGCTTCTGAATTAATCCTCGCAAGACAGCTTCGACAGCAACAACAGTCGGCGAAGTTCCAGCAGCAGCATCAAAATTACTTCCTGCTGCTACAGCAATATCGTAAAGAGATTTTGGAGCATTAGCAGATCCAGCACCACGTATTAGCTGAGCATCCTCAACAGTCGTCATAGCAAGCAATAAATCATCTCTAATAATTCTATCCATTCCTGTCACGGAGTCAGAAAGAGCTTCTTTTGTTACAGATGTAATTGCCATAAGCTTCTTAAGATCTAAACTAGCGTTTCCGATAGTCATGTCTGTAGCGTTTAAAGCAGTGTTCTCTCCTACATATTCCGCTAAAACAGTCCCTGTCTGCCTTGGAACGGAAAGTTTTCCATTCGGAACACCAATTCTATTTAGAACCATTTGACGAATAACTGTCTTCGCTCTTAGAAGCTCGATAATTTCTTTCGCAATATTTGTTGGAACAGTCGCAGCTCCAGCTCCTGTACTTGCCATAAGAGTCTTTATTACAGGATGATTTTCTCCATATGCTTTAGTTGCAAATTCTGTTGGTGAACAACCGAGATGCTTCGCAGCTGCTAAAGATCTTATGTAGGCTGCAGTATGAAACCCTTTTTCAAGCTTAAGCGAGCTGTCTAGGACTTCGACTGTGCTCACATCTTTACTTGATGGTGTAGGAATTTGCGCTTCAGCAGAGGCTGCTTTCTCAACCTCAATAAATTCAAGATCAGAGATTTCAGAGTTGTAAGCTTTAATCGATTCTTTCAAATCTGCAACTTCCTTCTCTTGTTCTTCAGATAGTTTCTTTTCTTTTCTAAAATTAGAGAGTTGCTCTAGCTTAACAATTGCTTCAGCTTTCATTTTTTTTAATACAGTAATTCTGTTCATCTTTACCTCTTACTTAAGTTTTTCGATTTCAATATATTCTTCAAGATCTTTAATCTCGAAAGATTCTATATCATCACTAATATCTGGTTCTGGGATTTTGACTGTCTCACGAAATGATTTACTGCTAGATGTAGCATCTGGGTTTGAAGGAATTGTACAAACGGAAAACTCAATTACTTCTACTCGCTCGTATTCAAATACTTCACGCCCATCAATGTTTATCCATCCATAATCTTTTGGAATAAATCCAATTGAGCCAGTACGGAGAACACCACATTTAACAAGATTATACTTCTCATCAATAAATTGAGAGATTCCTTCTGGTGCAAACTTAACATCCATCGAAGTAGATGTTGATTCAACAATCCATTCTTCACCATTCCCAAGCTCTTTATCTCTTGAGTGGTTGTATAGAACGATGGGGTTTTTTTTATAATTTCCAAAATCAAGACCAGCCTGACGAACGATATCTCCATCTCGATCAATAGACTCTGTAGAGATAGTAAAACGAACAATTCTGTTCTCTTCATCAATAACTTTAGTAGCAAGTTGAAATTGTTTTTGAACGATATTTTTTATAGTCATAACCACCTCTATTTCATCATTACATGATTTTCTACATGAACAAAAAGATGGTAAATATAATTCTTAGATCAGAGACTAAAAGATAAACAGTTCTTCATCTTCATATGC
>CAZQJK010000071.1:0-15187 GCA_964593545.1 uncultured Bacteriovorax sp. | reverse complement strand
ATCCTAATCTTAGCTTCTTCAGCTTTCGCAAAATTTCCACACGAGTCAGATGCGAGAACCAAGCTTTTAACTGCATCTAAAAGTACTTCACTTATAAAAGGTGCTAAGAATTTTGTAGGCTTTGACTACGACCATACAAATGGAAAAATTGAAGCAGCAATCTACAATATGAAGATTGAAAAAATGGAAGAGCTAAAACAAGATACACTTGAACTTTTAATGAGAGTGTCGACTGTTGAAAAATTAAATATGGATAGAAGTGAACCAATCGCAGTTGATAACTTAATTAGTGAACTAAAGGCATTTGAGGCCAACTTAGATCAACTTGATATTGAAGCTGTAGACTTAAGAGGTCTTGAATTATTAAAAGAAGAAATTAACGAAAAAACTTTTGTATTAGAAGATCTTCTACTTGAATTATAAGAGCTGAAGACTTTAAATTTTGGAGTGAGGTCCCCCCCCTAGCCTCGCTCCGAATTTTTCACTTACCTGTAATAAGCCCAATTCCTAGACGATAGCAAGATTCACCACTTAAAATATTTTTAAATGTACTAATCGATCTCACCATACCTGCACGCTTTCTTAAGTTCATCAGACTAGCATCCATAATAATAAGCTTACCACCACGACTTAAATATTCTCCAAAATGTTTAGACACAAGTATTGCACAACCATCCTCACTCGAATCAAGAACCCGGACATCGGATTGAATAACTTTGCGTCCATCACTAAATTCAAATAAAACGTCAACACGATGCTGAGTATTAAGGCCGTATCGTGTACGAGGCTGCATTCTCGCTTCTTCAATTTTAACAATTTCAGGAAATTCGATGATGATGGTTTTTCCGTCATTTTTAAATTTAATTTTTGATTTAAATATTGTCGTTCGATACTCAGAATAAAAATAAATTTCATCGGTCTTAAAATCAATAAAACCATCGACATCATCTGATTCAAGAGTAATTAATTCTTTTGAAAGATTGAGATTTTTAACAACACCGTTTGTCTTTTGTCTTAGAGGTTCTTCTTTTTGCCAAACTTGCAAAGGCCTAGCTGACTTAAAAATTTTATTAAGTATCGAATTGATATACTCTTTTTTTTGAATGTCGATAAATACTTTCTGTTCGGCCACGACGATTTCCCCTCTCTGTTAGAAGTATTATCGTACGATTTTAATTTGAACTGAAGCTTAAGAACCTAAGTATCTAAAATTAGACAACAGACAAGAAATATTCATGCCAATCTTCTGTGCTTTTTAGCTATTTTAGCTGTTGAATGACATAACTCTGTCTACCATTTGGACAATATCCACCGAAGATTCTCTGACTAACAACCCCGTAATCATTTGAGTTACTACTAAGAATGACCTTAATACTTTCAAATCTCTTTGCGTACCAGTTATCACCATTTTTGAGGTAGATAAAATATTCAAAAGTATCTGCTGTATAGAAACGAAATTTTACAAAATCCTTTCCTATTGGCTGGATCAGCTTCGGTAGTACATTATCACCACCAAGAACCTTGGCACATGTTGACTTAATCACATTTTCTTCGTGTGTGAAGACATTATATGTAAAATTTGAAATTGCTGTTGAAATAGGTTTAAAAACCAGAGGGTCACCAAAACGATCCGGCGCTGTGATCACGACACTGTGATCAGAGAGTGCTCGTTCACTATCGCTACACTCATTAATTCTTCGCAAGAAAGTATAGCGACGAGCTTCTCCGATCAGTCGATTGAAAGTCTCAGTCTTATCTTCAAGGGCCAAGCAAATCTTCTTAGCATAATCTAATTCGGTTGAATTTAAATCACGGTTATCAGAGATTTTTAATTGTTCGTTGGCCGAAATATCGGTATCTTCTTTTTTGACTTCGGGAGCCTTGAGGTCACAAGAAGAAAGAAATAATGATGTTATTATTAATATCAAAAGACGATTCACAAGTTTCTCCACATAAAGGTATATTACAATTATAAGGCCTGATTAGAGAGTGAACACTGCGCAACGCGCTATTTTCGTTGGCAAGTAATGCGAATATTCTTTGCATAGACTGAAAGTGTTCCAACATCCCCACTAAAGCTCGATGCCGCAATAAGACGTGAACCAATACGGGCCGAAATCGATGTTTCATTTGAGAGGATATCACTGATTTCAATCACCATGAAATCACCTGAAACTTGCTTCTTGGCCACACATAGCTGTCTTTGCCCCAAAGGACCAAGCGCCACAACTCTAAAGTCATCGGCACTCAAAAGAATACCACCATCTTTATCTTTTGATCCAATACTAAAGACATGACAATCATGCAGACAGGCCATTGGTGTTGCAAAAGAGTGATTAGTGATTAAAGAAATAAGAATGAAATAAAAATATTTAAAGAACATATAACCTCAGGTAGAGGCGATTTGTACTACGTCAGCTTCGTGAGTGTAAAGTTATTTAAACTGCTCCAGTTAAATGGGGACAGAAAATCTGAGAATCGAGCAAGTCTCTTTGTAATTTATCGCAATTCATCGAATTTTTAAATTTGAAATGAGAATTTTTTTGGCGGCCGAAAAACTTACGCCTTCTTGTTAATAGCCAGGCTTCATCGAGCGCATTTCATCCCCATTTAACTGGAGCAGTTTAAAATTTATTTTATAACCTTAAACTCGGCATCAATAATATCACCAGACTGATGTTTTTTCTTTTGTGCTTGCTGGTACTCATACCTCGCACCTTCCTTGGCCTTTGCGACTTCAGAATAAGAGAGCATTTTCTTGATCGTGCGATAAAGAAAGTAGAATAGAAATGCTTTAATAATTGCTGAAACCAACATAGTTTTTCTCCGTACAGGTAAAACACAGTCATAAATTCGTTTTTTTTATCATCAATGTCAAGTCTGGCCCTATACCAGCCGTGTAAGTTTTGTTACTATTTGCTCCTAAATATCCTAAATTGTGTCGTTATGGAGTAATGCAAAATGTCAAACAACAATCAAATAAATCTAATTCACTGGGCCGATATGACAGCAGACAGAATCATCAAGCAAATTGGTGACAAGGATGAGTATGTTGTAGCAAGTGGAATTACTCCTTCTGGAACTGTCCACTTTGGAAACTTTAGAGAAGTTATCACGACTGATCTTGTGGCCAGAGGACTTAGAGCTCGTGGAAAGAAAGTGCGATTTATCTTCTCTTGGGATGACTATGATACTTTTAGAAAAGTTCCAGCAAATCTTCCAAAACAAGAAGAGCTAAAAAAATATATGTTTCAACCAATCGTTGACACGCCAGATCCATACGGAGAGCACGAAAGTTACGCCGCTCACCATGAAAATAGCTTTGAATCACAACTTTCAAAAGTTGGTGTTCAAGTAGAGCCAATCTATCAGGCGAGGAAGTACCGTGCTGGAGACTATAAAAATCAAATCAAGCACGCTCTTAATAACAGAGACAAGATTAGAGATATTTTAAATCAACACCGCTCGACTCCATATGGTGATGAGTATTATCCAATTTCAGTTTACTGTGAAAAAAATAAAACAGATGAAACAACAATCCTCTCATGGGATGGTGAAAAAATGATTACTTACCGTCATAATCCAACAGGATATGAGGGCGAAATTAATCTTGAAACAACAAGCCTCGTAAAGCTTCCTTGGCGTGTCGACTGGCCAATGAGATGGGCATTTGAAAAAGTTGATTTTGAGCCAGGTGGAAAAGATCATTCTTCTCAAGGTGGCTCTTACACGACAGCAAAAGAAATTGTTAAAATCTTTGATTGGAAAACTCCAGTCTATCTTCAATATGACTTCGTATCGATTAAAGGTCTTGGCGGAAAGATGTCATCATCAAAAGGTAACCTCGTTACTGTTAATGATGTTTTAAAAGTTTATGAGCCAGAAATGATTCGTTGGATTTTTGCAAGTTATAAGACAAATGTCGACTTCGCCGTTTCATTTGATCTTGATGTTTTAAAAACTTACGAAGACTACGACCGTCAAGAAAGACTTGCCTTTGGTGTTGAAGAAGGTAATGAGAAGAAAGTTGCAATGGCCAAAAGAGTTCTTGAGCTTTCTCAGATTCATGACATGCCTGAAACTTGTCCGATCCAACCATCATTTAGACATCTTTGTAATGTTCTTCAAATTAATGATGGCGATATTTCTAAAGCACGTGAAACATACGCATCAGATATTAAAAATGAACGTGACGAGAGAAGATTTAAAGAAAGATCAGAGTGTGCTCTCTACTGGCTAGAAAATAATGCTCCAGAAGAATTTAAGTTTTCAGTTAATAAAGTAAAACCATCGCTAGAGATTTCAGACGATGCTAAGAACTATATTGCAAAACTAAGCGAATTTCTAAGTGCAAATTGGGACGGCCTAGATAGTGATACCGCTCTTCATGAAAAGATGTATGAGATTATGCATTCACTTGAATTAAATCCAGGAGATGTCTTCTCACCAATCTATCAACTTCTCATTTCTCGTGAGAAGGGACCAAAGCTTGCTGGTTTCATCAGAACGATTGGAAAAGAAAGAGTTTTAAACCTTCTCTCTTAAGCACTAGCACTAAAACAAATTCCATCTTTAGTCAGGGCCCGGATAGATATTCGGGCCTTGATATATTGTCTAAGTCTAAGAAGAAGATCGATATCTGAATCAGAAAGTGGATTAATTGAAATCTTATCAATCTCATCCTCTTTAGAGATGAGTACAAATTGTCTTGTTAAATGAGTATGAAGGAGCTCCACTTCTAAGACCGTATGGCCCAGAGACTTGGCCTTAAGACTTAATTCATCGATAAGTGTTTTGACTTCTTTATAAGAAGAAACTGAGTTCTTCTTTCCTTTAATGATATTTGAAGAAAAGATATCACCTGTTTCACATACCACCTTAACGATCAAGCACTCTCTTTGAAGCAGTCCACTGAACTTATAAGACTCTTCAAGTAACTTAAAATCATCTTGAGACTGAATAGGCGTCACAACTTGAGCTATCGTTCCCTGATAAACAAGACTATTATCTCGCACAACAAAGTTCTTAAACTCACGGCTTTTTGCAATATTAAAGAGTAATTCGTAATCAATAGGGATTTCGTAAGATCCAATCATACTGATCTATCGGTGAAACAGTCTTAAGGCCAAAGAGTGAGCATGAAATTGAGAAAAAAGGGGCAAATTGTAACCAATATATTGCAATCATATAGATATTTCAAACTAAAAATGTAAGTTTTCACACAAAAACTTACATTCACATGATTTCTTAACGAGGTCACTAAAACGAATTTGTCTATTCATCAATTGTTTTTTAAAACTAAATTAAGCAAATAAAGATACATTCTGGGAGGGAGTTTTTTATGAGAGTTTTATTAGCAATGACATTTCTTTTCTTATCAATAAGTGCAAGTGCAGATTACTGTTCAGCAACATTAAAAGATAGATTCGGTAGTTACCTTAGAAACTTTTCTGAATATGGCTACACTCAACAAGAGGCCTGCCGCGAAGCTTTAAGGGCATGTAACTATGAAAAAGTTAGGCTTGAGTATGATAGAAACTTCTATGGTGCATTTTGTGAAGTTGATAGATTTTCAGATCCATATCCAAGACCAACACCGACTCCATCTCCAAGAGCATGTGAGTATGAGCTAACAAGGGCAAATGGTAATGTTGTTCAAGTTTTCAGAGGTCGTGGATACGATTCTTGTGAAGATGCCAGAAGACAGTGTGAAATTGAATTAAGAGATAACCAAAGACAAGGAAGAATGCCAAGAGCATACTGTGCAATGTCTCGAGATGGTGGTCGTGACCGCGATAGAGACCTTGTAACTAAGACTTGTCGAGTTGAGCAAGTTGATAGAAGAATGGGACGAGTAGTGAGAGTTCACACAGGTTCTGCAACAGGTAGAAGGTCTGAAGACCTAAAAAGACAAGCTTGTAACGAAGCAGCAACGATGTGTGCAAGAGCAGTAAGAGACTCAAGAAGACCAGATACATGTGTTGCAAGAGAAAGCAGCATTGATGACAGAAATGACGATTTTTCCATCCGTGGATTCTAAATAAACAAGGCCTACGTAAGTAGGCCTTTTATTTTATTGAATATCTATCTTTTAATTTTTGTAATTCACCACTTAACTCCAACTCTTTAAATCTTTTATTAAATAAATCTCTAAGCTTTCTACCTTTTTCACTATCAGTAAAAGCAAAATATATTTCTTTCTTATAAGACAAATAGTCCGGCGCCTTACTGATATAAATCTCGTTAAGCTTTAACTCCTTTTTCCAATAGACTAAAACCTCATGGTTGTCAGTCATCAAATCAATTCGACCAGCATCGATCATTTTCAATAGCTGTCCAACAGCTGAAACACTTGAAACAACAGAGACATGATCAGGACGACTGTTTTGATAATCTTCAACAGCTTTCGAATAAACAAAACCTTTCGCCACACCAATTCTTAAAGAATCTAATTTTGTTGAATAGTCACTTTCTTTTAATTTTCCTATTTTAGTTGCAATCGAAACATTTGTGATACCTACAGGAAGAGAATAGATGAGCTTTCTTGTCTTATTTCGATATACCGCAGAAATAATATCCGCTCTTCCAGACTCAACCTCACTAAGAGCGCGGAGAAAAGAAGAAGATCGGTACTCGATGCCTGCACTTCTTAGATAAATTAGGTTGGCCAGATCCACGGCAAAACCAAATGGGCGCAGAGAACTTCCCTTTGTACAGGACCATGGACAATAATTATCATAAATAAACTGGATATTTCTATCAGTGCCATAACTAAAATTAGACATGAAGCACAAAAGTAATATTAATTTCATCATACAAATAAAATACATTACACTCGCCCCTGAGTCGAAGGAAATTTTAATATATCTTCCAATGAAGATTTGATAATATGGAGAAAACTCTAAAGGACTAAATATATGCAAAACACAGACTTTAAATCAAGACGTCAACAAGTCTTCGCAATGATGGAAGACGGAATCGCAATCCTCGCCTCAGCCAGATTTGTAACTCGAAGTAACGATACGGAGTTTCCTTTTAGACAAAACTCTAACTTCAAATATCTTACAGGAATTAACGAGCCAGACTCGATACTAGTACTCTCACAAAAAGGTGGAGTTAATAAATCATATATCTTCATTAGAAAAAATGACGCTTTTGAAGAGATGTGGGCCGGAAAAAGACTAGGACTTGAAAAAGCACAAGACCTAATGGAAGCCGATCAAGCATTTGACATCAAAGATTTTGAAAAAGAAATCATTAATCTTCTTCCAGGGCATAGAAATCTCTACATGCACTTTCACGAAAGAAGAGATATTTTTGATCTCGTCCAAAAATTCTGTGGTGATTTATTTAACAAGAAAAGAAAGAGTACCGATCTTCCTCCAAGTGAAATTAAAAACCTTGGAGCAATTATTGAAAAACTTCGTTACACAAAAGATGCAAACGAAATTCTCACAATGAAAAAGGCAATGATTGCCACAGACAAGGCCCACCGTGCGGCCATGGCATTCACAAGACCAGGAAGAAATGAAAAAGAAGTTGCAGCCCTTATACAATATATTTTTGAAAAAGGTGATAGCCAAGGAAACGCATATGACAATATCGTTGCCGGCGGAAATAATGCAAATATTCTTCACTATATTGAAAACAATCAAGAGCTAAAAGATGGCGACCTCTTTCTTATCGATGCCGGTAGTCAGCTAAATTACTATGCAACAGATATCACAAGAACATTCCCAGTTAATGGAAAGTTTACCGATGTCCAAAGAGACGTTTATGAAATCGTCCTTGAATCACAAAAGACGGCAATAAGTCACGCATGGCCAGGAAGAACGGCACCAGAACTGCACAACTCAGTGTGTACAGTACTGACACAAGGTCTCATCGATCTTGGAGCGCTTAAGGGAAGCCTTGAAGAGAATATCGAAAAGGCCACGTTCAAAAAGTTCTTCCCTCATGGAACTGGACACTGGCTAGGACTCGATGTTCACGATCAAAACCCGTATATGGATTCAACTGGGAACTCAATGAAGTTTGAGCCAGGCGTGATTTTTACTGTTGAACCAGGTCTCTACTTTCCAAAGGGCGATGGGGAGATTCCTTCGCATCTTCAAGGAATTGGAATCAGAATCGAGGATAATATCTTGATAACAGACAAAGGTCATGAGAACCTATCTTCAATGATTCCAAAAGAAGTAAAAGAAGTAGAGGAAGCTTGTGAAAAAGATTATATCACTTTTCTTGATTTATAATTCATTTGCATGGGGTGTGGAGTCTTTTTCACACCCAACTTGCAAGTATAGTTTCATTGATAATCAGCTTAATGCAAAAGAAACAACGTACCTCAAAACAAAGCTGCAAGAGCGTGGCTACATATTTGATCGTCAACTAATAACAAAAGACAATCCTAAGTTTCAAAGTGAGACACTCTATATCGAAACGGGCCGAATCTTAAGCGGTAAACTTTATAAAGAATGTCTTGTCGAATTAAATATTAAGCAGGCCAGTGGTCAATATATTTCAAAGAAAGATGAGTCGGTCTATAAGAGATCAAGCCTAAGAAAATTTCCAAGACAAACATTCAAAGGAAATGAAAGATGCTTCATGGCCTTGACTGACCTCACTTTCAGCATCAACTATTGTAAAACAGGAACAAAGAAATGAAGTGGTTACTAACTCTTATAACCCTTACTCTCCTACCCGGCTGCTCACTACTATCAAGTAAAGATGATACCTTTAAAGTCGTTCATTGGAATATCAAAGAACTTGAAACAAAGAAAATTGATAAAGATAATGAACAATTCAAAGCTGTCGAAAGTATTTTAAACTCGCTTGAATTTAATATTTTAGATGTCAATGAGATTCAATTTGATCGAAAATTTATTCCAAATTATCGTTATCGCACAACGGGACAAAATGCACAGAACTTGCTCACACTCCTTGGTAAAGAACCGATGGAACACGCAATAAGCTTCTATGAATCAAACACTGGTCAAAAAGCGAGAAAGACTAAAGGTTCATACGAAACACATCTCACAAGACAAACACGAAACAAAGCGGACCAGGACAACTTCGGACTCTACCCAGGCCAGTACTCAACGGCCGTTCTCTCAAGCTACCCGATCAAAGAAGAACTCATTATAAAAGACCTTAAGTGGAAGGCCTTCAACAAGGATATCAAGCTCTCACGATATCGCAGAGAGAATGGAGACAAGCTTCCAAATAATATTCAACTCTTCGATAAAGGTTTTAGTGACGTCGTTATCGAGATCAATGATAAAGAAGTTCACTTCATTTCATTGCACGCAGTCCCGGCCTACCATTTTGGTAATCGAAAAACTCCAAATTTTGATCGTAACCGCGATCAATTACGCTTTCTTGAGTGGTACCTTACTGGAGGAACTGATATCGCGATCAAGCTTCCAAAAAAGTATGAGCATATCAAACCTCTACCTAAAGACGCTATTTATATCGCGACAGGGGATTTCAATGCCTCAATCGATGATAATAATCCTGGCTCAATTGTACTTAGAAGACTATTTAAAAATACCAAGCTATGGATGGAGAAAATACCACATACCCATGAGCAACAACACTTTGGTAAGGAGAGATTAAAGCTTACTCTTGATTATATGCTCTACCAAAACCTCAAGGTTATGGACTCTGGAGTTTACTATCCCGATGAAAATAGTGGAGTGTGTATTAAGGCAAAGGATCTACCAAGAGACTTAAAACCAAGACGTGAAAAGCTTGAAGATGATCAGTGTATAAGTGAAAAGAGTATTGAGCTTAAGCGAGCAAGTGACCACTTCCCGATCTGGGCAGTATTTAAACTTTAAATATCACGGGAAATAATAAAATCAATAATGAAGTTTAAAGGAGCAAGTCTTCGAGTGACTTCACTTGTTGGATGGCCTTGAGATTCAAGATAAGAAGCAATCGTTGCTAAACAGCCTCTTGCTTGATCCATATGGGCAAGAGCACGACTTCGAACAACACTGATGGCCTCACTTAGTTTTTCTTCATTCCAAAGATCAATCAAATCTGTTCCAGACTTGTACTTAGAAAATGACTCAGGGTTTAACTCTAACCACTCAAGAACAACTGAATTCACAATATTATTTTTAACATCAAGAAGGACATCTTTTTGGGAATGTTCTTGATAATCAAGAGTATCATCCATTAATTGAAACGCAAGACCAAGTCGACGTCCAAATTCATGGGAGGCCTTAACGATTTCCAGAGGGGCCTTACTAATATGAGCAGGGGCCCAAGTACAAAAGCTCATGACAGAAGCTGTTTTATGTTGAGCAATTTTTTCGATAAGTTCACGTGAGTAGCTACGCTCTTCAATAGCATCAGACTGAATCCATTCACCGAGCGCCAATTCCTTGATAACGTCGGACATTTGTCTGATGATTTCAATGTCCCCGAGATAAGCAAGACGACTAATCACATCCGCAAGGAGGTAGTCACCGGCCAAAACAGCAGACTTATTTGATGAGACAATATTAATAGAGGGCTCGCCTCTGCGTTGAGTAGCATTATCAACAACATCATCGTGAGCAAGACTCGCACCATGAACCATCTCAATGGCCTTAGCGCATTCAACGACAGCACTGCTTTCTTGGAAGAATAACTCACCCATCATAAAAGTCAGCATTGGTCTTAGGCGTTTACCACCAGACAATACAGTTTTTTCAAGTAGAGACGAGATGGCCTCGAGACAATTTGTCCCTTCAACACTTAACTCAAGTGAATCTATTTTATCTAATACGCTCTGAGGTACTGATTCAAAAAAAGATGCCATTACTAAAAAAACTCCAATTATTTCAGCTAGTTTTAACATTTTTGAAATATTTCGTAAACAAGTAATTACCGGGCAGAAATAATTGTCTAACTTGTTAAATATAAAAGGAGTCTTGCACATTTATGGCGCTAGGTATAATGTGCGCTTAAAGAAAAATAGCATAAAAAAGGATAGAACCGTGTCGAATCAATTGTCAGAAAGAAAGACAGAATCATATAAGATTTTTGATAAAATCGCAGGAACCTACGACCTCTTAAATCATCTACTTTCATTTGGTGTTGATATTTACTGGAGAAAAGTTGCTATCGCAAATCTTCCAAAAAGAGAAAACCTTCATTGTCTTGATCTTGCTTGTGGAACGGGAGATTTAACAATCGCTCTTGCAAAAGCTAAGAATGTTGAAAAAGTGACTGGTCTTGATATGTCTAAAGGCATGGTTGATCTTGGTCTTATAAAAATAAAGAACAAAAATCTTGATACCAAGGCCTCAATGCAAATTGGAGATGGAGTCGAGATTCCAACTGCTGATGAAATATTTGATGTTACAACGGTAAGCTTTGGAATAAGAAATTTTCCAGATCCACAAAAATCTCTTATCAACATGCATCGTGTCCTAAAAGAAAATGGTCGTTCAATGGTTCTTGAATTTTCAATACCAAAGAACTTCTTTTTTAGAGGAGTCTATTTCTTCTACTTCAGATACCTTCTTCCATTTGTTGGAAACCTCATCTCTAAACATAAAGATGCTTATAGCTACTTAAATGAAACTGTTGAAGATTTCCCATACGGCGAAGACTTTGCAAAGCTAATGAAGAACGCTGGATTTAAAAATGTTCACTATAAAGAATTAACTTTTGGAATCGCAACATTATATATTGGAGATAAATAAGAGGTGATTAAGCTTTCCTGTCTTAATAGAGAGATTTTGACTGCACTAAGAAATAGTGATCAATATATCACTAAAGGGGAAGAGTTTTCTCAAATCACACTCGACTTCGAAAGCATCTCACTCTCAAGACTTATTACGTACTTCTCAAGTGATTTTAAATTCTATTTTAAAACAAAGGGTGACAATGCAAGAGAGATCTTCGCACTTGGAAATATCGAGGTTTTTAAGTCTCACGCAGATAAAAAGAAGATATCATCAATCATTAAGACTCATGATTTTCTAAAAGTTCTTGGCGGAGAAAGATTCAATAAGAAAGAGCTCACTTCAAAAAAAGAAGATCAATGGGAAGAGCTAGAAGAAACTCTTTATTTTATCCCTCGAGTAGTTTTTGAAAACTCAAAAGTTAAAATAAATATCAAAAATAATGAAGAGATAAAAAATATAATTATTGAAACGATGGAATTACTGATGACAAGTAATGACAGGGAAGAAGATAATTTCATCATCTCTAGTACCCTTGTACCAGATCAACAAGAATGGAACACACTTATCTCTAAGGCCCATCATTGTTTTGATCAAGGAGAATTTGAAAAGGTTGTCCTTCATCGTCAAGAAATCGTTTCTTTTTCAGACTCAATAAATAGTGAAGAAGAATTTCTAAAGCTAATCAAAGGCCAAACGAATGAGGCCTATCAACTCTACTTCAAGTACGCTCACAATGACGCCTTTATGTCGGTAACACCAGAGTGTCTCTATCGCGTTAACCAAGGTATGCTACAAATTGATTCCTTGGCCGGGACGACGCAAAGAGGAGCAGATGACGATGAAGATTATTCGCTTGCAACAAAACTCATCAATGATCATAAGGAATTATCAGAGCACCGCTTTGTTACAGACTATATTATCTCCACACTTCAAACAGAGCACAGTAAGAAAGTCAGCAATATTACAAAGAACAATATTGAATCGATCTTAAAGTTAAAATTTGTTCAACATATTCATACTGAGATAAGCGCAGATATCGAATGTGGAGAGGAAATTTCTCTTCTCTCATCACTTCACCCAACACCCGCAGTTGGAGGCTTACCGAAGAAATCAGCAATGGACTTTATCCTTGAAAATGAGCATCATACCAGAGGTTTCTATGCAGCACCGATGGGATATTTTTCAAAGAATGAATCAAATATGTGTGTCGCGATTCGTTGCGCACGCGTCAAGGACAATCAAATTTCCATCTATGGTGGTTGTGGCGTCGTCAAAGAATCTCTCGCACTTAATGAATGGAATGAAACGGCTGTAAAAATGCAGAACTTTCAAAAATTTCTCAGGTCAAATAAATGAAGTCAATTTTAACGGAAAATATTTCTCGCCTTTGGGCATCGATGATCGTTGACGAGTTTGCTAAAAATGACGTCAAGGATTTCTACTGCGCACCAGGAATGAGAAATGCCCCACTACTTGCATCAACGTTTTACAACGAAGAGGTAACGCCATATAGCTTTATCGATGAGAGAGCTCTTTCATACCGAGCACTTGGAAAAGCGAAGAAAGAAAATAACCCCGTCGCCCTGACTTGTACTTCAGGAACAGCAATGGCAAATTTTCTTCCTGCAGTCATTGAGGCCTACCGATCAAATCTTCCTTTGATTATTATAACGGCAGACAGACCAATTGAACTTGTTAAAATTGATGCCAATCAAACAATTAATCAAATCGATATTTTCAAAGAATTTTGTTGTTATACACTTGCCCTTGAGGCCCCAAGTGAAGCATTGACACCAAAGAGGCTTAGAACACTCATTGCCACAGCAATTGGCAGAGCGAAGGCCCACCAAAGACCTGTTCATATCAACTTACCATTTAGAGAACCTATTGATGCAACAATTGAAGCGATAAGTGATAACTATCTGAGCGCGGCAAAAAAAACCTTTGAAGAAACGGTTTCTAAGAGCCAAACCTACTTCTTTAATAATTTTAAACTTAATGAGCAGCTAAGAAAAATAATTGAAGACGCAAAATCACCACTTTTAGTCTTTGGAAAGTTTGACAAGCAGGCCAATGGTGATGCCTATATTCAAAGTTTAAAAGAAATCAATATCCCTAAATATATTGATGTTACAAGTGGTATCAAGTACCACTTCAGCCTTGAAGACAATCTCAATCCATCATTTGATCACAGTGAAGTATTTGAGGCCTATCAAAGAAATAAACCAGATCTTATCATTCATATCGGTGGTCGTTTAGTAAGTAAGCACTACTACCGTTATCAGGAGCTTAATCCTGACATTAAGATTATCCACGTAACAGACTTCGATGAAGATCATGACCCAGGTTTTTCAAATAATATTAAGGTCATTTGTAACCCCTTATCTTTTCTTGATGAAATTAAAACACTTGGACTAAACTCCACTCCAATTATTAACTGGAAGACATTTACAAATACGAAGCGAGATATCATTGAAAACAATGATCTTTCATTTCCCTACTTATCAAAGAATATTGTCGAACAAACAAATATTGAAATCGATCTCTTAATTGGCAATTCGACAGCGATTAGAACATTTGATCTCTATATCTCAGCAGACTCTCACTTTCCTATCACAGTATTTAGTAATCGTGGAGTTAGTGGTATTGAAGGTTTTAATGCAACCCTTTGTGGTCTCTGCGACAGCGACAATCGCCCAAAGGTTCTCGTCCTTGGCGATATCTCATTCATGCATGACCTCAATTCACTTTATATGTTAAAAGAAAAGGCCAATCAGAATATAACGATTATCGTTGTTAATAATCACGGTGGCGGAATATTTGAACTCTTACCTGTAGCAAAGGAAAGAGAGTTTCTCCATCTTTTAACAACCCCACATAATCATGATTTCAAAGATCTTGTAAAATCATTTGATTTCATAAATTACGAAATGATTGCGACAAAAGAGGATTTCAACACTTCCTATTCACGTGCAATCAATACAAATTCAATTAACTTCTTAGAAGTTAGTCTAAATGAAGAAGTAAACAAAGATGTTTACGAGCAATTAAAAACGGTAAAAATGTAATGATAAAGAAATTACTTAGTGCTTCAAGACCAAAAACTCTTCCCGCATCAATTGGACCAGTTGCAATGGGTCTTGCGATCGCCTACTTTCAAACAGGCGTCGTGGATAAGACGATTGCTCTAATGACACTTCTTTGCTCAATGCTCTTACAAGTCTCGACTAATCTTATTAATGATTACTATGATGGCATTCGTGGCATTGATGGTGAAGATCGCATTGGGCCAAAAAGAGAAACCGCAACGGGTGGTCTTTCAAGACAAACAGTAAAGAGTGCATTCATCACAACACTACTTTGCTCATTTTTTATTGGTCTTTATTTAATGTATATTGGTGGCCCAACAATTATCGCCATCGGCCTAAGCTCGATACTTTTTGCCTTCATCTACACAGGTGGACCAATTCCCCTTGCCTACTATGGTCTCGGTGAGTTGATGG
>CAZQJK010000070.1:0-15429 GCA_964593545.1 uncultured Bacteriovorax sp. | reverse complement strand
GTCTTCTTACTACGAGCAATAATTCGATTATCTTCAGAAAGAATATAGATGAAGAGAAGGTCCTTTTCCCTTTCAATAATCGAGTCCGTAAAAATTTGCGCGTGATATTTCCCAGAGAAACTAATTCGATCAATTGATAATTGCAAAGTATTAACAAGTGATTTGGTTAATTGTTTCTGTGTCTCTGTTATCGTCGTTTTGAAAACAGTATGACTAAAATAGAGAATAGAAATAATAATAAAGATGATCAGCGTAAAAAACGTTGCTGTTATCTTTGCATTAATAGAATGGAGATTAGACTTATTATCACTCATTGATTTTTTTACTACTTGTTACAAATTTATTATTCCAGTATTCATTCTTCCAAGGCTTTTTAAAAGGCTTTGGTATCTCTCCTCCCCATCCTGGGTAGAGGTGAAGTGTTTTTTTTGTAATTGGAAAGACTGGAACTAAAACTTTTTTGGGAATACTCTTTCGTGCTAATAAATCAAAGAGTATCTCAACTGATTTCGACCCAAGCTGCCCACAAAATTGAGCCGTATTAATCACGATAACTTTTCCTGCCTTTAATAACTTTATCGACTCTGGATCTCCATCTATCGTCGCAATTTTTATCTCATCTCTCTTGGCCGCGATGATCTTCTTTGCGATCGCAATCCCGCCACCATCATTGATTGTAAAGATAACATCGACTGAACTTTTAAATGGAAAATCTCTTAGAATTTCAGCTCCAACTTTTGCACCTTCAACAGGCTCAACAGCAATATATGTTTTGATTATCTTATATTTCTGTCCATGTTCATTTAAGGCATCGATAAAGCCGTTTACTCTTTCAACGGTAGAGGAAACCATTGGGTACTCGACTAAGATTAACTTGATCTCAAAGCTATCATCAAATAAAGAAGCAATATACTCTCCGTCTAAGTATCCGGCCTGAAAGTTATTTGAAGTTACAAAACTTGTCATCACACCCTGGAGAATAAATTGATCATAAGAGATGACAGGAATATTTCTCTGATTTGCTAATTGCAGTGGTTTGGCGAGGGCCGCGATATTTGTGGGTTGAACAATAATTGCATCAACGTTCTTTGCAATCATATTGTTCATTTGCTTGATTTGGTTCTCAACACCGGCCTCACCATCTCCGGCAACCTCTTCGATGAGATTATAGGTATTTTTCTTATCTTTTGAGCTGAGCTCTTTAAATTTCTTCGTTAGACCATCTCTCATTGAAACTTGGCCTTCAATATTCATTGACCAATATAAGGCACCAATACGATATTGCTTTGCCCAAGTAATAGTGCAAAACATGAAAAGAAATAAGATCGCTATTGATCTTAACATACTTCAATCCTTGGTTGATGAAACTAAATAATTATACCATCTATTCTATAATAGGTAAGTATTAAATTTCAATCTCAACACCCTGCCCTGCCCCGGGATATACCCGACTATTTGCACCGGGATAAGCAAACCCGTTGATAAGAATTCTTCTTGGACTATTGCTTTGATTGACTTGTGAGCTATGGACAGTGTATGGGCCAAAGAGAACGAGATCACCTGGTTGCATGACAAGTTCGACCTTGTCCATTTCTTCAATTTTTGACATCCAGCCACTGTTGTTTTGGAGGTCAAGATGTCCATGTTTATGGCTATTTGGAATGCACATTAGTGGTCCATTTTCAGGAAGCATCTCATCGATGGCCAAAATCGTCTGGACATAACTTCCCTCGCCATTAATATCCTTCCACATTTCGGTTCCATAACGACGATGTTCGCTATCTTGATGCCACTTGAAAGCTACTTTTTGACCAGGCATTTTAAAATGGGCCTGATTTATAATTTGGTTGAGTTTGTTTGAGCCGAGTAATTGAGAGACCGGCTTAGTGATCCTCTCGTCTCGAGCATAGCCAAGAAGCTTGCTTTCAACAGCACCACACCAAACAATTCGATTTAAATCACCCTTGTCAAAAACAAAGTGCGCCCCATTGATCTCATTTGTCGTTTTGTTGAGTGTTTTAGAAATATCCCAAAGGAGATCAAAGCTTTCTTTGATGTCATTAATCTCCTGACTACTAAAAAGTTCTCTTAAAATCAGGAATCCTGTCTCGTTAAATTCTTTAATTTGTTCAATGGATATTTCATTCTTTTTCATATATCCATTATACTGGTGGCAATTGGCTTAATTAAATAGAAATTTATGGGGAAAAAAATGCATCCCATGAGCTTCTCTATATTAAGGACTTGAACAACAATTATAAAAGAATATTCAACATTCTTCTAAGTGGTTCCGCCGCACCCCATAGAAGTTGGTCACCAGAGGTAAATACGTTCAGGTATTGTGGCCCTAGATTCATCTTTCGTACGCGCCCAACAACGGTCTTTAAAGTACCTGTGACATAGCGAGGATTAAGTTTTTCTCTTGTCGCTTCTGGAGTATTTTCAACAAATTCAACCCAAGGGTTCGACTCTCGTAGCAATGTTTCAATTTCACTTAATTCAATATCTTTCTTTAGTTTTATTGTCAGGGCCTGCGAGTGACATCTGAGAGCTCCCACTCGAACACAGGTTCCATCAATCGCAATAGGATTGCTTTCACGTCCTAGAATTTTATTTGTTTCTGCTACAGCTTTCCATTCCTCTTTTGTTTGTCCATTTTCTAGAGCGACATCAATCCAAGGAATAAGATTCAATGCTAGAGGGACGCCAAAACATTCACTATTAACTTCATTTGATCTTAAAAATGCACTTAGCTCACTATCAAGATCAAGAATATTTCCATCCATTAAAGGATTGGCCTTTATTCCTATCTGTCCCATTTGAGTAATTAATTCTTTCATATGTCTTGCCCCTCCACCTGAGGCAGCCTGATAAGTCATCGAAGTCATCCACTCAACAAGATCGGCCTTAAAGAGCGCGCCAACCGCCATCAGCATCAGAGACACTGTGCAATTTCCACCGATGAAATCTTTAACTCCCGAATCAATTGCTTTTTCGATGACCCCCATATTTACAGGATCTAAAATGATCACAGCATCTTTATCCATGCGCAGTGTACTTGCAGCATCAATCCAATAACCTTCCCAACCGAGAGTTCTTAGTTTTGGATGGACTTCCTTTGTATAGTCTCCGCCTTGGCAGGAAATTATAATGTCCATCTTTGCTAAAGCTTCGACACTCAATGCATCGGCCAAAGCTTCAGTCTTTCCTAAAATCTCTGGACCTGCTTCACCCGCTTGTGATGTTGAAAAAAAAGTGGCATTGATCTTATTGAAATCGCCCTCAGTTAGCATTCTCTCAATTAAAACTGATCCAACCATTCCTCTTTGACCTATAATTCCAACATTTTTCATCGCGACCTATGCTCCTGATTTTATTTTTGAGAATATTGTTATTTATTTAACTTAAATTGACCACAAAATTTAAGAAATTATTGCCAAGCCTCATTTATTCTTCTATCGTTTACATGAACCAAAGAGGTGCAAGAGCGTAGTAACAGAGTTGGAGGTCAGTGAATAAGACCGTCGAAAACTCTCCTAGGACGAGATTGCCGAAATAGCCGAACGTTGTTCACATAACGGCTATTGGGGTTTAAGGTGGAAGCCTTAAACACTGTCATCTTAACGGATTTATAAGATGGAGCACTTTGGGGACGATTAGGCATGATGCATCTTTTGTTTCTCAACAAAACTAATCTCCCAAATTGCCATTAATATTTAATTTATTGAAAGGAATTTTCTCTATGAGCGAAAAAATTATTGTTTCAAAATTTGGTGGTAGTTCAATGGCCGACCTAACGGCAATGAAGAGAAGTGCACAAATTTCAGCAAATCAAAACGCCAATATCGTCGTCGTTTCGGCCGTCTATGGTGTCACAAACCTACTCATTGAAGCAAGTAAGGCCGCTTGTCACGACACTTGGGAAAATACATTAAAAGTTATCTCGAATATCGATCAAAAACACTATTCAATTCTTGAAGAGATGAAGGCCACTTCGTCCATCTTTGAAGAAGTAAAGTCCCTTCTTGGCGAAGTTAGAACTTTAACTCAAGGGATGAACCTTCTTAAAGAGTGTTCTCCACGGGCATACGACTCGCTTCTAAGTCTTGGTGAAAGACTCTCTTCGACGATTTTTGCCCAAGTATGTAAGGATCATATTACAGCAAAAGAAGTGAAGTTCTTTGATATAAGAAATGTAATGAAGACAAGTGATGACTTTGGAAAAGCAATTCCAAATATCTCATTAATTTCAAAACTTAGTGACAAATATTTAATTGATTGCAAATACGGAAACGTCGTCTATATAACTCAAGGCTTTATTGGGTCTACTGAAGATTCAATGACAACAGTTCTTGGACGGGGCGGAAGTGACTACTCTGCTGCACTAATTGCAGAAGGGATCAAGGCAGACATTCTCCAAATCTGGACTGACGTTGCTGGAATCGCAACAACAGATCCACGTCTTGTCCCTGAAGCTCAATTATTAGATGAGATTACTTACTCTGAAGCAGCAGAGTTAGCTACTTTCGGTGCTAAAATTCTACACCCAACAACTCTCACGCCAGCTCTTCGGGCCAATGTACAAGTCTTTGTTGGTTCAAGCTACGAGCCAGAAAAAAATGGAACTTGGATCAAAACAAAAACCGAGAGTTCACCATTAATAAGGGCGATGGCAAAGCGCGATGATCAAATCATCATGACACTTTCAACGCCAAAAATGCTACATTCTCATGGCTTTCTATTTGAAATATTTAAAGTATTTAATGAACACAAAATATCAATTGATTCAATTACAACATCAGAAATTTCAGTAGCTGTAACTCTTGATGACTCTAACTTACTTAACAAGAAATTAATTGATCAATTATCAGCGATGTGTGATGTCAAGATCGAAGAAAACTTAACCCTAATATCTTTAATTGGAAACGAGATTAATCACACACCAAAACTTGCGCATCGAATTTTTCAAAGCATTGACGACATTAACGTGAGAATGATTTGCCTAGGGGCCAGTAAGCATAACTTCTGCTTTCTGGTAAAAAAAGATCAAGCAACAGAATGTATAAAAAGACTTCACCGAGAATTTATTAAATGAAAATAGCATTACTTGGAAAAGGAAAAACAGGATCGAAAGTTATTGAGATTTTAAGTGAATCAAGATCGACTCACTCCCTCACTATATTTGACTCTAAGAATATTCCTACTAGGAGCAATTTGGAAGGCCATGATGTTATCCTTAGTTTTTTAACTGGGGAAGTTTTTGTTCAATATATTGAAGTAATTGCCAGTACAGGAATCCCCGTAGTTACAGGTAGTACTGGTTTTGACTGGAACGAGAAAAGACTCGAGCAAATTAAAAGATCCAATGTTCCATGGATTCACTCAAATAACTTTTCTCTTGGCATGACGATCGTTAAGAAGGTAATTAGCTTACTTGGTAAGGCCGAAAAACTATTTCCTAAGATCGATTTCCATATCCATGAAGTTCATCATACAAAGAAACTTGATGCTCCATCAGGAACTGCAAATGCATGGGCCCAGTGGCTCGATCACCCCGTTGAAATAAGCAGTGAGCGAATTGGAGATGTCATTGGAGTTCATGAATTAACGCTTTCAACAATGAATGAAAAAATAACTTTAAAACATGAAGCACTTGATAGAAAACTATTTGCACAAGGTGCACTCTGGGCATGCGAAAAAATTCTGACATTGCCACCAGGACTTCATGATTTTTCTAATGTAACACTAAATACCCTTTTGGAGGACTAATATGGACATTAACTCAACACCACTTTGGACAGCAGTTATCACACCAATGAAAGAAAATGGTTCGGTTGATTATGAATCTCTCGAACAAGTTTTAAAAGCTCAAGATGAAGCTGGAAACGGAATACTCATTCTTGGAAGTACTGGTGAAGCGCTAAATATTGATGATGATGAAGCAAAAGAAGTATTAAATTTTGCCATCGCCTATAAGAAACAAGTTCCATTAATGTGTGGAATTGGTGGAATCAATCTTTCAAGAATGCGCTCTTGGACAGAGTACTTAAATACTTTAGAAATTGACTGTTATCTTGTCGTTACTCCTCTTTACGCTAAACCAGGAGATGAAGGTCAGTACCAATGGTTTAAAGACATCCTCGACCATTCAACTAAGCCTTGTATGCTCTATAATGTACCTGGAAGAACAGGAAAAGAAATGTCGATAAAGGCCGTTGAAAAATTAAATACACACCCTAATTTTTGGGCCATCAAAGAAGCCTCTGGCTCAGTTGAAAAATTCAAAAGTTATGTGAAGGCCGCAGGCTTTGGACGCGTATATAGTGGCGATGATGGAATGCTTCCTCAATATGCAAAACATGGTGCAAAAGGTCTTGTATCTGTCGCATCAAATGTTTGGCCTAAGGAAACAAATCTCTACACAAGAAAATGCTTAGAACAAAATCTTGATGACCAAGCACTTTGGGAAAAAGCTGCAGACACTCTCTTTGTTGCATCAAACCCGATTCCAGTAAAATGGCTAATGGCGGAAGTTGGACAAATTGCAACTCCTACTTTGAGAGCTCCACTTACACATGTCGACATGGTCAAAACCGCAGAGATTTTAGCAGCAAATGAAGCTGTAACACAATGGTTTAAAAAAAATAGCTAAGGATATAATAATGGAATGGATGGAAGTATTAAAAAAACTAGAAACAGGTGAATTAAGATCGGCAAATAAGATTGATGGTGTATGGCAAGCAAATGTCGAAGTCAAAAAAGCGATCCTTGAAGCTTTTAAAAACGGAACAAATATAGCTCAAGACCAATTTGGATGGCCAGGCTTTGTCGACAAGAATAATATCCCTGCCAGAAAATTTACAACTGATGATGGTGTAAGACTCGTGCCGGGTGGCTCAAGTGTGAGAACAGGGGCATACGTTTCTAAAGGCGTTATCATCATGCCACCAGCATATATTAATATTGGGGCCTATGTTGATGAAGGTACTATGGTTGATTCACACGCTCTTGTTGGAAGTTGTGCTCAAATTGGAAAGAATGTTCACCTTTCAGCGGGTGTTCAAATTGGTGGCGTACTCGAGCCAGTTGGACTTGCACCAGTTATCATCGAAGACAACTGCTTCATTGGAGCTGGGAGTGTTATCGTTGAAGGTATCCAAGTTTTAAAAGAAGCTGTTATCGCTCCAGGTGTTATTCTTTCAAAGGGTGTACCAATTTATGATTGTGTCCATGGAAGAATTCTCGAAAAAGGTGAGCCAATCCCTGAGCGTGCAGTTGTCGTTCCAGGAAATAGACCAGTTAGTGACAAACTACCATGGGCAAAGGAACTTGGTCTTACCATGAACTGCGCGATGATTGTTAAGTATCGTGATGAAAAGAGTGATACATCCCTCGAGCTTGAAAGCTTTTTAAGATAGGATATATTAATGACAGACTTTAGCTTTAAAAGACATGAAAAAGAAATTGAAAAACTCATCAAGAGAATTGATTCATCTTTTTATTTCTATGATCTTGATAAGCTTGAGTCTCACCTCTCATATATTGACCAACACAAAGATAAGGCCATCAAACTCTTCTTTGCTTGCAAGGCAAATCCCCTTTCTTCGATCTTAAAACTCATTCGAAATCTTGGAATTGGAGTGGATGTCGCAAGCCTTGGGGAACTCACACAAGTTGTCTCAAGTGGAGTGAAGCCAAATGACATCATTTCGACGGGACCGAGTAAATCTCGTGGATATATGAGTTCACTTCTAAGAAATGAAATTAACTGCACCGTCATCGAAAGCCTCTACCAGCTAAAATGGCTTGACGAAGTCGCTGCAAAAGAAGGTGTTAAGGCCCGTGCTCTCTTAAGAGTGCAACTAGAGTGGGATGGCAATGAAAAGTCAGTGCTTGGAGGCGACGAGATCACAGCTTTTGGTCTTGACGAAAAAACCTGGAAAGATATTGACCTCACTCAATTTCCAAATGTAAATATTCTAGGCTTCCATACTTTCCAGTGGGGAAATATTCTTGAAGTAGCAAAACTTGAAAAGATCTGGGATAAGGCCTGTATGAAATTAAAAACTCTTGCGGCCCAAATGAATCTTAATCTCGAGATTATTGACCTCGGAGGTGGACTTGGAATCCCCTATCAAAATCAAACAACCACACTCGACTTTAAAGATATTAACGATGCTCTCGTACGCTTAAAAGACAAACACGAACTAAGTACGATTTGGATGGAGCTTGGCCGCTACGCTGTCGGGGGATGTGGTTACTATCTTTCACAAGTCATTGATCGAAAAAATGTGCGTGGCCGTGATATCCTGGTTCTCGATGGTGGCATCAATCATATTGCGAGACCAGCACTAACAGACCAAGGCTTTCCTTGCCACGTCTTTAAAAAAGAGAACCCAACAAAAACTCGCGAGTTTCACGTTCACGGTCCCCTTTGCACGGCCCTGGATAAGCTTGGAGTTTTTAATCTTCCCGATGACACCGACTATGGCGACTGGCTAGTCTTTTCACAATGTGGGGCTTACGGCTTTACAGAGGCCATGCCATTTTTTTTGTGCCACAATCTTCCGGCCGAAGTTGTTAGCTACAAAGGCGATGTGATGACTCCGAGAGTGATTAAAAGTAGTTCAGACTGGCTCGTGTAAAATAGGTCCCTTAGAATTCAATTCCCTGACTAAGCTCAAGTTTGTAAGTATTTACCTAAAAGATAGAAGCAATTCGCCGATTTAGGGTAAACTTAGCTTATGAACACTAAACACTTTAAATACAATTTCGTCTTCGATTCCGGTGATAATTTTGAATATGAAGTTAATCTCGATGAGAAACTTCACTCGCATCCCGAGAATGAAAAACCAAATCAATTCTTAGAAGTATGCGATCTTGATTATTGCAAATGTTCAAATTGTCCACTCAACAAAGAAACAAGTCCCATGTGCCCAAGCGCGATGGCAATTACCGACTTAATACCTCACTTTGAGAAGATGAATTCATTTGAAAGATGCACTGTAAAAGTCACGACATCAGATCGTGAATATATAAAAGAGTGTGATATTCAACACGGTCTACAATCACTCTTTGGCCTGGTGTTAGCAACTAGTGGCTGCCCTCACATGGAATTTCTACGTTCGATGGCAAAGTTTCACCTACCATTTTCTAATAGCGAAGAAACAATCGTAAGGGCACTCTCATTCTATCTTCTAAAAGAATTTTCAAAGGATGCCACTCTTAAAACGTTTTCAATCAACGAGTTAAAAGAGAATTATGATAAGTTATCAGTTGTTAACGTCTCCCTGTGCGAACGAATTTCATCTCTTGAAAAACTTGATGCTTCAAAGAATGCGATCATTGTTCTTGATACATTCTCTCAGATGTTCAACGTTGAATTTGAACTCGACTTTGAAGATATTGCGGACTTCATCAGCTAATTTCATTGTAATTTATAACCAAATCGTTCAAAATTAGATCATGAAAAAAGAAATTATTGATATCGATCAAATAGGAATAAATCCTCTTCGCATTATAAAGTATACCATCGACCAAGGAAGACCAGGACCAACTGTATATATTCAATCCAGTGTCCATGGAGCAGAACTACAAGGCAACCTTGTAATTAAAGATCTAATCAACTACCTCAAAGACAAGGAAGTATTTGGAAAAATAATTCTCATTCCATTAGCAAATCCATTTGGTTCCTCTCAAAAAGTTGGTACTTATACCTATGGACGTTTTAATCCAGTCACTGGTGATAACTGGAACAGAAACTACCATGACATCGCTAACCAGAAAAAAGAAAAAGAAATTGGTTATATCAACTTTCAAGAATTTGTTGCAGAAAATAAGAATACAAAACCTCTTGAAATCAAGAAGAAATTCAAAGAACTCCTCAAAAGAGATCTTAAAAGTTATCGTGAGTCACAAGAAGCGTTTGGAATAAGTGACAACAAGGCCTTATTTACAACTCTCCAACTCATCGCAAGTGAAGCCGATATCGTTCTCGACCTCCATACAGGACCGATCGCAACGAGATATCTCTATGTACCGAAGTACCTCAAGGAAAAATCAATTGATCTCAACTTTCCCTTTTCTTTAATCATTGATCATGAGTTTGCAGGAGCGATGGATGAGGCGACATTCTATCCATGGGTGAGACTCCATGACGAGTTAAGTAAGAATGGTATGGAGTATGAAAACTCTTTTGAATCCTACACCATCGAGCTAGGGAGTGAAGAAATCATCGATTCGAAAGCATCAGCGATTGATACGGCAAATATCTTAAACTTCCTTAAGTCTCGATTAGTTATAAAAGAGGCCCCAGAAATAAGAAAAATCGCACCAGTTTTCTGCCATATTTCTGACTATCAGACTTATCGAGCAAAATATTCTGGCCTCTGTGAATATTTCGTAGCTCCTGGTATGTCATTTAAAAAAGGTGACTTATTAATGAGAATTCATCAATTCGATAACCTCGATCTCGAGCCTTTTAAGCAGTCACATGATATCATTGCTATTACTGATGGAATTGTGATTAATCACACTCCTTCTTGTAATATCAAGATAGGAATGGATCTCCTACAAAGTTTTAAAATTTAGGATAAATAATGAATAAATTGAAAACCATTTCTTTAACTCTACTAATAACTCTATCCTTGCCCTCCTTGGCAGATGACTTCTCTGTTGTATTAAACCAAAGAAAATTGAGTCAAGAGACTCTCGTAATTGCGGCCCAAGAAATCCCACCCTATTTTTTCACTGTTAATGAGCAGGTCCAAGGCTTCTTTTATGAAGTTGCACACGATGTCTGCGAGCAAGAAAAACTAAAGTGCGCATTCTTCACTCTCCCATTTCGACGGGCACTCCACTATATAACCAGTGGAAAAGTCCACATCACTCTTCCGATGGGAAAGAGCGATAACCGTCTTGAAGTCATGGATTTCTCAGAACCAGTTCTAAATACAGGCTATGTATTCTTTGGCCATCGAGAATACATTTCAACTATTTCCAATATTACAAACCTTTATGGAGCCGTTGGCGTTCACTCAAAATCATCCACTGAAAACAAACTTCGTCAGATTATTCGAGACCAAAAATTGAAAATCGAAATCGAGCAAGAAACGGATGTCATCCAAGTTTTTGAAAAACTTACCAAGAAACGTTACCAGTATATTTTCATGAACAAAGAAATAGTCAGCACATGGCAAAAAGATAGCCAAAAAAGAAAAGAACAGTACATGACTCTTCTAAATTTTCTCTCACCAATTCAATACCATATTGCCTATACTAAGAATTTTAGCTCTGACCTAACAGCAAAGAATATCGAGATATTTAAAAAGGGTCTTAATAAATATCTCAAAACAAAGAAATTTCAAAAAAGACTCGAAGCAAACTAGAGTTCATGCCCTATTTTCTCTTCTCTTTTTTCAAACTGAAATGATGGATAAACTTCTTCAAGTGAAGAGACTTTAGTTGGCCCAACTCTTCTAAAAATATCTTTTCTTGTGAGAAACTCTGCCTTCTCATAACCGGCCGCCGCAATAATCTCTTTTACTGCTTGTATCGTCTCGCCGTGAAAATTAGAAATCCTCTCGGCCTTATTTTTTACATTAAGACCCTTCGCAAGACTTGGATCTTGCGTCGCAATTCCCGCCGGACATTTATTTGTATTACAGAGAAGGGCCTGAATACATCCAAGAGCGAGCATCATTCCTCTCGCGCTATAACAGGCATCAGCACCAAGACTAAGTGCGCGGACAATGTGAAAGCCCGTAATAATTTTTCCCGAAGCAATAAGTTTAATATTATGCTTTAGCCCGTATTCATCGAGTAAGTTCTTAGCACGCACAAGACCTTCAACAAGTGGTGTACCAATCGAGTCTGAAAACTCTAGAGGTGCCGCACCGGTTCCACCTTCAGCGCCATCAATTGCGATATAATCAGGATAATCTCCAAGACGTCTCATCGCTTGGCAAAGATCACGAAACTCCTCATCTTTTCCGTAACAAAGCTTTATTCCTATCGGCTTACCGCCACTTAAATGTCTAAGTTTAGCAATAAACATAATCATCTCGTCACTATTTGAAAAAGCACTATGAAAAGGCGGTGATGCCACCATTGTAAAAGGTTCAACACCCCTTATCGCCGCGATTTCTCGCGTGTTTTTCTTTGCAGGTAAAATACCTCCATGCCCAGGCTTTGCCCCCTGAGAAAGTTTTAATTCAATCATTTTAACCTGATCAAGTAGCGCATTTTTTTGAAATTTATCTTCGCTAAATGTTCCATCAGCATTTCGAGCACCAAAGTAACCGGTTCCAATTTGCCAAATAATATCCCCACCGCCACGTTTATGGAAATCACTAATCCCACCTTCACCGGTATTATGAGCAAAACCACCAAGCTTAGCTCCACCATTTAAAGCTTCAATAGCAGTATGTGAAAGCGCTCCATAGCTCATCGCTGAGATATTTAAGAGCGATAGAGAATACGGCTTTGTACAATGATTTGAACCAACCATAACTCGTAAGTTTTCTTCTTTTATCTTATGTTCATTGGCAGGATAGATCGAATGATTGATCCACTCATGGCCTTCTTCATAAACATTTAATTGTGTACCAAACGGTTTTGTCTGAATCGCTCGCTTCGCTCTTTGATAAACAACAGATCTAAGAATACGAGAGATGGGTGTACCGTCAGTATCACTTTCAACAAAGTACTGATAAATTTTTGGTCTTAACTCTTCCATAACGTAACGAAGTCGCCCAAGTAAAGGATAGTTACTTTTTAGCGTATGCCGCACCTGGAAAACATCATAGATTCCGACAAGCCACGTCGGCAAAAAGAATAACAAGGAATAGGCAAATCTCAGATCAACAAAGATAATTAGTGCAAAAACACTAGGTACAGTTATGCCTAAAAATATCCAAAATAAATTTCTCATGATCCCTCTCTTTTCCAACTTTTCGGATATTTAACGCTCAATATAAGCTATTTTTACATTTGTTTTACAAACGCTTTGTAACTTCATTGTTATGATTAATGGGCGGAGGACAATTATGTCAAAATCATATAAACTTAAAAATCTAAATGTTATCAATACAATCTTTCTTATAGGTAGCCCAATTATTGCACTACTTGGTGTTCTTCTCTGGCTTAAAGTTGACGGTTTCACTTGGCAAATACCTGCTCTGGCAGTGATTTTCTATTTTGCTACAGGCATTGGAATCACAGCGGGATATCACCGATTAATTGCTCACAGGGCCTATAAATCTAATTCATTTTACAAGGCCATCATGCTCATCCTTGGCGGAAGCGCCCTTCAAAACTCTGCCCTTAAATGGTGTAATGACCACCGAGTTCACCATGGTAAAGTTGATACTGAGCATGACCCTTACAATATTAATGAAGGTTTCTTCTACGCCCATATGGGATGGATCTTACTCCAAGAAGATATCGAAGATTATCGATACTCAAAAGATCTACTCAACGACAAGCTTGTCATGCTTCAACACAAGTACTATATGCCAATGATCGTATTTTTTAGTTTCATTCTTCCTGGGATTATTGGACACCTCTGGGTTGATTCTTTTCTTGGCGGATTCTTCGTTGCTGGTTTTGCCCGCGCAGTGATTGTTCACCACTGTACATTCTTCATTAATTCACTATGCCATATGATGGGAACAAGACCTTACGATAGCGAACAAACAGCAAGAGATAGCTGGGTTATGGCCTTATTCACATTTGGCGAAGGTTACCACAACTATCATCACACATTCCAAAGTGACTATCGAAACGGAATCAAATGGTATCACTACGATCCAACGAAGTGGCTAATCTGGAGTGCTGAAAAGATCGGTATAACTTCTAACCTCAGAAGAACTAAGGAAGTTGATATTATCGCTAAAATGATTGAAACAAATTTGAGCGATATTCAAAATAAAAATACAAGCGCAACAATAGCCGAACTATCAACTCAAATACTAGAGAAGGCCCGTGAGATTGTGGCACGTATCAAAGATAGCGGAAACCATGCAACAGCAGAGTTCAATGAACTCCTCATACTTCTCAAGCAAAGTAGAGCACTAATTTCCTAGGGTTCTATAACATGGCCCTTGCACTTAAAATGAATTGTGGAACAATTTAAAACTAAGTCCAATGGCCATAATTTTCTTCTCGATGATGAGTTTTTTGAAAACTTCACGTCTATCCACACTCGAAAAAATTACCTCATCGATATCAATCAGTTTCTAAATTGGGTTGACCAGTTCTTCTCAATAAATAAATATGAAGATATTCAGCGAATACATGTTATCAAGTACCGAAACTATCTTAGCGAAATTGGTGGTCATGCAGGAGAGCCCTGCACTCCCAAAACAATCAATCGCAAACTCGCTAGTCTTTCCACTTACTTTAAGTACTTAGTCGAAAGAAACTACTGTCAAATTAATCCCGTTACAAGTGTTAAGCGGCCACGACCTGAAGTAAAAAATCCTACCAACGCAATTTCAAAGGCGCAGGTACTCGAAATATTCGACGAAATTTCTCAAAACAAAAACTCTGGCCCTATGCATATGGCATTACTTGTAACCTTTTTCACAACAGGACTTAGAAAAAGTGAAATTCTAAACCTACGCTTTAAAGACTACCACCGTCACGGCGATCACATGGTATTTGAGTACCGTGGAAAAGGTGGAAAACTTGGAAAAAAACTTCTAAATCCAGTCTGTGTAAAAGCAATAAATGAATATATTCTCTGGATGGAAGAAATAAAAAGGCCCCACGAGGAATCAGACTGGCTATTTCAACCAACAAGAAATCCAAGTGATCCTAAAAATCTCAACAAACCTCTTAATCCAAAAACAATTAATGAAATAATTAACAACTACGCAAAGAAAGTTGGAATAGGCGTTAGTGTCACTCCTCACTCTGCCCGTGCGACCTTCATCAGTGAGCTACTTGGAGCTGGTGTCGATATCTACACCGTTGCACGTGAAGTTAATCACGCCTCAGTTAAAACCACCCAAGAGTATGATAAACGCCGAAAGAAACTAATTGAAAGTCCCGTCAATATCCTCGACTGGGAATAACTTCAAACTGCTCCATAAAAATGGGGAAACTTTAGTTACATTGAAAATCAGTTTTTGATTCCTAATAAATTTTTTATCAAATATTTTAAGTACTTACTGTCTTTGTAACGACACAAAGATTGCAGTAAGTACTGCATGATCTACCACTGCCCAAATTCTGATTGCCATTCCTCCACTAAAAACAAGCTCATTTCCAAAGATGGATTCTATTTTCGTCGAAGTGATTCAAGAAAAATTCAACGCTTTGTCTGTAAAACCTGCGGTCAAAAATTTTCTCGAGCTACCTTCACGCTTGAAAAATATCAAAAGAAAAGACGAATCAACAAAATGCTATTTCACGATCTAGCGACAA
>CAZQJK010000069.1:0-16562 GCA_964593545.1 uncultured Bacteriovorax sp. | reverse complement strand
GCTTCACACCTAAATTAATAACTTCATCAAATTCACTAAGGTCATGAACCTCGACTTCAATTGGAGTATAGAAGCCTTTCATATTTTTAAAAAAGTCGACGGCCTCTTTAACGCCACCAAAGAAACTCTTGTGGTTGTCTTTAACCATCCACATATCGGCTTGACCAAGTCGATGATTATTTCCACCACCAATGACAACCGCATATTTCTCCAATGAGCGATGCCCTGGAGTTGTCTTCCTTGTATCAAGAATTGAGATTCCTCTCCCTTCGACTTTTGCGACATACTTACTTGTATAGGTCGCGATGCTAGAAGCTTGTTGTAATAAGTTTAATGCTATTCTCTCCCCTGTCAGGGCAATTCCAAATGGAAGTTTAAATTTAATTTCGCCATTTTCACTCTTATTAAACTTTGTGCCTTCATATTTTTTAAAAATTTCGTAATTCAATACACCTGGACTAAGGTAATTAAAAACTTCAACAAAGAATGGAAGACCTGCAAGAATGAGATCATCTTTTAACTTCAATGTACAATTTACTTCATCCATTGGAAGTGAATTGATATAGATAAGGTTTCGACCAAGATCATCTTCTTCAAAATATGTTTTAATTAATGGTCTTACCGCTTCACTGAAGAGAGTATTACTCATTTTGACACCCCGTGCTTTAACATGAATATAGTTTTTTCTACCACTTTCGGTTAAGAAATAAAATTAGATACTTAGTCTTTTTTAGCTGTTTTTAGTCAACTGGTTTGACATAGACGGTCATGCTTAAGACACTCTTTCTTTTTACCATCTTCTTATCTCTTATAAGTCCTCTAAATTACGACAAAAACAGTCGAAAAATAGCGAAAACGAGAATTGAGCTTACGAAGGAGAAGCAAGGAACTTTTTCAAAAAAGCAAAATGCCTACCTCTATCAATCATTTGTCCTAGGTAACAAGACTGGACTTTCGCGCAAGATAAAGGACAAGTTAAAGACAATGGGACTCTATCATCTTATGACTCCTTCGGGTCTTCATTATAGCTGTCTCTTCTTTTTTATCGCGGTACTTAGAAGAAAGTATAAGAATCGCTATCTTGCCTATGCTGAGATTGGAGTTGGACTTCTCATTCATACATTCTTACCTGGATTTTACGCATTCAAACGTGTCGCCCTTTTAAATGCACTTAAGGTTACAAATACTATTTTTCTCGAAAATAAATTATCAAGGCTTGAAGTTCTCTTCTCATTCTTAATATATGATATTTTCTTTGGTACTTTTCGGTATTCGAAGATTAGCTTTTTTATGAGTATTCTTTTTATTGGGATCTTTTACTTAAGAGGGATGAGTAAATTCTATATTATATTTAACTTATTCATAGGACAGGTCATGATGGCCTACCTATTTGGTAACGAAGTATCTGTAATGAATCTTATTCTCTCGCCGCTTTATACGATGCTCTTTTCTTTAATCTACCCATTTCTCTGCGTAAATATTTTCTTCCTGCACATTTTTAACTATAGCGATTTGATTATTACTTTCCTGGCGAAGTTGCTAACGCTCTTCTATCAAATTAGTTCACTCACACCTTACTTTAAAGTGAGCTTGATAACGCTCATATGCGCAATGCTAATCAATCGAAAAAACTTCTTATTCTTTATTTCGATATCATGCTTATCGCTATTTACCAGTTAATGACTACTTTTCTTTTTGATTTCAAAAAGCTATTGGCCTGACTAAATGGTTTGCTCCCAAAAAAGCCTCGATAAGATGATAATGGTGACGGATGAACACTCTTTAAAACAAGATGCTTTGAATCATCCACAAAAGAAGCCTTCTTCTGTGCTGGAGAACCCCAAAGAATGAAGACAACACCATCGCAGTGATCATTAACAACTTCAATGATTTTCTTTGTGAATAATTCCCATCCTTTTTTTTGATGTGAGCCTGCACTGGCCTTATCGACAGTGAGTGTATTATTTAAAAGTAAAACACCTTGTCTTGCCCAGTGTTCTAAATTTCCTGTTTTAGGAACTGCTACAGCAATGTCTGAATGAAGTTCTTTATAGATATTAACGAGAGAAGGTGGAACCTTAACACCATCCGGGACAGAGAATGAAAGCCCGTGAGCCTGGCCTTCCCCGTGATAAGGATCTTGACCGAGAATAACGACCTTCACATCATTAAGTTCAGTTAGCTCAAGAGCCTTGAAGACATCTTGCTTGGCAGGAAAAACTTCTCCTTCCTGGCGCTTTTGTTGAACAAATTTTTCAAGATTTTTAAAATAATCTTTTTCAAATTCTTCATTTAGGTAAGAGAACCATGATGTATTTTTTAATATTTCTTTCATTCTACAATTCAGTGACATATATAAGATTTTTATTAGCTATATATTTAACATGAAAAATTTAATTATACTATTTTCGCTAGTTCAATTTACAACATATGCTTCTTGGAAGTACTTAACGACTGAAGATGGAATTACCATTTATACGAAAGAGGCCAAAGATTCGATTATGCCATTTATGGCCTCAGGAAATATCAACGCCAATATTGCTACTGTGATTAAGACGTTAAAAGACTTTAATAATAAGAACAAGTGGTCTCCCAAACTAAAGTCTGTCAAAATTCATAAAATGATCAGTGAAAATAAGTACCAATTCTCAGAATATTATCAAACTCCATGGCCTGCGACAGATAGAGAGTTCCTACTCGAGGGTGAACTCAAGCAGGTATCAGAAAATGAGTATTTAATTCTTGCTCACTCAATTGATTCAAATTTCAAAGATCAAGACCACATTCAGGCGAATGTTGATTATCTTAATTTAAAAATTAAGAAGCTATCAGAGAATGAGACAAGTATTGAATTTGAATTTCATGGCGATATGAAAGGCTGGATGCCGGTGTGGCTAATGAATTTAATTCAAAAGAAATGGCCCTTGAGATTTATTCAAGGGCTCAGAAAATATATTGACTCTAATTAATACTTAAGAATTTTTTGAAGGGCTTCGTAAACATCACTTACTTGAGGAAGAAGGTAATCTTCTGATGTTGGACAATATGCCACATGACAATCTTTAGCTGCAACTCTTAAAATTGGAGCATCAAGATCCTCAAAACATTCTTCATTAACTCTTGCTGCAATTTCTCCTGCAAAACCAGAAGTTTTAGTTTCTTCATGACAAATTAAAAGTCTATTTGTTTTCGATAAAGAGTTTTTAATAGCATCCATATCAAATGGTGCAAGTGTTCTGAGATCGATAACTTCAATCGTCTTTCCAGTTTCTTCTTCAATCTTCTTGGCTGCGTCGATTGATTTTTGAACAAGAGCTCCCCATGCAACAACGGTAACATCAGCTCCTGCTCTAGCAATACGAGCTTTACCAAATGGAATCATATATTCTTCACCAGGATCAGCTGTTCTATTGTAACCTTGATAGTAAAGGTGCTTATGCTCAAGGAACATAACTGGATCATCTGCTCTAATTGCAGTTCGAAGTAGACCAGCTGCATCTGCCGCATTTGATGGGTAGACTACTCTGATTCCCGGGATGTGAGTAAATAGCGATTCTCCACATTGAGAGTGGTACATTGCCCCACCTCTTAAGTATCCACCAATTGGAACTCTTACAACCATTGGACACTTAAAGTCTCCGCCTGAACGGTAACGAGTTGTCGCCATCTCATTCTTAAGTTGCATATAGGCAGTCCAAATATAATCAAAGAATTGAATTTCAACAACAGGTTTAAGTCCTCTTATCGACATACCAATCGCACGACCAATAATATTTGCTTCGGCAAGTGGTGAGTTAAAAACTTGTCCTTCTTTAGAAGCTCTTTGAACTCCAGAAGAAACTTTAAAAACTCCACCTTTACCTTTGAGATTAGGATCATTTAATTTGTGTAGCTCAGTAAAGTCTGCGACGTCTTCTCCAAACATCATCAGAAATGGATTCTTTGAAAATTCAGATCTTAAAACAGCATTAATTGTCGATGCCATTGGAACATCGTCCTTACCTTCAAAAGTTCCGGCCACATCAAAATCAGATGAAGTGATATCAACATCCTCAGAGTATAAATGCTCCATTGCTTGTTCTGGCTTTGGCCATGGAGTTTCAATTGCCTTAGCCATCGCCTCTCTAACTTCACTTGAAACTTCATCAAGAAGAGCTTTTACTTCTGCTTCTTTCATTACTTTCATTGCGATTAGAGTTTTTGGGTATGAATTAAAAACGTCGACTTCTTTTTCTTCAGCTAGATCTTCAAGTGTACGATACATTCCCTGATCATCAGAAAGTGAATGTGAATAGGGTCTTGTCACATGAGAGTGAACTAGTGCCGGACCTTTACCTGCTCTAATATGTTTAGCAGCTTCAAAGAATGCTTCGTAACTTTCAATTGGACAGTTACCATCACATTCAATAACTTTTAAACCTGGAAATTCATCCATTGCTTTGGAAATTGATCCTCCTGGTGTTTGAACCCATGTTGGAGTTGAAATTGCGTAACCATTATCTTCAACGTGAAAAAGAACTGGAAACTTATTTACACAAGCAGTAGTTATCGCTTCCCAAAACTCACCTTGAGATGTTGTTCCATCACCACAAGAAGTATAAACGATCTCTTGATCATTAACTGCGTAATTTGAAATATCTACTTTTTGTTCTTTTTCTAATTTCTTTAAGAATAAACCAGCTTCAGCAACACCACATGCTTGCAAGAATTGTGTTCCCGTACAAGATGACTTCGTGACGATATTAAGTTTTACGTTACCCCAGTGTGCTGGCATTTGACGGCCATGAGATGCAGTATCACCAATATTTCCGTTTGCCTGGCAAAGCATTTCATATGCTGTAACACCAAGACCCGTGCATAGTGCTCTATCTCGATAATAAGGAATAAACCAATCATGCTTTGGTTTTAAAACCATCGCCGCAGCTGAAAGTACACCTTCGTGTCCAGCGCCAGAAATTTGAAAGAATGCTTTTGATTGCTTCTTCATCGAAATTTCTGCATCATCAAGTTTTCTTGAAACGAAAACATTTCTCAAAAGAGATTTTAGATCATCATTAGAAAGCTTATACTTCTTCGCTAACTTAACCTTCTTCTCGATATCTTTTGCCGATAATTTTAACTTTGCCACTGGCTTACCCTTTGTCTTATCTAACATGTTTCTTCCTTTATTTTAGTGTCGGAAGTCTACCAATGATTAAGTTATCCGTGGAGATGCGACGCAACACACACAACTATAAACCACTGAATTTACGAGATTATATTTTATACAATTTATAATATATACAAATATTGCCAATATGGAGGGAAATAGAGAGTGAGGTGAATTAAAAACCGGTCGAAAATCCAATAGCAAAGCGGCGATCCTCTTTACCTCTAAATTCATTTGATGTTGTATCAACGGCATATGTTGTTAAGTCAAATTCTAAACTTCGAGACTTAACACCAAGACCTGCAGACCCAAATCCGTCACCGTAACCAAAACGAATGAAGAAAACTCGAGCAAAATCAAATTCCATTCCTGCAAGGATTTTTCTCGTCGTGGATACATCCGAATAAAGACCTGTGATATCTTTCATGTTTACTTCCATATGGATGCGAATTGCTTTACCCACTTGTGGTGTTATTGAGAATCCAGCATCAATTGAGTTCTTTATCTTATCTGGTAATCCAGCACCTCTTTTCATGCCAAAGCTCTGTTCACCTGAGTTGTGAGAAACAATTGAGAATGTAGGAAGAAATGCAACTGGAAGAGTGAGCTTCGCTCCTGTTGTGAGAATAAAAGCACTTCCAAATTTATAGTTAGCATCCGTTAATGTAATTGTTGTATTCGGGTCTGATTCGGCAACAATTTCTTTTCGATTCAAGTATGTTGCAGATACACCAAGCTTAAAAATTCCTCCGGCAAGAGAAATATTTAATGCCATATAAGGTCCATGATCTCTTCGTTGCGCATATTCAAACTTTGCTCCAGCTTCTGTCCCGGTATAGGCCCTTTGTTGAAATGAAAAGAGATAACCCATTGAGAAGTATCTTGCTGTGAAGTTTGGAAGAAAATGAAATCTCGAATGAGATATTTTCCCTTTATTATTATTTAGTAATTCTCTTGTCCCATCAATTGAAAAGGCCTTAGGAAACTTAGTTGCAATATCAGTTGCTTTTCCACCAGCTGCTGCTGTCAACCAACCATTGTTTGTTTCGAATTGAAAATTTGATAAGTGAATATGCTTATAGCGAACTGTACCAAGACCTGCAGGATTATAATAAACAGAAGAAGCATCATCGACTTTTGAGATAAAAGCATTTCCCATAGCCAAGGCCCGAGAAGAGGTGGCCAACTCAGGGAATACTGCATCTTCAAAATCAATTGCGAAGGTATTTAGAACTGCTAGGAATGTGATTATTAGTTTAAGCTTCACCCTCCTATTATATTGTCCCAGTGCAACAATTGATAGAATTGGAAGATTATTCCTAAATATTTAGAGCTTATTGTTGATGGTTTTAATCAGGTTTTCAATTCTTTTTGAACCCTTATGGCAGGTAAAATAATCTTTGAGTATTTGATGCTTATACTTGGGATCAAATTTATAGCGCTTTAAGAACTCCTCTTTTCCACCAAAAGATAGGTAGACGTCAGGTACACTTTCTAAGACATAATCAACACGGCCATGATCAAGCATGTAGAAAAGCTGCTGTTCTGTTTCCACATAGTAAACTTTAAACTCGGCAGGAAAGAAAAAGCTCTCACGATAAGAAGAGTTAATTGCCACTCTTTTATTCTCATAGATATTAGATCTCGTTATTAACTCTGAATTTTTCTTCGTGATGGCATACAACTCGATATCCGCAAATGGTTTAGAAAAGAGCAGACTACTTGAATCCACTTTCTCTTTCTTTGAATATGGAAAGAAACATGCTTCATGGTTCTGAGAAAACTTACTCATTGCTCGTGATGGTGGAAGAAAAATTATTTCAAATTTTTCACCACTAATTGCTTCAATCATTTTGATATATTTTGCATAAAATGACTTTTGGCTTCTCGTGTTAATATTTGGAATTTCCATTGTATAAAGCTTGATTGCATCTGCATAACTGCAAAGAGAGAGGAATGACAATATTAAGTAGCAATAAAACTTCATCTTTCTATTGTATACCATTTTGAGTTCAGGACAAAAAAAACCCGCCTAAGCGGGTTATTTATTTTTGAATTATCTTGTTTTTCTTCCAGGGAAACGGTGAGAAAGATTCCCTAAATATTTTCCACTTATATTTCTAATCGCTTCAATTCTTGATTCAGCAAGTATATCTGTCGCCTTATAAACTGGAATATTTTGTTCATCTGAAATTGCAAAGATTTTAAGAGTAGTATCAAAAATTGAGTCAACCATTCTTACGGCCTTATCTGCAGACCATCCTTCAAATTCAATAGACACGTTCATAAGTCCACCAGCATTAATTAGATAGTCTGGAGCATAAAGAACTCCACGATCCATTAATGTTTGTCCATGTCTAGCTTCTGCTAATTGGTTATTAGCTGCACCAGCAACGATCTTACACTTAAGACGATCAATTGTATTATCATTGATAGTTGCACCAAGAGCACATGGTGAGTAGATATCAGCTTTTACATCGTAGATTTCATCAACACCAACGATCTCAGCATTTGGAACTTTTTCTTTGAAAAGCTCTAGGTTCTTTTCGCTAATGTCACAAACGTAAACTTTTGCACCTTCATTATAAAGATATTCACCAAGGAAACGACCAACAGATCCTGCACCTTGAAGAGCAACAACTTTACCTTTTGGTGATTTGTCACCAAAAACTTTTAAACAAGATGCTTCGATTCCTCTGTAAACACCTCTTGCAGTCCATGGAGATGGATTCCCTGATCCACCGTGAACTTCAGCAACACCAGCAACATTATTTGTTTCAGTAAAAATATGCTCAATGTCTTCAACTCTCGTATTAACATCTTCCGCAGTAATATAACGTCCATTTAAAGACTCAAGGAATTTCCCATAAGATCTAAAAAGGGCTTCTGATTTATCTTTTTCTGGATCACCGATAATAACGGCCTTACCACCACCAAGGTTTAACCCTGAAACAGCAGCTTTATATGTCATCCCTTTTGAAAGTCTTAGAACATCATCAAGGGCTTCTTCTTCACTCTTATAATTCCACATTCTCGTTCCACCAAGAGCTGGACCTAGAACAGTGTTGTGGATCGCAACTATAACTTTTAGATTACAGCTTGGGTCACTAAAAAAAATTACTTCTTCATGTCCATCTTTATAAAGTCTATCGAAGCTAAGCATGCTTCCTCCTTCAATAATCTCACTCACTTAAGTTATTTAAATATGAGTCGATAAGGTTGTAAATATGATGAAATTTACTAGCTAAAGGATAAAAGTAATATGCCCACCGTGTCAGTAGTTGAAATAGATGAGCAAGGTAATGAAATCTCGAATAGTGAAAAGAAATTCACAGTTGAAACTGGAGATATTATCTATGACGCAATAGATAATCAAGGTTGTCAATTACCTCATGGGTGTCTTGCTGGCTCATGTGGATCTTGTAGGATTATGATTATCGAAGGTAGCGAAAATGTATCCGGGAAGAGTGTTATCGAAAATAATACTGTCACCAATATTGTGAATGACTATCAAGATCAAAACCCTAACCATTTTACAAAAGGTAAGGAAGTAAGACTCTCATGTCGTGCCCGATTAAATGGGAATGGTGATATTAAAATTGCTGCACTTAAGAAGTAATTCGATTCTTAAGTGAAGATAATGCAATAAACGCATGTCGTATAAATATCGCAGTATTAATGACCCAAAAACGGTATCCAATCACGAAGCCTCCCAACTGATTAGGTAGTTTTGCTGCGAGTGAGTGTTTGCGGGGTGTAAATCTAAATGCAACCAATGCATCAAAATAAAATACCGATTTCAAACTTTCAAAGAAGTCAGAAAAGGTTTCTCCTGGGTAACCTACGATGATATTTGTTTTTCTAACTAGTTCGGAATTTACTTTCCTAATTTCCGTCATCATTTTTAAAATATTATGTGGGTGATAAAAACGTCTCATACTAAAAACAATTTTCTTACTCCCTGACTGAATTGGGAAGTTGATATTTTTAACACGTGTATCCTCTAAGAGAATAATTAGGCGATCATAGTATTTCTCTAAGAACATTGGTTCCATGTAATTAAGGACCAGTGAAAACTCATCTTTGATTTTCAAAATTTCCTCTAAGAGATTGGCAATATTATCTCCAATATCTTGACCATAGCATCCGATATCATCACCGAGTAACCAAAACTTCTTCTTGCCACTTGCAATTCCTTTTCTGATTTCTTCGACAATTTTCTCTCTTGTTCTACTTTTAACAGAGCCTTTCGCCATTTTAATTGAACAAAAAGAACACTCACCAAGACAACCTGTACTCACCGTAATTGTTTGGTAATCATTATTAACAATTGCTGATTCAACAATATTAGAAAGAGGTTGAAATCGGCCCCCAAATATATTTTCAAACTTAAAGTAAATTGTTCTTAACGAATTCAAAAGGCGATGCTTAAAACTTAGAGTCGAGAAGTCATTCGGATCGAAACCTAGTTGCTCATCAAATTCGGGAATAACATCGAACTTAATGTCTGAAAGCGAGAATAATTTCTTAATATCACCAGGACGAAATGTGTCACCTTCGTAAACTTCTTTTAATGAATCTTTATTAATGCTTGGGAGGCAACCACCAACAACTATTTTCTTATTTGGATAGAGGTCACGAACTTTTTTGATTTCACTAATTGCACGGTCTTCCATTTGTTGAGAATATCCACACGTATTGTAGATAACGACATCGGCTTCTTCAACATTGCTTACAACCTCTGCTCCAGATTGTCCTAGAGAGTTCTTATACTGTGAGTTTTCTACAAGATTTGTCGCGCAACCTTCTGTTGTCGAAACAACACAGTACTTCTTTTTATTAACTTCACTCATGCGATTTCCTCTGATCTCTTTTCATAAACGGGCACTGGCTTAAGAATACTAATTAAATACTTCCATGAGTCTTTTCTAAAAATATTCATCAAATAAAAACGGCTCAATTCAAGGAGATAATCGTATAAGTTGAACTTAATATTTATCTTCTTATCATGAATCCATTGTCCTAATCTCTCTTCAATTAGAATATCGTTTTCGTCATAGAGGTCAACTTCAATCTTTTTCAAATAACTGATATATGACCTCATAATTCCTTTTGTCGCATAGAATTGGATAAAGAATTTACTCTTCTTGTAAAAATCCATATGAGCCTTCACCACAGACTCTTGGAGTACTGAGGGACGAATCTTCTTTGGAAAATGAATAACAAAAGTTCCCGAAAAAAAACGCCAGTCATGATGAATAAACCTCTCATCTGAAATACATTGTTCAGACTTTGTTACGAATTCTTTTTTTGGAAAATCATAAAGAATTTGAAGTCCCATATAGAAAGCATTATTTTTGATCGAAAATTCGAGAATCTTTTGAATGCTTTCCTTCGTGTCAAAATCAGATCCAACAACAAATAAGGCGTGATATTTGATTTCATTTTCATTGAGAATTTTTAGTGCTTCTTCAATGGAGTTATTTGAAAACTCTTTCTTATACTCGACTTGGGTATTTGTTTCGATAGATTCAATTCCAAGAGCAAGACAGACACGGCCAGCTCTCTTGAAAGCATCAACAATTTCTTGATCAAAGGCAACGGTAAGACGAGTAAAAATGAATAAGTCGATATCACCTTGATATCGATCTTCGATGAGCTTTAAAACTTCAAGCGTATGGTTCTTGCTGATGCAAAAGTCGTTATCGACGAACATGACATATTTTGATCCAAGCTGAGTAACACCATTTTTTATTTCTTCAAGTACCATTTCAGGAGTTTTTCGCCGATATTGTTTCCCTAGTTCAATTTTCACAAAGCAAAACTTGCAATCAAAAGGACAACCCCGACTTGATTGAGAGACAACAACATTAAAGCGCGGTAATCCCACGGTCAAAATATCTCGAGCATAAGTTAATAAACTTCTCTTCTTATAATTTTTGATTAGGTCCGCACTAAGAACTTGATTAACATCATTGATAAACGGTCGGGCCGCATTATGTATTTTTTGTCCTTGATAATTTAGACTTAGACCAAGTGTATTCTTAAGATCTTCACCACGCTCAATTTTTGACAAAAGATCTATTAGTGTTTCCTCTCCCTCATTTCGAATCGCGAAGTCGACATGTTCCAAACAGTCATCGGCCGCGAGAGAGGCATGTGAACCACCATAAACTTGAATTGCCAAAGGATTAAGCGCTCTAACTTTTTCACTATATTCATACGCCTTAAAAGCACTAAATGAGAGAATCGAAAAACATACATAATCTGCTGTTGCGACATAATCCCAATCAACTTCACTACCTGACTGTTCACAATAGGTTTCAACTTCATAGCCTTCGAGTTTTAAGCGTGCTGCAACGGCCAGAATTCCATAGCGAGGCATATACACACGATAACTTGTCGACTGCAAGGGCAAGCTATCATCAAGTGGATAGATTAGCGCAATTTTCTTCTTATTCATTTGCAACCCTTAAATTCATTATTTGTTGACTCGCCTCTTCCCTCTCCCAGCCTTCAAGATCAAGTTCGCTACTTTGAATATTCAAACTTTTAAGAAGTGATGTCGTCCATGCAAAGAGCCAAAATTTAAAGTACGAAATACAGTTAAAGTATCTCGCGGAAAAATAGAGTGTATAAGTACAACTTATAATGAAATTCATTAAACGCTCAGGACTTATGCAGATGAGAAACATTCTTTTAATATAGTTTAAGAGAATCAGGGGTTCACGTAGAAGTATTTTCGAAATTTCTAAAAGAGAGGCATAGTCACCTGTCTTGCTATCAATACGAGCCGGAGAAAGCTGCGACCTTAGAAAGTTAATATAGCGTCTTCTTTGAAAGCCACCTCGATTATAGCCGGCTAGGTAGTCTTGTAATTGTTTTTTTATTATAGTCGTCGATCGATTGAAAATGATATTACTTGAATACCTCTTATAACCAAGAGAAGACTTCTGATGTTTTCTCAATCGACCACTTTGTTCGAGTCTTTTATAAAGAGGTGTCCCAGGTAATGCTAATAAAGGTGTGATATCACCGGAAATCAACCCCGATTTTTCGATCCCTTCAAGTTGTATGCTCGCGATATCTTCTGGGTCATTATCAAAGCCCATAATTAGACCTGCATAGACTATAAAGCCATAACTTTGAATGAGTTGATTTGCTTTTAATAAATCGATCTTAGTATTTTGCACCTTAGAGGTCTCTAACAGTGAGTTCTGATGGAAACTTTCAATACCAATAAAGAGCGTGTCGAAGCCGGCTAGCCTCATTTTTGAAAGGAGCTTTGGATGGTAGCAAATATTAATCGTCGACCATGTGTAAAAGCTTATTGTAACCCTCTCTCTCTTTCGCCAATCAATGATCTCATCACATAACCTTTCGGCCCATTTGACATCACCATTAAAATTATCGCACGCCATAAACACAAAGTTCATACCACTGTCATGGAAGACTTCAAGTTCTGACATAATGACTTCGATTGATTTACAATGAGATTTATTATTATCAGGCATCACTCGTATATCACAAAACTCACACAAAAATGGACAGCCTCTCGATACCTCAACACAACCACCTGAGTAATATGGAATTAAATGTTTAAAAAGTTTTGCATCAAAAGCAACAGCATCGTTGAGATCAAACTTATTTTGGGCATTGATAATATGTTGAATATTTTCTTTTTTTAAATCTTTCCTAAAGTATTCGACAAATTCAACTTCACCATCGCCGATGAAAACGTGATCAGCAAAATCTAATTCTTCTAATTTTTTCTCTTGTTCAAATGACCATGTGATCGGTCCGCCAAGAAGTATTCTAGCCTTGGGGTTTAAAAGTCGAAGCTTTGAGCTAATCTCCTGTAAGACAATTAAATCCTGATTCATACCAGAGAGACAATAGTAGCTACATTTTTTGATATCACTAAATGGTTGAACACGAAGATCAACTAATTCGCTCACAAGTGAATGAGGAAACGCTTTAGACAGGTGGGCATTAAGTGTGACGGCCCACATTGGAGGATACATAAGGCCCTGTAATTGATAGAGCTCAAATTCCTTATTCTCAATTCTAATAAACGTAATAATTTCCATTAATTGATTATCTCATAGTTCTGATTTTATTGAATAAGAATAGAAAAAAACTCCTAATTTTAATATCTTAGCTTATTTGTTAAGATATTTACTATGAAGAACCTCGACCAGATTATTTCTCTATGCAAGCTAATAGATATTAGAAAAGATTATAACCAATCTAATGGTGGAAATATATCATTCAAAGATGGGAATAAAATTTATATCAAACCAAGTGGAAAACATATGGCGAGGATTAATGGCCTCGATGATTTCTACTGTTCGCAGATGAAGATCTTCTCTGACTTACTTACAAAGACTGAAGATCTTGATTTACACCAACAGAAATTCTTCAAACAGTTTAGTCCTGAAAAACATCGTCCAAGTATTGAAACTTTTTTGCATGTTCAACTTAAGAAATATACACTTCATCTTCATCATATAGGATCACTCATCATTTCTTGTCGTCGCGACTGGAAAGAATTTGTCGCAGCTAACTTTCAAGATGCCTTATGTTTAGACTATGCACACCCAGGAATTGAACTTGGGAAAGAACTTCAGGATCAAATTAAATCTCTTGGTTTTATACCTGAAGTGGTTTTCATGCAGAATCATGGAATTATTCTATCAAGTGATAACTATGACGATTTCAAGCTTTTAATTAACATCACATTTAAAAAAATTAACTCCTTAATTGAGTATCATAATTTTAATATCGATTACTTTGAAAAAGCTGAATCACTCTTTAATATTCTCCATAATCGAGGGATCAGTTTTTATTCTTCACTCTATAACAAAAAAATTCCAGAAAATTTCTCTAACTTTCTAAGCCCCGACATCATTATCCATCTCGGTGAAACTACCGAGACAAAAGATCTTATAACTGTTGGCGATAAGAAAGTTTTAATATTTAAAGATTATATCTTCATTCTCGAACAGGACCCAATAAAGCGTTTAGAGATTGAAGAGTTAGTGCTAGCTCAAATCGAAATTTGCCAGAATCTTAAAAAATCTGAAATACACTTTCTAAGTTCTGATATCGTTAAAAGAATATCCACTTGGGCCCTTGGGAAAGCGAGGAGATAGTGGCATCAATCATCATCCCAGTATCCTCTAATCACAAATCGTCACTATTAAGAGATTTAGCAGGGCAAAGCATCTTATCTCACATACGATCAAATTTCCCAGAGGACAGTCATTTTATAACAATATCTCAAAATGAGGATATTAAATTTCAAGATACAACCAATATTACTATCCCAAAGAATGACCTCGGGCCCCTCGAGTCAATCAGAAGCTCGCTTGATTCATTAGATGAACTTCAAATACAAGATGATATCTTCATTCACTACTCGGACCTTCTAGTACTATTTTCATATCAAAAATTTTTAAAATTTAAGAATGATATAATTGATGCAGTATTATTCTCATCAAATCATCACACACCTTTCAGGCTCGATTCTCAAGATTATTCTTTCATTGAAGAGACTAATGATCAGTTTTCAGTGTCGCACAAAAAATCATTCACTCAGGTTCCCCATCTTGAGTCTGTTTCATGTGGATTATATTATTTTAAAAGCTATCAAATATTCAAAGAGCTTTTGCTACAATCAATAGCAGCAAGATCCTATCATATTGAATCTATCTTCAATTCAAAATTGTTACGAAAAATGATTTACACAGATCTTATCAATTTAGAATTAGATAATAAGGCTAAAGTTCTCTTGTTTGAGAACTGGTTTCAATACTTTTCATCCAGAAATAAGAAGAAAGAATATTTATCCAATCTTGAATACGTTGTCCCACTGGCTGGGCAAGGAAGCCGATTCAAAGAAGCTGGCTATGAAACACCAAAACATCTTTTGCCAATTGAAAATAAGTCCCTAATTGAGTTTACAACTTCACATGGACCATCTGCTAAGAAATATCACTTCATCACACTTGACAAGGACATCTCACACTTAGAAATGTTTACTCCACAAGTTATCAAAAGAATTGCAATACCAACTCAAGGTCAGGCCTGCAGCGCATTTGAAGCAATAAAGGATATCGACGACAAGCAAGCGATACTTATCGGTGTGTGTGATAATTGCGCCGAATTTGATGCTAAAGAATTTACTATCTTACAAAATAGTAGCGACGTTATATTCTTCTCCTTTACTAATCATCCTAATATGGAAAAGAGACCTGAGCATTACGGTTGGCTTAGAACCGACTCATCAAACAATATCCTTGGAGTGAGTGTTAAAACTCCAATCTCAGATGATCCTTTAAATGATCAGGCCATTGTAGGACTTTTCTATTTTAAGAATGCTAAGTTATATAAAGATGCATATAAAGAAATGATCGAAGCTCAAGAACTTATCAATGGTGAGTACTATATCGACTCAATGATTAATTTCTTGTTAAATAAGAATCTTATTATTAAGTCATTTCCTGTTAATCATTTCATCAGTCTCGGTACTCCTAATGAATATGAATCTTTTTTCTATTTTAAAGAATGTTACCAAAGGTTAACTTCGTCATGAAAATATCTATCGTTACTCCCTGCTATAACGAGGCAGAAAATATTCCTGAGTTAGTCGAGCGTTTCCACAAAGTGAGCAAGAAAATGAACCTGGAGCTAGTTTTAGTTAATAATGGTTCTACTGATAATAGTGAAAACATTCTCAAAGATGTAGCGAGTACTCATGAGTATATAAAGATTGTAAATATCAAGAAGAATGAAGGCTATGGTCATGGTATCACAGAAGGTCTCAAGGCCTGTAGCGGTGACTTTATAGGGTGGACGCATGCTGATCTGCAAACAGATCCCATGGATATATTCACCGCATACCAGACACTTCTAAAGTCAGACACTTTGAATATTTACATAAAAGGGAAGCGCAGTGGAAGACCCCTACTCGACTCTCTTTTAAGTTTGGGCATGAGTCTATTTGAAACGCTACTTTTTCAAAAAATAATTTTTGAAATCAATGCTCAACCAAATATTTTTCCTGCTCATTTTTTTAAGTCAGCAAAGAAAACTCCAAAAGATTTCTCTCTTGATCTTTTTTTCTACACAGAAGCCCTCAAGAAAGAATTGAAAATAGTACGAATCAAAACACTTTTTCCGTCAAGAAAACATGGTGCTTCAAAATGGAACAATGGTCTATTGTCTATTTTTAAATTTATTTCTCGGGTGATTATATTCAGTATAAAAAGAAGATTTACTTACTAGACCACCGATCAACCAGGTCTAACTTGCAACAGATGAAATCTATTTGACTAAGATCTAGAGAATCATGCAGACTAAAGTCATGTCCTTGCAACTCAGGACTGACTGCACAAACCTTTAAACCATT
>CAZQJK010000068.1:0-17832 GCA_964593545.1 uncultured Bacteriovorax sp. | reverse complement strand
GGTATTAGAGATGTTTTAACAAAATCTCTAAGAGGGAATAACCCACATAACGTTGTGAAGGCTACTTTTGACGCACTAAAGCAGTTGCGCTCAGTTGAACAAGTTGCTCAAGCTAGAGGAAAAGACGCAAAAGGTCTTAGAATTAAAGGATAAGTCGAGGTTTATATGACTAACAAGACAATTACAGTTAAGTTAAAGAGAAGTACAATTAAGTGTACAGAAAAACAAAAAGCTACAGTTAGGGGTCTAGGTTTAAGAAAGATGCATTCTTCAAGAACTCTAGAAAATACTTCAGCTGTTAGAGGGATGATTAAAAAAGTTATCCATCTTTTAGATATTCAAGAATAAGCGAGAGGCGAAATATGTTAACGTTAAATAACTTAAAAAGTCCAAAAGGCGCACACAAAAACATCAAGAGAATTGGTCGTGGACAAGGTTCAGGTCAAGGTACTCAGGCTGGTAAAGGTCACAAAGGTCAGAAAGCTAGAGCTGGTGGTGGTGTTAGAACTGGTTTCGAAGGTAACAACTTACCACTCTATATGAGAATTCCAAAGAAGGGTTTTTCAAATTCACCTTTTAGAGTTACTTATGCAGAAGTAAGTCTTTCAGCAATTGAAGCAAAATTTGATGCTGGAGAAGTTACAAGAGAATTATTAGTAGAAAAAGGTCTTTTAAATGGTATCAATAAGAGAAAGCCAATTAAAGTACTTGCTAATGGTGAATTGAAAACAGCTTTAACTTTTGTTAATATTGATAAATTTACTAAATCTGCTGCTGAGGCTGTTGCTAAAGCTGGTGGGAAAATCGAGACTAAGTAAGAAAGGATCTCTGAATGTCAAATGCTCATGGAAAGTTAGAAGAGCTTAAAAAGAAAGTCTTGTTTACTTTCTTATTGTTAGTTGTTTATAGATTGGTTGCGCAGGTGCCTGTTCCAGGTGTTGATGCGCAAGCAATTCATTCTTATTTCGCTGACTCTGGCGGTGGAGGTTTATTCGACCTCATCAACACTTTCAGTGGTGGAGCTTTTAAGAGGTTTTCAGTTTTAGCGCTGGGAATTATGCCATATATTACAACTTCCATTATCTTCAGTCTTCTAGGAGAGGTAATTCCTCAGATTCAAGAGCTTCAAGAAGATTCAGAAGGGAATAAAAAAATTCAAAAATGGACGCGTTATGCAACAGTTATTCTTTGTTGTATTCAAGGGTACAGTATGGCCGCCGTATTTGAAACTTTTGTTAGTCCAGGTGGCGCTAGAGTTATACCTGATCCGGGATTACTTTTTAGAGTAACTACGATGATAACGCTGGCAGCTGGAACGATGTTCTTGTTGTGGCTTGGTGAGCGAATTACTGAATATGGTTTAGAGAATGGTGTGTCACTAATTATCTTTGCTGGTATAGCTGTAGCTCTTCCGTCTGAAATAATTCAAAAGATGACTTTATATAGATCAGGGGAAATGACAGGTATTTCATTACTAACATTCTTTGCTGTAATTCTTGTGTGCTTCTTTATCGTAGCTTTTGTAGAGCGTGCTTTTAGAGCTATACCTGTGCAGTACGCAAAAAAAGTTGTTCACAATAAAGTCTATGGCGGAACTCAAACACTTCCAATGAGGGTAGACACTGGTGGCGTCATGCCTCCAATTTTGGCTTCGTCATTATTGGCAGCTCCTGCTACTTTTGCAACATTTATACCTCAAAATAGTGTTTTTAGACCGTATTTTGAGACGATTCAACAATCATTATACCCAGGTCAGATGTTGTTTAATATTCTTTTTGCTTTATTGATTGTGTATATGACATATTTCTATGCACCAATACAATTTAAGACTAAGAAAATTGCAGAAATGCTACAGAAGAATAATGCGTTTATTCCAGGTATTAGACCAGGTGAGAAAACGAGAGAGTATTTAGATGGTCTACTTGGTAGAATGTCTTTTTTTGGAGCTCTTTTTCTTTGTGTGATTTGTATAGTGCCAACTATAATAACAGGTTCACAGACTCAATTTGGTGGAACTTCGATGCTGATTCTCGTAAGTGTTTCAGTGCGAGTCATGATGAATATTCAATCCTTTATGTTTGCTGATCGATATGAGGCGTCTTATAAATCAAAAGGTAAATATAACGGAAATAATAGAAGGTTTTAATGAGGCCACAGTTAATATTAATTGGTGCCCCTGGTTCAGGGAAAGGTACTCAAGCAAAGAAATTAATTTCAGAGTTTGGGTACAATCATGTTTCAACCGGGGACTTACTCCGTGCTGAAATTCAAAAAGGTTCAGAACTAGGTCAAAGAGTAAAATCGATCCTAGATGCTGGAAATCTTGTTGATGATCAAACAGTATTAGATTTATTAAATGCTAATTGTGATATTGCTAATAGTTCATATATTTTTGATGGTTACCCACGAAATTTAGAACAATCAAAAGCTCTTGATTTAGAAGTTCTTAAAGGTTCTACATCTAAAGCTGTTTACTTTGATGTTGATCTCGAAATTTTGGTTGAGAGAATTGTTAATAGAAGAGTCGCACCGAAGAGCGGTGAAATATATAATTTACTTTCTAGGCCGCCAAAAGTTGCTGGGAAGTGTGATGTTTCTGGCGAGGATTTAATACATCGTAAAGATGATACAGAAGAAACTGTAAGAAATAGAATGAATATTTTTATAGAGAATGTTGAACCAGTTCTTAGCTATTATGAACAGTCAGGTAGGCTGTATAGAGTTAAGGCTTCTCAACCTTCATCTGAAGTTTTTGATAAAATTAAAGAATTAGTTACAAAATAATATTATTTTTTTTGCGAATGCTGTTGCCTTATGGCCCTGAGTCATATATATATGCACAGTTGCATAAAATTGGAAGTAAAAGAATGGCAAATCAGGATACGATTGAAGTAGAAGGTGAAGTAGCAGAGCTGCTTCCAAATACAAAATTCCGTGTCAAATTACCCAATGGTCACTCAATTATTGCACATATTAGTGGAAAAATGAGAATGCACTTTATTAAGATTCTCCCGGGTGACAAGGTATTGGTTGAGATAAGTAAGTATGATCTGACGAAAGGAAGAATAACTTATAGAAGTAAAGGTCGCTAGCGCAAAGAGGTTGTTATGAAAGTTAGAGCATCAGTTAAATCGATGTGTAAAGATTGTAAAGTAGTTAAGAGAAAAGGCGTACTTAGAGTTGTATGTAAAAACCCTAAGCACAAACAAAGACAAGGTTAATTTTAAAAAAGGAGTGTAGCTATGGCGCGTATTCTTGGTGTTGATATTCCTCGAAATAAAGTTTTAAGAATTGCCCTTCAGAAAATTTATGGTGTTGGACCTAAAGTATCTGAGGAAGTTCTGGCAGCGACTAACATCGATGCAAACAAAAGTTCGAATGATTTATCAGAAGAAGAAGCAAATGAAATCAGACTTGTTCTAGAGTCAAAGTATCTTGTAGAAGGTGATCTTAGAAGAGAAATTGGTCTTAATATTAAGAGACTAAAAGATCTAGGTTGCTATAGAGGTATTAGACATAGAAAAGGTTTACCAGTAAGAGGACAGAGAACTCATACTAATGCAAGAACTCGTAAGGGGCCTGCAGTAGCAATCGCTGGTAAGAAATCAATTAAGTCAATGAAGTAATTGCGGGAGTTGAGTAATGGTTAAGAAAACTGCTTCAAAAAAGAAAGCAAAAAAGAACATAAGTAAAGGTATTTGCCATATCTTATGTTCTTTCAATAATACAATTGTAACGTTTACTGATGTACACGGTAACGCTATTTCTTGGGCATCTGCTGGACAATTAGGGTTCAGAGGATCAAAGAAATCAACGCCATTTGCTGCTCAAACAGCATCTGTTGAAGCTGCAAAGAGAGCGGCTGAGCATGGAATGACATCTGTAGAAGTAAGAGTAAAAGGTCCTGGTGCTGGACGTGAAAACGCTGTTAGAGCACTTTTAGCTGCTGGTATTAAAATTACTTCAGTTGCAGATAGGTCTCCAATTCCACACAATGGATGTAGAGCACCTAAGAGAAGAAGAGTATAATTTAAATATTTAAGGAGCTGTCTGTGGACTCATTTATTTCAAAAAACTGGACGAGCATGATTAGACCGGTTGCTTTAGAAGCTGATATCGAAAAGCAAGGTATTACTTACGGTAAATTCGTAGCGAAGCCTTTAGAAAGAGGTTATGGACAAACTTTAGGGAACTCTTTAAGAAGAGTTCTACTATCTTCACTACAAGGCGCAGGGATTGTTGCAATCCGCGTTGAGGGTGTTGAGCATGAGTTTGGAACAATCAATAACGTAAAAGAAGAAGTATCAGAAATTATTCTTAATCTAAAAGAAGTTCATTTTAGACTTAAGGGGAAAGAAGACGTTATCCTAAATCTTGAGAAATCAGGAGAGGGTCCTGTTACTGCTGCTGATATTGCAGAACATGCAAACGTTGAAGTTTTAAATCCAGGACACGTTATTTGTAACGTTTCTTCTGGTGGATCGATCAAAATGGAACTTAAAGTTGCTAGAGGTAAAGGTTATGTTACCGCTGTTGACAATAAGGAAATTCATGATCTTCCAATTGGATGGGTTTATTTAGACTCTTTATTCTCTCCAGTAACACGTGTAAACTACACTGTTACAAACTCTAGGGTTGGTAAGAGAACAGACTATGATAAATTAACTCTAGAAGTTTGGACAAACGCTGGTGTTGAGCCTCAGGATGCTGTTGCATATTCTGCAAAAATTCTAAGAGACCAACTTTCTGTTTTTCTAAGCTTTGAAGATGAAGAACAAATAACAAGACTAGAGAAAGCTCCGGCTCAAACTACTAGTCCTGCAAACTCAGCTCTTCTTAAGCCAGTTTCTGAACTAGAACTGTCTGTAAGATCTGCAAACTGTTTGCAAAATGCAAATATTAAGTATATCTACGAATTAGTTTCAAAGACAGAAGGCGAAATGTTGAGAACTAAGAACTTTGGTCGTAAATCATTAAATGAGATCAAAGAAATTCTTACTCAAATGGGTCTAGGTCTTGGAATGAAAGTTGATAGCATAATGAAAGACCTTAAAGATTAACTAGGTCACGTTGAAGTTGTTGTAGGAGAAGATCATGAGACATCAAAAACACAAATATAAGTTAGGAGTAAATCCTTCTCATAGAGTATCACTTATTAAGAACCTTGCTTCTGAAGTAATTGATCATGGGCAAATTAAAACTACTGTTACTCGTTGTAAGGCGATTAAAGGGTATGTAGAAAAATTAGTTACTTTAGCTAAAGTTGATACTGTTGCAAACAGAAGGCAAGCACTAAAGAAACTTAACAACAAAGATGCTGTTACAAAGCTATTCACAGAAGTTGCTCCAAAATTTAAAGAGAGAAACGGTGGATACACTAGAATTATGAGACTTGCTGATAATAGAGTAGGCGATAATTCTAAAATGGCATACATTGCTTTCGTTGATTAATTGTTAATTTTTTGACAATAAAGTGAAAAAGGCTTCTCATTTTGAGAAGCCTTTTTTATATTAGCACTATGAAAATAACTTCCAAGTTTACAATTATCTCTTTAATTCTCGCAATCGCGATTGGTTACTCAATATACGAAAAGAAAAAAATGGATTCTTATTTTGATGAGAGCGCAGCTCCCGTTCTAAAGGAATTACCTTCTATTGCAGGATTGACTGAATTTACAAGTGGCGAGGCCACAACTCTTGAGAAAATTTTAGATGGCTCTAGTGGATTATTGGTTCATTTTTGGGGTACGTGGTGTGCTCCTTGTGAGTTTGAATTGCCTGAATTTTTGGAGTTTTCGAAGAAGTTGGGAGATCTAAATATTAAAGTAGTTCTACTTGCTGTAAATGATGACGACATTAAAATTAAGAAGTTTATGAAAAGATTTGGCGATTTATCACCAAATATTGTCTTAATTCATGACAAAACAAATCAGGCGATGACAAAATTTGGTGTGGTTAAGGTGCCTGAAACTTTTCTTTTTAATACTAAGAAAATGAACCTAACTAAGTTCGTTGGGCCGCAGGACTGGAAGTTGGACTCGTATATAACACGTGTTATGAACTACTTAGCTCTCTAGGGGAGATGTATTTCAAAGCTTTAGACAGTGTCTAAATTATTATCAAAATACTCTTAAGTTTAAATTTGGGATTGCCGAAAAGTTTGACAGTAAGTACCTCGTTAGGGGTTTTAAAACACGGAGCTGTCAAATGATTAACTGGAATGATCTCAAGGGACTTCACGTTATCTCAAAACTTGAAGAAATATTGAATAAATGGTTTGGAGTAGAAGCTATTTATACAGATGCACATTATAAAATTAGAAGTGGGCACATGGATAAAGATTATGATTTTAAGAATCATTTCTTTAAAGTTCAGATGTCACTGCCACATGGCTATGATTTTCTTGCAAGCGATGTTGAGAGAATTACAGAAGAAATGTATCAGGCAAAACAATCAATAACGGTTTGTGATTCATATTTTCCAGGTGTGAAAATGATTGCTTCAAAGATTGAAATTGATGGAGAGAGACTAGGGACTGTTTTTGCACTTCCTTTTGTATTTGATACATTTACTGAGGCGGATAAGGTATCACTGGTAAAGATGCTAGTTGAAAATGGTGCAGTTGAGGCTGATGCGCAAAGTGCTGTTTCTCATTTGAAAATGTTGTCTGCAAGTGAAGTTGAATATCTTGAAGAGCTTGTTGGACTTGTGTCTGGTGAGGTCGTAACTTTCCATAGTGAAATTTCAAAAAGAGAAGAAAGAATTCATATGTTGAATTCTGAGCTCGGTGAAAAATTTAGATATCACAACATGATTGGTAAATCGAAGCCAATGCAGAAAATTTATACATTACTTGAGAGAATTTCAAACTCTGAATCATCTGTATTAATTCAAGGGGAAAATGGAACAGGGAAGGAATTGATTGCGAAGGCAGTGCACTTTCATTCTCCACGTAAGGACTATCAGTTCTTGGCCGTGAACTGTTCAGCATTTAATGATAACCTTTTGGACTCAGAATTATTTGGACACGTTAAAGGTGCATTTACGGGAGCAATTAAAGACAAGCCTGGTTTTTTTGAAGTCGCTAATGGCGGTACGTTATTTCTAGATGAGATTGGGGATACCTCCCTTAGTATGCAGGTAAAGTTGCTTCGTGTTCTACAGGAAGGGACTTATATGCCAGTTGGGGCTGAGGCTTCAAGGAAAACTGATGTTAGAATTTTGGCGGCGACAAATAAAGATTTGAAAAAGATGATGGCGTCGGGTGAATTTAGAGAAGATTTATATTATAGAATCAACGTTCTTAACGTTAATCTTCCTTCACTAAAAGAGAGAAGAGAAGATATTCCAGTGTTAATGGATCATTTTTTAAAGAGAAAGTGTGATGAGCAGGGAATGCCAATGAAGCAATTTTCTAAGAAATGTATGGAGAAGATGCTTGATTATGCATGGCCAGGTAATGTTAGACAGCTAGAAAACGAAGTTGAGAGACTTGTGGTACTAGCAGGTGATGATAAGAATATTACGCCGGATCTATTGAGTCCTCAGATTCTCGATTTTGGGGTTGCTCCTGAGGCAAATACTAGAGGTGTTAACACGAATGGTAAGCTTAAAGATGCGCTTCATGAGCTTGAAATTATCATGATCAGAGAAGGATTGAAGAGATGTAATTTTAATAAATCTAAACTTGCAAAAGAGCTTGGTATTTCAAGAGCGAGTTTAATTATGAAAGTTGATAAATATGAATTAGATAAAAGAAAAAAAGCAGCTGGCGAATAACCAAAAAATCAATAGAACACAGACTAGGCCTCGTTATGAGGCCTTTTTTGTGCGCGCGGTCTAAGTAACGCAGGGTCAATAGTCATTTCTAGTCATATGGGTGTAAACTTCGAAATCATTTTTCGTTGGGTAATGTCGCATTTTTGAACCAAAAATGGTCGCGGCACTATAATGGAGGTTAGTTATGGCTACTGACGAAGTACTCGAACAAAAGAGAGCGCTTTTAATAGAAAGAAGAGAATTGGCAGATCAAGGTGGTGGAGAAGGCAGAATTGCTAAGCAACACGATCAAGGTAAGTATACTGCTCGTGAAAGAATTGAGCGTTTAATCGATCCTGGAACATTTATCGAGTTTGATAAATTTGTTACTCATCGTTGTGTGAACTTTGGAATGGAAAAGAATAAGTTCTATGGTGATGGTGTCGTTACAGGTATAGCTGAAATCAACGGACAAAAAGTTGCTGTGTACTCACAAGATTTTACTTGTTGGGGTGGAGCACTTGGTGAAGCCCATGCAAAGAAAATTTGTAAGATTATGGACTTTGCTTTAGATAATAGAATTCCGGTAATTGGTATTCAAGATTCAGGTGGAGCACGAATTCAAGAGGGTGTTGATGCCCTTGGTGGTTATGCTGAAATCTTTTGGAGAAACGTAAAGGCTTCAGGAGTTATTCCACAAATTTCATTAATCATGGGACCTTCTGCTGGTGGAGCTGTTTATTCTCCGGCCGTGACAGATTTTATTTTCATGGTTGATAAAACTTCATACATGTTTGTAACTGGTCCAGATGTTATCAAAACTGTTACACATGAAGAAGTGACGAAGGAAGAACTTGGTGGAGCGGCAACGCATGCTGAGAAATCTGGAGTTGCTCAATTTAAATGTCGTGATGAGGATGATTGTTTTGAAAGAGTAAGAGAGTTACTTGCATACATTCCAGCTTCAAACTTTAGAAAGCAGGAGCCAAGATATACGGCAGACCCTGTTTATAGAGATAACTCAAAATTAAAAACAGTAATTCCAGGAAATCCAAAGAAGCCATATGACATGAAAGAAGTAATTCTTGATGTTGTTGATGAAGGTCAGTTTCTTGAAGTTCATAAAGATTGGGCAAGAAATATCATCGTTGGTTTTGCATCAATTGGTGGAATTAAAATTGGTATCGTTGCAAATCAACCAGAGGTATTGGCTGGTGTTTTAGATATCGATTCATCTTGTAAAGCTGCACGTTTTATTAGATTTTGCGATGCTTTTGATATTCCAATTGTTTCACTTGTTGACGTTCCAGGATTCTTGCCAGGAACGGTACAAGAATATGGTGGGATCATTAAGCATGGTTCAAAACTTCTTTATGCATACGCTGAAGCGACAGTCCCTTTAATCACTTTGATTACAAGAAAGTCATATGGTGGAGCTTACGATGTTATGGCATCTAAGCACATTAGAGCAGATGTAAACCTTGCATACCCAACTGGAGAAATTGCAGTTATGGGTGCTGAAGGGGCAGTTAATATTGTATTTAGACATGAACTAGCAGGTCTAACAGGTGAAGCTTTTGATAAGAAGAAAGCGGAGCTTGTTGCAAACTATGAAAACAATTTTGCGAATCCTTATGTTGCAGCGGAGAGAGGTTATCTTGATGCTATTATTCTTCCAGAAGAAACACGTAAGAGAATCTATGAGTATCTAAGAGTACTTAAAGATAAGCAGGTTGAAAGACCAGAACGTAAACATGGGAATATTCAATTATGATCAGACAGCTGAAGAACGAAAGTAGAAGGATTATGATCGCTAACCGTGGAGAAATTGCTTCACGTGTAGCTAAAGCATGTCGTGAACTTGGGCATACGGCTATCGGTCTTTGGACTGATAATGAACGTAATGCAACTCACTTACAGTTTTGTGATGAGTGGGTACACCTTGAAGGTTCGTCGAATGCTGAAACATACCTTAACGTAGAAAAAATTGTAGCAGTTGCAAAGAAGTATAATGTCGATGCAATTCACCCAGGATATGGATTCTTATCTGAGAATGCTGGTTTTGCAAGAGCACTTGAGGCCGAAGGAATTATTTTCATCGGTCCAAATGTTGATGCTATTCAAGTTATGGGAGACAAGGCAACTTCTAAGAAACTTGCTAATGAGGTTGGAGTTCCAACGGTTCCTGGAACTGATGAAGCTGTTCCTACGGTTGAAGGCGCGATTAAAGTTGCTAGCGAAATTGGATATCCAATTCTTTTGAAAGCGGTTGCCGGTGGTGGTGGTCGTGGGATGAGAGTTTGTAATAATGACGATGAAGTTAGAGCAAACTTTGATGCTGTTGGAAGAGAATCTAAGGCTGCATTTAATAACGGAGATCTTTTAGTTGAAAAACTGATTGTAAATCCAAGACACATTGAAGTTCAAATTCTTGCTGATAAAGCTGGAAATATTTTTCACTTTTTTGAAAGAGAATGTTCTGTTCAAAGACGTCACCAAAAAATTATTGAAGAAGCACCATCTCCATTTATTGGTGAAGATGAAGAACTTAGACAAAATATTTGTAATACAGCAGTAAAACTTGCTAAGGCCGTAAGCTACGATTCAGCTGGTACAGTTGAATTTATTATGGGTGAAGATAAGAGTTTTTATTTTTTAGAGATGAACACTCGTATACAGGTTGAACATCCGATCACAGAAGAGATCACGGGAATGGATCTGATTGTTTGTATGATTCAGTCTGCGCTTGGTGATAATCTCGGAATTCCTTCTCAGGAGTTCATTAAGAGAACAGGACATGCGATTGAATGTCGTATTTGTGCTGAAGATCCAATTACGATGTTACCAGCACCAGGGCTTGTGACAGGTTTTGAAACAAATTTTCCGCAAGGGACACGTTTTGATCACTGTCTATTTAAAGGTCTTGAGGTTACTCCAGATTTTGATCCGATGGTTGGAAAGCTAGTATGTAAAGGGATCATAAGAGATGTTGCTGTTAGAAAAATGAGAGCGGCACTCGATGGACTTTTTATTGAAGGTTTAAAAACTAATATGCCACTTTTAAAAGTTATTTTAAGAGAGCAAAAGTTTTGTGAAGGTGTTTACACTACAAACTATATTAAAGAAATTGCACCTCAAGAATGTGTAAAAACAGACTTTAACCATTTACGCTTTTACGAAGTACTTGCAGGGGTTGAAGCTAGAAGAATGGGGATTTAATTATGAGAACCTATTTAATAGATGATGAAGGCAAAGAATTAGTAATTGATCTCACTAAAACGAAAGTTCATAGTTTCGATAATGTTGAATATAACTATTCAACAATCCAAGATAATCAAATTGTAAATGAGCAAGTAGTACACGTAAGAAAACTATGTGGGCAATACTTTGTTTCAACAGACAAGGTTGCTTGGAAGAAAATTCCAAGACAAGATCTTCCTTCAAGAATGATCAATGTAGACACGGTTTACAATATTTTTAGAGGATTTAAACCATCTGGTCTTGGTGGAGCTGATGAAGGTGAACTTTTAACTAAAATGCCTGGTAAGGTTGTTAAAATTAACGTTGAAATCGGAAGCGAAGTTAAGAAAGGTGAAACTGTTTTAATTTTAGAGGCCATGAAAATGGAGAACGAAATTAAATCGGGAATAGATGGTATTGTTAAAGCTATCTATGTTAAAGTTGGAGATACTTTAGAAGAAAACTTTCTTATGATGGAAGTTGAAGCAAACTAAATTGGAGGAATTATGTCTTTTAATCAAGGACAACCGACCAACGACTTTGAAAAAATGAAGCAAGATTTAGACAAGGCCCTAAAGATGATAGGGCCTTTTTTAATCATTCTCTTTCTAGTCATTGGTACGTACACATCTTTTTATACAGTTGAACCAGATGAGGAAGCTGTAGTTATTAGATTAGGTAAATTTACTGGGACAAACACACCAGGATTACATTTTAAAATCCCTCTAGGGGTTGATGAAGTAATCAAAGTAAAAACCAAAAGAGTTTTACAAGAAGAATTTGGTTTTAGAACTGCAAGCACTTCAAGAAGAGTGACATCTTATCGAGATGGCAAGGATATGGATGTTGAGTCCCTCATGCTTACTGGTGACTTAAATGTTGCAGATGTTGAGTGGGCCGTTCAGTATCGTATTGCTGATCCATTTAAGTATATTTTTCAAGTTGCTGAGCCAATACAAACCGTTCGTGACGTTTCTGAATCAATAATGAGACGAGTTGTTGGTGATCGATCAGTTTCAGAGACTTTAACAACTGGAAAAGTTGAGATTGAGACGACAGCTCAAGAACTTATGCAGTTAGTTTTGAATAAGTACGACATTGGTATTCAAATTATCTCTGTTAAGCTTCAAGATGTTAATCCACCTCAGGTTGTTAAGGCATCATTTAATGAAGTTAATGAGGCAAAGCAAGAACAAGAAAAGGCGATCAATGAAGCAGAGGGAGCTTATAATAAAGTTATCCCAGAAGCGAGAGGGAAGGCCGATAAGCAAATTTCACAAGCTGAAGGTTTTTCAATTGAGCTTGTCAATAGAGCACAAGGTAATGTTGCGAAGTTCGAAGAAATTCTAAAGGAATATCAGAGAGCACCACAAATTACAAAGAAGAGAATCTATCTGGAAACGATGGAGAGTCTTTATAAGAGTTTCGATGATATCACTATCATTGATACAAAAATAAAAGGTGTACTGCCTGTTTATAATGGTCAACTTACTGGAGGTGGAAAATGAGTAAATTCCCACTAGTTGTTATTGTTATTCTTGCGACTCTGATGATTGGAAAGAACTCATTATTTGTTCTTGATGAAGGAAGACAAGCAATTATTACTGAATTTGGAAAGCCTGTTGGGACACCTGTCACACAAGCTGGACTGCACTTTAAAACTCCATTTGTTCAAGATGTGAGATATGTTGATAAGAGAATGCTTTCTTGGGATGGATATCCAAATCAGATTCCTACAAAAGATAAGAAATTTATTAGAGTCGATACAACAGCAAGATTTAAAGTTGTTGATGCTCTTAAGTTTATTCAGACAGTGAGAAATACCAGTGGAGCAAAGGCTCGTATCGATACTGTTCTTGACTCTGCCACAAGAAATGTTATTTCTTCGCACAATCTTGTTGAAGCGGTAAGAGATTCAAATGCAATTATTGAGAAAATTAACAGTAATGAGAAATCAACAGATGTTAATGATATCAATGAAGAAATCACTGGTGATATTGAAGAGGTTCTTGTTGGTAGAGAGAAGCTGAGTCAATTAATTGTAGAGAAAGCTGATGCTGAGCTAAGAGAGTTTGGTATTGAGTTGATTGATGTTCAGTTACGACGTATTTCTTATGAAAAAACCGTTGAACAAAAAGTTTATGAAAGAATGATCTCTGAGAGAAAGAGAATTGCTGCAAAAATCAGATCAATTGGTGAAGGTGAAAAAGCAAAGATTGAAGGTCGTCTTGAAAAAGATTTAAGGCTGATTACTTCTGAAGCTTATAAGCAGTCTCAAAAAATCAAGGGGCAGGCCGAGGCGAAGGCTTCAGCGATTTATGCAAAAGTTTTTTCTAAAGATCCAACTTTCTATGAATTTATGAGATCAATGGATGCATATAAGACAGCTATCAAGAAAGATACGAAGTTAATCTTATCTTCTGATAGTGAGTTTCTTAAATTCATGAGGTAATTGTGATTGAATATGTAATAGCAGAAAACCCAGATGATAGAGTCTTAAAGAAGGCATCTGAGCTCATTAAGAAAGGTGAGCTCGTATGTATTCCTACAGATACTAACTGGGTTGTTATTGCTGATCCGTTTTCAAAGCAAGGGATTGAGAAAATATATAAGTTTAAGAATGTTGATAAACTTCATCACTTCTCTCTTCTTTGCGATTCAATTTCAAGAGCAAGTGAAGTGGCTTTGATTGATGATAGTATCTTTAAAATGCTCAGAAGAATTACTCCTGGGCATTTTACATTTATTTTTGAAGCGACAAAGAAGATCACGAAAGCTGTTCAGGCGAACAAAATGGATCATCAGGTAGGGATTAGATTTATTCCTTCAACTCTTGTTGAGAGATTACTTGAGGTACATGGAGAAGTGGTTATTTCTACAAATATTGATTACGCTAAATATGGACTAAGTGAACATGACGTCTATAGTTACCAGCTTGAAGAGGCTATCGGTAGCTCATTACAAATGATTATCGATCCCGGAGAGTATGAATTTGCGGGGCAATCTACAATTGTCGACTTTACTAGTGGTGCTCCAGAGATAATTAGACAGGGTGTAGGAATAATCTAGATGGAGAAGAGAGATATTATTTTAAATCTAAGATGGTTTACTTTAATATTACTCTCTTTTCTTGGGCTATATCTTGTTGAGATCACTTCAATTTCCTATCAACAGTTTGTTCTATACAATTTAACAATCACAGCAAGTGTCTTCTACAATTTCTACTCAATAAAAACTGAGAAAGTCGATTTATTAAGAGAACTCTTGATCGATGTTCTGATCATAAATGTTTTGATTTTTGTCACAGGTGGATTTCGAAATGATTATAAGCTTATAATTTTCATTCCAGTCATTATATCGTTACTGCTTTTGAATGTTAAAAATATTAGTAAAGTCTTAGTGGCTTCAATTACATTTTTTGTAATTCAAAAATTTTCAATATTTCAATTTACTCCCCAAATCCATTATTTGGAGCCTTTATACATCTTTGCCATTTATATTTTCATGGTGATTTTCTTGTTCAAAATTCAGCAAGATAATTATGAGCTTGAGTTGAGTATGCATCGATCTCAAATGAAGAGTGAGAATGAATTGGCCCTGATTGGGGCAATGACTGGCGTACTTTGTCATAAAATTGGTACACCACTAAATACGATGAGATTAAAAATTGACCGTATCGCAAATGGAAAGTTTAAAGAAAATGAATTGAATGCTCTAATTTCGGCACAGTCGACGATTGAAATGCTGATGCAAAATATGAGAGAGACCGCAATTACTGAAGCTACAAATTTCAAAAGTAAAAGAACAAATTTGAAAGAATTATTTGAGAGGTTGCAGCAGGAGAGAGAGGAAATATCGATTATAATACCAACAGAAAATGTCTTTGTTTCATTGAGTTCAAATGTATTTTCAAAGATCTTAGATGATTTAGTCGATAACTCATTAGATGCTGGGGCACAAAGCCTTGAAATAAGAGCGAAAGAAACTAATGAAAGAATAATTATTAGCCTTTTAGATGATGGGGAAGGTTTTAGTCAAGAAGCCCTCGATCATGTTGGAGAGGCATTTGTTTCGACAAAGAATGGCCAAGGCCTAGGTATTGGTTTATATAACTTAAAAACATATATGAACTACCTCCGAGGAGAAATGATTATTTCCAACTCCAAAATTGGCGCATGTATAACCCTTCACTTTGAAAAAATAATATGAGTATTGTAATCGTCGATGATGATGTAAATTTTTGTGAATCCTTAGCATTAGACTTTTCTGATGATGGTCATGAAGTATATTTCTATACTTCGGTAAAAGATTTCTTGGCAGCAACACCAATATGTAAGTACCTAGTTCTTGACTTGCGACTTGGTAGCGAAACGTCGACTAGTTTTCTAGCTGAAATAAGAGCGTTGGTCGGGAATAAAACAAAAATTATCATATTAACAGGCTTTGGATCAATTTCCACTACAGTTGAGGCAATGAGGCTCGGGGCCGATGATTATCTCACTAAGCCAATACGCTATGAGGTTTTAAAGAATAAGTTATTTGGCATTGATCTTGGTGAAAATGAAGAAGCTGATGGGCTGAAACTTGATCAGGCGGAGCGTGAGCATATCGAATTTATACTTAATTCATGTCATGGGAATATAACTAAGGCCGCGAAAATATTAGGAATTCATCGTCAAAGTTTACAGAGAAAGCTAAAGAAGTACTCCCCTGTTAAATAGTGACTGCAACAATTTGATGCATTCAAAAATCCTGTAAATTACGTTATACAAAAAACAATGAAATTTCTATTCGTACTTCTATTCACAGTAAGCTGCTTGGCGGTTAAGATTGATGTTGACTCCGTCACTGGCCTTGACTTAAGAAATATGAAAAATATTAGAAGTGAATTAACAACGAAGTATCATGTTTTCATGTTCTTTAGTGCCTCTTGCCCATGTTCTAAAAGTTATTTTGATTATCTAAATAAACTATCAGAGAGGTATAAGGATATTCAGTTTTTTGGTTTTCACTCGTCAAAGTCTTTAAGTACTGAAGTGGCTAAGAATTATTTCTCCAATTTTGATGTGAACTTTCCAATCATCCAGGATAAAGATTTGAAGTATGCAAATATATTTCAGGCGCTTAAAACGCCACATGTATTCATCTTGAATAATGATCATGATGTAGTTTTTCATGGTGGTGTTGCTGATTCAAGGCATATGAACAGTGCGAAAGTATTCTATTTAGAAAATGCGTTAAAAGATATTAGTAATGGTAATTTACCCAGTCAAAATTATGCGAAGGCACTTGGTTGTTATATCGCGAGATAGTAGGAGAAGTGATGATGAAGTTTATAGTAGCAATGTTTATATCGGCGAGTATCTTTGCTCATTGCCCGTTAGAGTTTAAATCTGAAAACCTTTGTGCCGTCTTAAATTGGAAAAGAGCACCAATGGCAAATGTAAATAATTCTTTTGATGTTACATTTTGGGTCAAAGGAGATAAGAACCATGTTCCAGTTTCTCCTAATGCTGATGTTGGGTTTATTTCATGGATGGTAATGGATAATGGTAACGCTCATGGTGGTCCAACAATGAATTGGAGAGAAATCGAAGAAGGGCGCTTTGAAGTGAATGATGCAAAATTTTTTATGCATGGAATGAAAGGATACTGGCAAGTTAAAGTACAGTTGTCAGAATATGGAGATTTGGTGGAAGAGAATGCTGTCACTGTTGATCTATCTGGACAGGATAATGGTGGGGGACATCATCATTAAAATCATTTTAAGTATCATATTCTCAATGTTGTTTTTCTCGTGTGGTAGATCACCTTTTCGTGGTGATCTATTAGATAATACTTTGAATATACAAATTGCAGATAGTGAGAAGATCACGACAAAGATACTTGGAGAATATGAATACCAATTTATTGGGTCTTCATTTGTACTCTATAATGAAAACCAGGCTAAAATAAAAATTAAACGCCTCGATCATCAGAGTATACCTCTGGAATTAAGCGATATCGAAGTCTATTTATGGATGCCAGATCATGGGCATGGTTCATATCCAATCAATGCTAATATAAACCTTGAGGGTGATATATTATTAAGTGATGTCTACTTTACGATGCCTGGTCGTTGGTTAATGATTGTAAAAGAAGTAAAAACAGATAAGAGTATATTTTGGCCTATAATACTTTAAAGATATTCTTTTCTATTCTTACATCTTCAGTAGCACTCGGAGCTTCTTGCTGCGGTGGAGGTGTTGGTGGACAAAGTCTCATCCTAAACGATGCCCTAGTGAAATATTCATATAGTTATTCAAATACAACATATCTCGAGGACGTCGATGCGCAAAGAAATCAAGTTGCGAGAACAAAGTCGGGCTTTGAGGTAAAAGAAATTTTTAGTTTTGGATATGCGAGAGGATTTTCAAGTTATCAGCAAATAGGCACAGAGATTAATGCTGTTAAGATTACAAAAGGTGAGGGAGGTAACTCCAAAAGCAAAGATAATATTGGGGACCTCAAGCTCTTCTACGGTTATGAATTTCTTCCTGAGATTTATTATAGTGCATGGAAGCCCAGAGGATTCCTGTCTCTTTCGTTGAATATACCACTGGGAAAGTCAAAGTATGATTATGAAACAACGGCAGGTGAAGATATATCGGGCAGTGGTTTTTATAGCTTATCATTAGCTTCGACGATGATTAAGACGATAAATCGGCATCAAATCACATTCTCTCTAGGTTTTTTGAAATCTTTTCCTAAATACACAGACAAAGGAAAAGTTGATCGATCACTAGGATATAATACAAGTGTTAGTTATGGCTTAAGTTCTGTATTTAACTTATT
>CAZQJK010000067.1:0-18629 GCA_964593545.1 uncultured Bacteriovorax sp. | reverse complement strand
AGGTTAATAAATACGATAATTTAGAAATAAAAAAGCCCACGTCACGGGGTGGGCTTTTTTAAGTAACAATTAAATGGCGGGAGCGAAGGGACTCGAACCCTCGGCCTTCTGCGTGACAGGCAGACGTTATAACCAACTTAACTACGCCCCCGCGATTACTGTAAGAAAGAATATAGGAGAGTTGAGTAATTACGTCAATAAAAAATTTCCCAAAAGTGAAAAAAAAGTACATTTCGATGAAATTTGATTAGTCGCTTAGCGTAATGAAAACATGTGCTTAACGAAACATATTTTCAGGTCTATGATCATTGGATGACGACAAATACTAGTTTCTTAGAAATATTCTTTAATTACATCCTGATCATGTCTCCATATCTTATGTTGGGGCTATTTGTTGCAGGTCTTATCCATGTGTTTATCTCGAGTGAGAGAATCAAAAAATCTTTTGGCTCAAAAGGTATTGGTGGTGTTTTTAAAGCATCCTTGCTCGGTGTTCCGCTACCTCTTTGTAGTTGTGCTGTGATTCCAAGTGCTGTGACATTAAAAAAGAATGGAGCGACAAATGGTGCGACTTCAGCTTTTCTCATTTCGACTCCTGAGTCGGGTGTTGACTCGGTGATGGTGACTTATGCAATGATGGATCTTCCGATGGCCATCATTAGGCCAGTGACAGCTTTTATTTCGGCTTTCTTTGCTGGTGTCTTACAACTTGTTTTTAATGATAAGGAATACGCTGAAACAAAAGAAGCGGCTCCTACTTCATGCTGTGGCCCAAAGAAGAGTTGTTCGACAAAAGTAGAAAGAACCTCATTTGCTGCAAAACTAGCAAAGACCTTTAAATTTTCTTTCTTTGAGCTAATTGATGATATGGCCGGTTGGTTATTCCTTGGAATTTTTGCAGGTGCGTGTATTGAATTTCTTCTTCCTGCAAATATGTTTGAATCACTTAATCCGACAACTGGTCGATTGGTGATTCTCGTTATTGGAATTCCTCTCTATATTTGTGCATCGGCAAGTACACCAATTGCGGCATCGTTAATTGCCAAGGGAATGAGTCCTGGGATGGCCCTCTTATTCTTACTCGTTGGACCAGCGACAAATATTTCAAATATTTTTGTACTAAATAAGTACATCGGAAAGAAAGGTGTCGCGATTAATATTTTTTCTATCGCGGTTGTAGCTCTAGCTGCTTCATATATTACCGACTTTCTCTATGGAAGTATGGGATGGAGTTTTTCAATGACTGGAGGAGAGAATCACATTGAAACTGCTTCATGGCTTGATATCTCTTTGAGTGTTGCATTTTCTATCCTCCTCCTAAGATCACTAGTGATGATTGAAGTGCCTAAGCTTTTAAAAAAGTTCGCTTCTAAGCCTAGCTCAGGATGTTGTGGATAATATTTTTAGAAAGAATAATTCTCTTTAAGATTCTTAATCACTTCATCAATAAATATTCGAACATTTATTGATTGATTCTTCTTTGATGGGTAGATTGCCCAAATAGGAACTTCTTCGAGCATGAAATTATCAAGCACGGAGATTAGCTCTCCTGATTTGAGATGATCAAGGACGTAGACGCTTGGAAGTCTCGTCAGTCCTGCACCATGAAGGGCACCTTTTAAAAGAGCGCGACCATTATTACTCTTATAATTACCTTTAACCTTTACTGAGAATTGTTCATTTTTTTCGCGAAACATCCAAGTGTCATTATTTCCAATAATACATTGATGAAGCTTCAATTCTTTAGGGTGTTTAGGAATCGCGTTCTCTTGAAAGTAATCTTTTGAGCCACAGATATATTCTTTGCGAGTGGCTAATTTTCTAGCGATGAGGGTCGAGTCTTCAAGTTTTCCAAATCTAATTCCAAGATCAAAATTATCTTTGACGAGGTTGATGAGCTTCTCATTAAATGAAAGTTCGATGGTTAGGTTAGGGTAGAGTTTTGCAAGTCTCGCCGCGACCGGAGCAATATACTCTTCAGCAAAGACACCGGCCATTGTAACTCTGAGGAGCCCCTGAGGCTTATCTGAAGCGCTCAGAATATTTTCTTTAGCGATGGCAACTGATTTCAAGGCCTCGTGGCAAGTGTCGTAAAACTTCTCTCCTTCGATCGTGAGCTTGACGATTCTTGTCGATCGCTGGAATAACTTTTGGCCTAGCTCATTTTCTAGAGATGCAACTGATTTACTCAAGTGGGATTTGGAAACACCCATCTCCTTGGCGGCGAGGGAAAAACTCTCGAAACGTGCGACATTAGTGAATGCAACGATATTACTTATGTTTTTTATTGTTTCCATAGGGAAACACTATGTAAACAATTTGACTCATTGTCAAGATTTCGGAGTACTCATATAATTAGTCCGTCTATTATAAAATTAAAAAAATGGAGGGCCATTATGAAAGTTCGTGCAGCCGTAGCTTGGGGACCTAAGCAACCACTTAAAATAGAAGAAGTTGATTTAGAAATGCCAAAGAAGGGAGAGGTTCTTGTTCGTATCGTCGCAACAGGAGTTTGTCATACTGATGCATTCACACTTTCAGGTGAAGATCCAGAAGGACTATTTCCTGTGATCCTCGGTCACGAAGGTGGTGGGATTGTTGAACAAGTTGGTGAGGGCGTAACGTCTCTTCAAGTTGGTGATCATGTCATTCCTCTTTATACCGCTGAGTGTGGTGAGTGTAAGTTTTGTAAATCAGGAAAAACAAATTTGTGTTCAAGTGTTAGAGAAACGCAAGGGCGTGGTCTAATGCCAGATGGGACTTCAAGATTTTCAAAAGATGGAAAACCAATCTATCACTATATGGGAACATCGACATTTGCTGAGTACACAGTACTTCCAGAAGTCTCTCTTGCAAAAGTTAGTAAGGAAGCACCTTTAGATAAAATTTGTCTCTTAGGTTGTGGAGTAACAACTGGTATCGGTGCAGTGTTAAACACGGCAAAGGTAGAAGAGGGGGCGAATATCGCTGTCTTCGGTCTTGGAGGAATTGGTCTCTCAGTTATTCAGGGTGCGAAAATGGCAAAGGCCAAGAGAATTATTGCAATTGATATCAATGAAGATAAGTTTGAGATGGCCAAGAAGTTTGGAGCGACAGATTTTGTTAATCCAACAAAGCACGATCGTCCAATTCAAGAAGTTATTGTTGAGATGACTGATGGTGGAGTTGATTATTCATTTGAATGTATCGGCAATGTAAAGCTTATGAGAGCGGCCCTTGAGTGTTGTCACAAAGGATGGGGGGAGTCGATTATTATTGGTGTTGCCGGTGCTGGTCAAGAAATTAGTACTCGTCCATTTCAACTTGTCACTGGTCGTGTATGGAGAGGAAGTGCATTTGGTGGAGTAAAGGGAAGAACAGAACTCCCTGGCTACGTTGATCGGTATATGAGTGGTGAAATTAATTTAGATGACCTTGTGACATTTAAGTTACCACTTGAAAAAATAAATGAAGCATTTGATCTTATGCACGAAGGAAAGAGTATTCGTACAGTGATCGATTTTTCAATGGATAAGTAATGAACCTCGTTTTAAAAAAACAAAGTAAGAGTTTTGACGGTTATACAAAGTACTATGAGCACGATTCGTTATCAACGATGACGAAGATGAATTTCTCTACTTTTGAACCAAAAGAAAAAGAAGAAATAGTTCACTGTATATTTTGGCTATCTGGCTTGACTTGTACAGAAGACAATTTTATCACAAAGGCCGGTGCACAGAAGTTTCTGGCCGGCACAAATACAATGATTCTCTGTCCGGACACATCTCCGCGAGGATTGAATCTTCCTGGTGAACATGAAAGCTACGACTTTGGTTCAGGTGCAAGTTTCTATGTGAACGCAACGACCCCAGGATATGAGAAAAATTATCAGATGTATGACTATATTGTTAGAGATTTAGTGGAACTGGTCCGTTCTGAGTACAAGGTGAATTCATTCTCTATCATGGGACACTCGATGGGTGGTCATGGTGCGCTTGTTATTGGTCTTAGAGAAAGTCACATCTTTAAAAAAATCTCCGCATTTTCTCCGATTGTGAATCCAATGAAATGTCCTTGGGGACAAAAAGCATTGAGAGGATACTTAGGGAGTGATCAAGAACTATGGAAGAAGTATGATGCGACAGAATTACTTGGAGATGGTGAAATACATACTCAGAAGATTCTCATTGATCAGGGTCTTGCAGATGAGTTTCTCGAAAATGAGCTTTTAACAAATAATTTTATCAACAAGGCAAAGAAGCTTAACCGTCCAGTCGAAGTCAACTTTAGAGAAGGCTATGATCATAGCTACTTCTTTATTTCATCATTTATTGAAAATCATATTAAATTTCATGCCGAATAAAAAAAGGGCCAGTATTTCTGGCCCTCATTTTCTAAAATCTCTTTTCTAATTCGGCTTTTGCCCTGAAAAACATTGCCGCGACTGAATTAAGTAGTGCAGATGTTCGCTTATCAAATAATTTGCCTAGAATATTTGCCTCAAAATTTTCAATATCAAGTTTTTCCATTTTTTCGGCATCTTTCCAGTCGGCTAAAAATCTCTTATCAAAAGACTTAACTTCATCAAGGTCATAAACTTGAGCCCCAAACTCTCGAAAGCTTCCTTGGAGAGTATCAGGGTTAATATTTGAAGATCCTCCCAGAACAATTTTTCCATCAACAGAAGTTATCTTACGATGGTTCTCTTGATGGTATTCCTTATGAGTTCCATCAGGGAATTCTGCTTTAATTCCGTAAGTCTTTCTTGCTCGTACATCAACACCCTGATCAACAAGTTGCTTAATAAAGATCGTATTCGGTAGACCATTCATCCCAAAGTTTCCATTGTGATCAATAACGATTTTCATATCAACTTCTGGGTGTTGGGCCTTCTTCTTTATGAGCGCATCAACGATATAAGGGTCATAAAGAAATAACTGTTCCATGTAGATATTTTTCTTCGCATTTTGAATCATATCGACAAGCATATTTCTCACGTTCTTAATCGTTCCATCAACATCGGCTTCAGCTATTCTTACTGTAGTTGGATTGTCGAGTTTGAATTCTTTCTTCGTAATTCTTACGCTGTCGAGAATTTCCTTTGCACGAGGAAGATATTTTCGATTGTCGAGTTCGAGGTCTTTGTAATAAAATCTCGCAAGCTCTTTTTCATCCGTTGTTAACGCAGCCTCGATGTCGCGGTAGTAAGACGCCTGAACCATTGCTGCCGCAGGGCCTGAGACATAGACGGCATCATCGTAATAGTAACCACCTGAGTGATCTGTCCAATTCTTTGATCCAAAGTAGGCTTCAGCATCGTCATGGTTTCCATCGACAACAATTACTTTCGAGTGGTCAATCTTTGATTCGTAATAAGTATTTCCACTTTCAAAATATTTAAATGAATTCTCGTCTTTAGGAATTAATTCTGTGATTCCTAGAGGTATCCCTGGAGGGTGCCTTTGGATATTAGCCTGTAGAAGACTTACTGCTTTATTAAGCTTTGGATCTTCTTTTATTCTCTTTTGAATATATTGAAAAATAGGAACCATTTCTTCAACCATATTGTAGTTGGTTGCATAGTCATGAAGGATCGTTACCTTAAAATTTGGATTCTTCTTAATCTTTTTCAATGTTTCATCAAGGAGATATTCTGAAAGAGTTGCTCCTAGAGTTCCTCCGAATAAAAAGATATCAATGAAAACAGAATGTTCAGAGCGATCAATCATCTCTCTGATTTTCATATAAATCGGATCTTCTTTAAAGATGATGTGACCAGTAGGATCTTCTTTTGTTGGCATCTTTACGTAAGGAGCATCAAAGTCGAGCTTTCCTCCTGCGAAAATAACTCGCTGATTAAGCCAATCAATTCTATCCAAGTCTCGTTTGTTTTCGGAAACAATTTCAGTTTTATTGCTTGGAAGAAATCCTATCGCCGAAAGTGAGTACTCAGAAATCTCAGGAATTTGTTCTTTTAGATTAGTCTTGATAACTGGATCATTGAGTATCATTTTAATAAATTGTATATCATCATCGATACTAGCTATCTTGTTTGCACTTTCTTTGATTGAATCAAAGTGCTTTGAAATTGTATTCGTGTTGATATCATTATCGCCAGTTAATTCTTTTAAAAGTGAGATTGCTTCGTTTTTCTTTTCATTTTCAACTGTTGGATTATCAATGAAGTCTCTTAAGATGAATAATTTATATACCTTGGTGTAGTAGAGAACCGAAGCTAACTTCTTTTGGTCTTCTTTGATCGAACGCCAGTACACAAGCGGCCTTAGAAGACTGTCTGGAATATTCTTATCCAAGGCCTTTACTATTGAGGTCACCTTCTTCTTATCCGAACGTCGTAGGCCCTTTACTAATTCAAGGAAAGAATTTCGGTGGGCGAAATCTCTTTGCCCAAAGACTGCAGGGTAGCTATCGAGTAAAACTCGTTGTGACTGTACTCTGTCGTCAATATTAAAAGTGGCGCTGAGGGCCTGTGTTGATAATATTAATGCTAAAATTGGTGCAGTTAATTTCATAATATATCCAATGTTATTTAAGTGATTTAAATAATTCTTCTAGTTTAAAAGCTTCGATGATCTTTTCTGCTGGAGCATTTAAAAATGCTCTTTTAACAGTATTATTAACTTTGAAATCATCTGATGAATTTGTTGATCTGGTGACAATCTTAGAACTACTTGTAAATTTCTTTTCTTTCATGTCATAGACTAATTTTTCAACTCTTGTCTTAAATTTCTCACTAGGCCCTGTGCCGTTATAGCTTCCAGACAAATAGAGATCTGATGTTCTAATGTCGTTGTCTTTTTTGAAAATACTGAAGATTCTCTTGATTAAATTGTCATGAGACTTATCGAGAGAAACTAATTCTCCAATGTGAATGATCATTTTATCAGGCTGTGGAATCAATTCTTCCAAATTAAATGTATAAATATTATCGACTGTCATAAACTGATGCTGCTTATCTTCATCGAGTTTAAAATGTGTCATTGAAACTTCAATATCTTTAGAGTCAATAATTGATTTCAAATCAATAACTGAAGGGTCATTAACTCGATAGTACTTTCTAAGTCTTAAAAAACCTTTAACCGCATTCTTCTTTGGGTTTGGAATTGGCTGAGTGATTTTCCATGAAGTATCAAGTAGCTCTGCTGATACCGTAATTGCGCCTCCAACGTATTGAAAGGCTTCTCCTGAAAATGGAATATTTGTTCCGATAACTGATTCAGGTAGAGTCTTTGAATCATTGGTGATGTCATTTAATAAGCTACCTGTTCTGCTAAAATTAACTAATTGATTAGAATCGAGTTCTGGTGCAAAGCTTGAGTCAGTATTTTTTGGTGTAAAACTAAAATCAATTTCAAAATTAGCATCAATTAGTTTTAGGGCCTTGAAAGTGTAAACAAAATTATTTAAAAGCTGTTTGACGATAAATGATTTTGCTTCAGTTGGAAGTTTCTTATCTTTATCATTCTTTGCTAGTTCGGAAAAAGTCTTCTTGAGACCTTCTTCGACCCCTTCTTTTCCATTTTTCTTGAAGTACTCGGCACCCTTGTCACTCCAAAAGCTTACATCCATATCGTATGCGACATGACCGCTATGAGTATCAAATTGAAAATAGTCCTCAAATTGACTTGCCGCTGGCAATGTTGATAGGTCAAGAGAAGCTGGTGTTCTCGCTGTTTTATTAAGAGATTTACTTTCCCAGTGGCCTTTCATTTCAGGTCGAAAGAAATTATCGTAGGCCAGGTAGTTGGTATACGCGACACCTAGAAATAAAATAAACCATTTAAATTGTACTTTTGAGTTCAAAATATCCTCCACTTCACAATATGCTTTACTCTTTTCGGTAAAAGCACTTTAATAGTTGAGTGGAAAGCTGTGGTTTTCAATAAATTTAATTACTTGTCATGGAAGCTATATGATTAATTACCTGTTCTTTGCTCTTCTTGCTCTTTTTTGGGGAGGCTCATTTGTGGCCATAAAGAACCTAATTGGTGAGGTCCCATCTTTTACATCGGCGTTTTATCGTGTGCTTTTTTCTTTAATATTTCTCATCATCATTTATATAAGAAAATTAGATTTTGATTTTAAAAATCAGTTTGCAAAGAAGGAGATTTTTAATTCTTCAATTGCTGGTCTTTGCTCAATAGGTATTCCGTTTGCCTTTCTTTTTTGGGGAGAGATGTATACCTCGCCAAGTTTAGCTGCAATTATTAACGGAACTGTTCCTTTATGGACGATGATTATTGGAATACTCTTTTTTAAAGGTTCCCACGAAGTTACAAAGCTTAAACTTCTAGGGCTTACTCTTGGTATTACCGGAATTGTGGTAATTTTTTATCCAAAGATTCATTTCTCTGGAAATGATATGGAGATTTATGGACTAATTTCGATTATGTTTATGGCAATATCATATGCGGTAGGAATCAACTTAAATAAAACTTTATTAAGTGGTCATAAATATATTCTTGGTAGCAAGAACACAATTATTCAGCAAACATCCTCTGTTATATTACTAACACTTCTTGTGTTCATTGTTGATGGATCTCCAGATATTTCTAAAATTTTAAATCCTTCAGCTTTTTGGAGTATTATTTATCTATCACTATTTTCGACGTGCTTTGCTTTTATTATTTTCTATCGTTTAATTTCAGAGTTTGGAGCAGTAAAGGCTTCAACGGTGACTTTCTTTGTCCCGGCTATTGCACTGGTGCTCGACGGAATAATATATAATCGAAGTCTTGAATTATACGAATCAATTGGGGCCTGTACAATTTTCTTAAGTATGTACTTTCTTAAAGATCGAAAAACTACTTAGAGAGAACTTGACTAAGTTCATCATCGTATGAAAGTAGAGTAATATCCTTGATTCGATCAACATAGAGTTTTCCAAAGAGATGATCAAGCTCGTGTTGAAAGACTGTCGCTAGAAAATCCTCAACTTCAATAATTTGTGGCTCAGCTTTTTCGTTTAAAAAACTAATTTCTACTTTTCTTGGACGTTCAACATAGCCTCTAAGACCGGGCACGGAGAGACATCCTTCCCAAAAACCTTGGCTTGTCTCATCGAGAACTTTTATTTTTGGATTAAAAATCTTCAGTAGAGGAAATTCTTGGGCATCTGAATATCTTGATTGTCCATCTTCGATATTAATTAAGGCCACACTTCGACTTATTCCTACTTGTGGCGCGGCAATACCAATTCCTCCCTCTGCTTTCATGGTGTCGTAGAGATCCTGAATTAGCTGAGTTGTTTCATCGGATAATATTTCTTCTTTTGTAAATTCTTTAGCTTCTTCTCTTAGTATTGGATTACCCATTTTTATAACATTTAAAACGGCCATCATCTGTCCTCGTGTTTTCATTTCTAGCAATACAAGTATATACTAATGGCGGAGAAATTATGAAAAAAATTCTATTCGTCTGCTTAGGAAATATTTGTAGGTCGCCTGCTGCTCATGGGGTGATGGAAAGTGAAATCTCTAGACTTAATCTCCAAGGTCAATTTCTTATCGATTCAGCAGGGACTTCTGGTCAACATGATGGTGAACTTCCTGATGAGAGAATGAGACGGTTCTCACATGCTCGTGGTTATGAGCTCGATAGTCTCTCTCGTAAATTTACTGTTAATGATTTTGAAGAATTTGATTTAATTCTTGCGATGGATAAATCAAACCGCGAAAATATTTTAAAGCTTGATATAGATGGAAAATATAAGTCTAAGGTGAAGTTATTTTGTGAATTCTGTTCAAGTTCCGATGTTATCGAAGTGCCAGATCCTTACTGGAGTGGGCGAGATGGTTTTGAGCAAGTATTGGATATTGTCGAAGATGGTGTTCAAGGTATCTTGAAATTCTATGAATCAGAAAAAGAATAATTATATAACTCATATTGGCTTTCAAAAGCTCGTCGATGAACTTGACCTCTTGATCAAAGAGGAAAGGCCAAAGACGACTGAGATAGTAAAGTGGGCAGCATCGCTTGGAGATCGTTCAGAAAATGCTGATTATATTTATGGAAAGAAGAAGCTTAGGGAAATAGATCGAAGAATAAGATTTTTAAACTCTCGAATCGATGATGCTGTCGTGATTAACCCCGTCGATATTTCCAGTGAGAAGGTACAGTTTGGTGCAACAGTTCTTGTTTCAAGCGAAGAGGGAATAGAGAAGACCTTCGCCATTGTTGGGGTTGATGAGAGTATGCCCTCTGAAGGAAAAGTTAGTTGGCTATCACCTGTGGCGAAAGCACTTCTTGGTAAGTCTGTAGGAGATGATGTCACAGTTAAATCTCCAAATGGCGAAGCTGAATATGAGATTTTAGAAATACAATATAAGGATATTCCATGATAATTGAATGCTCGGTATCTCTTGGAGAGTTGATTGATAAAATAACTATTCTTGAGATTAAGAAAGACAAGATTAAAGATGATGCTAAGCAAATTCTCATTAGTAATGAATTAGATAAGCTAAATGAGAAATTAGAATCACTTAATCTTATCGATTTAACTGATTTAAAGGAAGAGCTGAGGAAAATAAATCATAAATTATGGCTGATTGAAGATGATATACGAGATAAAGAATCTGCCAATGAGTTTGACCAAGACTTTATTGAACTTGCAAGGTCAGTTTATATGACAAATGATTTGAGATTTAAGGTTAAAAATCTAATAAATATGCGTTACAATTCTACAATCAAAGAAGTTAAATCATACAAGGGATATTAAAAATGGCGAAAATTCCATTGGAATTAAAATACCAGCTTTATGAAGGAACAGTCCAAAATCATGATGCTGATATTGACTTTATTAACAAAGAATACAAGAAAACATACAAGAGGCTACCTCTGACTCTTAGAGAAGATTTTGGTGGTACTGCTGCCATGACTTGTGACTGGGTTAAACAAAGTAAGAATCACCTTGGATGGGCCATCGATCTTGATCCTGAGCCTATAACTTATGGTAAGAAAACACATTACTCAAAACTAAATGAAGAGCAAAAATCTCGAATGAAATATATCGAAGGCAATGTTCTTAGCAAGAGAGATTTTAAATCAGAAGTTGTTGTGGCCTTTAATTTCTCATATTTTATTTTCAAAAGTAGAAATACATTAGTTGAATATTTTAAAATGGTAAGAGAGGGACTTGATAAGAACGGGATGTTCTTTCTTGATATTTTTGGTGGAACAGAAGCGCGCCAAGAACTCGTCGAAGAAACTGAACATGAGAATCATACCTATTTTTGGGATTGCGATAAGTATAATCCTCTGACTGAAGAGGTTATGTACTATATCCATTTTCAAACACATGAAGACGGCGTTAAGTACGATAAGGTTTTCAAGTATGACTGGAGACATTGGAGTATTGGCGAAATTCGTGACGCTTTATTTGATGCTGGGTTTAGTGATGTTATAACTTACTGGGAAGGAACAGACGAAGACGGAGAAGGTGATGGTGAGTTCTATCGTGCTACCGTTGAAGAAAACTGTGAGTCTTGGGTTACATATATTGGGGCCTTGCCTTAGTAGGCAAGGGTTTCGATCTCGAATTTACTCTTAGAGATAACATCGGGAACTTTATAGTTATTTGGGTAAACAACGAATAATTTCTTGTTCTCAGTGTTGTCTAGCTTTTCAAGTATCATCTTAAAATCCTCAAAATCATTCTTTGAAAACTCATTCTTAATATTAGAATTAAAGATAATAAAAGGTTTCTTGAAGTTTGATGTAATAAAATAATTATTTACACCAAGATTTATTTCACTGATTTTTGAATGTTCTATAAATATCGAAATTCTTCCATCGACGAGATAGTTGAATGTATGATGAACCGGCGTTACCGTTGTAATTGGCTCAGCAGTGAACCAAATAACGCCCAAACAATTGTCATCAATAGAATCTAAGATTTTATCTTCAAGTTCTTTAGACACCATTACTTCTTTATCTTATCCAAAACACCGTTAACAAAAGAAGAAGATTCCTTTGTACCAAATTTTTTAACAAGATTAATATACTCGTTAAGAACAACTTTCTTAGGAGTCTCTTCAAAAAGAATTTCATAAGCCCCAAGGCTTAGTACTGCTTTTTCGATCGTACCAATTGAAGAAAGAGCTCTTTTATTAAGGTTCTTTTCAATTGTTCCAAGGATCGTTTTCTCTTCTGTTAGAAAACCCTTGATCAGTTTTTGGCCATGATTTTGAATTGATGGGTTCAATCCATTTCCAATATGTTCTTCATCTTCTTTGATATAACTTTCTTCAAACTCAATAATAGCATCAGTGAACTTTGCATCTTCAGTCACGATTGAGTCTTTTTCTTCTGAGAAATCATCAAGAAATAAACGATAAATAAATTTAAAAGCATACTCTCTTGCTGTTGTCTTATTGCTGAAGTTGGCCGGGTTCACCATGTTTTCCTTTGCTAATACTTATTTTTTCAATACTTTTTTGTAAACTGTCTACGAATCCGTTGATGTCTTTAAAGTTCCAGTAAAATGAAGCAAATCTTACATATGCTACAGGATCAAGCTGATAAAGTTTTTGCATGGTAACTTCACCAACGACTTTTGCGGATACTTCTCCTGGGTAATTCTCGGCCAGGGATCGCTCTATCTCATCAATTAATCGGTTAAGATCAGATGTTGTTACAGGACGTTTTTGAGAGGCCTTGTAAATACCTTTACTTATCTTTTCACGATTATACGGTTCACGTCTTTTATCATTCTTTACAATGACTGGCATCTGCAATTGTAATTTTTCATAGGTCGTAAAACGCTTTCCACAATCGAGGCATTCGCGTCTTCTTCTAACGGCGAGACCATCACTCAAGTGACGAGAGTCGATAACTTTTGTTTCTTGTGCGTTGCAAGATGGGCAGTACATAAAATAATCCTTAACTTGTCTTTTTTACTTAGATTCATACTTTATGACAAGTCAAATGATTGACCTATTGAGAAGAGAATTTTAAAATTTACCCACACATATTTTTTTGAGAGGCATAGATGAATTTAACAATCCAACTCGTATTGCTTGTTTGTTTCGTTACCCTGGTAAATCAATTATTCTAATAAGTTACCGATAGTACATTAACTTATACTTATTACTTAAGCATTTAACTCAGTCTTCCGAATAGCTAGAAATGAAGTCTATTCAATTATTCATTTTAGCTTTTCTATTAACTTCCTGTGCGAGCACACTTAATAGAACTCCATCCTCAATTGGCCTTGAAAATTGCTTCTCAGCAATTTCAAGTTTTGAAATTACAAATTCTAAAGGTCTTGGGATCATTGGTACTAAGAAATTAGCTCCGGGATGGAAGCTTGAAGAGCGCGACTGGGTAAGGCTTAGTGAAGGACAAAGAAATACGCTTCGAACTATTTCCCCAGGACAGAGAAAGTGGGATATCGAAAATCTTCACCGAGTGAATCTACCTGTGCCTGTGGCGACACTGCGCAATCAGAAAGAATTTTCAAAAATTCATCATGTCAAATTACTCGATGTTGCTGATCGAAATGGAAATCCCGTTAGACCACTATTTAAAGTCGATGGAGTCATGAAGGAAGTAGAAACAAACTACGGTCAAAATGTTCGAATGATGGTTTCTAAACTTCCAGGTGGTAATTTTCTATTTCCTAAAGAGTTAAAACAGTTTGAAGAAGCAGCGATATTAGCAGATGAGTTTTTTAGAAAGAATTTTTCTGACTATGACGACTATCATGTCTACGTAAGTATTCACCAGGGCAAGGTCGTAAAGTCAAATACACAGGCAAGACTTGGAAAAAGTGTCGGTGATGATGTCGTTGCGGGCAAGAGGACCGGCGCCCATGTGGATGGCTATCAAGTTGAGAATCATATTGAGGATGCCACAATCGATCACACAGTCATGGTCTCGGATAATGTTCCAACTGAATTTTTCAACCATCCATTTAATATTGATAATATAGAATATGCGAAGGCCCTCGAGAGTTTTGATGAACTCGCAGATATGAAGAAAGTTGTTTATGGACAACCCTATGTCATCTCTTTGATTGATGCCTACGGTGTCCACCGAATGGGAGTCGCAACAGAGGATGGTGAGAGGTCTTTCATCAAATTTAAATTATCAAAGAAGGTATTCAATCAAGAAGGAAATACTTTAAATCCTCTTATTGACTATGAACAACTAAGAAAAGACGCCATGAGTGGAAAGCAAAATCCTTTATGGGAAAGCTGGACAAGTAAAGATATCAATATCAGCGAAGGTCGAGGCACGATTGAATAAGAAACCTTTCTTTGCCATTGTCTTTCTTATCATCTCAGCCCTGCTGATATATCAAAATCCAGTGGGAAGAAATCTCGCCTCACAAGAGAGAAGAGAGGGAGTCTTTATTGGATCGTTTGATCCTTTCACTAAAGGACATATGAGTATAGTTCTTGCAAGTGTGAAAGACCTTTCTCTGGATAAAATCCACATTCAAGTCAATTCACTCTCAAATAAAGACTACTCTGCATCGATTGCAGAAAGAATTGAATTAATTAAAAAATCTATTGAAAAATATCATCTCGATGTTGAAGTGGAGATCGCTGCAGAACCTTTAGAAGGTAAGAGAAAATTTGTGCAAAATCTTCATCAAAAAACGGGCGCAGACATCTATCAAGTCATGGGAGCAGATGTCTTAGAAAAAAGTGATGATCTTTTTGGAGACCTCGAATTTGTAAAAAGATATGTTGCTCGTCGCCTTGATGATGATAGCTTAGCAAATATCAACTTCAAAGATAATCAACTCGCTAGTAAAGTTGAATTCTTAGATGTAAAGGCAAAGGCCATTTCATCGAGTAGGGTGAAGGAGATGCTTAAGAACGGAGAAATTCCATCTGCCTATCTCGAACCTGAAGTCATCGATTTAATAGTTAAGAATAAACTCTATGAGTTTCCTTCAAACGAAACGATGCAGGCGAAAAAAAATTTCTTCACTCTTTACTACCTTACTTATATGAAGCAAATAAAAGAGCTTGTTCCCAATCTCTATCTGCCTCTATATGAAGATACTCAAAATATACAATTTACATGGAGTCAGTCATCGGAAGGTTTCCTTGAACATCTGGTCAGAGTCGTTCTAAAAGAGAATAAGGACTTAACAAAGGAGCAAAAAGAGGAACTCTGGAAAAAGTCTCGATTAATTTATAGCAGTGAAGAAATTAAAGAACTTATTGAGCTCTATGATAGTGATATTTCCAATATTGTTAAAAAAGCGCATGTTTTTTATTCAAGTTTTGAAAGCATTGATAATGAAATGATCAGCGAAGTGGAAAAAATTCTCAGTGAAACAAATGATAAAGTAGTTTTTGCAATCGATGCAAATTATCTTAAGGCCTCAAAAATACCAGGGCAACGACAACGAGAGCTCGAGTCATTAATTGAAGAGAGGTTTATCGATAATATCGATCGCTTTGAGATTAACTTGTTTGAAAATAGCGAAAATGCTGACATCGTTGAGAATTTTGTAAATAGAAAATTTGGTGTTCGTAGTAAGGTTACAAAGATTTCAAGAAAAATAGAAGTTTCAGACGTTAAATTTAAATTTGATGGTTCATTGTTAAAAGAAGTTGAAGAAAAACTACTCGAGATGGAAAAGAGAATTCAAATAAAGTATGAGAGTCTTAATGATGAGGGCTTTTCCCTTGATATGCTTTACAGAGAATTAAATGAGCGCGGTGAAAACTCTTCGAAATATATTAAAGAGTGGGAGAAAGAGAATATTTCATATCAAAAGATGCTTGATGATTACTATGCGTATAATTTTGATTATCAGGTTCTTTCTAGCAAGAATGAATTTGAAGAGGCACTTAATCAGATTGCCAAGAATATTTCAAGAGAGAAGCGAGCAGAACTTCTAAAATATAAGGAGCGAATTGACCTACATTTTTCTGAGTATTTTTTAAATAAAGAAAATTATGGAGCTAAGAAAGATGTTTTGAGAGTTGATCATTTGCAAGGATATTTCAAATCTCTTCGCGACTGCTATTCATTCATGAATCATGAGCCGGTGATAAGTTTAAATTCTAAACTTAGAGGATTAATTGATAAACTTTCTAAAAAATTTGATAGTTTTCTCAAAGAGATGAAACTTCTCCCTGAGAAAGTGAATCTTCTTTACACATACTATATACAGAAATCAAAAGCACCTAAAGATGCGGTTTCCTCTCTCAATAGATATTTTAAAAAGAAGGCGAAGCTTGAAGGTGTAAACATTAAAGTCTATGACGACCTTTCTAATTTAACAAATACACCAAATGATGTTGTTACGATTTTTTCTCCAAATCATGTGCAAGGTGATATGGATGGGATGATTATGGGAGAACTTCAACGAGATAATTCGTTGCTCTTCGCTGCTCGATCACGAATGAAGTGGAGGCAGAAATTGTTTGATCAAGTTCCTGATTCTAATCTCATTGTGGTCGGAGGGGAGAGTGATCCAGTTGAAGATGTTTTAAGCAAAATCAAAAGTGGAAATTCTAAAGAAGTATATATTTATCCAGAGGGACACTTTGCTGGAATGACTGGAGAGACAAGAGTTCCTAAAATTGGATTCTCCGCTGGCTTCCTTAGAAAATTAAAGATGGACAATATTAAGTATCAGATTGTTCCGCTGACATTTCAAGGGAGCGCTGGGGTGATTGGAGATCTTGGTAATATTAAGGGAAGAGAAATTTCCGTAAATGCAGGAAAAATTTTAGATGCTGAAATGACATCATTTATTGATCAAAGTCTTAAGTCGAGAACTTTTTATAATACTTTTGTTCGAGCTAATTGGCTCGAACAACATTCTATTTCAAGTGATAATATTCACGGGAGTCCAAGTGTTAAAAAGTTAAAATTGATTCTTGGAAAGTATCAGTTCGGAGAAGTTGATAGTTGTCACGAGATAATGAAGTCAATTCTAATTCACTAAAAAGCGACACCGACACCAATACCATAACGTGAAATACTCACTTCTCGTGAATTTTCTTTGAGTAAATGCTGCTTATATAAGACGTGATACCAGAAGTTCTTAGTCATCTTTTGATTAAAGTAAAGCATATATTTCATACCATTCATCTCAGAGGCACTTTGAACACCATTTGAAACGGATAGCTTCATTGTCGTTGGCTTAAAGAAGTTAAACTGAACACCCATTCCCGCCGTAAGAAAGAGTATCTTCTGTCTCTGACTTTCAAGCGTCGTTGTTTCTCCATCGATAATTTCTTGAAAATTTAAAGTGTTAAATAACTCATAGTCTAGGCCGCCATAGAAATTATATGTCTTACCAGGGACATTTCGTTGAGCATAAATATTCCCTCCGATTTCCGCAGGTAGCTTGAGATTAGAGTTTTGAACTGTTTGAGAGGCATCGGTTATATTGGAAGCTTTCAAATTTGAATAGTATATTGAACTTGCCAGAGACCAGTTTTCCCAATTCTCAGGTAGGTAAGCAAAACCAGCACCAACCGTAAATGGAGAGTTTTGTTGACTATTAACTTTATTATTTGAAATATCATCAATAAATTGTCCTTGTGATATTGTCGCGTGAACAAAGCGAACCCAGTTACTTTTCTTTGCTGGAGCTACAACTGCTGTTGAGGTATTTGCAGGCAATCGATTTGAAACTGTTACTGGTGCAGAGCGAACACCTAATGTACGATCAACGTAATCATATTCTGCATCTGCAATGGCAACACTTTCTTCGGTATAAAGGTCTGGAGCCCACTTATATTCTAAATATGGCGGATATGGATTATTCACATAAATATATTGTCCCGAAATATTAGTGACCCTACTCAAGTGTGAGTTCCATTTCTTAAGGAGCTTTTGAAAATCAGAATTTTTTTGAAATTTATAATCTGATTTCTTGTAAAGTTTATTAGCAATTGCTTCTAGTGTTTCACCACTTTCTATCTGGTAAATTTTGTAGCCCTTAGATTCAAGATAATCAAGATCGATGGCAAGTGAAGAGAATGTAAGCAAGATTGTGATTAGTAGCTTTTTCATTTAATAATTATATAAAAAAATGCCACTTGTTGCATTGCGGCAATTTTTGGACTTTTAGCATAGAAAATAGGCTAATATCCAACACTTTAACTCAGACATGTCGCGTAAGATTTTGAAATTCTGTACACATAAAGAATACTTATGTTATTCCGATAAAATAGGGGATATGTATTGGTTTTTACTGATTTTTACATTCATTTTGTCTTCATGTGTTTCGCCTCTTGAAAAAGGTGAGGTGACTCTTGATATCAAGAATACAAAGTCTCAGCAAAAGCCATCTCCACTAGTTTCAAATATAACTTTAGAAAATGATCAACTCAAAATATCTGGTTCAAATTTTTTGAGCCTTTCTTCGGTAAAAATAGACTCACAAAATCTTTCGGTGATTTCAAATGATGGATCAAATTTAGTTTTATCAGCACCAAGTGCGGTGATGCTCGCTCTTAATTCGATATTAAACTTAGTCATTGAAACTTCATATGGAGCAACTTCTGTTGCTGTTACTTTTAATCTTGTTGATGGAAGTGTGACTGCTTCAAAAATTGGTGATGGCGAAATTGGCGCTAATCATCTTTCTTCGATGGGAGCAGGTGTAGGGCAAGTGATGCAGTGGAATGGAACAACTTGGGTTCCAA
>CAZQJK010000066.1:0-19228 GCA_964593545.1 uncultured Bacteriovorax sp. | reverse complement strand
AAAATTGTCGAAAGAGGAAATGGTTTGAGTGTTTCATTCAAGATACTTCCTAAAATGAGCGATCTGATTCATGGTCGTAGTCAACTATCGCAATTGAGAAATATTAGGATTGAAGATCTCCTCGGACGAGAATCAATAAAATTAGATACAAATGAAATTAACAAAATGCTCCATGAAAAAGTTGTTTTTATAACAGGCGCAGGTGGGTCAATTGGATCTGAACTTTGTAACCAAGTAGCCAGATTTAATCCGAATAAATTAATTTGCTTAGATTCTTCTGAGTTTAATCTTTACTCTTTAGAGAAAGAAATCAAATTAAAGTATCCTGATTTGCAATTTATATCTCTCGTTGGAGATGTACGAAATTCAACACGACTTGAAAAAATTATTAAGAATTACAAACCACAAATAATATTACATGCCGCAGCTTATAAACATGTCCCTATCATGGAAGCTAATCCATATGAATCAGTACAGACTAATGTGACAGGAACAGAAAATGTATCTCGAATTGCTGGAATGTGTGGCGTAGAAAAATTTGTTCTAGTTTCAACTGACAAGGCCGTTAATCCTACGAATATTATGGGGGCCACAAAAAGAATTGCTGAAATAGTTTGTAAACGAAACTCCGAGATATATAAAAATACCAAGTATGTGATAGTGAGATTTGGAAATGTTCTTGGAAGCAGCGGAAGTGTTATTCCACACTTTCAATCACAAATTGAATCAGGTGGGCCAGTTACAGTAACCCATGAAGAGATTACAAGGTACTTTATGTCGATCCCAGAAGCATCACAACTTGTGCTTGAAGCTGCATCACTAGGCAGTGGTGGGGAAATTTTTCTTCTCGATATGGGGAAACCTGTTAGGATTTCAGATCTCGCTAAGCAAATGATTCGTCTATCTGGACTTGAGCCAGGCCGAGATATTGAAATAACTTATACTGGTTTGAGACCAGGTGAGAAGCTCTATGAGGAATTACTCGCCAACGATGAAACAACATTGAAAACAATTCATCCTAAGGTGCATATTGCAAAATCACGCAATCAGGAACAGGGAATATTTGATTCAATTTTAGAGCTTCAAGTAATGGACTCTGAATCTAGCTTGGAAAAATATAAAGTGGCGATAAAAAAAATAGTCCCAGAGTATACTACTCCCGAGCAACACTATTTAGATAATTTACAACAAATTCATTAATAGTATAAGAAATACGATTTTTTACGATAGAAATACTTCCAAAGAAATCTACGGTGAACATTTACCATAAATATCTTCAACACATGACAAATATTTATAAGACTTAGTTTGAGCTCAAATATGCTGACCAATGCCTTGAGTGAAGGTCTTTTAAACTTTGAAAGTAAATATATCGAACTGATGATGTAAAAACTAAGAATAGACTCTTTGATAAGAGATTTATCATGAGAATCGATAATATTTTGTGACATGAAATATTTATAACCAGATATTAAATATTGAATAGTTATATCTTGCGAAGAATGATCATCTATTTTATTAGGAAAACGAATCAACTTAACAGTTTTTGAATCTAGCATATCTTCATGCCAATTGTTGCTATAGAGTTCAATTGCTGAAAGCATCGATCTAACCGAGACAGTATTTGTCGTTTGACTAATGCTTGAGTCGTGCACTCGATAAAAAAGTAGTGGTTTATTAATATTTCTCAATTGGTGTGATTTTGAAAGTCGTAACCATAATTCATAGTCTTCAGCATTGATAAATTTTTCATCATAATATAAATTATCACCAAGGATTTCTTTGTTAAACATAACTGATGGATGATAAAGACAACACCTTCTTTGGAAGTTCCATTTTATGAAAGAAGATGATTCTTCAATTGAGACTCCCCGACCAAAAACATTGTCATCTTTATCAATGAAATAGATATCCGTACCGACAACAGCAACATCTGTGAATTTCTGTAAATATAACACTTGTGATTCAATTCTTTTGGGGTGACAGATATCATCAGCATCAATTCTCGCAATGTATTTTCCGCGTGCTAATGCTATTGCTTTGTTGAGGGTTTTTACCAGGCGAAGATTAGATTCGTTTTTAACATAAATGATCCTTGAGTCGCAAAAGCTAGAGACAATCGAGGATGTATTATCTCTAGAGCCATCATCTACTATAATAAGTTCAAAATTTGTATAAGACTGACCAAGGACCGATGTAATTGTTTTGGAAATGTATTTTTCTGCATTGTATGCGGGTAAAATAATTGAAACAATCGGGTTCATAATCTAATCCACGTCGGCGGAATCAAGTCAGTTGTGTCAACTTCAGTATTAAACCATTTCATGGGAGCTATAACTATTTTGTGATCATTTGAATTCAACCAAGCTGCCCACCAACTGAATGAGCTATTTGCTATAATGTTGTGTCTGCATTTACTCATGAGATGCATATCGAGGTAAGAGTTTTTTCCAGTGTTGTGGTTTATAAATGTTGTAGTAGGAGGAAATACGATATTGTCTTTTGCCCACTGTGGTTCATCTGAAAATACAAAAAAACAAGCGTCCTTATAAAGTGATTGAAAATAATTTATAGCATCACGATAATAGTCTAGTGAGCAAGTGCCATGGTGTGAACTTGCAATATTATTAGTGACATAGTCACCACGTCTTATATGAACAGAGATGGAATTGTTATTAGAAATTCTTGACATGAGAGCAGCATTAATTGGATCTACTGAAATATTACTAAAGACTTGTAGAAGCTCTTCCCTATATTCTTCAAAATATTTAAATGACTGCCAGTAACCATCAAAGAAATAATCCAGACTTGGCTTAATGAGAATGTCATTATACGTAAAAGACTTCTCTGGGAAATACTTTACCTTTGAGAATATATTGAAGACTGGAAATTTTTGAAATATCTTTACAAGAATTTTACTGTGAGCAAAAAAAGGCAATTTCGTGATTTGAGAAGTTATTTTATATACATCTAACTCAAATGACCGAGGTGTGCAAAGTTTCGTATTCTCACTAAAGTAATTAGTTTCAATTACTAATCTTTTGTCATACTTTTTAGATAAGGCATAGCCAAATGCGTATTGAAACATCTGATTACCTAGCCCACCGTAGAGTCGTAAATATATCATTGTGCACCTAGCTCTGTTATATCTCGATATGTATCTTCATAGCTCTTAGCTATTGCTTCCCAGGTGAATTTTGTAAGCCATGCATGATGACCGGAAGTTGCTAATTTGTTGAGCTCTTCTTTATCATCAATAGTTTTTGATAAAATAGATATAGCTTCATCAAGTCTTATCTTTGTGTAGCCGTATTTGTCTTTGATACTTGGTAGAATCTTTCCAGCCTTGGACCATTGTATAATTTCTGTCGAATTGCCAGCAGTGCTTGTTAAAAAAGGAGTCTTTGACGCCATTGCTTCGAAAAGAACAATTGGAGAACATTCAATATTGGAGGGGAAAAGAAATAAGTCCGCTTCATTATATGCTGTGACTACCTGAGATCTTGTAAGCTCTTGAACATCAATTCTTTTGTTAGATTTTTTTAAGTAGAAAAAAATATTATGAAAAATAGATTTCAGTTTACACTTTATAAAGCAGCGGCTTAAAAGTTTATGCTTGCCAATAATTTTCAAATGAATGTTATGCTGAGGGATTTTATGAATTAATTTAAATAAGTCCCCATGCCCTTTTTGGCCAGTATGATTTCCTACGTGCAATATTTTAAATGCGCCCTTTTTAAAAATTTTACTTTCTAATATGTCAGAAAATTCTTGTTTTGAAGCCCCATTGGGGATTATTTTATAAGCAACGACGCCTGCATCTTTAGCAAAGTTTATATCTCGATAGTCATCAGATAAAAAAATATTCATATCAAACCGAGTGAGCCAAGATTTCATTTTGATGAAGTAATTACTATATAAGGGCTCGTATAATCCAGAAAACCCAGTAGGAACAAATACTTTTTTTCCTGGGAGTGAAAAAAGAAAATCATCTTCAAGGAGGATGTCAGTTGCCCATTGCTGCGCAGCAAAGCAAGTGATGATGTCAAAACTATTATTTAGTAGGAAATTCCTATACTGATCGGTATTTCCTTTTATTCCTTTGGAGAGATTGCCACTTATGTCGAATTCTTTAATCTTCACACCATTGATATCAAAAGCATCTCGACTAGAATTTAAACTAGTTGCCACAGTGACGTCGTGACCCATGCGAACAAGATTCTCTGAAAGTTGTTTGACAACTTCCTCCATCCCCCCAACTGCTGGGCTATAAAATTGTACACAGTGCAAAATTTTCAGGAGAGCTCCTTAGGTACTAATATGAGGCTTATTTTAGCATATAATTTTGGCTTTTGAAGGCTATAATTGTTGGAAGAGCTAGAGATAATAAGATAATGTATACAGATGATTTCAGTTGTTACGATAACATTCAATAATACATCAGAATTAATAGAAACCCTTGCTACTCTAAAATCTGCAGGGGGTATAGAGTCTGTTGTGGTAAATGGCGGTAGTTGTAATAAGGCCAAAGAACTTCTTTATAAAAATAAAATCAAAAGTATTAGCGAGAAGGATTATGGGATATCAGACGCATTTAATAAAGGTTTGTTTCTTTCTAGTTGTGAATCTATTACATTTCTAAATAGTGGAGATTTTTTAATCGATAGTACATATTATGAAAGGGCAGATGAAATACTAGTAAAAAATCCGGAAATTGACTTTATATACGCCGATATCATCTTTGTTCATAAATCATCTGGAGAGCATATTGTAAAACCGGGTGATATTAGAATTGGAGACATGCCCTTTCCGCACCCGTCTCTAATAGTAAGAAGAAGAGTTTTTGAAGAAATAGGTACTTTCGATAAAAATTATAAGTTAGCGATGGACTATGAGTTTGTATATAGGATGATAAAACATGGCTGCAAAGGTTATTATTTATTAGGTGCTCCGGTTGTGAAAATGATTGGTGATGGTGTATCAAGTAGTAATGGCAAAGAAGGACTTAGGGAGAGAGCAAAAGCTTTAAAGAGTAATGACCTTTGGAGCTTTAAAAGGAAGCGAAAAAATTTAGAACTGTATATTAAGCATATTGTAAGAGAGCTATTAGACTCATTTCATCTTCTTGAACAATACGATAAACTTAAAAAAATTAAAAAACTGAAAAAAAAGGGAGATAAATAATGTCTGTAAATATTGAGTTTGATGGCAAGGTATATGCGGTATTAATTCCAGCATCTTATAAGAAAGAAGGTGTTGAGTTCTTTACGCCAGATGATTATTCTCAGCAGCTTGCATACATTTCTCATAAAGAAAACACAGATATTAAACCGCATGTACATCAGGTCGTTGAAAGGAGTGTTTCTTTAACGCACGAAGTTTTAATAATTAGAAAAGGAAAACTTCGTGTTGATTTCTATAGCGATAATCAAGAATATATATCAAGCTTAATTATAGAAGAGGGAGATGTGATTTTGCTTACAAGTGGTGGGCATGGGTTTAAAGTAATTGAGAAAGTTGAAATGATTGAGGTTAAGCAGGGTCCATACTTAGGAGAAAGGGATAAAATAAGATTCCAGGGGATAGAAGACTCTCAAGTGAAGTATATGGGGTTAGTGTGATGAGAACTGTGCCTGTAAATACACCATTGTTAGATGGAAATGAAAAAAAATACTTAATGGAGTGTGTAGACTCCGGATGGATTTCGTCAGAGGGTCCTTTTGTTTCAAGATTTGAGAATGAGTTTTCAGAATATATAAATAGAGGATTTGGGGTATGTGTAAGCAACGGAACAGTTGCGCTAGATATAGCAGTAAAGGCTCTTGGACTAGGTCCAGGTGATGAAGTAATTATTCCAACATTTACAATAATATCGTGTGCTTCAAGTGTAGCGGCGAGTGGTGCTGTTCCTGTTTTTGTAGATTGTGATGAGACTCTAAATATCGATGTAGTTAAGCTTGAGGATGCATTAACACCAAAGACAAAAGCAATAATGATGGTTCATATATATGGACTAACATGCGATGTGGATATGATTTTGAGGTTTGCAGAAAAGCATGGTTTGAAAGTAATAGAAGATGCAGCTGAAGCACATGGTCAATTATATAAAGGAAAAAAATGCGGAAGCTTCGGAGATGTGAGCATTTTTAGCTTCTATCCCAATAAGCATATCACCACAGGCGAAGGCGGTTTTATTGCAACAAACTCACTTGAGATCTTTGAGAGATGTTCTTCGTTGAGAAACTTATGTTTTGATAATAGTCAAAGATTTATTCATCAGGAGATTGGTACAAATGCGAGAATGACAAATATGCAGGCTGCCCTTGGTGTTGCGCAATTAGAAAGAATAGATGAAAAGATAAAGAAAAAAAGAGAAATTGGAAGATACTATAATGAGAACTTAAATAGTATACAACAATTGAAGTTACCCATCAAATCCACAGCTTATTGTGAAAATATATATTGGGTATACCCGTTAGTAATTCAGGATAATGTTGATTTATCAGGAAGAGAACTTTGTGAACGATTAGGAAAGTATAATATCGGCACAAGACCATTCTTTTATCCTATGCATCTTCAACCATGCTTTAAGAGCTTGCAGAGTAATAAATTTTCAAATTACGATATTTCCGAAAAAATGTATGCTAAAGGTTTATATATCCCTTCAGGTTTGGCTCTTTCTGAGGATGATATGGAGTATGTTTGCAATGCCTTAAAGGAAATATTTGCATGAAGAAGGTCGGCATATTCTTAGATATGTTTCCGTCAGGAGGGGGAGCGTTTCAATATAGTCAATTGGTGATTGAAACATGTGAGGATCTTGTAAGATCTGGAAAAATTGAATGCGTAATATTATACACAAGAATTGAATGGGAAAGATATTTCTTTAAAAAAGGTGATAAATGTATATACGTTAAAAATTTTCTAATCGAAGATTTAGTTCGAAGAATATTTTTTAAACTGAAATTGCCAGTTGCTATATGGAGAAAGTTATCGAAATATATTTTTAGCTACTCTAGAGAGATGAATAAACAGAATTGTGACTTATGGATATTTCCAGCTCAAGACAGGTGGGGTTATGAGAGTGAAGTTAAATTCATAGGAACGATTCATGATTTGATGCATCGGTATGAGAAATTCCCAGAATTAATTGACAATGGTCAAGGTAGAGCTCGAGATATATTGTATTCGAATATATGTAAATATTCATCTTTAGTCTTAGTTGATTCTGAGATGGGAAAGAAGCATGTTTTAGAGTGTTACAATGTTAAGGGTTCGAAAGTTAAGGTTCAAATGTTTTCAGTCCCAGATTATATTTTGGAAGAAAAATTTGTAGATGTTAAAGGTAAATATTCCTTACCTGAGAAATACTTATTTTACCCGGCACAATTTTGGGCACATAAAAACCACAAGAATTTAATTGATGCTATTTTAAAAGTTAAGCAACAAAACAAAGAGATCTGTATTGTATTCTCGGGCTCTAAAGAGAAAGAATATTATAAAATTCAGGATTATGTTTTTCGACATAAGTTAGAAGAAAATGTAATTTTTGTAGGATATATTCAGGATGAAGAAATGGCATCAATGTATAGAGTGTCATGTGGTTTAGTAATGGCTTCTTTTTGTGGACCGACGAACATCCCTCCTCTAGAGAGTTTGTATTTGAAGGTACCATGTGCCGTTGCTGATGTCTATGCCGCAAGAGAGCAGCTTGGAGACTCAGTTCTTTATTTTGATCCATCTTGTGTAGAGAGTATTAGTGTTTCAATTCAGAGATTGTGGAACAGTAGAGAGCTGCCAAGCTCAGCTGGGGAAATTAGGAATAAGTACTCTAAAGCAAACTTTAAAGAGTCCTTATCACATATAGTTTTGGACTGTATAGTATGACAATATTAACAATAGGTATGCCTGTTTATAACGGTGGTCATTATATTGAAAAGGCCTTGCAAACTCTACTGGATCAAACCTATAAGGATTTTGTAATAATTGTTCACGATGATTGCTCAACAGATAGTACTGAAGCTATTGTTAATGAGTATATGAAGTTAGATGCGAGAATTCGATACTTTCGACATAGTAAGAATAAGGGTATGGTGCAAAATTATGAATCTTTGTTACAAGGTATTGAGACGAAATATTTCATGTTTGCTGATCAGGATGATTGGTACGGAGAAAATTTTATAGAATATTGTATTGATCAATTAGAAAATGACGAAAGCTTATATTTAGTCACTACTTACACTGAATCTATAGATACAGTTAGGAATAAAATAAATTTTATAGATCAGAGCTTTTCAACCAAGGGTGATGACGTTGCTAGATCGTATATAAAATATAAGAATTTCTTGCATTCTGGGAATAGTGTCCAAGCTATGTTTTGTGGGATTTATAGAACAGAGGGAATATTGAAAACATTACCGTTTAGAGACGTTATTGGTTGGGACCACATAGTCGATATCAAAATAATGACTTTGGGAGATTTACACGTTATTCCAAAAGTTGAGTTTTACAAAAGGTCTGATGGCGCAAGTGAAAGTGCAGATAAATTATTTAAAGTACATAGTGTAGAATCCTTAGTGCATAAGATGTTCCCATATCTAAATAGAGAGAAGTATCTCTTGGGAATAATACTAGAATCAAAATCTATAAATCATAGGGAGAAGGTTTACTTGTTGAGCTGGTCAATAAGTAATTTTCTGTTTAGTCTGTGTATAAAGCCTGTGTTAATGAAAATGATACAGTATGTAAAATTAAAACTAGTTGGTGACTTTAGTGTATCTCAACTGATGAATACAAAAGCTAGCTTGAGTAATAAGCTTTTTAGAATCGTTAAAGAAATTATAAAGAATAAATTTTAGGAGATATGTGATGTTGGCAGGTAAAAGTATATTGATAACAGGTGGGACAGGGTCATTCGGCAAAAAGTTTGTAAAAATAATTTTAGAGAAATATCCTGATATTAAAAGACTTGTTATTTACTCAAGAGATGAGCTGAAGCAATACGAAATGTCTCAAGAGTTTTCCCCTGAAGAATATCCATGTTTACGGTATTTTATTGGAGATGTAAGAGATCCTGAGAGAATAAAAAGAGCTTGCGAGGATATTGACATTATAATACATGCTGCGGCGCTTAAGCAGGTCCCTGCCGCGGAGTATAATCCTATGGAATGTATAAAAACTAATATTATTGGTGCTGAAAATGTAATCAATGCAGCTCTAGACTGTGGAGTAAAGAAAGTTATAGCTTTGTCGACAGATAAGGCTGCAGCTCCTGTTAACTTGTATGGTGCTACAAAATTATGTAGTGACAAATTATTTGTTGCTGCAAATAACATGAAGGGTAATAGAGAACTAACATTTTCTGTGGTTAGGTATGGTAATGTTTTTGGCTCGAGAGGCTCAGTTATCCCCTTCTTTTTATCTATTAAAGATCAGGATATTTTGCCTATTACACATGAAGAAATGACTAGATTTAATATTACACTTGATGAGGGAGTCGACTTAGTTCTTCGGGCAATTGAAAACGCATGGGGTGGAGAAATATTTGTCCCCAAAATACCTTCTTATAGAGTAATAGATGTAGCTAAAGCCGTTAACCCTGATGCACGCTTAGAAATGATTGGAGTACGTCCCGGGGAAAAAATACACGAAGAAATGATAACAATGATGGATTCTCTGAATACACTTGAGTTTGAAGACTATTTTGTAATTATGTCTTCGACACCTACTTGGAAAGAAAGTGAATATCTAAAAAAATTCGATGGTAAAAAAGTGAACTACGGCTTTAGTTATGATTCAGGTAAAAATGAGGAATGGTTATCAGTTGAAGATATTAGACAATTAATAATTAGAGAAGTTGATCCATTGTTTAGGGCCTAAAATGAATATAATTCCATATGGAAGACAAGAAATAACTAGTACAGATATTGAAAGTGTTTTGAGCACTTTAAGAAGTGATTATTTAACTCAAGGTCCAGCTATCTATGAGTTTGAAAAAAATTTTGCAATTTGTGTGGGAGCTAAATATGCTGTGGCCGTGAATAATGGAACTGCGGCACTACACTTAGCCTATCTTGGTTCCGGTATAGTTAATGGATCACGAGTTGTTACAACACCTTTAACATTTGCAGCTACAGCAAATGCAGCTCTCTATTGTGGAGCAGATGTTGTGTTTTGTGATATTGATCCAAAAACTATGTTGATTGATATTGAAAAACTAGAAGAGATACTAAAGGTTGAAAATATAGACCTTATAACAATAGTCTCCTTTGCTGGTTATCCGATTGAGCATAGGAAGTTAAGTGAAATAGCAAAGAAATATGGTTGTAAGATTATTGAGGATGCATGTCATTCACCAGGTTCTAGCAGAGTATATGAAAATGAAATTGTGAGAACTGGTAGTTGTGATTATGTCGATGTTACAGTTTTTTCATTCCATCCGGTGAAGCATATAGCCTGCGGAGAAGGCGGGATGATAACCACAAATTGCGAGGATGTATACGAAAAGCTATGTTTGCTAAGAACTCATGGAATTAGTAATAAAGAGTTAAAATTCAAAACCAATAACGATGGACTTTGGTATCATGAGCAACATGAACTCGGGTATAATTACAGGATGCCAGATATTCTTGCAGCCTTGGGTAACTCTCAGTTAATGAGACTTCGAAGTAGTATACAAAAACGTAACGAAATAGCTGTTATCTATGATAAACATTTAAGAGACCTACCTTTAACAGTGCCTTATCGAGAAAATTCCATCGAACACGCTTTTCACCTCTATGTAATAAGAACAGAAAGAAGAAAAGAATTATATGAATATCTAAGATCAAATAAAATATTTGCACAAGTTCACTATCTTCCAGTTTATTTGCATCCGTATTATAGGGAAAAGTACGGATGCCTGAAGGGGCAATTTCCAGTGGTTGAGAAGTTCTATGATGAGTGCTTATCATTACCGATGTTTCCAACACTATCATCTATTGATCAGCAGTATGTTATTTCTAAAATAATTGAATTCTGTAATTAGTGACTGTTAGTATGTGGGTAAAATGGAATTAAGGTTTAGATTAGCTACGGAAGTGGACACGTCAACATTATTCGAGTGGCGCAATGATGAGTTTACTAGAATGAACTCTCACAATCAAAATAAAATATCGTATGAAAATCATCTGAAATGGTTCATAAATCAACTTAAAAACACAAATGTATATATTTATATAGTAGTATATAGAAATGTTTCAGTCGGTACTGTGAGAAAAGAATGGAGTGGAGATTGCTGGATAATTTCTTGGACGGTTTCACCAGCATGTCGTGGTAAGGGCTATGGAACACTTATGGTGAAAAAATTCCTTGAGGATATAAATGGTATCGTCAAGGCAGAGGTAAAGTTAGGTAATATAGCCTCTCAGAAAATAGCTGAGAAAGCAGGATTAGAGAAAGAAGTCATAATCGATGATATTATATATTTTTCACGTAAAAAATAAAAGTTTCTATATCATGTATTCTTTATATTTAGAAATATATCTAATATATTATTTCTAATATGGTTAGGAAACACTGTGTTTTGAACCTTAATCATATTATTTATATCAATAGGATTAATAGTAGAAAAGATCCTTGCAAGTTTAGCAGCTAAGTTTATGTTAAAGTTACCTACCGATAATGATAATTTTTTATCTTTAAGTGATTTACAAAAATCTACTTGATCCTCAGTATAATATCCCGTAATTAGCCCGATACCAACGGCACAACACTCATATGACAATGTGCTAGCAGAGGTAACGGCAAGATCTGAAAAACATATTAACTTACACATTTCTTGGGCATCAATTTTTTCATAAATGCTAACTCTGCCTTGAAAGACCATAAGTTTTTGCTTAAGCTCGGGGTTAAGACCAATAACAATAGAGACGTTTGCTTTAGGGAAAAATTCCAATATCGTTTTGGTTATGATGTAGCTAAAACAATTTGTATCTGTACCACCTACACATACAAGAAAATTTAGGATATTTTTTTTATATGATGAATTGTAATTTTTTTGGAGAAAAGGAGGCCTTAGTAAAGCGTATGAGGGACCAAGATAAAGATTTTTAAATGTAGAGTTGTCATAACGTAATGGAGTAGCAGAAATAGAGTGATTGATTATACTATGACAATCATAAGTTTTATATAAATCATCAATAATAATAAGAGAATTTCTCGAGATACCATTTTCGATTATAAATGTATTGTTGAGAGATTTTCTATCAATAAGAACTATGCAATTCTGTACATTAATTTCCTTAAGGGAATTTATTGTGAAAGAAAATGAGTTAGAAATAAAATCGAAGGTAGGAATATCAAAATTACTATTTAATAAATACGTATCGAAATTTGTAGATATAATTTGAGATATGGCAGAGCATCTTATAGCATGCCCCCAGCCTGTTAATGAATTTCCTTCTGTGATAAATAGGACTGCTTTTTTCATAAAAATCTCAAAATAGGAATCTTTTTTTGTAAAAAAAATTAAATTCGAATAATTTCATCATACGGAAGTAATAATTTAAAATTTGATGGTAGAATACTATATGTTTTTCTATTTGCAAAAATACTATAAACAAGCGCCATCGACTCACATCCTACTACAAACTCTGACTCTAAGATATCGTCAATTAGATTTAAATTAGTTGAAAATTCAAACTTCTTGGAAATACAACTTTGGGATAAAATATCATTATACTTATCGTGTTTCTCATTAGGGTGTGTTCTGAAAATGATCTTTTTAATGTTAGGAAAGTAGTCAGGCAATAAACTGAAAAACCGCTGTAGAATAGTAAACTCATTATATCCTTTGAATAATGGATCATTATATTTGGCAATCATGTGCTCTGAGGTTGGTTCGGTTAGGTAAAGAAGCGTAATCGGAGAGCCTTGTTTCTTTTTTTTGATCTTTAAAGCTTTTTTAACTTCATTAAATTTTTCATTGGGGACAAGCTTTAAGATATTAGAGGGAAAGCCAAGATCTAAAGCATTTGTGATTGCATGAGAGTCACCACACCAAACTTCATCGCATAAGAAATCAGTTGTTAACGCTTCTGTTGTGTTAAAAAAATCACCATAATTTCCCCAGTGATCAGCATAAAAGACAGTGTTTATGTTTTTAGCTTTGGCTAACGGAATGAGATTTAATCCAAATTTTGATCTCCAGCTTTGAGTTATAATAACCTGACAGAAGAATTTGGAGATGATTAACTCTTGTGCTTTATCTGTTGAAACTATTTTACAGTTATCAATTTTGTTTTTGTAGATTGGAATAGCTGGACCACTGAGAAGAAAGTAGAAATTATAGTCTAAGTTTTGTGCACACCAAGACGAAAGTATCTCAGCTCCACCAGGATCTTCTGAAATAATTAATATTATATTAAGAGAGCTCATTCAAATTATCTGCAACTTTTAAAAATGCATTTGAAATATCATCAAGATCGAATTTAGATAAACCTGGTCTCATCAGCTCATGGGTTATTACTTCTTCAAAGTGCATCCTTTCAGTAACAGGACAAATACCTTTATCATATGATGTAATACTTAGATTGTTTGGATCGTTGAAGGGATAATTGAGTTTACCAAATCCAATTTTAGATTGATATAAAGATTGAAGGTAAAGTGGTTTCACATAACCTGCTCCAATCAATACACCATCATCTTCTCTTTTTAGGCAAGGTGAGAGCTCAGCCTTTAGTGCATTGATATAATCATTTCTATGAACACTTTCAGCATGTGTTTTGTCATACCTAATTGAATGGACATAGTACGAGTGCTCAGCGCCGTGTCTTATTTTTGGCATAGTTAGAAATGGAATATCTTTAATTTTTGACTCAAGATATCTTACGTTATCTACCCTCTCTCTTATAAGATGTGGAAGCTTCTTTAGAAGTGATCTACCAATAGCGGCCTCAATCTCAGGAAGTCTCATGTTGAAACCAATCATATTTGTTCTGTCGCCTTGATAATTCATTCCGTCAACAACAGCTTCTGCATGATTTCTGATTAGTTGTAATCTTGTAGCAATTTCAGAGTCATTGGTAACAATCATTCCCCCTTCACCAGTATGAATATGTTTATGGTAGTTCAGTGAGTAAATGCCAATGTCTCCAAGTGTACCACAGTAGCTTCCATTTAAAGTTGAGTAAGGAGCTTGAGCTGTATCCTCTATTATTTTAATTCCATACTTATTTTTAAGCTTCTGGAATCCTTCATAGTCATATGGCTGTCCAAAAATATCCACAACAATAACAGCTTTCGTTCTATGGGTAATTTTTGATTCTACAGATTTAGGGTCTAGGCAAAAGTAATTTTCTTCAATATCTGCAAATACTGGGATTGCTCCATAGAATAAAGGAGCAGATGCAGATATAGACATGGAATACCCGGAAACGATAACCTCATCACCCGGACCAATATTTAATGCGCCTAGTGCACAAATAATACCACTCGTGTTTGAGTTAACGGAGATGGAGTGTTTAGCATTAAACATAATTGACCACTCTTCTTCAAATGCCTGTACTTCTGGCCCTCCAAAAAAATCTTTATGCCAACATCCTAAATACTTCGAAAGGACACCTGACTTTACTACATTATATGCAGCCATTGCTTCTTCTTCCCCAAGAACATCATAAGATGGGAATAAATCTTTTCGGATTTTTGAGCCACCATTGATAGCAAGTTTAGACATATTTAAAGCCCTTTGTATTGAGTAAGTATTTGATCACATATAATTTGCGTATTTAAGGCTAGAGAGGCCGGCATGATAAGTAAAGAAGGATTAGAAAGAGATCTAATTGAATTATCAATATATGTTAACATGCTTCTGTTTAGGCTTGTATTAAAAATATTGCCTTTGGATAAAGCTCTATAGCCTTGAAAAACTTCACTCGCAATGACTTCCTGTTCAAGACAGTCAAATCCAAGGTTATAAAATGATAAGCGTTTGTTAGGAAAGTAAAATGAATATTCGCAAAGAAAGTAATCATTATGATTAGTTGCCATAAGTGTATAGCTGGGACATTTCTCAAAAGATAGCCATAAGTCTAACGATGGATCTGAATCATCAAAGTCATTTTTTCCAGACAAAATTTTAAAATCAAGAATATTCCCGAATAAAAAAGAAAGCATTGAAATTAAATGACTCCCACCGTTTAAAAAACCTTTTGAGTAGATAGCGTTACCATATATACCCGTAAAATCATCGTACTTCAGTATAGAGTTCCGAAGCGAATGTATAGAAGTATCGAAATTTCTACTGAAGTTTATATTGGATAAAATGCCATTGCTCTCAAGTAGCGATACAATTGTCTTTGAAGTCTCTAAGTCATATGAAAGTGGCTTTTCAAGTAATATAATTTTAGGACGAATATGAAGCTTTAAAAGTTCTAAAATAGTTTCAAGATGATATTTGGTTGGGGTGCAAACACTCACTATATCTGGCTTGTAGTCAGATAAATCATGATTCAGATTAGCCAGCATTGTCCCACCCCACAAGTTAGTAGCGAGGAGCGCTTTGTTTTGATTAGTGTCATAAAAAGCGATACTTTTTATGTCTGACAATAAAGTGTAGGCATGTGCATGAGTAAACACACCCTTACTGTTGTTTGGAGTATCATAGAATGCGCCAATGTTCCCACATCCGATTATAAGTGCTTTCATTGAACCTGCTTAATTGCGCTGCATATAATATTTGATAATTATATATGATAATATATAAGAAATAAATTTATAAAGGGTAAAAATGAAAAATATGATTAAAATCGGTGATCAACTTATAGGAAGAGGTAATAAACCATTTATCATCGCCGAAATGTCAGGAAACCATAATCAATCTCTAACAAGAGCTCTGGACTTAGTTGATGCAGCAGCAGATTCTGGGGCATCAGCAGTAAAGTTGCAGACCTACAAACCTGAGACTATGACACTAGATATTAATCAGTCAAACTTTGTCATTAAAGATAACGATAGCTTATGGAATGGGAGAACTCTTTATGATTTATATCGTGAAGCTATGACCCCATGGGAGTGGCATGAACCTATATTTAAGCGATGTGAAGAAAAAGGTATATTGTGCTTTAGCTCACCTTTTGATGAAACGTCTCTAGTATTTTTAGAGGAACTAGGTGTTCCCTGCTATAAAATTGCTTCTTTTGAGAATATTGATATTCCTCTAATAAAGAAGATAGCAAAGACAGGTAAACCTATTATTGCATCTACGGGAATGGCAAATATATCAGAAATATATGATCTAGTTGAAACCGTTAAAAATGAAGGTAATGATAATTTAATTCTTTTGAAATGTACCAGTACCTACCCTGCTTCGCCACAAGATACTAATATTATAACGATTCCTCATATGCGTGAACTATTTAATTTGCAAGTTGGATTATCTGATCACACCATGGGAATTGGTGTATCAATAGCATCTGTCGCGCTTGGTGCAACAGTAATTGAAAAACACTTTACACTTAATAGAAGTGACGGTGGTGTCGATTCAGCCTTCTCTCTAGAACCAGATGAGCTAAAAAATTTAGTAATTGAAACTGAAAGAGCATGGCTGTCACTGGGAGAGATAAACTATGGTGGAAAGTTAAATGAATCAAAGTCCAAGCAGTTTAGAAGGTCAGTTATAATTACAGAAGACTTAGATGAAGGTGATATATTAACAGAACAAAATACAAAGTGCTTGAGGCCGGGTCATGGTCTATCACCAAAATATTATGAATTAATACTTGGAAAAAAAATAACATCAAAAGTAAACAAGGGTACTGGTGTAACTTGGCAGCTACTGAAGGATTGAAAATGACTATTGCTATAATTACAGCCAGAGGTGGAAGTAAGCGCATTCCTAGGAAAAATATAAAAGAATTCTGTGGAATTCCTCTTATTTCATATTCAATTAAAGCAGCACTCGAGGCTAACTCTATTTCACGGATAATTGTTTCAACAGATGATAAAGAAATAGCTGAATTAGCACTGAAATATGGAGCGGAGGTTCCTTTTATAAGAAGTGAGAAAAACTCAGATGACTACGCTACAACCGTCGATGTTGTTTTAGAAGTTTTAGAACAACTAGAATGTAATGGAGAAATATATGAGAAATGCTGTTGTATCTATCCTACTGCGCCATTTATTACGGCAAAAAAAATAGATGAAGCTTTTTCAATTCTTGATAGAAATGCTGTAGACTCCGTTATTCCTGTTTCAAAGTTTTCTTATCCAATACAACGAGCATTGAAAATCGAAGGAAATAAGTTAAGTATGATGTGGCCTGAGAACATTAATGTGAGATCCCAAGACTTAGAAACAGCTTATCATGACTGTGGTCAGTTTTACTGGTTTAGAACAGATACAATAAAGAAAAAGAAGCAAATATTTACAGAGAAAACTATGGCTTACGAAATTCCAGAATCAGAGGTACAAGATATCGATAATATGGAAGATTGGAAAATTGCAGAAATAAAGTATCGTTCATTAAATGAAATATAAATTTATTAAAATTAAATTTTTAGAAAAACAGCTATATGAAGATTTTATTACGTCTTTCGTATTTCTTAAATCTCTTGATCATTTTTTATATAGAGATGATAGCATAAAGTTACAAGAGGAAGTATCCAGCAGCTATGCAGAGAATAATAGCCTCGCGATATATCAAGGCCAGCTTCTGGTTGGCTATATACCGATTTATGGAAACGGAATAACTCAAGGTTTTTTCAAATTCCCGACAGAGCTCTTTTTAAACGAGAATATAAATGAAATTGATGTTTTAAATGAGCTAGCTGAGGTAAGACCTTGTTCGTTAACTCTTGAGGTTTTTGCAGATGAGCTGAAAACAGTTGTGCCGGTAAGAAAAAATGTTATTGCCTCAACTAATCTATTGCGTGCAGAAATTGATTTTAAGCGAGACTTGAGAAAGAGTTATAGAAGTCTAGTTAATTGGGGGCGGAATAACTTAGATATTCAAGTTTTTGAAAAATCTAATTTTACTGAAGCAAGTTTCAATATAATTAAACAGTATTATTTAGATGTATCTGCTATGCAAGAGAAAGATAGAAGATGGGATCACATGAGAAATATGTTTTTATCAGAAACTGCATTTGCTGTAACGGGGTATTTGGATGGTACTTTAGTTTCATTAACAATAATCGAATATGGTCGTAAGATTGGTTATTACTCGATGGGGGCATACGATAAAGTAATGATGACTAACTCTGTTCCAGTCTCTTTTTTTGTACTCTATCATAGTATTTGCATCGCTAAATCAAAAGGTTTGGAAAATCTTGTACTTGGATATTTAGATTCAAATGAAGAAGATAAAAAGCTTTTGAATATATTCAACTTTAAAAAAGGATTTTCAGAATCAGTCAACGAAAAAAATGTTTACCATATAAATTGTTGAACAATAAAATCAAATACAATACTATATTTTATCTTTGTTTATATGATGCAAGTTTATAGGACTCAGTGTACCTAGAGTATTAAGAAAACAAAATTGGAGTGAATATGAAGGAAGTTATTAAAAGTTTTATACCGCCAGTAGTATCAAAAATAAGAGGTAAATATTTAGCTAATAAAAATTTGTACACTAATGAAAAATTTGTGAATTGGTGGAATGCATATAAACCTACTAGTAATCTTGATGAAGATCTTAAGTATATTATTGATTGTTTCGTAGAGAGTTCCGCATTTGGTGGGATGTCAAAATATTGGAATTATTTAAATAAAAAAAATATCGAACAGATTAATGATAGTGGTTTTGAAAATTTCAAACAGACAGTAGCAACAAACTATTATACCTGGATCGATGGTATCAAGGGTGTTATGGGCGCCAACTTTCTTAAGGATTCTGATAAGTATAAATTTGAAGTGCCAGTACATGAAATAATTAAAAAACATCAGTACCTATCCATAGAAGAGTCCATCCTTTTTAACACCATGACGGTTTTATTATATAACTATGTAAAAGATAAATTTCCAGAGCTTATACGTTCATGTTACGAAAAAAATACAGGTAATCCTTTGACAATAAGCATTGATGGTCATCAGATATCTCAGGATATATTGAGTTCAGCCATAGAGTATAGTTCTGTGATGGGGGGCCTAGTCACTAATCCTAATGTTATTCTTGAACTAGGTGCAGGCTCAGGTCGAACAGCAGAGTTTTTTTTGAGGAGAAGTTCCTCTGTAAAGTATATCGTATGTG
>CAZQJK010000065.1:0-19950 GCA_964593545.1 uncultured Bacteriovorax sp. | reverse complement strand
CTTGTTTTGATAGTGGACGGACGATTTCGCGGTTAAAGACCGACTGTAATGGTCGAGCTCCATAACGTTCGTCATAACCTAATTCACATAACTTTTGGATAGTCTCATCTTTTAAATTTACTGAAATTTTCTTAGTAGCTAATCTTTCATTTAAAAGCTTAAGTTGTTTTCTCACTAGACTTGTCATCACTGACTTATCAAGAGCATGGTAATCAACAACAGCATCTAGCCTTCCAAGAACCTCAGGTTTAAAATCTCCTTCGAGATTTTTCGAGTTTGTTGTTAGTAGAATAATTGTATTTTTAAAATCGATCACTCGACCTTTATTATCTGTTAGTCGTCCATCATCTAGAATCTGTAATAAAATGTCCGAAAAATCACGGTGTGCTTTTTCAACTTCATCAAAGAGAATAACACTATATGGTCTTCTTCTTACAGCTTCTGTTAAGACACCACCTTCTTCATACCCGATATAACCTGGAGCTGCTCCAATGAGCTTAGAAACTGAATGCTTTTCACTATATTCAGAAAGATCCATTCTTATAATATTATCCTGCGTATCAAATAGAAACTCAGAAAGTGCCTTTGCTGTTTCTGTTTTACCAACTCCTGATGGGCCTTTTAAAAGAAAAGAACCAAGTGGTCTTGACGGATCAGAGAGCCCTGCATGAGCTGTCAAAAGAATCTCTGAAATTTCTTTAAGCGATTCTTTTTGTCCAAATACTCTTTCATTAAGAAAAGATTCAAGTTTCAAAATTTTATCTTGTCGAGATTTTAAAATTTTCTCAACAGGTATTCCCTTTTGTCTCGAAATGACCTGTGCGATATTTTCTTTATTTAATATCCAGTCATGATGACACTCGGCCAATTGCTTCTCAACTTCAGGAATGATTGAATACTTTAACTTAGAAGCTTCTTCATAGTTTTGATTTCTCTCATTTTGTTCGAGCTCAAAACGGTAGCGATCTAATTGGTTTTTAAGTTCAGATACTTTTTTTAGAGATAGTACCTCTTGTTCCCATACACTTTTTCTTTCTCCAAATTCAGCTTCAAGTGACTCTAATTCTTCTTTAAGACCTTTATTATCTGGCTCTATTTGTAAGTAAACCTTCTTAGAGCGTATATCGGCCTCAAGCTCCGCAAGAGATGAGGGCATCGCTTCAGCAGATAGCTTTAACGCCGACGCCGCCTCGTCAACAAGATCAATGGCCTTATCCGGGAGATTCTTATCAGTAATATACTGATTAGAAAGAAGTACTGAGTTATAAATTGCATCATCAGATATTTTGATCCCATGGTGCATTTCAAGTTTTTCTCTAACTCCCATTAAAATTTCAATGGCATCCTCAACGCTTGGCTCTTCAACTGGAACACTTCTAAAACGTCGATCGAGGGCACTATCTCCGAGAATATATTTTTGATATTCCTCTGGTGTTGTAGCTCCAATACAATTTAGCTCACCTCTTGCAAGTGCAGGTTTTAAAAGATTGGCAGCATCCATCGCACCATCTGTTTTTCCAGCTCCAACAAGCTGGTGCATTTCATCGATGAAGAGAATTGATTCACTTGCATTTTCTTTTATAAATTTTAAAAGACCTTGTAAGCGTTCTTCAAACTCTCCACGAAATTTTGTACCGGCCATTAGAGCGCCCATATCTAATGAGTAGACCGTTTTTCCAAGTAGCACATCGGGAACCTTTCCAGCGACAATCGCCTCCGCGAGCCCCTCAACGATGGCCGTTTTACCAACCCCCGCAGGACCAACAAGAACAGGGTTATTCTTTCCACGACGACCTAAGATCTCCATGACGGCACGGATCTCTTTCGTACGACCAATTACAGGGTCAAGCTTCCCCTCATTAGCAAGTTCATTTAAGTTAGTAAGAAAAGTTGGAACTTCACTTTCTTGCTCATGGGCCTTTGCAAAGATCTCAGGATTAATATTCAAGCTCGTAAAAACCTGTGGAATATAGCGAATTAAATCTTTCTCGATGACTTCTTGTCTTCCTTCTTGAATCGAGTGACTAGAAGCATATGTAAGCCATTCAGAAAGTTTTGAACTCGGCCTGATATTTTGAGCGTCAATATGTGACACTGTAGCAAGCCCCTCAAGTTTGTTTTTAATTTCTTTCTTATAGTCTTTTAAAGCTCGAGCACAGAAACTCGATGGATTTGAGATAAGCCCATGAAGAAGGTGATATTCTGATAACTCAGAATTTTTTCTCTTTAAAACTTCAGTTTGAGCAATATCGAAAGCCCCAGCAACAATTGAATCAAATTTATTCATAGATACCTCCAGCTATTTATAAGATGGAGTTTGTAAAGATCATGTCAAGGTTAGTTGACCGATATTTTTAATTTATGTTATTTTAAGTACCTATAAATCAATAATACTGGACTTATCATGAGAGTAAAAATATTTATCATTTCCCTTCTTAGCTTAATGACAATCGCAAGTAATCAATACCCTGATGCAACGCTCTTATCACCTAAAGAGACGATGAATTACTTCCTTAAAACGATGAAGGGTTACAAGTCGGGAGACAAAGATGCGCTAAATATGGCAACCAAGGCACTAGACGCTTCACACTTCTCTGAAGCGACAAGGTCAATTAAGGCACAAGACTTTGCACTCTCCCTCAGTAATGTACTCGATAAGCTTGAGTATATTGATGTTAACGATATCCCTGAAAATCTCGATTATGGGATTTGGATTTATCGTAAAGAAAAAATAAATGTTTCAGACAAAGAAGAACAGGTCGAAATTTCGATTATAAGAAATCAAGAAGACAGAAAATGGCGCTTCTCCAAAGAAACCTATAACTCTTTAAGTTTCTATGAAGTCTCTCTTGCCAATAAGTCCATCGCAACAAATGTCATCGCGGACACAAATTTACGCCAGAAAATTATTGCAAAACTTCCAGAATGGACAAAGAAGGAAAACCTCATTTTAAAAAATTACCAGTGGATTGCGATACTCTTTATTCTACTGACTTCATTCATTATTGATCGCTTAGTACGTTTTTACGTGGCCTCTAAACTCATTCAATTTCTAGCCAATAAGGATATAAGCTTTACGAGCAAAGAGAGAAAACGGATTACCTATCCTTTTGGGCTCTTTACTTTCCTACTGGTATTTAACTTTCTTGTTGCGAGAATAAACTTGCAAGAAAATGTACTCGATGTAATTTTTAAGCTTGCCGATATTGCAATGGCCTTTGCTCTCGTTCTTATCATTGCTTCATTTGTCGATATTCTATGTATCTTCCTCGAGCGCAAAGCGAGACTTACTGAAAATAAGTTTGACGACGTCCTCGTGCCTCTCGTTAAAAAGACAGCTAAATTCTTCATCTATTGTTTTGGGATTATCTATGTAGGTGATTCCCTCGCTCTTAATATGAAAAACATCCTCGCAGGTATGGGAATTGGTGGGATTGCTTTTGCTTTAGCGGCCAAAGATACCGTCTCAAATCTCTTTGGATCATTTACTGTTTTGATTGATCGACCATTTTCTATTGGCGACTGGGTAGTAATTAATAATGACATCACAGGCTCTGTTGAAGAAGTCGGCCTGAGGTCAACACGAGTAAGAACGGCCTACGACTCATTAGTCACGGTACCAAACGGAACGCTCACAAATGCCAATATCGATAATTACGGAAAGAGAAAACATCGTCGATTTATCACGACCCTTGGAATCGATTACGATACTCCTGTTGAGACGATTGATAATTTCTGTGAGGCCATTCGCCAGATGATCATTGCTCATCCACACACAAGAAAGGATAGCTTTCACGTCTACTTTAACGGTCTTGGGCCGAGCTCCCTTGATATTTACTTAAGTGTATTTTGGGCCGTACCTGACCTTGCAAGCGAGCTGTGTGAAAAACATAATCTCCTCATGGATATCATGCGTATTGCAAAAGAGATGAATGTGAACTTTGCATTTCCAACACAGACTCTTCACCTTCTTAATGAGCAAAAGCCACATTATGAAGCCTCTAAAATTGATTACCCGTCTGTCAAAGAGCGTGTGAGCCTAATTAATAACCAAAGGGTTTTGATGAAGGAAAATCGCTCCTCAATAGATACACTAGACTAATCCCTTACTTACTCTGTAAGGGCTTTCTTTAGAAAAATAGCAATCAACCGCTTCTCTTCACTCGTTAAGCGTATCATATGACTCTTTATTAAAGGATGTGCAGTATTCTTTTTTCTAAATAGCATATAACGATCAGTCTCAACAAAGAGCCTTTCTTTATAATTATTTTTTTCAAAAGGTGCGAGAATTTTAAAATCATAATTATCAATTGCATTTGGACCAGTTGAGTAGTGTTCAATAACTTGCTCAATAGATGCGTAAGCTCCACTATGAAAGTATGGTGCTGTCTTTGCAACATTTCTAAGCATCGGCACTTTAAACAAATAGCGATGCTGATCTGTTCCCGTTGTTAGAAAAAGCCCTTCATCATTATGCTTGATATCCTTACCTGGACCAGTCTGAGGAGCGACAACATTAAAAAAGTTTACTCCTCCAAGAAGTTCTCCATTATGACAATTAGCACACGAACCAGAAGTCGCAAAAGTAATTGCTCCTTTCTTCTCCTCTATCGACATAGCATTCTTATCACCTCTTAAATACTTATCCCAAGGCGTTTGCGCAACGACGAATGCAAATTTTTGGTAGTGACCTAAGGCCTTTCCAAAATGACCAATATTAAAGTCTTCAAGAGAATTCACATTAAAGGCGGCCTTAAAAAGTTTTTGATACTTAGGCATCATCATTAATCTCTTCATCACGGCCTGCCATAATTCTAGATTTGATTTTGCATCGGCCAGTTCGTTTGTTCCAACAACTCCACGCATTTCATCATGACTGGCGATTGGGAAAAGAGCTTGCGCGGCCAGGGCAGAATCAAGTTCATCAACGATTTCGTAAAACTCAGGGTAGTCTCCATTAAGTCCAGGCTCTGGAGTGGTGAATTCAAGACGTCTCTTACTATAGTGAACGCGCCCATCCCAAAACATAAAGCTTAAGGCCTCTGCGCCAATATTATAAAGACTAGGCGAATTACGTGGAACAATTTGATGTGAACTTGTAGCAACGCGCTTATCACCAACACCTACTCCACCTTCACCAATTGAAGTTGGTAGGGCATCACTTGTACCAAATTCTGGATCGTGACAAGTCGCACAACTTATATTCTTATTTCCAGAAATCGCCTCTTCAAAAAATAGCGCCTCTCCAAGTTGGTAAAGAGCGACATTCTTACCCTTAACGATCGATACTGGTTTAAAGTTGAATTGTTCAATATAACGACTTAGTTCTTTGTCGAGATCTTGATTATTCGCAAGTACATTGATTGTAATAAGTAAAAGAATTAGAGATTTCATAAATGTCCATTTGTGAGTGTCAGGTATTTTTCCAAATGGAGTTTGACATGTCAAACACATTTGCTAGACACTTTGTGTTATTGCAAGAAAATAAAAGTAAAGTACAATGACTCAATGGATTCATTCTTAAACCAATATACACTATTAATGAGTAAAATATCTCACACGTATATCGCCGATACTATCAGGCTCGATTTTCTACTTCATATTATTATTGGGGAATTGATTTACTTGATACTTGTGAAAAAATTTAAGGTCGCTCCAATAGCTTCACTCATCATTGTGATCATCGTTGCCCTCACCAAAGAATTCTTTGATAGTTTTACGATGACAAATGAGTTTCAAGAAAATATTACAGATTTTCTCTTCACAGTTTTTCTTCCTGCCTTATCTGTTGTGATTTCTAAAAAAACAAAGAGCACAAAGAAAACACTAAACTAGTCCAGAGAAATATCGCTATAGATCGCACGATGATCAGAAGTAAACTTTCCGTTATAAAGATACTGATCAATACTCCAGTTTGAAACACTCCAATTATCACGACTAGAGACTAAGATATGATCGACGCGACAATCGGGAAAGACTTTACCTTTTTCAAGATTACATCCGTCATTCAAGCCTGTATTAGAGTTTTGAATCATTGAAAACTCTGCGCTTATATCAAATGAGTCATCAAAGAATGTTTTTAAAATTGCGTAGCCATTTGTCAGCGGCTTAAGATTTGTATCGCCAGCGAAGAGAATAGGTCTTTCAGACTTAGAAAATGTCTCAATCACAAAACGTGCTGAGTTTTCCTTATTCTCTGTTCTATTATCAAAGTGACCACCAACAAAAGTAAATTCTTTTCCAGAAGTCTTGTCATAGATATTGGCCCACTGAACACGACGAGGAAGAGCAAAACTCCAACCAAAGCTAAACCTCTTACCTCCGCGGCGACCAAGCCAGTAGCCCCCATCAGCAGTCACTTTAAAGCGATCTTTTCTAATCAATAGTGCTGAGTCCGAAAATTTAAACACACGATACTTCCCATAGAAGAGCGAATAGTTTTTTAATTTCTTCGAAATCCATTTTAGCTGATGTGAGGTGAGTACTTCTTGTAGCGAGATAATATCAGGGTTGGCACGTTTAACAGTATCAACAATCCAGTGCTTGCGCTTTGAGAATTTATCAAACTTGCCCTTATTACAAAGAGCACAAGTTGTATTAAAGCTCATGACACGAATATCATTTGCGATTGCTGTTGAAGTGAAACTAAGAAGAAAGACTACCCAAAGAATTACATATTTCATTTATATATAATTTCATGAATAGTCTTTTGTTTATAGACGGAAGATTATTCTTTATTTTGAAAATAATTTTTGGGTCTTGACGTGTTTTGCTACAACGTCTGGCACCATCTCTTCCCAACCACTTTCGCCATCTTCAATCATCTTTAAAACTGTACGAGACCAAATAGCCGAGTAATCTTCATTGAAGTTTTTAACGTTAATTAGACGCTGATTTTCAAAGAAGTAATTTACAATACTCTTAATACTTGGATCATACTTGACGTCATCAATATGATTTAGTTTTGAAGAATCATCATCATCAAGGGCCGGATAAACAGCAAGCTTAGTTTGCTTCCCAAAAAGCGTCCCAAGGCCTCCAAGAATACCACTTGGGCAATTCTCATATTTTTTTATATCTAAAATTTCTTGAAGATTATAAACGCCCGTTACGAAGATAATTTTTCGGCGGCTGACATTTTCTAAGAACTCATTAACTTCGAAATAGTTATCAAAATTAGAAATCATCACAACTTGTTTAAGAGCAGTAAGAAGATCAACTCGAGCAAGGAAGTCACGATTAGAAACTTCTCCCCTTTCAATTAGTTTAGACATCGAAACTTCAGGCAGTCCTAAAATCTCTTCTCCCTCTGAAACTTCTTCTTTAATTATTTCAAGACCACACTTGAGCATATCCATATTTACGTGTGTTGGAGGGCGAAACGATCCGCGAAGAACAACAAGATTCTTTTTATAGAGATAGTCTCTCGCTTGTATCGCCTTACCATTCTCATCGAACATAACAACTTTTGTATATTTTCTTTTAACAAGCTCTAGTGATAAAATTCGAGAATCCATGTGAGAAAGCGCTTCCCCACTGACATGAATCATATCGATTTCAATTCTTCTGGTCGAAAGATTGTCCATTAATGCTGAAACAAATTTTCCCTTATCATCACGGTGAAAGAAGCATGCATGAATCATATTCACACCAATAAGTCCAACCGCCTCTTGTTGCTGAACATTTTCTTGATCGAGCATACGAATGTGTAATAGAAGCTCTGATGCCTTCGCGTTTGGTGCATGTTGAAAACGCACAGCTAACCAGCCGTGACATTCCCCTTTACCTGAATAACTCTTGGCCGCTACAGTGTCGGCGAAAACAAAGAAAGTCGTATCACTTCCACGAACTTTCCCAAGTCGATCGACTAAGAGATCATACTCATAATCGAGCATTTTCATCACACGATCTTGGCAAACGTAGCGACCACTTTTTTCTTTCCCATAGATACTATCAGAAAAAGTCATATCATAAGCAGACATTGTCTTTGCAACAGTTCCTGCTGCTCCACCGGCCTGAAAAAAGTTTCGAGCAACTTCTTGACCGGCTCCAATTTCAGCAAATGTTCCATAAATTTTATTATCAAGATTGATCTGTAATGCCTTTTGCTTAGGCTCCAAAATTTGACAAAAATCCATATTTAAATTCCAATTTTTAGTGTATTTGAGATAGAACTAGTTTAACAGAATATATCTAATACATAAAGCTTGAAGGATAAGCACCTATGGAAGAAAATAATAGAACCTCAATTAAAAAGCATGTCTTTATTTGCACACAATGTATGAATGAAAAACATTGTGACAATCCAAATTACGCCACTGAACTACGGGCCGAACTCAAGACAAGAGCAAAGTCCGAGTTCGCCAAAAATGATGTTAGAATCAATGCCTCGGGATGCCTTGGTGTTTGTGATGAGGGTATTCACGCTGTCATTTACCCGGAAGGTAAGTGGTTTAAAAAGTTGTCAAAAGAGGCAATTAACGACGTTATCAATTACCTGAAATCAGACACTTAGTAAGATGTAAGATTTAGTAAATGTCAGAATTAACTTTTTTCTCACTTTATGCCGTATAATATAGTGAGAAGGCAGATCGAGAAGATGATGCCTTAATTAAGGGTTAATTATGGAAGTATCAGTAATCGCAGTGGGAATCATCTTTGGCATTATCGCTGGAGTGATTGGCTCTTCACTTGTAAAAGAAAAGGAACCTAAAAAGGTCCCTGTTCGTATTAAGTCAAATTCAAGATAAATACTTGATCACATCTCTTACAAAGTAGGTCAAAATCATATCTGCGCCTGCTCTTTTAAACGAAGTCAGCATTTCGAGTGCAACCATATCACCATCTAACCAACCTCTTTCACTCGCGGCCTTAACCATCGAATATTCGCCAGATACATTGTAAGCAGCTACAGGAAGAGTAGTATTGGCCTTCATTTCTTTGATAACATCGAGATAAGAAATCCCAGGCTTCACCATTAAGATATCGGCCCCCTCTTCTTCATCAAGTTTAATTTCTCTAATGGCCTCTTTCACATTGTGATAATCCATCTGGTAAGTCTTCTTATCCCCAGACTTTGGCGCACTATCAAGAGCATCCCTAAATGGGCCATAAAAATATGAAGCATACTTTGCTGTGTAGGCCATAATCAAAGTATTTGAAAATCCCTCGGAATCAAGAGTTTCACGAATGGCACGAATACGTCCATCCATCATATCACTTGGACCAATAATATCACTTCCGGCCTGCGCCTGATTAAGCGCCATCGCACTTAAAATATCAAGAGTCTCATCATTTAAAATTTCACCTGTTTTATCATCAACCAATCCATCATGCCCATCACTTGAATAAGGATCCATCGCGACATCAGTCATAATCAGCATTTCAGGGATGGCATTTTTTATGTCTTTAATAGTCTGTTGTAAAAGACCATTTGGATTCTTCGACTCAGTCGCAAATTTATCTTTAAATGAATCATCAAGTGCTGGAAAAAGAGAAACACACTTAATTCCCATCTGCCAAAGTTCCTTCACTTCTTTTAAAAGAAGATCACCAGACAGTCTTGAAAAACCAGGCATCGATTCAATTGGAACTCTCTTATCCTTACCATCAATTAAAAATAAAGGAGCAATAAGATCGTTCGTTGTTAAAGAGTTTTCTCTAATTAAAGCTCTTATTGAATCATTCTTTCTATTTCTTCTTGGACGCTTAAGATTTAAATAACTCATTAGTTAATTCCCATTTCAATTTTTGTTTTAAATGCAATTGCATACATCGAGATTTGCTTAATCATACTCGAAAGTCCGTTAGCACGACTCATTGAAAGGTGTTGTCTAAGGCCAATCGTATCAAGAAACTCTGGCTTCGTAGCTAAAATTTCATCAGGTGTTGCATCCGAGTAAATTCTCACAAGGACAGAAACAATTCCTTTTACAATTGAAGCATCACTATCGGCCTGGAAGTACACTTTTCCATCTTTAACACTTGCATGAAGCCACACTTGAGACTGACAACCTTTGACTTTATTTGCTTCCGTTTTAAATTCTTCATCCATCTCTTCAAGAGATTTTCCAAGATCAATAATATATTTATAACGATCTTCCCACTCACCGAGGTGAGAAAATTCCTCAACTAATTTATCAACTCTTTTAGTAATTTCCATAAAAAAATCCCGTTTCAAATAATTAATTCAATAACTTATAGCATAAGTCCAATCCTTTGAAAAACGTAAAAATTACTATCTATGACAGATCAAAGTTGTGCCGTAATATATTGATATTATGTTAAGAAAACTCATTTTTACTACACTGATTACACTCTCAATGAACCTGCTTCATGCTAAGGACTTTTCGTTTTCCTTAGGAACTATAAACATTGGGGAAAAACGCCTCTCCCTCGATCTTAGTAAAGTGAGGACGACGACCAAAGAGTCTAACCCAGATGTAAAAGTTCGAATCATTAACAACTCTACCGAATGGGCACGTGAGGCCGGAAATATTCTCGTCCCAAAGGCCCTTGTTTCAATATCTGTTAAGAGTAAAAATTCAATCTCACTAAAATATGAAAATCAAATTCTACTCTCCCAAGGTGATCAAGTTAAGAATACTATCGTCTATATTGATCTCTACAATCCCACTCCAATTGAAATATATGAAGATGACCGAATCATCGAAGTTGTTAATTTTAGCTTTGATGCTAACTCTCAAAATAATGAAGGGATTGTCATTGATTACTCTTGCGCTTCCTATGGCCTCGAAGTTAAAGGAATTGAAAATGAGTATGCAACACTTGGCTGTGTTCGAGAACGCTTAGGAAAAATTGGGAGAGAGAGAAATAGACTTATCGTTACCATGAAAGTGAATCGTCTGAATTCTCCATCCAATATGCCTTCACCATTCTACCTTATTCTCATGAACGAGAGTCCGGTAAAAACTGTTCTTACAAATTTAAAAGATAAATTTCCAATTACAATAAGTGCAAAGTTTCCAAAGAGGGCCCATCGCATCCACATGGCACTTGGACTTGGTCCATATAAATTTAATACCCATGATGGAGCAAAGTCACAAAAAGAAGACATCGCCCCCGCTCTCATGCTCTATTCTAAAGTCGATATTACCGATGCTTCATCATTTAGATTCTTTGAAGCGCTCGTTTATAAGAAATCACTCTTTAGTAATTCAGGTCTCTATTTTGCCTATGAACTTGCAACCGCCTTTGATAATAAAGTACAGATTGTCCCACTACTTGGAGCACAAATTCTCACCTATAAGTTTGATTCTAATTCAGCAACGAAGAATAAAATAATTTACCCTCAAGGCTTTGAAGCTTCATTTAACCACGCATTAGGTATTAAGAACTTCAACTTTACTTATGGAATGTTTCTCTCAACTCAAGCATCAGAAACCTATAAGAACCTATGGCTTCGTTGGGGAAAGAAGTATTTTTGGGAAATTAATTATATCAAATGGGCGCGCGATTCGAAGAATGCAGAGATGCTGGGAATTTCAATCGGATTCCCAGTAGGAAAATTATTTTAGTCCTGGAACAAATAGAGAAACCTTACTTCTAATATCTTCTAAGATTGCTACAAACTGATCAACGAGGTCTTGTAGAAATAAGAAGAAACCGTAATTTCCAACTTGTCCTGAAATCATATCAACTATCGATTTAAAAATTTGCATCAATGGCTCAAGCCCAAACTTTTTAACGAGCATATCAAATAGATTCGTTGCCGATTCAACATCCTTACCATCATTAGTCACAACATATAGTGGGTTCTTAGCTTTTGCATTACTCATATTTTACTCCGTATTCTAACTATTCCATGTCTCTATTATATCGGCAATTTCATTAAATTGTTGATGAATTTGCGAGAACTCTTGTGCCTGATATTCGAAAATAGATTTTCGAGAGGCCTGCGCCTTAACAATCTGGGCCTTATTATAAATTGGCGTTAACACATTTCTTTTTCCAAATCTTGCCTCAATCATATCACCAATATCATTAAGATCACTCTCTTCCTGCTTCCGACGAGTATCCATCAGGTTTGGAATATGAACAATCACTTCAGGTACTTCGATGATTCCCATATCCTTAACATCTTCGAGCATTTCATAGAAATTATGAAGACCCTTCTTTGAAAAATCATCAGGCCTAAAAGGTACAATTGTCCCGTGTCCTGCACATATTGTATTGATAACAAGCAGCCCTAGCGTTGGAGGACAATCAATTAGAATATAATCGTACCTGGACATGAGATCATTTTTTTCAATAAATCTCTTAAGAATAAGTTGTCTTGGCACATTAACCGCGGCCATCGTAAGTTCAAAGCCTGATAGCTCCTGACCGGCAGGTAGAATATCAACATTATCATCAGACTTCACAATAACCTCATCAACAAGTAACGGGCGGTGAAGTGCTTTGAGTTCTCTAACAGAGTTCACTAAAAGCTGATGAATATTATCGGACGTCTCGACATTGAAAAGTAGGGAGAGATTCGCCTGAGGATCAAAGTCGATGCATAGAACCTTATGGCCTTTTCTTGCCAGTGCATGTGCACTATTAAAACACATGGTCGTCTTTCCAACGCCACCTTTTTGATTGAGAAACGCGATGACTTTCTTTTGACTTTCTTTGGCCTTAAAAAACATACAACCTCCACAGGAGGTCATATCATAACACTAATTTTATGTTTAGGTAAATTAGGATTTAGTTGGAATCGTAATCATAGTAAGGAATTCTTGCAATACATCGATAACCGACGTCTTTTCTCTGACGAGTTGGACGATCTAACTCTATCTTAAAAACTCCAGCAGCTTCCTTGTCAAAGAATCCACCACCCGAGATGATTCCTAAAGTTTCACCATTACCAAGTGCTGGTTCAGCAGGCAGAGCTGGTTGATCCGGATAAGTCATTGTCATATTAAGATCGATTGTATCATTTTTAAAACTTAAACTCGTGTCATTAACCGCTAGCATATAAGGATAAGCAGTATCCGTCGTTGTACTAAACTCACTAGTAATAGGTAAACCACTACCCATATCAATTTTTAAAGCATTATAAGTCTGATCCTGAATTTGCCATTCGGCCATAACACCTTCACAACTAAAATCCCCTGAACCATCAATATTATTACAAGGACCAGTCGCTGTCCCCTCATCAAAAGCGTACGATACTGCCGTACCTCCACCACCAAAGGCCTGATCATCTTCTGTCGCAAAAGTAGAAGTGAAAGTATAATAAGGATCAGCTGTTTCTCCATAAGTAAAAGAATCTGATGAGTTTAACCACTCCCCAACATTACCAATACTATCTTGAACCCCAAACATCGAAACACAGGCCGCTGTTTGTAACGAACCAGTATAAACCGAACGAATCGTCGAAGATGCCGTTCCAGGAATTGAATAGAAAGTAAATGAATCAGGAAGTTGATTATCTGTATAACCATAAGTTATACCATGTGCCCCCGATGAATTACACTTACTCTGAGAATTTAATGATTGCCCTTGTTCATATTGAGAGGCAATGCTATTTGTAAAAGTCGAAGTTATCTCCCACTGAGAATAGACAAATTGTTCTTTCTTCGTTGGAAGAATCTTTGTTATCGGAGCAACTGGACTTAGACCAGCAATATCTTCGAGTGTAATATCAGTACATGAATTAGTCGCAAAGGCCTGACCGACACGAGTTAATGGAGGAAGATAAGCCGCTTGTCCAAGACCAGATAAACCTTCTCCGGTTCCAAGGGTATTAGCTTCTGCCCAAGCTCCAGCATCTTTATAGTAACAAGTCGCCGAGCTACGATCATAGTAGTAATCTCCATCGATCCCATCCGAACCATCGATTGGAGCACGCCCATCAATACAACTTCCATCATTCGTTGAACAGCCACTCGAAGTGTAAGGACAACCCATTTCAAAGCGGTTGATAATAAGATCGTTTTCGATATCATATACTGTTTCAGTTGTAGAGCTGATTGTTGGATAGGCCTCAACGGACGCACCTGCATCCGTAAAGATTGTACTTGTCTTTCTATCAGCAAAACCTACGTACTCACAAATATAGTTGAGTTCAGGCGATTTAGTAGTACTTGGATAGAATCCACAAATTTTCTTATTCATCATCCAACGATGAGCAAAGACAGTATTATTTGGAGGTGAGATAATTCTCACCTTACTTAAATTTGAATTCGAAGTTGCTTCAACAACATTTGTCCCATCAGTAACAATAGGACGAACTTCATAAGTGTAAACTCTATTTGGTGCCGGTGGCACACGAGAATTAGTTCCATTATCAACATATTGAAAAACATTTGCAGCAATTGCTGTTTTATTAAGTGGCATACTATAATCAAACGTCTCACCAGATGCGCGACGATAAACATAGTAACCAGTCACTGTTCCTGAACCAGAAACTTGAAAGGCCTCCCATGTAATCGAAATCTCAGTCGTCGAAGAATACGACTTCCAACTTGCCCCATCTGAATACCAACATCTTTGATTATCTTGAGCGAGACTTGAAGTATTGTAGAAGTAAACATTCTTATTATTTGTTGGATCAAGGAGTCCATCAAGCTCAGTGATAAGCGCCGCTTCTGTCGTTGAACTTAAATTAGATGCACAACTTGCTGATCTGTTAGCTCCAAGACCTGTATCACAAGTATTTGTTGAATCATCAAGATCGGCATCTGACGATGAAGAAACTCGCGTCCAACTTGCCGTTCCTGCAGCAGTTGCCTTGAAACAATTTCCTGCACCATCTCTAAAGATTGCATTTGCAGAATCTGCACTCACAGTCGACGGCAGTGCTGGATCAGCATAGATATCACTCGACACACATGCTCCACCACTATTACAAGAGCTCAGTGAGTATGAACACTTCGCTATCGAATTTGCATCATATCTCTTTACCTCAGTAATATTACAAAATGATTTCGTTGCAGGAATTGCTGTCCATGCACTTGATCCAGAAGAAAGGGAACGATAGCACCCAGATGCGGTTTGATAAATAGCTCCAGCGATATCGGCCGAAGCACTTGGAGAACCAGAACTCGAACTAAAGCAAGTTCCTCCCCCATTACAAAGATTTGAAGAAAACGCACAGCTCGAATTAATCGGACTCCAAGAATTCTTACCTGGTGCCGTTGAAATATAACATCCACTTGATGTCTTATAGACTGCACCAGTAAAGTCAGCAGATGCACTTGGCGAACCACTAGATGTACTTAGACAAGTACTTCCGTTATTACATTTATCTAAGGAATAAGTACAAGTTGTATTCTTTTCTAAAGGCAGGCCAAACTTGTCTGTCTTAATACCAACAGATTTAATCTTTGCCCAGCCATTATGAATAACACTTAATGGAACAACCTCCACTTCAAAACTAGCAGTTGTAGATAGTGCCTGATCATCATTTATTTTCATCGTAACAATTGAATTTCCTACTTGACCTGAGACTGGTGTAATCTCAATGCGAAGACGTCCTACCGAAGCGTCATTAGCTGTCTGATTAAGAGTAATCGCGGAAGCAGTAGCTCCAGACCCTGTCGCATGATCGACAAGAGCATTATCGTACTTACCGTCATTATCTCCATCGTAGAAGAATTTGATATTTGCTTTTGGTGTTAACACACTATTTGAAACAGTTAAATTCGTACTTGGCTGAGAGATTTGGACATCTTCCCCATCCTCTGCACTATCTCCACCTTCATTAACGACAATATTATCAATGATAACAGTTTGCTTTTCACCAATTGAAACTTTCTTAATATAATTGCTCACTCTTTCCCATGAAGTAGTGCTTGAACTTAAGTAACATCCGCCATTTTTCTTATCATAGTAAGAAACGGGATCTGCACTTGTATGAGAGATTGGTAAGAACTTAGGCGAATCATCTCCGATACAACCAGTAATTCCACATTCAGTGCGACCTTTAATTTGAGAGTATTTTGAATACTGACAAATTGTTGGAATATCTGAAACAGGATCTATCGTCACATTTATTTTTCGTGCAACTAGTGAGTTCGTAGTTCCATCATTCACAACATAATAAAACACATCTGTAACACCAGACGTATTGCCGTCATTTGGAGTGTATGAGCAAACAAGATCTTGAAGATCATCACTTCCAGATAAGTTCATACATCCACTTAAAGTTCCATAAGTACCAGTACCTGACGAAGAAATATTTCCGCCAATATCAGTTAAGAAATAATTTAAAAGTGCTCCAGAAATATCATTTTCATTATCTTGTCCGGCCACAAGTGTTACATCAAAGGACAGCGGATTCCAATCACTACTTTCATTTCCAGATTCAGAGATATCAGCGACTGAAGCAAAGAATGGAGCATCATTTGTTGCTGTGATATTTAAAGTAATCGTTGCACTATTTGAAAATGCACCATTTGAATCTTTCACATAATATTTAAAGGTCGTCGTTTGACTTGACTGTGCTAATTCGTTCAATGTCAAAGTACATGTTGTACTTGTTCGATCATCCCCAAAACAATCAGTCGTTGTTGCAATATTCGAATCAAGCGTGGCACCGGCCAAGACATAGTATTCATATGTCTCTCCAGTATCAACATCTGTTGGAATTGGTAAACTAAATGTGGCCGTATCTGGAGCACCAGCATTTGTTCCACTTTCCGTAAAATTCCATGTTATTGAAGTAACAACTGCAGAGTCAGGAACACTAACAACATCTCCGCTTACGGTTGAAATATTTGATGTATTTCCATTTGAAGAAACTGTGTAATCAAAGTAATCAATTCCCATTTCATTATAATTTGCTGCGCCCATAATTGTTACAGAACAATTACCAGTAAAACAACTACAAGCTGAGACCTGAGAAATACTCGCATGAAGATTAGAAATCGTACACGTCGTAGCAACATCACCATCGGGATCCGCATAGGCCTCAGTCGTTGGAACTCCGCCATAAGCATAAGGAGTAAGCGAAACAGTAATAAAACTATCTTCATTAAAAGAAAGACCCGTAATATCTCTTGTCTCCGGTGCACGGTCGACATTGGTGACATTAACTTCTAATGTTTTAATATCACTATTACCATCAGCATCAGTTACGTAATATTTAAGGTAAGTAAGTCCATCATCATAAGTAATTGGCTGCAAAGTTACTTGACATGTACCATTAGTACATTCACAAAACCCACCTTGAAAATTTATCGAGGCCTGTGCTGTTTGAAACCTAAATGTTTCAACGAGCTCCGCAGTTATTCCAGCTGTAATTAAAGTTGGAGAAGTATTGATTGCATTTACAATATTATCAGAAATTGTTGCACCATCTCTCATTCGAACAACTACTGTTGACCCAGAAAGAGTTGCAACTTCACTTCCAACAGCAACTGACGGATCATTTAATAGAGATATCGAATAATATAAGTGTGCTGCATTTGTAACACTTCCACGATAGATTATCCCTTGAGATTTAATCACTCCACGAAGGCCTGTAAACGACTCTGTAATAGTACAAGAATTTACAAGATCACCATCATTATCAGTATAAGAAATAGGATAAGAATTTTCAGATGCATTTTCTAAAATCGTGAGAGATGTACTTGTCGCAACAGGAAGGCGTGGTGTTGTATTAATAACACATGTTCTTTTTATCTCATCGAATAATTCATTCTCTCCGCATGAAGCACTCTTTTTTACTTCTTGAGGAGTACACGAACTAATCAGAAATACAAAAAATATGAATCCAATTAAACTCTTCATTCACTACCCATTTAAACATTTACCCAACTGACTTATCGCCTTTAGGCAATAATTCTTGAGCTAACTCACTTAATTTTCATACAAATCCGGAGATTTACACAAAAGCCTGCAATTACAAGGACTTAAAAAAAGCTAACCTATTAAGAGAGTTTTAAAATGCAAATTTTTAGTTGCAAAAAGGAGCATCAGAGAATTTCTGACAAATAAAATCTTTCATCTGTTCATTCTCTGATTTTAATTTTGATATTTCTCTGGCCTGCTCAGCGACAGCACCCATCGAATACATTTGAAGTTTTGAATAATTAACTTTGAACATTCCATCTTCATCTGTAACAACAGCATCAGGAAAAATTTTGATAATGTCTTGGGCAATAACACCCATTGTTCGATTGCCACTAAAATGCTTCTGAGGAAATTCATCTTGGCGCCAATTATATTCAACGAGATGTAGATCCTTAAATTTATTCCAAATGCCATCAACATTTTCAATGTCTTTTTTAAATCTTTCATCCGAAGAGCATGTCCCCGCAATCGTTGCACTCACACTATCAACCACACAGTCATCAACCATCAAGCTCCCAGCAATTTGCATCATAACAGAATTATCAGGAGTAACGGTTCCTATTCCGATTCTGTTATTTACAGAATCCGTAAAAAATAAATTTGTATCAATAGCAAGATCAGTTGCCGTCGCAGTAGTTAGCGTCGTCGCTCCTGTAACCGATAAAGTCGTTCCAATACTTGCACTTCCAGCTCCTGTAATATTTCCTGAAAACGTCGCATTGCCAACGACGTCGAGCGCCTCGGTTGGAGCTGTGATACCAATACCAACTTTTCCATCATGAGAGATTCTAACTTTCTCTGTTGCTCCAGTAGTACCTGTCGCTGTCGTATAAAAAGATAAATTTGTACCTGAATTTGTAGCCGTCCAGTTCTCTGTAGCACTCGATCCAATTTTAGAGCCCATCAAAAAACTTGTGCCGTTATAACCAGAAAATTTTAAAGAGCCCAAGTTGTTACCAGAAAATGTTTGCGCCTCAGCTCCCTCATTAGCTCCAGAGTTGGAAATCAAGTTCAAAACAGCTTCGTTGGTTTGATAAGAATAAATCGATGCTGTCGTTTCTGTCACACTTCTCACATCAAGTTTTGATGTCGGCGTAGCTGTCCCAAGACCAAAGCTTCCATTATTAGAGAGCACGGCCTTAGTCGCAGATTGTGTTTGAAAAAGAATTTCACCAGTTGCATCACCATTATTATCAGCAGAAATCACTGTTGTATCAGGATTCGTTAAAGCATAAGAAGAAGTAATCCCAGTAAGCTGTGATCCGTCTCCAATGAATGAAGTAGCATTTACAATACCATTTACATCGAGATCATATCCCGGAGTAAGCGTATTAATTCCAACGTAACCTGTAGAGTTAATCACAAAATCAGCAGATGCCCATGGCGTAGCAGAACCCGGATTCGATGCATTTAAAAAGTAGTAATCAAGCGTTGCTGCACCACCGGCCGAGGCCCCATAAACTCCACTATAAAGATGCTCAACGCCATTAATTCCAAATGTCATTGAACGTGACCAATTCCCATTTGCTGTATCAGTTCCTCCTGTCAAAGTCAGAACTTTTCCATTATTATTACCCATTAAAGTAGCTTCACTTAAAGTCAAAAGATTCACAGGAATCTGAGTTCCAATTCCAACATCACCTGTCGTATAGTAAAGATCACTCCCACTTCGCTGAAAGAAATTTCCACTCGCTGTATTTGTTAATCGAGTCCACTTATCATTAATTCCATCATATACAATCCAATCACCTGAATTATACGCCACTGAAATCGCTCGAGTCCCAACCCCATCAATATCAACGGCTCCAACCGATGTCGTCACAACATAGAAATCACCATTATTAGGTGAAACATTTGGCTCGATACCCGCTTGAGGAAAATATGTCCCTCTAAAATCTAAACCCGAGATATTTCCAGGTGCCCACTCCGCTGCAGTCGCATCATAAATCAAGGCCTGTCCATCAACGGCACCCATTGAATCAATTTTCTCTGTAGTCACTGCACCATCAGCAATTTTACTCGTCGTAATCGTTCCATCATTAATAATAAATGTAATTGGCGTACTCGCCTGCCCATAGGAATTAGAGATCACAATCGTAGAAATGAGATCGGTAATTAATCTCACCGATGAGGAAATCGAAAATGTCG
>CAZQJK010000064.1:0-20451 GCA_964593545.1 uncultured Bacteriovorax sp. | reverse complement strand
TATTTTTATTCATCATTATAACTTGGTTTATTTAAAGGGTCTTGTCCCCATTTAACTGGAGCAGTTACTAGATGATACTTAAGATCTCGTCGACAAACTTAGCAATCGAAACAGAGCGAATTGCCGTGTACTCATAAGAGTCAACACGCTCATCGATAATTTTACGGCGCACTTCAACGAGAGAATTCTGCGTAACTTTTGCTTCATTACCGTTTAGAACTTCCTTAACAAGCTTTTCGCACTTGTCTAAGAATTCACGATAACCTTGAATATCATAGTCACTTTTAGACTTTACCATTTCAATTTTTAAATCATTAAGGTGATTTTTAAGAAGCGTAATATTGTCAACGGCATGTTTTTGAGCATCGACAAGGACGGTTCCATTTAAAATGCATTCTTTATTTCTTGAGTTGACATCAACACATGAAAAATCAATGTCTGTCACTTTTAGTTTTGTATTTTTTAACGTCACGTTCTTATCTAGAGATTTTATTAATTGAAAAACATCTCTTTTCAACGAAGCTTCATGCAATGCAAGTGCTTCAGTTTGACTATATTTTGACTTGTACTTAATACTTGCTTTAGATGATGCGACACTAAGATAATCTTTACTAATTCTTAGAAGATCTGGCGATCTAAGATCAGATGATCCAATCTTTACTTTATATTTCTCACTCTTCTTATCACTGTGGATAAGATTGATATCGAGATCTCCTTTCACTGCACGGCTATCGCTCATTTCAATGAAGTTACTATTGTATTTTTTTAAATCGATAAAAGATTTTACTTCGTACTTCGCTTTAATTTGCGAAGATGCGAAAGCATGTCCTGAGACTAGAATCATTGATGTGATGAATAGATTTTTTAACACGAATCCCTCTTCAATTTTATTTGATTGATAATATTTTAATAGAAATTAAGGGCCATTTGGACTTCTTTGAAAATCATTCAAGGGGTGTATAAAGTTTAGACAGTAAAAAACAGTTCACAGGAATCTACGTAGCTAATTTTCTATCTTCCCAAAATTTCCAACTTATGAAATCATAAGTGTATGAAAATAGATGTTGATATAGATAAATTCACTGGTGGCTACAAAATCATTTTTCCAATAAGCGAGTTTAAGGAAAAATCTGATTACAAAATGGGAATTCAGATTATTAGATGCTTTTCTAATGATATGGAGCTCGACCCCGAGTTAGAGGTCGAAGATATGCAGGATATCCTTGATAAGACTGAAGAGCTTCAAAAGCTTTTCTTTACTGTTGAGATATCAGAGGAAGGTATTGAGGTTGATATTTAATCAACCTGGCTACTCTCCTTAAAGTTGATCTGATCATTTGTAAGTCTTAAATCATATGAACGGTCATTGAGAACTCTGTTCACGTAGTGTAATTGCTTGTATAGCTCAGCATTGAATTGATGACCAAATGTGAATTCAAAACTTCCTACTTCTTTTGCCCCAAGTCCAATATTGACATAAACATTGTCTTCAATTGTCTCACTATCGAGAAGTGAAATCATAAATGCAAGGCCAACGTTTTTGAAAACGTGACGTTCGCGCAGGTTAAAGATCAACTGTAATCTGGCCTTTCCACTTAGTTTATTATCGTTAACAAATTGATAGATTTTAGCACCAATTTCTTTGATATCGCTTCGCTCTTCTTTTTTGATCAATGTTAGTCTCTTCCAAAGCTTCTTAAAGAAACCGTCAACGACTGTTAGGTTCACGAGTTTTCTATTCTTATAATAAGCGAAGAGATTTTCTGTTATTTCTTTTTGTGAGTACTTCTTAAGTTGCTCGAAGCCCTCTCTTTTGATGACAACTTGGACGTGAGCAGTTGCTCCCTTTTTATCTCCAAGCTTATCCCATTCTCCGAGGTCCAGCTTCTCAAAAAGAACTGGCGGCAGGATGTCAGAGAGGTATTGATGAAAACGTACTTGCTCGTCGTATCTAAAGTACTGATCTTTTCTGTCGAAGGTAATTCCAAAGTCTGAGAAATCACCCCAGTCTTCGTCGGTTTTTGTAGGTACGAGACCAAACCATGTTTGGATTGTCTTTTCTTTCGAAGAAAGCGGGCCGACTCCGATCTTTTGCTCCTTCTTGTAAGTGAAGGTTGGATAGTAGTAAGAAGTTCTCTCTCCTTGATCATTATCAAAAGAAATATGGTTTTCTAACTGAGTCCAGTTCTTATTGTATTTTGCCAGTAAGAGGCTAATTTTTAATTTCTTTGAGTCCTTATCATAATCGTTGAAACCTTTAAATATTCTTTCAACACGCTTGTTTGCGTCTTTATTTTGATCTTCGGCAGACAGTTGATCGGCAAGCTCATATGTTGAAAATAGTCTATCTTCAAGTCCACGCTCGTTTAAAAATTCTCTAAAGATTTCAACATCTCTAAACTTGAATGAAGAGCCCAGAATATTATTATAGGCTTTTCTTGCGCCTTCATCGGCGAGGTCAAAAACATAATCGATAATTAGCTGGTGACCATCGCCTGTCGCAAGACCTAGCTCGGCCAATTTAAAATCAAATACTCTTTCGATTTGCTTATCAAGAACACCAATACCAAAGAGCTTATAGTCAAACTTAACTGTTGAATCGGCACCGTAACTTTGAGAACGTTGAGCGATAACTTTTAATCTCACCTTCGAGTCTTTCATTCTAAAAACGTGAACTAAGAAATCACCGCTAAAGACCCCATAGGCCTTAGCATCAGCATTGATATAATTGGTCAAAGAAGATGTCTGTACGCCTGTGATAATTGACATTGAAGTAGGAATAGAAACAAAGTCCCCTGCATGTAATTTCAATGCATGATCTGCACTAATTGGTAACTTTGCAAGTGTATATGGTAGGGCCTTTAGGGCCTCAGATTTTTTTTCATATTGTCTAACAAAGTGAACCTCAGCTCCTTTATTAATATTTAAAAATATTGGAAGATCAATCATATCTTTTAGGATGTCACCAGGGTGTAAATCCATTTTGATATTCCACTTATCAATACGGGCGTGGAATCCCGCGATGTCAGATTGCTCAACTTCGTACTTATACTTTGAAGAGATTCCAACGCCTTCAGCAATATCAATATCTGCAAGCTTAAGACTAAGGCTTACATCAAGATCTGCAAACTCTTCCTTAATTCTCTCGTGTAAATGAGCAGGCTTGAGCTGATCAAGTAGAGATGCAGAGGCACCATTGATTGTAAGTAAGGACATTAAGGCCGCTAAGTAGATTCTCTTCATATTATCTCCATATTTGGAATAGTATGACATTTAAAGAGAACCTATTTAACGATTCGTGAAAAATTTACAGCACTGTTTAAAAACTATTCAATCGACACCTTGAAAGTGAGACCGATAATATTGTTATTAGTTCGAAGATTTGTTGAGAGACGAGAGCGATCAAGAATCCCTTCAAGAGCAGCTTCGAAGACATCTTTCTTAAGGCTTAGGCCAAAGATATACTTCTCTATTTTGTAGAAGTGATTGGACTTATTTTTGTATACGTCATCATCGGGAGTTAGCTTATTGAGGCCCGCAGCGACAGTGACGTCGCTGCTAAGTTTGTATGAGAGTGTCGTCTCTAGTCCTCTTCCGTCAAAAATCTCTCCGACATCATCAACCTCAGAACGTTTTGAAAATGTTACGACCTGGGCAAATGTAAAATCTCCAAGCGTGTATGAGAGACCTAGCGTCGTTAATCCAGAATCTTTCGTTGCTCCGCTGGTTTTGAAGTGTCCAGACAAGTGTGCAAAACCTAGAGTTGCGAGTTCCCCACATATTGAACAGCACCACCAAGGCTTCGCTCGTAAATTCTTTTTGGATTTCCAGGTAGCGACTTTCCATCAGCATCAAGGATTTCGATTTCTTGATCTCCTGTTGCAACATAGATAGCACTAATTTTTGTTTTTCCTAGATCATAAGAGAGACGAGCACTATTATTTGCGCGACCTGAACCAAGATAGCCCCCATCGGATTGAAGAGAGAATGCACCAGAGGCTTCAGCGCCGAAGATGTAGAAAATATCGGTGACTGAAGTGACTTCATAAAATGGTGACCATTGTTTTCCAAATGACATGGTAAAATTATCATCATAAGTAAGATAGAGATAACCAAGACGATTAGAAAATGGACCGTTATCCTTAGTACGATTTAGTTCATTATTTTTTAAAAAGAAATCTTCGTTGTGTGAGGTTGTTTTGACCGAGTACTCTCCTCTAAGTCCAGCAGTCCAATCGGGATAAAATCCTTTTTTGCTATACTTCACTCCAACTCTTGATCCGTTATCGACGAGTGAATATCTTCCATCATTTGAAAAGAACGCTAGTGAGAAATACCCATAGAATTTAGAAGTACTTGCAAATGCAGAAATAGAAATTACAAAAATTAAAAAGACTTTTAACATCAATCCCCCAACACAATTAATATGATTAACTAATTGTGCCAGTGAAGACTAGAAATGCAAAGTAATAATATTTATGCCGCTTTTTAACTGCTCCCATTAAATGGGGATAAATTCTGAGCTTTCCTTAGTGATCTATTGAGGCTTTTAGCTAAAATTTCTGGCGGCCCAAAAACCAGAAAAATTTAAGCGTCAAATACGAAAGTTTTACTAAGTGAGTAGTTAAATCCTGGTAATTTCTGTCCCCATTTAGCTGGAGCAGTTTATGCAGCTTTCTTTTTGATAAATTCTTTTGCCCATTCTGGGGCGAGAAAATTATTCTTTGGGAATGGAAGCTTATTTACAATGATATCTTCGAAGAAAGTTGGAACATAATTACATGGAACCATCTCACCAATATATTTACCAGTTTCTGGATCTTTTCCTTTTTGTACCCACTTAAAGATATCACGAACGATGTATTGACCCTTTTCGTCAACTCCTAGAACTTCGGAAATGGCCGATGTACGACGTCCTCCATCGTGATAACGATTACATTGAACAATAATTTGCAAAGCACTACCAACCATCTTTCTAATTGCATCAGGTGGAATCTTCGTGTCACCCATTAAACAGAGGGTTTCAAGACGTGTGCATGCATCAAGAGGAGTGTTGGCGTGAACAGTTCCCATCGAACCATCGTGTCCAGTATTCATAACCTGGACGAGGTCGAGGGCCTCTTCACCACGGACCTCTCCAACAATAATACGATCGGGACGAAGTCTCATGGCCGAGATTACAAGTTCTCGAATTGTAACTTCATCAACACCTTTTAAAGGATCTGCTTTACGTGTTTCAAAGTTAACGACGTGATCGGCCTTAACCTGAAGTTCAGCAGCATCTTCAATAATAATCAGTCGCTGAGTTTTAGGCATTCTACTACCTAGAACATTGAGCATCGTCGTCTTTCCAGAACCCGTACCACCTGAAACAAGAACATTCTTTCCGAGGAAGACGCAGATATCAAGGAAGCGAGCACCAACGTCTGAAAGCGAACCAAACGCAATCATATCTTTTAAAGTAAGTTTTTCTTTTGAAAATTTTCTAATTGCAACCGTCGTTCCATTCTTTGCCATTGGCGGAAGGACAACGTGAATACGTGAACCGTCTGGAAGACGTGCATCAAGACGAGGATTATCATCATCAATAGTTCTGTGAACGGACTGAGCAATTGCTCTCATCGCAGAGAGAAGATGTCCTTCGTCATTAAATCTATTTGGAACTTTATAAACGAGACCTTTTTTTTCAACAAAAATTTCATGAGGACCATTTATCATTACTTCAGACACACCATCATCAGCGAGAAGGTCACCAATTGGAGAGAGTAAACTAGCAATGGCATCGTTAAATACTGAAGACATTTTGGTATAATCCTAATTAAAAGTTAAAGCTAACTAACACCCTCTACTACTCGTCTCTTGGACGCCAAATCTTGAGCCCTTTTAGCTTCTCTGAGGCAATCTCACGCTGTATTCGATTCTCTTTATCTTTGGGATGTTCAAGCACGACGAGGGTTGATTTGTGCTTTGTTGTTGGGCAATAAATTTCGATATCCCCGACCCTATCCAAGAAGACTTCGCCCTCTGAGAGCTCACCTTTTTTGGCCTCAAGGAAAACTTCTTTATTTCTTAAAATTAAGCATGAAGGCTTGTCTGTCGTGCTGGTCACGAAAATTCTCACCTTCTCTCCAACAAAAGCTGTCGGATTTTGTGGATAGTATCCTTCATCAGTCACAATGATTGATAAGTCCCTACTTGCTGTTGGTAGAATTTTTCCATTGTAATATGTCTGCTCAAGCGCAAGAGTATAGAACGATATGAGAAAGGTCGCAAAAATTGATAATACTTTCATTAAGACTCCTTAAACCTACTGTACTTGTCGGCTAATATAAGTGTTTCCTTTAGCTGACTTAATTAGTTGCCAATATATTATATTTACTCAGTTCTAAGCACTTGGAAATAATAAGATAATTCACATGCAAGTCTCTGATATCAAGATTTTAAAAAAGGATCTTAACAATATCTTAAAGATGTCCATCAATTAGGGGATAAGATAGCCTTAACCCAACTGAGGAGTCTCTATGACTGAATTAATAGATCTACTCGAGTACACGATTACAGAGCTTAATGATCAAAAAGCCAAGTATGTGCTTCAATCTGACCCGGTACGAAAAGCAATCGATATTATGAGAGATAATCGAATTGGATGCTGTCTCGTGGTTGATTCAAATATCAATCTCTGTGGAATTTTCACTGAGAGAGATGTTCTTAACTACATTATCGAAAAGCCTGAATACCTCGAAGAACCTGTTGAAAAGTTCATGACACGTGATCCGCAAACAATTCGTGCCAACGAATCTCTCGTCATTGCCCTACAAATGATGAGCAACGGAAATTTTAGAAATTTACCAATCGTCAACATGGAAGGAAAACCTATTGGAATGATTGCAATATCAGACATCATGAAATTTATGGCCGGCCACTTGAGTGAAAAGTGAAGATAAATTAACTTTTTTTAAATTTATTTTTTTCAAACTCATCCGATAATAAATTAAGTTTAGTAAAATCGGAGAAGACAAAGCATGAATGTACTAATTGTAGACGACGAAAAAATTATTATTGATTCTCTTCACATGATTTTGGCTGAATCAAGTATTTTTAAAAATATCGTTCAGGCCAATGATGGATCTGATGCTTGTCGAAAAATTGATAATCAACTTTTTGATCTTATCGTGGTTGATATTAATATGCCTAAAGTCGATGGGCTAAGTGTGATTAAGTACGTTAGAGAGAATGCAACTAACAACCCAGAGATTCTACTCATCTCAGGTGGCTTTAATCATCAAAATGTTCAAGTTGCATCAGACTTTAAAATTAAACATGTTTTAGCAAAACCATTTAATGCGAAGAAGTTCATTGGAAAATTAACCGATATAGTCAAAGAAATCAAAAATAAAAACCTTGCGGCCTAAGGTAAGAAAGTAATAATTAATTGATTGTTTAGAAAATCAATTTTTGTGTTCTTATAATTTTTATTTTTATCAATAATTGGAATGGATTGCTTTATTTTCAAATTTTTTTTTGAAGACAATCCATTAATATGAACAATGCCATCTTTTATATTCATCTCGATTTTATCATTTTTCTCAACAGGAAATAGGTGTAGTTTATTTTCTATCCAATTAAATGAAAGCTTCTTGTAACTTAGGATATTGGAAGGAATTTGCATTCCACTTTGTTGTAACTTTCTTAAAATATCTAAAGCAGTTTTATCAAATTGATCATTGTCATCTTTCAATAGTTTTTCAAACATTTCTTCGCGAATTTTTCGATACTGTTCAAAGCTATCCTCCTGCTGTGCCAGACAGTAGTGATGGAAGGCCAATAAAGAAATAAAGAAGTAGAAAGATTTCATCATTAATCTATTTTATTATAAAGCTTAAAAACATCAATAGCCGGCTCTTCGTAAGGGTGAGCACTTTTAAGTGCATTAAGGACTAAATCAAGCTTTTCTTCAGGGCAAATCGTCTCAACTCGATATTCTTTTACGATTTCAAGCTTACCGATCTGGCCAATTTTAGGATTTGCACCTTCCTTTGCCATGAATTGGCCTAGGCCCTCACTCTTGAAGCAACAGTTAACGTAGTTTCCAATTTGCCCCGCTCCAGCCGCAAAGACAGCGTCCAGGACGTCATCGACGCTATTTATAGGTACAAAGAAAACCAATTTTACCATACTGTTTTGCTCCGGTACTTTTAACCATTTTCTAACATTTTCTTAACTTTAACATAACAATTAGACAAAGAGTGTTTTTAAAATTTTAATATATTTATAACTTTTTAAAGTTGCTTATAATCTCAAGGAGGATTGATGATGAGAAAAGGACTTCTAGCACTAGTTTTAGTGATGATGGCAACGTTTACTAACGCTTGTGATGAACACGGTGTAACAGGAATTGTAGAAAAGAATGATCTATACATCCCAGTTGGACAAAAAAGTAATGGTGGACTTACTGAAGAAGAATTCAATGACATTATTGACAAAGTAGAAGGTATCTACAAGCCAATTATCGCTCAAGAATTCAATGCAACTCTATCTGTTGAAAGAAATTGGACAGATGGAACAGTTAATGCATACGCAAGTCAAAGTGGTAGTAATTGGAAAGTTGCTATGTTTGGTGGTTTAGCTCGTCACGAGACAATCACAAGAGATGGTTTCGCAACAGTTATCTGTCACGAAATTGGTCACCACATTGGTGGAGCTCCTAAGAAGAAAAGCTTTTGGTCATCTTCATGGGCATCAAACGAAGGTCAAGCTGACTATTTCGGAACTTCAAAATGTTTAAGAAGATTCATGGAACTAGATGACAATGCAACAATTGTTTCTAAACTTGAAATCCCAACAACAGTTGAAAAGAAATGTTCTGCATTTACAACAGAAAATGAAATTGCAATGTGTCAAAGAGGTGCAATGGCAGGTATGTCTCTAGCAAACCTATTCCGTGCTCTTAGAAATCTTCAAGCTCCACTACAGTTTGATACTCCAGACACAAGAGTAGTAACAACTACTGATGATAATCACCCAGCACCACAGTGTCGTCTCGATACTTACTTCAGTGGAGCTTCGTGTCTTGTTGATCACAACGTAGACGCTTCTCAAACTGATGCTAAAATCGGTTACTGCAACAGAGTTGACGGTGTGACTGATGGTGTAAGACCACTTTGTTGGTACAAGCCAGCTAACTAAGATTTAATCTCAAATAGCTAATAAAGAAAGGCACTCGAAAGAGTGCCTTTTTTATTTCTCTAATCCCAAAAAGAAAGAATATAGATACTAAATGAAGGTTTTTAATCGATATTATAATATTGAAACAGGAAATGATGTGAGATGAATTCAATTAGAATGTATCTTCACAAAAAACGACAAGGGGCCAAATTTATGGCCCCTCGAAGTAGTTGTGTTGTTTGTTGTGTATTTATCTTTGACGATAATTTCTTATTTTAAAAGTCCAATTTCTCTAAGTCTTTGAGTTAGAAAATCACCTGCTGTGATATCTTCAAATTTCTTTCCTGCACCAACACAAGAAGGAAGACATGCAAGACTTGCATTTGAATGTGGGTGAACAAAGTATGGCATTGAAAATCTTTCGCTTCCATCGTTATCAGGGTTCACAACTCTGTGAGTAGTTGCAGGTAGTAAGTTATTTGTTAAACGCGCCATCATATCACCAGTGTCAACAACAAGCTGCCCAGGCTTTGAATCAACATCAAGCCAAGTTCCGTCACGATCAAGAAGTTGTAGACCTGAAGAAGTTGCGCCAACAAGCATTGTGATTAGATTGATATCTTCGTGTGCCGCAGCTCTAATTGAAGTTTCTGTATCATGCCCCTTTGTTGGTGGGTAATGAATTGTTCTTAAAATTGAGTTTCCGTCGTTGATCATCTCTGCAAAGAAATTTGCAGGAACATCAAGTCCCTTCCCGATCGCTTCAAGTAATGTGTTGGCCGTTAAATCCATTGAAGTATAAAGAGATTGAAATGCGGCCTTGAAATTAGAAATCTCAGAAGGCCAAACGTTTTCAGGATAAATTCCTTTGTACTGAGAAGTTGCAGCAAGATCGCGACCAACATGCCAGAATTCTTTTAAGTCAGGGTAAGGATTATTCTTAGCGTGCTCCATTCCAAAAGGTGTGTAGCCACGTTGTCCACCCTCAACACCAGCATATGTTAGCTTCTGTGCAACAGGCAGCTTAAAGAAGGCCTTAACCATATCATAAGCTTCATCAACTTTACTTTGATCCACCGTGTGCTCATTTAAAATGATGAATCCATATTCTTTTAAACCAAACATCAAATCATCAACGAATTTAATCTGATCACTTGTTGTACCGTTGATATAATTCATTAAACTAAGACTTGGTACTTCTCTTAAAATTTGGTTCATGGTCATCTCCAAAAAAGTTTCAATTTTAAAGTTTGAATATATTTAATTGAGATTTGAATTTAAGTCAAACTCATGTTTCTTATAAAGTTGAGCTAATACTGCATAAAAGACTATAATTACAGTAACTTGAATGAAACAGGCGAAGAAAGAGATGAGAATCATCTCAAAATTAGATAGATTTAAAGAGTGTTGAGCCAATTCGAAGATAGTTTGCACCATTTTCGAGGGCGTAAATATAGTCAGAACTCATCCCCATAGAAAGATCAAGAGGATGGGCCAAAGCAAGCCCATCTCGGTACTCGGCCAACTTAGAGAAGCATTCTTTGGCACTAGCTTGGATATCGTCCGTACGAATTTTTCCCATTGTCATGAGTCCCTTTAATTTTAAGAGAGGAAAATCAGCTTGAGAGTATTTTTGAATGAAGTCTCTTAGCTCATTAAGATTTTCAAGACCACTCTTTTCATCCTCGTGAGATGTATTGACCTGAATAAAGAAATCGAGCGGCTTCTTTTGAAGTTTTGAAATTTTTTGAAGATGCTCAAACTTAATGATTGAGTGGATCATTGCCAGATTTTCAATAGCAAGAAGTCTTTCAATTTTATTACTTTGAAGATTTCCAATGAAGTGCCAACGAAGATCGTGGTGACCGAGACTCTTAGCTACGGCCTGCTTTTCTTCGAGGGCCTCTACTCTATTTTCACCAAAGTCACGATGACCAAGTTCGTAGAGCCTTTCAATATCGCCGTAGTCACCGTACTTTGTAACGGCAACTAAGCAGATCTTATCAACTTTCTTATATTTTTCGATGTCTGAATAGACAGCGTTAAGATTTTTTTGAATCAGATTTTTTCGATCCATCTTCTTTCTTTTTAAAACTAAAGTTTGCCTTAACTTCGATATCGTATTGTGAAAGAACTTCTTCAATCACTTTCTTAACGTCGACCTTGGCCATATGTTCAGAGAGTTCTTCTCTTACTTGTTTAACAAAGTCTTCTTTGACACCCTTAGCATTTTGAACAAGACCTGTAACAATATCTTTAGGAAGCGGAAGATCAGAGAGAATACTCTTTACTGATTCTTCTGTCATAAAAGCTGCTCCAACACCAATTGAAACAACTTTCTTTATCACATCACTTAGTCCAGATTCTTTCTTTGAGTCACTCATAGTGATTTAGCTCTCTCAAAATATGACTTCATCATTGATGGCAGTGAAGTTTCTGTAAGCTTGTTGACGATCATTCCAGAGCCTGGAATAAATCCTTTAATATCAAGTTCAATTGAATAAGTGACTTCTGTTTTTCCACCACCAAGATCTTTTAATTCCCAACCACCTTGATTAAGTTTAAAAAGATCTCCAGATTCAAATGTCCATGAAACGCTATTTGGAGCCTTATGTGTAAGTTTTAACGTGTAGTTAAGTTTTTTAATCATATCGATTGAATACTTAACTCTTGCACCATTGTCATCTTGTTCAAGAACTTCAATTGCATTAACACCAAGAACAAAGTCTGGGTAGCTCTTGTAATCAATGATTACATTGTAGAATTTTTGAATATCAATATCGAAGACTTCGCTTCTTTGCGCCTTTGCCATTTCTTAGTACCTTGGTTTTGTGTCAAAGTGATGTTCAGCTGTAATCTTTCTAATTGTTCCAGACTGACTTCTCATAACGATTGAATGAGTAATTGCACCCCATGACTTAAATTGAACACCCTTTAAAAAACTTCCAGAAGTAACACCTGTTGCACAGAACATAACATGACCAGAAGCAAGCTCTTCAATTTGAAATACTTTATTAATATCTGTCACACCCATTGCGTGAGCTCTTTGAATTTCTTCTTCATTTCTTGGTTTTAGTCTTCCTTGGAAATCTCCACCAACACAACGAAGTGCTGCTGCAGCGATAACACCTTCAGGAGCGCCACCGATTCCAAAAAGAATATCAATACCACTTTCTGGTTCTGCACATGCGATAGCAGCAGAAACATCACCATCACCAATTAACTGAATACGTGCTCCAGCATTTCTAATATCATTAATTAATTTTTCGTGTCTCGGTCGATCAAGAACAACGGCCGTTAGATCTTGAACACGACACTTCTTTGCTTCAGCGAGACGCTTAAGGTTTTCTGCCGGAGACTCATTGATATCAATAACACCTTTACCTTCAGGACCTACTGCAATTTTTTCCATATAAGTATCTGGAGCATGTAGTAGACAACCTTTCTCTGCAATCGCCATTACTGAAATTGAATTATATCCACCCGTAGCACAAACTGTTGTTCCTTCTAAAGGATCAAGTGCGATTTCAAGCTCTGGTCCATTTCCTGCACCAACTTTCTCACCAATATAGAGCATTGGGGCTTCATCTCTTTCACCTTCTCCAATTACTACTATTGCATGACAATCAACTGAATCGAGCATCGTTCTCATGGCATCTACTGCTGCCTGATCAGCTGCTTTTTCGTCACCTCTTCCCATTAATCGCGCACTAGCAATGGCGGCCATTTCTGTTACACGAACAAATTCTAGAGCAAGGTTTCTATTCATTTTATGATCCTTTTTTTATTAATTTGGATAAATTATAGGAATTTTTTTTTGAAATTAAAAGGGTAAAGCGAAAAAAGAAAGCGCGCCTTGCGACGCGCCGATATTACGACACACTGAGTTTTAAACAAATAAACTCATAGACTTCTTTAGAAAGGAGATCCGCATCAATTTCTTTGATGATTTCTTTAGCAAAACTTAGTTTGTCTTCATCTAATTTGTCATCAATAAGAAATTCAAATTCCTCTTCATTCGTCAAAGGAGTATCAGTATTTCTCACCGACAAAATCTTACCACTGCTAAGACCCTTACCGTCATTCCACTCAAGGAAGTTGGCCATCATGATGATTTGAATCTTACTAACTTCGCCATCTGCGTGCTTCCAGATAAAGAGCTCAAATGGTCCATCGCATCTTAACCAAAAAGAGAGATTTGATGGTATTTCTAACTGATCTTTATATTCGTGAATTGGCTTCATGCTCTTTGCAATATTTGAAATAGACAAGAATTCCTTCATCGCAACTTCCGTTGATCGACCACCTGTGAATTCAACCCCGATAGAGTCATCAGAGACACGTTTAATACTCATTGCCACATTAACTTTAATTCCGTGCCAATGGATTTCACCTTCAATATTATCGCCCTGAGAAAATGAAGACTCTCCGTCTTTAAGAGCAATGCTCATACCATTGTACGAAATATCCTTAACCTGATAACTTTTTGCGTTACTATTTTCTCTAAAAACAAGATAGCTAAATGGAAAACGAGGAAAAATACGTTTTTCAATTTCTTGGTGACCTGTTTTTATAAGATTAAGATGTCTATCCATTAAAAAAATCCTTTATGTTAAAAACTTAAACTTCTTATAGCTTAACTCAAAAAAGTAGGCGAATATATTAGGAAAATGGTTCTCACTAAATAGACGTTGGCACTCAATGATGCTACTCTAAGGCTGTAATGGAAAATCAAACAACTCAAAATCTTGACAATAATACTCATGTAGATGAGTGGGAAATCGATAATCTTCCAAATAGACTTACAATACTAAGAATGTTCCTTATTCCGGTTATTATCGGATCGCTTTACTTAACTACTTTCGATATTTCTTGGGTTCAAGACTTCAAAGGGACCCTCGGCTATATCGCCGCATGGACTTTTGTGGCGGCTTCAATTACCGATTTCTTTGACGGTTATATTGCAAGAAAGCGTCAGATCGTGACGGTGTTTGGCTCATTTCTCGATCCCATTGCTGATAAATTTCTCGTCGTTTCGTCTCTGATCCTTCTTAATAACCTTGGAAGAATTCCCGTGCCTGTTGTGATCGTACTCGTCTTAAGAGAAATGTATATGACGGCCCTACGCCTACTGGCCATGGAGCGAGGAATTAAAGTGCCTGTTAGTAGTCTTGGAAAGTGGAAGACAACATTTCAAATGATCGCGATACCAATGCTCATGGCATGGGACAAGCCATTTGGGATCTCCTTTCCGCTTCTCGGTTCAATTTTCATTTATCTCTCTTTTATCTTCTCTGTTTATTCTGCTTGTCTTTACACTGCGGGACTTATTCAAAAGATAAAAGCTGCACGAATTCAAAAAAAGAGTTCATCTCATTAGGAATTATATGACGACAAATGCAAAAGATAGCCTCGATGGAAAAAATCTTTTAATTAAAATATCTGGACCCGATCATCCTGGGATTACCGCACGACTGATGAAGATTGTCAGTGAAAACAACACTCCTGTACTCGACATCGGTCAATCAGTGACTCATGGTCTCTTATCGCTAAGCTTCGTTTTAAAAATTGGCGAAAACTGTGCAAGCAGTGACCATGTTATCAAGGAACTACTCTTTGAATCATATAAGATGGGCATGACTCTTGATTATAAAGTCGTTGAAACTCTTCTTGATACTATTTTAAGTGATGAAGAAAAATTTATTCTTAACTGTGTCGCCCCTTCTAATATTACGCCACATTTTATTAGAGATATCTCTTCGACGCTGGCCAAGCATGATGTGAACATCTTAAGAATTGATAAGGTTTCCCCAAATGAATTCACCTCTCTTGAGATTCTAACTATTGTTCCAACAAGCATCGATCACAAAAAACTTAAAGAAGAACTTATAGGTGTTTCAAATACACATAAAATTGATATCGCATTTTTAAAAGACAATGTTTTTAGAAGATCAAAGAGACTCATCGTCTTCGATATGGACTCAACACTCATTCAAGCAGAAGTTATCGATGAACTTGCGAAGGCCCACGGTGTCGGCAAAGAAATTTCAGAAGTTACTGAGCAAGCAATGAATGGCGAACTTGATTTTAATCAATCTCTTATTAAGCGTGTTTCAATGCTCAAGGGACTTGATGCTACAGTGATGCATGATATTTTAGAAAAACTTCCACTCACTCAAGGTGTCGAGGAATTTGTTCAAACAATTAAGAAGCTTGGCTACAAAGTCGCAATTATTTCAGGTGGATTCACTTACTTTGCCAATGCACTCAAAGAAAGATTGAAACTTGATTATGCTTTTGCAAATGAGCTTGAAATCATCGATGGTAAACTCACAGGTAATGTACTTGGAACAATTGTAAATGCAGAGCAGAAGGCCATTTTAGTTAGCCTCATTGCCCAACAAGAAAATATCTCACTTGAGCAAGTTGTCGCCATCGGTGACGGGGCCAATGATCTGCCAATGCTCTCTCAAGCAGGGCTTGGAATCGCATTTCATGCTAAGGATATTGTGAAGAAAGCTGCTCAAAATCATATGTCCCATGGACCAATGACCTCCATTCTCTACTTCTTAGGTATCCCAGGTAGTCTTAAATAACCGAAATTTAATGGGTTATTTTTGGTATTTTACCCTTTTTTCCTTTGAAAATGGGCCAAATATATTATAAATTGGCCCTCGATGAGAGAAGTACTACAATCAAAAATTCATAAGGCCTATGTCACCCAAGCAGATCTTGGTTATATCGGCTCAATTACAATAGACGAAGAGCTTCTCGAGTTAGTTGACCTCTGGCCTGGCCAGAAAGTTTTAATTGTCTCAAATACTTCGGGTGCTCGTCTTGAGACCTATGTGATCAAAGGCGAAAGAGGCTCAGGAGAGATTTGTGTCAACGGAGCGGCCGCTCACCTTGTTAAAAAAGGCGATGAAATCATCATTATCTCTTTCACATTCTCAGATAAACCAGTAACTCCAAAACAAATACTAGTTAACGAAAAAAATCAATTCGTCCAATTTCTCTAGAATATCAGAAATCTTTTCTCCTTTATCTTTTCTCTAAATCTATTAAAATTATAGAATGAGTAGTTTAGTAATAAAACTTAGAAAAGGCGTGAAAGAGATAAACTGGGATAAATTTGATTATCACTTTATCACTCGTGTTGAAGTCTTTGCAACCGACCTTGCTGAAATTAACTGCCCTACAGACTTTCCCACAGATCGAATTAAATCAGTTGAACTCAATTGCCCTGCTTTGAAGAAGCTTCCTTCATTTCTTGGAAGTTGCCTGAGACTTGAAATTTTAAAAATAAAGAACTGCCAAAATCTCGACTTTGACAATCACGAGTACGACTTTGATGTGCTCAAAACACTTCAACTGGCCAATCTCTCTCTTAAAGAAGTTCCAAAATGGCTTGAGATTTGTCATGAGCTTGAAACTCTTGATTTGCAAGGAAATGAGATTTCAAATCTTCCAGAGTTCATGAAAGAACTTAAATCAATTAGAAGAATTAATCTTGATAGTAATCACCTTGAGAGCTTGCCTAATTTCTTAAAGGAATTGCCAAAGTTAAACCATCTCTCCGTTGATGGTAATAATTTCAACGAAGATGAAGTTTTAAGAATTAATCAGATTTTTAAAATAACAATTTAAAGAAGACCCGACTTTCTCTTTAGAGATAGTATTCGGTGTACACTTTCGTTAATTTGCTTATTTGATACTTTCCCCGTATTTACAAGTCGAATAATTAAATTACTCACCTTTGCGGCGGTATCCTTGTCGTAATGTAGATTATTTCCAAAAAGTAGAATATCGACACCTGCATTAAGAGCAAGTTCAATGGCCTGATCAAAACCATAGTGATCCTTAATCGCACCCATATTCATATCGTCACTAATAATCACTCCACCATAGTCCATCTCACCTCTTAATAAATCACCAAGGATTTTCTTACTAAGAGTTGCGGGGTAGTCTTCATCAAGATGTCTTTGGTAAACGTGTGCACTCATAATCATATCAACTTTACCATCAGTGATAAGATCACGATAAGGAGTTAATTCACGATCTTCCCACGTCTGTGTAACATCAACCATTCCAAGATGTGAATCAGAGTCACTACTACCGTGTCCTGGAAAGTGTTTAAGCACTGACACTATTCCAGCTTTATTTTGTATATCGATCATTTGAGAAGCAAGTACTGAAACGGTATTTTCATCTTCAGAGAAGCTACGCTTTATTTTTCCAATAACAGGATTTTCAGGATTTACATTAACATCAACTAATGGGGCAAAGTTCATATTGAAATTATTCTCATGCAACTCCTCGGCAAGCTTCGTCATTTCAGACTCAACGACGCCAGCATCAGACTTACCAAGATCCATTGGTGATAGCTTAGACTTAAAACCATAGCGGCTCTTTAAACGACTAACAAGGCCACCTTCCTCGTCAACTGAGATAAAAAGGGGAATCCTTGCGAGGGCCTGCATATCTTCATTTAATTTCTTTACTTGAATAGGATTTTTTATATTACGATCGCGAGTTTTTAAGGCGACATCGTAATCAAATAGGATGACTGAACCAACACCAATATCTTGAATATCACGTTTTAAACTCTCTGAGTTTGTCACTGAATCGCCGCGAAAACCGATAAGGATCATTTGACCAACCCTATCTTTCAAAGACATTTTTGAAACCATCTCGTCAATTGAAGTGCTTTGATCTGCAATCGCCAGTGGAGAAGTTAACATCAATGATAGTAGTGAGCAGTACCTTAGAATTTTAAACATAGATATCCCTTAAAATGATCAATAAATATAATCATCTTAAATGATCTCAGGTTTTATCCAATGGAAAGTGAAGGATTTTCTAGGCCGTCTAAAGTTTTGACAGTCTTATGGAATATCGCTGATATCAATTTCGAGAACGACATCTCGATCTAAGTCTTTAATTTCTTTCATCGGGATACGTAATCGCTTATAGAGAACCTGATGTTTTTTTGAAGTGAAGACATAGACCTTATCGATATTCCCCTCTGCTTTAATTGAAGAAAATAAGGTAGAAAGAAGTTTCTTTGAGAGATTCTTATCTTTTATCGTGTCATCGACAGTGAGGCGAACAATCTCGGCCACGCGTTTTCCATCAGTTCTTGGAACTTTAAACTGGGTGGCCTTTTCAAAAGGCATTAAGTCAGCTTTCTTTCCAGAGGTGACAACGGCAACTCCTCCTCGAAATTCAGAATTACTTCCCTTCTTCGTATTAACAACAAGGGTAGTTCGAGGGGCCATCTCTTTACTCGATTTAATAAAGCTTTTTATTTCATCATCTCCTAAGTTCAAACGTTTTGAATAAACGTCTGAGACATAGTTCCAGTAGTTTGAACTAAGTTTTTGAAAAGGCTCTTTAGTATTGGCGTGTGAAAGATTTAAAGCAAAGAAATCACCTTCACCTGAAGAACGAAAACGAAACCCTGATTCTGAAACCGATTTGCCATTGAGAGGATAAGACAATAGCTTGTCGCCAAGATCATCGAGGCTTTTAACCTCATAGAGATTATTGCTAAAATTATAATTTTTAACTTTTGGAATAGCTTTTTGTAGCGCTTTGAATGTTGAAAAAGAACTTACTCCGGCCTCAACAAGAGAAAGAGCAAGGGAGTTTTCAAAACTATCTTCACAGTCTTTATAAGCAAGATAATGTTGCTTATTCTTTGTGATATTAAAGTCTCTAAAAAGATTTGAACATTCTTCTCGGGCTTCTTTTAACTCCGTTAAGTTATTTGCAAAGTAAACGGCAGAAAGAGATTTCATCCCAGCGGATACGGCCGATTCGTAAATCTCACTACGAACACCCCACTTTAGTAGCCCTGCTCCTCTAAGCCCCCAAGCCCCGAGCCGAAATGTTGGTCCAAGTAAGAAAGGTGCTACGATCATTGTTCCATCAAGCGCGAGATCTTTTACTTCATTATTTCTAACAAATTTTTTATTTTCATTATAGTAATGACAAGCAATACTTCCAAATATTGGATCACTTGACTCGTCACTCCAATCAAGCCCTGACAGAATTCGCGACAAGAATTTATCATTTAGCCCCGTGCGATCTTTTGCAAGTTCAATGAACTTCTCTTGACCTACTTTAGCAACCTGAGGTCTTGAAGAAATAATAAATTCATATTGACGGTTAGCTTCACCTGCATAGTTTTCAGTTTCTAAAATTCCTCTTTGGAGATTAGTTAGGTAGTCTGAAGTTGCAGTAACAAAAGATTCTTTAAATCTCTTTTCATTGAAGTCATCATTTGCAATGGTCTCAAATTCAGGAGCTCCAAAAATTGGATTTTTTGCCAAGAGAGAAAGTTTTAAGCGCTGGAGGGATTGTTGTTCCTTCTCAGCTTCAATTCGCCAATAAGCAGTACAGGCATAGCAATTATTTAATTGAAAAGTCACACGATTTAATTGCTCAAGGACTTTTGAAAGAAAATTGAAATCACTTTCTAAATTCTTATATTGGTTTTCATACCATTGAATATTTTCTTCTTTTGGGGTTTTTCCATCTCTAATAAAACGGAAAAAATCCTTATTCGTATCAAGCTCAGCTTTCAAAAGTGCTTTATGATCTTCAAGTTTATTATTTAGCCAAGTCCACTTCGCAAGCGGTAGGATTGTGCTATCTGAGACCTCCAAGGGAAGCTTAACGAGTTCCCCCTGACAATTCTTATTGAAATCAATTCCGCCTTTTGAACAAAAATCATCAGCAAACAAATTATTAAGTAGTAGTGAAAGAATCAGTAGTTTAAATATCAATTTTAATTCTCGTATTGGCCCTTCTTAGGCGATCAAGTAAAGTCGTAATCAATGCACTAAACCACGCGGGTTGTTTATCCAGATATTTTTGAAATTTTTCTATCGGAACGATAACGAGACTGCACTCTTGAATTGCTCTAACTGAAGCACTACGAGGTTTTTTATCAAGAAAGCTCATCTCTCCTACAAGTTCACCTGAATAAATTGTACCAATCTGATGTTCAGTGTTTCCCTTGCGCTTATAAATTGCAAGCGTTCCACTTTGAAGATAGTACATATTTGCACTTTCTTCACCTTCTCTTAGTAAATATTCATTTGGTTTCAGATTGACTGTATCGGCCACGATAACTCCTTAATTACTTAAATTTTATTTGATTTAAGGAGTCTAGAAAAGGGGGGAATATATCCCCCCTAAATGCTTATAGAGTGACGTTACCTTCTTTAATATCACCACCCAAAACTTGTTTTGATAGTGCACGGACGATTTCGCGGTTAA
>CAZQJK010000063.1:0-21200 GCA_964593545.1 uncultured Bacteriovorax sp. | reverse complement strand
AGATTTAGTAGATTCATTTAATTCTTGCTTTAATTGCTTGGAATCAATATTAATCTTAATTTCATATTCTTTATCAGCCATTTTATTACCTTATCCCTGCCTTACTTTTATATTCTCTTTCAGCTCTTTTTTGTTCTTCTATTTGTTTTTCTAACTTAAAATTTCTAATAATTTTAAAGTATTGCATCAATTTAGAAGATACTTCTTTTTTTATAGTATATGTATTTCCATAATTCTCCATATAGATTAAATCATTTAATCCATGTTTATCATAATAATCCTCCATATCTATAAGGGTATTTACTGAAGAATCGTAGAAATTACACACACATGTAAGGAAATTGATATTATTATGCTTATGATATTGGGTAGGTAATCCCTTTTTTATCTCAAAACAACCATTTGTCTTTTCATGATGCTGTTTAACCATTTCAGATCTTTTTTCATCATCATATTTATTAGGGTCAAAACAACGGAATCTTTTCTCAAATAGATATTTTAAAGAAGCTATTAATATTATATACTCATTATTTGATATATTTGTTAATTCATTGCATTGGTCAAATAAGAACCATTCTATAGGTGATATGGTTTTAAAATTTATTCTTTCTTCTTCGTTATTTTTTTTTTACTATCTATTTTAACACCTTGAAGCTTAGAACTATTATAAAAATTAGATACTTCTGTAGTTAAATCATGACCATTGTATAATAAGGCTCTCATAAGGATTGTATAGCTTTCTAGAGTTAATTGACCATTAGGGTTGAATTCACATTCAAAAGGCTTCTCATCGCCATTCTCGTCCTCTACAATAATACCTGATACTTCTTTTACACAATTAGAAATCATTCTATAAACATATTCAGCACCTAATTCAGATGCCTCTTCTTCTGTCTTAGGTCTTTGGAATTTAACAGATTCTATAACTTGTTCTTTACGGAAATCAACACCTCTTAATTTAATTTTAACAGGCCCTAATTCAATTGTTTTTTCTGGTGTAATAATATTACTGATTTTTATTGACATATTCTTCCCTTTTTTTATAGTATATGTAATTTTTAAGGTTTTTTATGGTGTCTGATTTGTTATAAATAAAATTTGTTTATATTTAATTAAAGTAAATTATACTTTTATTAGTATAAATAGAAAATATACCTATTATAGTATAAAAAACCCCTCAAATAAGAGGGGAAACGGAAAAGGAGGAGGAAAACCGTTTTTTTTTACTTTAAATCTTAGAAAAATGCAATTCTTATAGAATCTGCTTCACTGTCTGGAGTTGCTTCCCATCCTAGAGAATCTACCATTATACCTTCAATATCACCATCAGTTTTAGTAATTAATTTACATTTAGGAATGTAAAATGCGAAAACTTCTTTCTTTTCACCATCATTTGCACTTGGGTTATAAGCAAAACCAAATAAACTGAATTCCGACTCATCTAGTTTAAAATCAATAGCATCTGATTTCTTATAAGGATTCATACTACCTGAAACTATATATTTACCAGTTCCTCGGCTGGATACATTACCATTTGCTGAACATGTACTCTTTTTAATAGATACATTATTTTGAATTGCTAAAGAAAATTCATTAATAGTTATTTTTGAAGAATCTTTATATATACAAGCACTTAATACTAGTGGAGGAGCAGAATCTTCATAAGATGGAGAGAATGCTGTTGAATTAAGTACTTCTTCAAAATTAAGTCCAACTAGGTCAAAAGCCCATGAAGGATATTCATCAGTTACAAAATTATTTAATGCAATATTAGATGTTCTACATCCAACTGCTCTCATTTCTGTTTCATCACCTTCATATATTTTAGTTACTGATAGAGTTTCATTTACTGTCTTATCTAATTTAAGATGACATGATTTCTCTAATTCAACATTATCTGTAAAAGCATTATCTGCTGCAATTAATAGAGTAATTGATGTATCATCTACAATTGAAGCAATTGGTGAAATATGGTCTGGATTAGCACTTAATTCGCTTTCTTTAACTAGTACAATATCACCAACACTTAAACTTGAAGTATTTGCTATATTTATAACACTTGTAGTATTTGATGTTCCAGATGTAATTCTAGCACCATATTCTCTAGCTTTAAATCCAGCAGCTTCAAACATTTCCGCATACTTAGGTTTAGCACCTATAACATCAGATGCTTTACATTCTACAGGAACAGAAGCACTTACATTTTTACCAGATAGTCTAAATTTTTTTCTATTTCTATCCCCAGATAGAACATTTCTATCTTTCTTTTCTCTAGTTCCTTCAATGGTAGCACCATCTTCTAGAGTTTCAATAAAATCAGTATCACCAGCAGGAGCTACATAAGTCCCTTCTATTACTTCTTTCATTATACCTAATTTTGAAAATTCTTTTGTTACATCACTCATTCTTAATCTCCGTTTCTTTTTATAGTATATGTAATATTAGTTATTAACCCTGTAATTGACTGTAATTTCAGCCCTACATACAACAACATTATCTGTATCAATAAATTCACACTCTGGTTCGTTAAAATCCTTAGTAATTCTAATGTTTTGGTAACAACCAGCTTTTGTCTTTCTTAGTTTTCTTCTTATAATTTCCATTTTAGCAATAAGAGCTTGTTTTGCTTCTCTTTGCTTTAAATCAGAACCTTTTTTATTTACATAATCAGTAGTAAGTACAATTTCAAATGTTCTATCTATTGTTTCTCTACCAACTATTTCTCCAGTAGTATTTAAATTAAGCTCTCTTACTCCACATCTATTAGTATTACCACGGAAATTGTTTTGTGATACATCTTCTAAATAATCAAGGTCTTTTAATTCTGGATATAATAGTTGTATTTCTTCTAAAATATTATTTTGTATTTGTGAAGATATATCAGCATCATTTGTATTAATATATCCTAAAGTACCTGTTTTCCTTGAAAAATCGTATTCAATACCATCACGAACATTTTTCTCTAAAGGGTAATCTGCAACATTTTCTTGACCTTGCCAACTAATTACACCATCTGTAATATCTACATAAAGTTGTCTAGCACGACCCCAATAGATCTTTCCGTCTTCTTCTATAACTGTTGAATATGGATTAGTATTAAATCTATTTTCGTTTGCCATATTATCTCACCAACTTTAATTTTTTAAGTAATTCGTTTCCATCATCAACTTCAACAATTGCATCTCCATTAGCAATTCTTTCACTTATTCCTAATGCAGTTAAGAATGCATCGACACTTGTAGAATCTGTTAAATAAAATGTTTGACTTGGGCCATAACCAACTGCAATATCGCTTCCATCGCTCGTATAAAGAGTTAGAGGACATTTCCCTGGTTGATTAGGTAGGAGTATAGCCGTACCAACTACAGACCCGTTAGAATCAAAAACAACCCCTGACTCAACCTCTTCTGGCTGTGGTAATACAATATTTCCTGTTTTAGCTCCACCGTCATAGCTTACACCATCACGAACATCATCTTCTGCTGGAACATCGTTAATCAAAGTTCCTTCAAATTCTGTACCATCTGCTCCATATCCTATACCATCAAGAACATCATCTTCTGCTGGTAGTTCTAAAGTACCTATCCTATCTCCACTTGCTCCGTTACCGAATACAACACCTTCTTGAACATCTCCAACGGCAGGTAATAAATAAAGTGGTGCAGCTTGAAAAGCTCCAGCATCCATATTCGGATTTCCAGAATATCCTCTAGCAGAAGATGTATTTGTTAAAACAAAAAAATCAGCATCTAAATAATCTGTACTTAAAAAATTAGTAGATAAAACAGTCGTTATATTTAAAACACTTATATTATAAAGCGGATTACTTGCTAGACAATCATACAAAATACAATTTTTCATAGAGACAAATTCATTTTGGTCTGCATCTAATCCAATCACATAATTTCCACCTTCAAAAATAGAATTTTTAATTATTATTAATGTAGTGTCAGGTACATTGTCTATATCAATAAAATTAGTTCCAAAAGGTGAAATAATTGAACATTGGTCTATTACAATATTAGATTCTCCTGTTATATTTATAAGTACATTTAAATAACTAGAATTTCTACAATTATTAAATATACATCTAGCAAAGTTATAATTTTTAATAAAAGTAGGAAAACTAATTGAACATTGATCAAAAATACAATCTGTCAAAACAGGGTCTATAACTCTAACATAACCATTTGTTCCTGTTTTAAAATAACAGTCAGAAAAGTTAGCTCCTGGTTGACAATAAGTATTACTTGAACCAATTGTATTAATATAAAACTCACAATTAATAACACCTAATTTAAAGTATAATCCATTTGTTTGTGTATCTGATTCATTCCATACCCATTTAATATTAGATACTCCGTAATATGCTATAACACTTACATTTGAAACTCCGGTATTATTTACGGCTATTTCTTTTAAAGAATAATCTTCTGTTGTTATATGTGCATATAACCTACCAGAATCAATTAACCTAACACTTTCAAAATCAACTTCAGAATCTTCTAATAATATCCAAATATTAGGAGAATTACTTGTACCATTATAAGAAGCTTGGGCTTTTGTAACCGTTTTAATAGGATTTAATTTAGAACCGTCTCCTGTCGTATCATTTCCATTAATACCATCTATATATATATTAGCCATTATTAAATTCCTCCATTTCTTCATCTGATGAAATAGCAACATTTACTTCTTTAACTTCAGAATCTTTTTCTATTTCTAACTTATAGAATGGGCCTAATTTAAAAGCTCTATTAACTTGCCATCCTTGCTCTTCAATTTTGTTTTTTATATTTTCTATATGTTGCATATTATCTCCTTAATTTAGTAGTCCTAATAGATACCGTCTTTTCAGCATCAGATTCCGTTCCTGAGTCGTCTGTATCTAAAGACAACATAGACCCTTGGAATACCTTATAAGATGCTTTAAACTTCTCAAAATAGCCTTCTGCTTTACCTTTATAATTATCATCATTAGAATCATTTAGATTACTAAAAATTTTATATAATGTATAATAATTAGAAGCCTCTCTTAACTCATTAATATCAAATATATCAAATTGATTTATCTGTGATATTTCTTCTGTACTTTCTTTATATTTAAATTTTCCTGAATTGTTGATTTTTCGTAAAATGTATTCTCTTGATGCAACCATTGAAAACACATGAGAATCCAAATCAGCAGGATAATATTTTTTAATATCGGGTTCATCATTTAGCAAGTCATCTTCATTAGAAAAGATTAAATTAAGGAATCTTAATTCCATTGCTGATGAACTTACATCTAAACTTAATCTTATCCAGTATTGTTCAATACTTTCAATAGTAGTAACTGCTTCACTTGAATATTCATCTAAAAACATAAAGCCAGATTCTGATAATCCAGATGTTTCATCCCAACCATCAACTTCTTCCCATGAACTACCATTATACTTTTCTATAGTAAAAATACTAGTATTAGTATTTGCTGTGTCTAATTCAAAATATAATTGTCTTAAAGGTTTTTTATATCCTATATAAATATAATCACTATCTAGAATAGTAACAGATTCTTTCCCCTCAACTCTATATAATGATTTACTTAAATCATTTGAATTATGATATATAGTTAATATTTTATCCTTAAATTTCATTATTGCTTTCCTCTTTTTCTAAACTCTTATCTATATTAGCAGGTAATTTACCTCTTAATAATTTTAATATTGATTTAGCTCCTGGTAATCCACTATCTCCTATATTTTCCAAAATAGAGATTACTTCATATAATGCATACCATACACAATAAACTTTAGCTCCCCAATGTCCATCAATACCTATTTCTTTTAAAAAAGTATCTGCTAAAAGCATTGTAACTAAACCAGCACTCCATACTAAAACAACTTTACTCTTTCTTTCAAAAAACTTCTTACTTGTAATAGGCTCTTTTTTGTATATTCTATTCTTATAAATACCTGATAATATGTCTATAACTACTAACCAAATTAAAGGTAAAAAAAGATGCTGAACTGGTGCTACTAAATTAATTAATGGGGTCGCCAACAAAGACAAAATACCACTTAACTTTAAATCATCTATTTTAATTAAACTTTTAAACATATTTGATCCTATTTCTTTTTATAGTATATGTAATATTAGGATAATAAAAAAGCCCCCATACGGAGGCTTAGTTATTCTATGTATTTATTTTAGATTATACCGCAGCTCTTCTAACAACAACCATTTTACCTGATTGAGTTACTTTACCACCAAACATTTTAGAGATAGAGAAAAGAAGCTTAGTACCTACAGAATTTGGGTCTTTCATAAGTAAAAGTCTAGGACCCCATGCATAAGCACATGCTAGTTTATGATACATTAAAGAATCTGTAAGTTGAGAAAAGTTTGATTTTAATACAGGAACTCCATAAAGCTCTCCGATTACACCATTCTTATCTGTTTCAAATCTAATGAAATCTTTAACAGCAGTTCTTAATGATTTAATATCTGCATTTGTTGCTAAGAAATATCTATCATCTTCTGGAACATTTTGATTATCAAGTACTTCCATCATGCTTAAAAAGTCAGCAATAATATCAGCAGTTGGAGTTACATTGTTTCCAGCAGTATCTGCACCAGCATCTAACTTAGAGATAAGGCTTCTATCCGCTTGTTTTGCAATTGCATAAAGAGCCGCATCTGTTTGGTCAGCCGCAGTATCAAATATATTTTGGTCATCAATATGTGGGTTAATTCTAAAAAGGTGTCCTAGTTTCTCTTGTAGGTCAAATGAATCATCACCGTAGTTTGCATCTTGCTCACTTGTAGAGAAGTCTGCATCAATTCCAACATTCTGTCCTTCAACAGGTGCTAGAGTTGGGTAATTAACTGTCTTTGTTCCTTTAATTACTCTAGAAGATACATCAGTTACAGAAGAAGCTACAATAACTCTTTCCTCTAACTTAATTTGTACTTCTGGGATAATCAGTTCTAAATCAATAAATGCTGCCATAATTAATCTCCTATATTCTTTTATTAGCTTTTGGCTTTCTTTTTATAGTATATGTAAAACTGTTTTTAACTAAAAAATCCTGTTTCTTTTAACTTATCAGCAACACTTTTTTCTTTCTTTTGTGTAGAACCTTTTGCCGCAGATTGGTCTAATTTACTTTCTTTAGACTTAACAGCATAAGCATTCTTTTGTAAGAATTTTTCAATAACTAAATCTGTTCTTTCTGAATCCCATGAACCATCTTCTTTTTGCTTCATTAGGTCAGTATCAAATTTCTTTAAATCTTCGTTATTATGAAGCTCAATTCCAGATCTTCTTAGTAACTCTGCATACTTAGCTTTTTGTAAAGTATTTTCAACATCTTTTTTAATCTTACTATTTAAATCTTCATTCTTTTGTTTTTCTTGTTCCCACTTTTGCTTATAGATTTCAGCTAAATCAGAATTATCACCAGACTCAGCTTTTTTATGTGCTTGTTCTAATCTAGCTTGTTCTTCTTTTTGCTCTTTATCTGATAATTTAGCTTGAAGTTCTTCATTTTCTTTTTGGAATATTTTAAGTTTTTCTAACATTTCATTAGCTTCTTCACCTTTAACATCAAACTCACCAGAACCTTTATTATCTTGAACTTTTACTTCTTTTTGAGGATCTTCTTTTTTTGCTTCTTCTGCATGTTTAGAACCTGAACCGTCTCCAAAAAAGTCTTGTAGTTGAGCTTTACCTTCATCACTAATAGGCTTAGATGCACCGCCACCTGCTCCTGCTGATTCGTCTTCTACTTTGTTCATTAACATAAATTTTTGCTTAAACATTGTTATTCTCCTTTATTCTATGTTTTTTTATAGTATATGTAATTTTTAGCCCTTTAAATTCCTATAGATTATCTTATGAATCTCATCACTCATATATTTTAATATATCATCTAAATCATCTTCTGATAAATCTAAACCGTTTCTTCCTTGGGATAATTGCCCTTTTACCATTTCTATACGGTCTCTAGATGGGGATATAATAATCTCTTTTTTATTATTCTTATAATATATACCATCAATAAATTTACCTGTTTCTATTTGATTAGATTGAGATGGACGAGTTCTTTTATCTAATTTTCCTTTTTCTTTTTGTTTTTCACGATATTTAATTGTTGATTGTTTTAAAACTTTAAATTTTTTTAATTTATTTGTAGTATTATCAATACCATATCCATCTTGTATTCTTTTCTTTATTTCTTTGGTCAAAGTACGAGCAATATCCTTTAATAATAATCTATTATTAAGTGTTCTTTTAATATCTTTCTCAATATTAGAAAAATCTTTTAATAAATCCTTTAAATCTGCCATATTTTCTATTTCTCCTATAATTAAAGTAAAATTTACTTTAAATGGCCATTTGGGTTGTGCTTGGGGGGTGTTTAAAGTGTTTGGGCCACCGAACAAATGTAAGTGTCTTTAAACACCCCCTATATAGTAGTTATAATAATTAATCTATTAAATCTATAAGTCCTAATTCTAGAGCTTTCTTAGGTTTAACAAAATAATCCCCTTTCATCTCCTTTAATACTTTCTTCTTATTATCATCTGATAATCTTTCCACACATATATTATTAAACTTCTGGTCTAACTTTAACCTATACTGATGATATTTAATATAATCTTGGAATATAGCTGGTATTCCATCTTCTGTAACAGGTATTTCTAGTGTAATACTAGGCTTATGAAGCATAAGAACAGAATCTTTCTTCATTATCCTTTTTGTACCTGCTTGAAGAATAGGAATACATCCACTCATACAGTCTTTTAAAACAACTGTATTAACCTTTCTCGTTTTAGTTAGGTCTTTAACTATTTCATACATCTTATAGCTAACTGTAACAAATCCACCTGTAGAATTAATAAATATAGTTATTTCTTGATTAGGTTTAGTATTTTCTTCCATATATTGTATATCTTTATAGAATTTATTCATAGATGTAGAATCTAATGGCCCACGAATATATACTTTAGAATAGTCAATTTTCTTAACCATTTGAGCATATGTCTGTGGTTCATAACGATTATGAGCACAACTTGTAAGAATAAATAAAATTAGTATTAGTTTTTTCATTAAAATATCCTATTAAAATCATCTAGATTAATAACATCATCTTCATTAGACACATCTGTTACTTCATCTTCAAAACCTGCAAATAATCCTAATCCTAGAGCTTTTAACTGTGTAGGAGTAAGGCTTTCTGCCTCTCTGGAAAGATTCTCTTGTATTCTACTTAGTTGAGAATCTGGCTTTCTATAATTAGATAATATTCTATTTAAATCTTCTTTAGTTATACCCATAAAATCACGGGCTTTTTTTGGATTAGCATTAGGTTGTCCATAACTACCTATTCTGTTACCTTCAACCTTTCCCATTCCATCATAATCTTCTTTATATCCTATAGTAACAGAATTTAAAGAATTATCAAGTAATTCTAGGTTATTTAACATATCTCCTGTTTTAGTAAGGTTTACTCTAGCGGAATTCTTATCATCTTCATATTGGTCTGAATAATCAGCAAATGATTTATTCTTTTTATCCACATTTTCTTGCTTTGTTCTATAACGAATAAAATTTATGATTTCTTTTCCTATAGCAATTCTTTGCTCTTGGGTATATCCAGTTGGAATTTGAATAGTTACCTTTTGTTGAGCATATGCCATTATTCTTCACCTTTACTAAATTTATCAACCATTTCATTTTTAGAACTAGATACTTCTTTTCCATTACCTTTAACTTCTTGAGCTTGCTCTACTTCTACTGATGGTAATTGGAATTCCACTTTAACTTTAATTCTCTTTTCATCAAAATACTTTTTAGGTGTATCTTCATCTAATTCTGCTGGCTTATTCTTCATTAGCCAATTATGGTATTTAGCTATCTTATTCCATAACTCCTTTTCCGCTGTTTTATAATAATTTATTTGTCTTTTCTTATTCTCTAGAGTATCAGTACTTTCTATCATAAGAGATAGCCCTGATTTATCTGCTACTGCATCCTTTTTAACAGGACAGTCTTTTGTATACATATAATCTTCTACTTTAAATTTAACTAATTCTAGAATCTTATTAAGGTCTAGAGATGAAGCTAACTCTCCGAATTCTGGAACTACATCACTACCTTCTTCCCCTCTTAATTGAACTAAATCATCTGGATTTATAGATAGATTAGCTGGTAAGTCTTCTGGGCCATTAATAACATAACGAATAGGAAATGCTTGGAAATATCCTGCTACTGATGCATTAGTTAAATCAAATCCAGGGCCAATAGCTAGAGCCATAGAAGATGTATCTATTTCTGGTATAAGGTTATAGTCATCATAAGAGATATATACGAATGGAGCAAATCCTAAATCATTCTCTTCTGATCTTTCATTCTTAAAATCATATTGTGCTTTGTTTCTAGAAGAAGCTCCTCTATCATATACATCTGTAGCTAGGAATTCTTCATCTGTGTACATATAATATCTTTTAGCTTGGTTATATTGTCTTTTTTCTTGAAATGTAAGGTCTATATCATTTATTAATTTAACATAAACTTTAGGCTCATTTGGATCTTCTGGGTCATTAGTCCATACCCAAAATCTATCCATAGGAATAGTTCTTAATTTAATTCCGAATCCTTGCTTATAATATATCTCTATAAGTGAAGCTCTTAGAGCATTAGTTGCTTCATTATTTTTAGCTAGAGCTAGGTCTGGTGACATATTTTCTATATACCAATTAAATAGCTCTTGATTAGAAGAGAATTCTCTTTCTATTTCAAAGTCATATATTCCTGATATTTTCTTTACACATTTTTGATAGTAATTAGGAAGAGATTGGTGTGCTCTCATGTTGTTTCTCATTGTTTCACTATGAACTTGAGCTAATCTTTCTTCAAAAAGAGGCTCTAAATTACCATTAAATGCACGAAATAACATATTTTGATTTCTTAAATACTCTCCATTTTTTTCTATTTCGTTAATAATTGTAGTTTTATGTTCTTGTAAAAATGACATGTTAAGTTCCTTATGTTTTTTATAGTATATGTAATATTAGGTGGATTTTTTGAAGCTTGCATCTTTCTTAGTACATCTCCATACCATATATCCAAAAGATGTAGTAATATCCTGAAATTTATTAGACTGATCTTCTAAATAATTTGCACCCTTCTTTAATTGAACCGTTTTAAGACCTCTTCTGAGTGAGTTACAGTCTTCATATATACAAACCCTTATATCACCTTTTAAATTCCTTAGATAAGCATTTACGAGGTTGTGACGAGCTTTTAGTGGTGGGTTTGATTTAGGTACTTTTATTTTATAATTAACTTTATATGGCAAATGTTCTATAAATTGTTTTATTAATCCATAGTCACTCATATTAGCACCTGAATGTTTAGCCCATCCAGAAGCATCTCCCATAATCTCTAATTGTTGAGTTCCTGTAAATTGTTTAAAGAACCCTCTTTGTTCCAATTCCTCTAGAACTCCTCTTGTATTGGAGTGTTCTAATACACATTCGTCATACATGTGAAATGTATCATTATAAAACTGTCCTATACAGGTACTCATCCATTTATCTTTAGCAACATTAAAATCCCATGAAAGAATAATTGGATGATTTTTGTTTATTTTATACTTAATATCTGGATGCCAATGGAGTTCATCTTTATATTCATTATAGATTACATCTTTTGATAGAGATACCCATTTACCAAAAACCATCCGTTCAGCTTCTGATGGTGATAAGTTTTTAAGCATATCTTCTTTATATGATTTATCTAAATGAGGATTATCTGTAGTAACTGAATAAAATACATGTACATTTTCTTTTCTACCTTTTTTATCAGAAGTCTTTTCACCATCAACATATCCTGCTTTATCTATATATTCACGATATAGCCAATGTTCGGGGTCTGAAGGATTCGTGACCATAAATATAATATTAGGAGCACCTGATAATCTTACCCTACCAAAAACCTCTTTAAGGGCTTTAAGGTTAAGTTCATATGTTCCATCCTTACCAGAATCCTCGACAACCTCCTCTAGGATGAATGCATGTAGGTTGCGGGAACGAATTTTAGTTACATTTCCGTCTCCCCACCCCAGGATAGATACATTACTATTATTAACATAGGTTATACTTTCTTTATTATCTTTAGATAATGCTTTAGATGGAGCCATTACTTTTAATTCTTTAAAAAAGGTATCTCTTGCAACTTGAACAGATATACGACCCATTCCCCATTGCATATTAGGATACTCTAAACATAATAAATTTGTTACAAACTGAACGGCTAAACTTTTTCCAGAACCCATAGCACCTGATAGTATAACTATTTGTTTTCCTTCTTTTTCTGCTTTAGGAACTATATAGTTCATAGTATTAGATATAAAAAGATCTTGAGATGCATTATAATGTTCTACACCATCCTCATCTTTAAAATATACATCAAAATCTTCTAGGAATACTGCCATTTAAATACCTTTTTTATAGTATATGTATTAAATTACAGTTTTTTCCTTTGCTTATAAAGTCTTAGGTCTGTTACCTTATCTAATAACTCATTAATATTATGTACTATTTCTATATTAATAGGGTCATCTAATTTAGGGTCATCTATTAAGATAGAGTTCTTTAAATAAATAGCAGATTCTGTATCATATCTTTTCATTAGAGTATAATAAGCATCTGCCCATTTATTTACATTCATTGATTTAAATGTGTTAAACATTATTACTCCGTTGGTTCTTGTTTCTTTTTAGAGGTTTTCTTTTTCTTAGGTGTAGAAGATTCTTCAGAATCTCTTTTACCTTCTAGGAATTCTACTTGCATTTGTCTAGATAAATGCTTAATCTGTTTTTTAGTAAGTCCACTAATATCTGCTGATAGAGTTTCTTTACCATTTGAAATTACTAACTTTTTACCATTTTCTTCTACTTTCATATATTTCTCCTTACATATATATAACACCTTTTTTTATGGTGTCCGATTACCTAATTCTTTGCATTAATAATAATTGTAATTTTTCATGTTTAACTTCTTCTATAACTAAAACCATATAAAAAATAAATCCTCTTACTCTATTATAATTATTATCATGAATTCTTAATATTTTTCTTCCTAAAGAATTATCTTGTTTAGTAGAAAAAATAGTTATTTCTTCACCATCTATATTTTTATCCTTATAGATATAACCATGAGTATTTTTTATTCTTTTAATTTTCTTCATTATAAAATCCCCCATTCTCTTGCTTTGCTTATATCAAAGTATGTATCTTTATTCATCTTTGATTTCCAGAATCTTTTAGATTTACCTGTTCTTTCTTCTATAATATCTAACATCTGGTTATTCATATAATCACATTCTTTTACATCATTTTTCATTACTGTATTAGTTCCCTCTGTTCCGCTTGATACTTCATGAATCATAAAACGAGTATTTCTAGTTGCATACCTATCATCTCCTACTAGGAATAGAGGAATAGCAAAAGAAAATACCTTACCTGATGCATAAGTATTTATATGACAATCAGAATCTGCTAATAAATCATATAGGGCCATTCCATCATAAACAGAACCTCCGTTAGAGTTAATATAAACATCTATAGGTTCATTAGATATTTGTTGTATAATAAGAACAGCTTTATATAGTTTATTAATATGTTCTTCATCTATATCATCTACCCAAATAATTCTATTTGCAATATCATAAGATTCTTTAATAAATGTATCTGGATTTCCTGTCATATTATTCTCCTTTTTTATTTAGTTCTTTTAATAGATTATATTTTAGTTTTTTTAAATATATTTTATATAGAATTACAACTTGGTATAAATCATTTTTATTAATTTTTGATTTTGTTATTGATTTACCATCTCCAAAATCAATACGTTCATATTCAATATTAATATTATAACTTTTTAAAAAAATTAAAAAACTTTCTTCTTGTTCTTCTGGTATATCAATATTATATTCTTCAAATACATATTGAAACAAATCAAAATAAGTATCTGTATTATCCATCTTAAAATCCTCCTTTGATAGACTAACATATTTTATAGCCATAGGATCATATCCTATTCTACTCTCCATTTCTTTATATAGCTCATCTTCATAATTATTAGTTAATATTAAAGTATAGTCATCATCTAATTCAGATTCATCAAATAAAGCTTTACATTCTTTATTAGTACATCTATAAGAAGTATGTGTATATTTACTTTGTTTTAAGTCAGATCCACATTTTGGGCATTTATATTCCATTATTGTTCTCCTTTTTTTAATGATTTAATCATCTCTTACCATATTATATTCTTCTTCGTATTTTAGGAACTTCAAATACTTTATCATCTTTTATTAATTTAATTGTTTTAATTACTCATCCTCCTTTGATAGACTAACATATTTTATAGCCATAGGCAATAGCATTATAGATAATATTGTTTGTACTGCATCATCTTTAAATATCCCTGCTATTGCACTTAAAACTATAAATAATAATATAATATAACTTTTTATTTCTTTCATAATATTAGTTATCACCTTCTAATATTATTTTATATCCTATTCTAAAAGAATTTCCTTTATCATCAACTAAATATTCTGGTTTAAAGCATTCTCTTAACCATTTATAATCATCCTTTGATAATACTACAATATGATCTTCAGTAGAAATAACCTCATTAAATAATTCCCTAGTATTTCTTTTAATTTGATTATCAATAACTCTAATGGCATCTTCAATAATTTCTTTTTCATCAGCTGTTGTATATCCACTTTGTTGTGATATTAATTTATTATTTAAAAATCTATAATTATTACCAATTTTTCTGTTATATCTTATATGAAAAAGTGATAAGAAAAATCCATTATAACCATCTACTGTTATAGAAGCTTTAATATCTAGACCTGTCTTTTTAGATATACTTTTAATACATTTACTAGCTATTTCTTGAACATCATCCATTTTATAATCATATTTTACCATATTTTATTCTCCTTTTATTTTAAATGGATTTTAACTTTTGCAATTTTCAGTTTTTTCATATGCAATAAGTGTAAAATTATCTCCTGTTCTTTGTATAGTAGTATTATATCTAACTCCATCTATTGTAATATTATTAGCATAAAACCAAAAATCTTTTTTCTCTAATCTTTTAGCCGATTCTCTTGTTTGTTCTAATAGTTTTCCTTTATATTTTTTATTAATCTTCATATTTAATAAATTACGGAAATTAGTATAATGAAAATTAAGAGCTTGTTTTTTATTCCATAATGGTAATTTAGAAAAATTATTACCGAATTTTCTAGCTGAACTACCTTGACCTGCAATAAAGAAAATATCCATGCTACCGTCTTTTCTATCTTTAAAAGCATACTTATAAGATGATAGTGAATTTAAAAAACTTCTTACTTCTATCTTATTATTAAGTGGTTTATATAAACCTATTTTTAATTTACTATATACCAATTCTTTTGCTAATTTAATTAATCTCATAGGTACTAAATAGATAAATTGTAAATAACTGATAATTAATTCTTTCATTTTATTCTCCTTTTTTTAATTGAATATTATTTAAATTTTCATTATATTCTAAATTACTATCTTTTAATATATTATTTATACTATTTAATAAGTTATTATAATCATTTTTTCTTAATTTAATAAGTTCTTCTGTATTTTTTCTAGTAATATATAAATCATTAAGTTCTTCTTCTGATTTTTCAATAAATAAAACAGCACCCTCTTTTTTCATATGTTCACTATTTTTAAATTCTCTTATATTATTATAATCTTTTTCATATTTTTGATTATATTTCTTTAAATCTGTTGTTAAATCATTAATATATTGTCTAATATTACTAATATTTAATATTAATTTAGATAGTTTACTTATTTCGTTTATTTTAAACATTATTTATCACCTTTATTATATTCTAATACTGCTAATTTATTACAGCATTTACATTGTAAGTATTTACCTGATTTAAAGAACTTATGACCTACTAGAGAACAAATAAATAAGTCTTTTAGATAGTTTAACATAAAGTTTCCTCCTTTTATGTTTCTATAATATACTAAATGGATAATAAAATGTCAAATTTTCATTTTTTTTAAGAATCTTTTTTATTACGACCTGCATCATATTTCAACTTAATTTCAACCTTTTGTTCAGTTTCAACTTTGTCACGGTTGTTTTTAAATTCATCTGGAAATCTATTAATCATATTAAATATCCAAACTGCTGCATTTCCACGATTTTGACCTGTTGCGAGTCCAATACCTATTCTTTCCCAAAAAAGACGATTTGCGATACTGGATTTATCTTTAGCTTCTTTGAATTCTGGATGTGACTTAGCCCACTCGTATAATGTACTGCGAGATATGCCTATTTTAGACGCAAAAGTAACAAAACTAAGACCCTCTGCCATATGTTCTATCAACATATCACAAAATTCCTTTTTGTATACAGTTTTAGTTGGTCTTCCTGCTGTTCTTTTATGTGTTGTGGCTTTTTTAGTTGTCTTTTTTGTTATTTTTTTAGCCATAATAATTCCAATTGTTTAAAAATCCCCCTTTTTTATAGTATATGTATAAAAAGAGGCCTAAAATACATATACTATAAAAAGGAATATAGCCATGAAAAACAAAAGAATCTATTTATTTATTATTGTATTAGCTTTATTAGCATTTATCTCATTTTTCGGTAAATCTTATGTAGAAGAGAAGAATTTAGAGATTAAAGAGCTTAAAAGTGTTATTATTAAGAAAGATTCTGTAATAGAGAGCAAAAATAAAGAGATTCTCGAAGTACAGAAAGAATATTTTAAATTAGAAGATAAATTTAATAATTATAAAGAATCTGTTAGTAAAAAGATAGTTGAAATTAAGAATAAAGATGGTTCTAGTAAAAAGATTATAGAAATTAATAATAAAAAAGAATCTTCTTCTGGAGAGTCGTCTAAAGAAGTTAATAAAGAAAATACTAAAATTGAGAAAGATTCTGAAGAATCTTCTAAAGTTAAAGAATCTGTTAATATTAAAGAAAATAAAGAATTAAAACAAAAAGAGTATAAGAAAGTAGAAAGTGGACTTAAACCATTGCTTTATATTGGTGGTGGTATACTAATATGCGTACTTTCTGGTATATGTGTTTTTTAAAAAGGAGATAATTATTAATAATACATTAGGTTATATAGAAATTTATAAAGAAGAAAATGGTAATCAAATAAAAATTTTTACTAAAAATAAAAATCATTTTGTATTTAATGAAATGCAATATAAAAAAACTATGACTAAAAAATTAAATAATATTCGTGAAGTTCGTGGATATATTTTAGATTTTATTTTTGGTGATAATATACCTAAAGACTTATATCAAGAATTGCTAATGAGATTAAGAAAAAAATAATTAGAGGTAAATATGTACAAATTTGGAAAGAAAAGTAAAAACAACCTTAATCAATGTCATCCAGATCTTCAAGATATTCTTAATGAAGCTATTAAGATATATGATTTTAGTGTAATTTGTGGTCATAGATCAGAAAAAGAACAAAATGAAGCATATAATAAAGGTAATAGTAAACTTAAATGGCCACAATCTAAGCATAATAGCCTTCCATCATGTGCCGTGGATATAGTGCCTTTCCCAATTGATTGGAGCGATCTGGAGCGATTTAACAGGCTTGTAGGTATCATTCAAGGGATAGCTCAATCTAAAGGAATAAAGATTAGATTAGGAGCTGATTTTAATTCCTTTAAAGATTACCCTCATATAGAGCTTGTAAATGAATAATGAAATTAAAGATAAGATATTTGATTTAAAGATGGCTATAGGGCTTATAAATTCCTTTGTTTTAAGAAAGCCATATCATCCAGACTATGACCTATGGGTTAAACAAGTAAAGAGCTTAGAAGCTAAAATAGAGGCCTTAGAGAATAAATTAAAAAAAACCCCTCATAGAGAGGGGCTTCTTTGTTAATAAACTGGAGGAGGAAGGTGTTTATTAACTATTTAAATATTTTACAGCTATTGCTATAAATGTTATTACTTGTAATATTCCTAAAATTAATATACAAATTTGTAACTTAAATATAAATGGATTATTTTCAGAATATTCTTTAAAAAATTTAATTATTTCTTTCATTATTTTACTCCTTTTTATCGTATACCATTTTTAAATGGATTTATCAAGTTATTTTTCCAATTTTCTTCTTCGCATTGTGTTATATATCTCATTCTAGCTTGTTTATTAATATATTTTTCAACTGCTAATCGTTTAGCTTCTTTAGAATATTCTTTTAATACTATTTTAGTAAATACTCTATTTTCTTCTATATAAAATATTAATGGATTATCTGTTTTATGTATTTTTTTCATTATTCTTCCAATCTATTTAAAATAGCATTTTCAAATCTTCTTAATCTTCCTTTAACATCTTCTAATTCTTCATATAGAAATTTAAGGGCTTCATTATCTTTTTTAGATAATTTCTTTTTACTCTCAATTAGAGAAATCCTAAGATAAATTTCCTTTCTGTCGTAGGATAATGAACTAATCAACTCTTTTAATACTCCTTCATTACTGTACATGTTTTACTCTCCAAATAATTCGTCTGCTAGACTGTCAATGTAATCTTCATTATAATCAATTGTTTCATCTAACCAATCTTCATAACTTTCATACATTTCTACAATTTCTTCTTCATAATAACTTTTTACTTTACTCATAATATTTCCTCCTGTTAAGTAAATGTATAATAATTTAAAAAAGTTTTATTTTATTATCCTGTAAATTAAATGGATCTTGAAAATCCAATTTTTTATTTTTTTATTTCCTATAATTTTCAACAAATCTTACTATTTTATCTAAGTATTCTGTAGCATACATTCTTTCTATATCTTTACTAAATAGATTATATATTTTAATATCTTCTAATTTTTTACCTTTTCCTAATTCATCAATAATACAGATAGTCATATTAAGAATCTTCTTTTTACTAGCATAATTTATATCTGGATTAATACAGAATCTTATAATTTTATGTATTTCTTTCTCTACATCTTTAACTTCTTTTTTTAAAGCTATTTCTTTTTTAATCGAGAATCTTTTATTAGCATCTAATACTTTATAATGTATAGCTTGTGTTCCATTTTTATTCTTTTTACCACCTAAACAGATAATTAAATTATTTACTTGTAATTTATTAAATAATCTACTAGCTATATTAGTATTACCAAAAATATCAGCTATTTGGTCAGAACAAAATTCAAAAGATGGATTATCACACATTATTTTGTATAGATATTCTAATTCACTAATTTCTTTACCATTTTGTATTTTTGTATAGTATAAATCTTTAAAACTATTACCTATGTTGTTTTGCATTGTTAAATTCCTCCTTCATTTGTTTAACAAAAGGACTAATAAGACCACAGTATAATATGCTAATCCAGATTATAGCTAAAATGGAGTAGATTACAGTGGTCTCATTATTCTTTTTCATATTACTTACCTAGAACCCTATGAATAAGGTCAGAAGCCTCGGAGGAAGATACTTCTTTTCTAGATAGTCTTTGTTTTTCTTCTTCCGTTAATTTGTCAACATTTTTTCTTAAACATTCTAATTGTTTAGGGCTTGGTTGTTTAATCTTATTTATTTCTTTATCAAGTTTATCAACACTTTCTGAGAAAGATTCTGAATAATCTTCTTCCAAAGCCCATTTAGGTAGTTGTGGTGGTAAGTAATAAAAAACACCTGTATTTTTACTAGATGCTCTTATTGCTCCTTTTGTATTTTTATCTACAACCTGAACAAAAGATTCTTCTAATCTATAAAGGTATCTACCTATACCAAATTTAACCGCTGTTCTTTTAAGTGCATCTGAAAAACCACCTTTTAAAGCTTCTACATTTGTTTTCTCAGCAACATCTTCTTTACTAATCCAATTACCTTCAGAATCTTTTACACTTAATTTACAGATAAATCCATTATCTAATTCTTTGTACTCGTCTTTCCATCCAAATACACCAAAAACATCATCTAATCTGTTCATAACAGCTCTAGATGTAATGTAAGTTAAGCATGTAGCCCAAATCTTACCATCATTTGTTTTCCCACATCTACCAATTCTAAATTCAAGTTCATCAATTTTGAATGGTTTTAATAATTCGTTCTTAATTTCATTTTGTGTTTTCATAATTTTTTCCTCCTATTATTATGATTACTTATTTATTAAATGGATCTTGAAAATCCAATTTTTAAAAGTTTAAATTTTAAATCTTTTCTTATTGTATAAAGTAAATATTTTAACTCTTCAGAATCTTTTATAATAATACCTGAATAATCTATAATAAAATTTTTAATATCTTTTAGATTATAATTCATAAATCTTACTAAATAATCTTTAACATCTTCAATTCTATCTACATCAGTTATTCTAGAACTTAGAACATCTAGAGTATATATATTTTTTAACTCATAATTTAATTCACTTGCTTTTAATTTCATAACTTCCTCCTGTTATATTTATTAAATGGAAAATACAAAAAAAAACATACTTTTTGATTTCCTATAAATTAAATGGATTATTATTTTTTAAATATATATTTTTATTATCTCGATTCTTCTTATATACTACATAATATATTATATAATAAGTAAATATTATATGCTTTTTGGTGTTTGGGTATATTTCACCTTACCTAACATTAAATGTTAAGTTAAAGGATATACCCTGTATGCTTCTCGGAGCCACTATGGGTAAGATTATAATTTAATAGCTTATAATCTCTAGAGCGGTTACACTTCTATTAAAAGTCCTTAACCCCGTCCACTCTCCTAGTTTTACCTAGCCTTTCATATGGGTGTAGCTTTGTTAAGTCCCGTGGTAGCTACTTTAAAACCTTACATCCCCACCGTTTCAGTTTTGTCCGTCAGATGTAAGTATTTATATATATGGAAAAAATAAAATAAAAATATCATTTTTAATTTTTTATATTTTTTTAGCTTGACAAATTGGCAAAAATATGTTATTCTATAAGATCAAACTTTTTTAATTATAAACAAATTTTATTTATATTTAATTAGGGGTTTAAAATAGGGTTTTTTTATAATTTATCCATTTAATAAAAAATGATAAATTAAATTTTAAGTTTCCATTTAATTAAGGTATTCATAAAAAGGAGGA
>CAZQJK010000062.1:0-21272 GCA_964593545.1 uncultured Bacteriovorax sp. | reverse complement strand
TTATCGACATACACTGGTGGTACTTTGGGCGGCGTTGTAGTAAAGCGTTGACTTGAACCCCCGCCCCCAATAACTTTTGCGCCATTCGTGCAATCCACCTGAAAATAGCACGAAACCATGCCGCTATACTCATACTTCTCTAACAAAGTACAGCTTGCCTGTGGCGGACTTATGTAATAAACTCCGTCACAGCTACTTGTATACTTTTGCCCCTCAGTTGGCTTATAGCTTACACACACAGGATCTCCATCTGATTTTACACACACATAAGTATTTCCATTACACAATGGCTTCTCTTCAATTTTGACACTTGTACTTAAAACTTTCAATACATTCTTACCTGACAAAATCTTTACTGTAACAGTATAAGTTCCCGCCTTATCGAAATGATGAGAAGTTGCAGAAGATGAAGCTTTCAATGAATCATTTCCGTCACCAAAGCTCCATTCATAACTAAATCCCATATTTGAGTCTAGGCCACTGATAAAAAATGACACTCCTCCATAACTTCCCGAATAGGATTGCTCCAACTTTGGATCAAAATTTGATAAGATTCGCGCCTTCCGAGATAAAATAATATTTGTACCACCCAACTCTTCCAAAACGTTACCTGAAATAGTCACTTTAATATCATAACCTCCTTCACTTAGATAAGTATGACTCAAGCTTAATGTATTTGAGTTGTCGCTATCTCCATCACCAAACTCCCACTTATACGAAAGGTTAAATTCTGACTTTGCATTAGTTTCAATCTTCATCGGTAATACTTTTGACTCCTGTGGTTCTTCATTAACGAACAGTTTAATCTGGATCAAATTCAGGTCTAAAGCTTGCTTGTAATTAACACACCCCTTGGAGTCAGAAAACAAAAACTTGATTTCTGATTTTCCATTACTATGAAAATCAAATTCATCCTTTTTATCCTCAGCAAGAGCATAGAACTTCGAAAAATAAGGGACACTCGCTTTCAACCTATTATCTTTAAAATATACGGGTATTTCTGAACTCGGCTCTTCTGGAATATAATAAATATCTCCAGTTGCTCCCTCCTGATTTCTTTTTTCAATAAAGATTTGATAACCACTTTTAAATTGCTCTGGAATACTTACCTCATAATAAGGAAAACTATTTCCATCGTCTTTATATATTAAGATATTTTCACTAATATCATAGTAGATCTTCTTGACAGATAAAGATTCTCCATTCTCATCAACATCAAACATCTTAGCATGAAAGTGATTACCATGTCCTGTTGCATGATGAACCTTTGATCGCATAAGGTTTCCATCGAGCAAGCAAGAAGAACGAACATACTTTGAAAATCCTGTTTTAACAGGGTCTAGTTTCGGCAAAGAATTTCTCTTATCGAGCTCGCTGTTTGTAACAAGAACATCTTCAATCACTCCACTTGCTCTATTCAAGAGTGATTCAATCGCCTTGGCATCTTGGACTTTTGAAATTATCCCATTTTTAGAACCAGATAAACTTGTATAGGAATTACCATAAGTCGTAATAAAATCGACCGATATTCCATCATCATGCTCAGCATGCCCAGTTGTTACCCCGGCAAAACTAATATCATTTAAAAGAATTCTCCCACTAATCGATTTTTCAAGTTTATCATCATAGTAAACAAAAGATTGATCAAAAGCGTTTATGAACCTATCTAGGTGATAGGAGCTAACCCAATCATCTCCACCGTCGTCCAACTCTCTTTTTTCTCCAAACCTTCTTTCTTTCATGACAAGACTATGAGCAGAGACATTAGACATCGGTCGAAATCCAATACCGTCCCCTCCCTCGATGAGATCAAGATCGATGTCTCCTGCCAATGAGGTCTCAAGAATCACTTTAATCTTTCTATAATCAAATCCCTCTGGGATTTGATTTTCGTAAATGTCAAAGCGAAGTAGACGTCCGGCATCACTAATATTTGCTACACTTTTAGCACATTCAGAAAGTGTAGAATTAATTAGTTGCGGACAAAAATAAACTACAGCACTAGAAAATCCCAAATTATTTGATAATTTTATTTCATAATGTATTACTTTTCGATCTCCATCAGTTGAATGTATCCAATAATCCGGATGAAATATTCCAGTTGGTAGATTACTTACTATTTCCCCTTTTCCAATTTCTTGTCCATCGAGTAATTTATTGACTCCGGTGACGAATTCTTGAGTATAATAAACTCCACCAATAGTAATAGTTTCCATATTTGTTACTTGAGCAAAACTATGAGGCAATATTGCTCTTATTATAGGTTCTAAAAATGTCGCACTATTATCGTGGGTCTCAAGTTTTGAATAAATCTCAACGTCAACAATATCCCCTTCAGTAACTTCTATACTTGATTTGAGATATAAATTATTTTCAAATTTTGCATCTCCAATATTAGAGAGCTTATACAATGAAATCTCAGATTTACTTGTCCTTAAGTTTGTCATTCGCACAACATAAAACGAATTCTTATTCGAACTATTAAAATTAATAGGAATCGAAAGATGTGTACTCCCGTTCATTTCAACAGCTTTTGCACGAGTACTTAAATGAACAATCCCATTTTCATCAGGAGATAGACGAGCAACATTTTCACCTTGTTTCACATAGCCAAGAGGCGAAGAAATATTATCCTTAATCTCATAACTTCCGCTCAGAAGATTCCATCCCTCAAGACCATTAGAAAAATCTAGATTAGAGCTATTTTCAACGACTTGATTATTTATAAAGTCTACACTTAGATCTCTTACTTGATTCTTTAAGAATGGAATCATCCTTGTCTGACTTTGAGACTTTAAAAAGATAATCATATCTTCATTAGGCAAGCTAGTTAGGGCAGTTCTTTGACCTAAGATATTTTTACTAAGAACTGCTTTTCTTTGGGAGACCAAGTAAAATTCAGCAATAATTTCAGTATCCGAATCTTTAAGCAAGCTTAAAGTAATATTTCGTGAACCCGCATAAACAATAAACTCCCTCTCAAGCATCTTACCTTCGATATCCTCAAGACCAATTGTTAATTTATTCCCCCCTTCTTTTAGACTATTGGAAACTTCAATAATCTGCCCATTAATTACAATGTTTTCATCACTAATAGGATCGTCATTTAGGGAAACATTAAGAAGTTTAGCTTTACCTTCTTCAGTCAAAGCAATAGATGTATCCAAAACTTCAAAAGAAAGAGTTTGCGATAAAGGTAAAAAACTTGTGTTGTCGGTTTTCAGGGAAAGATCACCTGCAGATGGAAAATCAATCAGTGGTATTTCTACAATAGAAATGGTTTGCTCATAACTTCCAGAGTTTTCTCCATCACTAACATTCAACTTGATTGTAATATCTTTTGGTTCTGTTGCCGTATATATTAGCTCTTTACTCGTAGAAACTTCTTCCCCGCCTTTAGTCCAAGAAAAATTAACTCCATCCTTACTATAAACATTAGTCCCACTGGCACTACAATTCAAAATATAATTATTAGTTTGCTTACATGAAAAAAATGCTTTAACAGGACTTGTCTTACTCTTAATTTTAACATTTTTAGAGAGTGAGCCCGTTAATCCCTGTCTGTCAGTGACAACCAGTTTGACTTCATAATCACCGACCTCAGAAAAAGTATATGAAAATTTTTGAGATGAAGAAATCTCGCTTCCATTTACATGCCACTGATAAGTAATTATCCCTTCGTCATCATGAGAGGCCTGAGCATCAAGATTAAGCACATAGGATGGATAGTCTTCAATATCAATATTATCAAAGGAAGCTGTTGGCGCTTGATTTTCTAAAATTGTTAATACTTCAGTCTTAGAATTTGCACTTTTTAAACCATATTCATCATATACGTCTAACTTAATTTGATATTTCCCACTTAAAGCGTACTGATGCTCAAATGTTGCCGCTGTCACCTCTTCGATATCGCCATCACCATAGTCAATGACATACTTTACAATATTAGAGTCAGTATCAGAAGAAGAGGAAGCATCAAGAGTAACTTTGACTGGCGCAACGGAGTAATCTTGAGTGAAAACAAAATTGGCCACGGGTCTTTCATTGAGAAGATAAAAACTTTCAAACTCAGAAATATTTCCGGCGAGATCAGTTGCTATAACTTTAATGTCAAATCTTTGAGCATCCCCTTGATTAAGATAGAGTGGAAATGAATAAATCTTGGATTCATTTGCTTTTTCAACTCCATTTAGGGAGATGCTCTGTAATGTTTCATCAAAAGTAATCAATACCTCTGTATTTGTAAGAAACACTTTATTTTCAGAAAGGGGAGAACTTGCAAGAAGTTTAGCAGGGATTGTGTCTAAAATTAGGTTATTTAAATAAACTATGGACCGATTTCCTGCGAGATCAGTACTGACAACTTCTATTGTATTGAGTCCTTCACTAAGAATAACTTTTTGCGCAAAACTAGTCTCATCATGACTTTCTAAAATCATCCCATTATGAATAAACATAGTCTTAACTGGTGAAACATCCCTAATAACAACAGGAATACTCAGCAGCGGTCTATTAGCAATAGTCCCACTCTGGGCCCCAAGATTTATTTCTGGTGGAGTCTTATCAATGACAATCTCCTTAGAGAATCGAGCTTCATTACCAGCAAAATCCTTTGCCGATACAACAATTGTTTGCTCCCCTTCCAACTCTGCATTAAAATCGAAATAAATTTTGTAAGCTCGCTGTTGCTCAATGTCTTCAAGCTCATAACTTAAAAGATGATCTCCATTCAAAACCTTAATACTATCTTTATCAATTCTTCCAAAAGAGTCACTAATGACACCCGATATTTTAACAAGATCTTTTGTATACAAAACATTACTATTAGGAAGCACATCACTCCACACCGGTATTGAAGAGTCCACAGATAAAGCAAGCTTGTATGAAAGATTTCCATAAGGGTATTTAAATGTTTTCTTGTGCTTTCCAAGAGCTAGCTCTTCTATCTTGAAGAGATTTAATGCGATAGTATTTAAGTCAGAAGGATTAAGCCTACTCGTTTGATAGGAGTAAGCAATCTCATCTCCGAATCCAATCGCCTTAACTCCAGAGTTAAAAACCTCGCTCCCATTAAAATCAAGCGTCAGTTTATAGTCGCTGTGACCATCAGATTTAAAGGACTCATCGCCATCACTGTCATCACTTCCAATATCTGGAAACCAAAAGCTTAGATTTGAAAGATTCTTGGCACTCACATTAACCTGTGCTTGCTCCCCTTCAATTGGTGAGCCGCCAGGGACATCAATTGAAAGTTTATATCCAGAAAAGAAGCTTGTGTATTTAAAGTTTGAAGCAAGGTTATTATCAACTTGTAGCGGATACTCCATCGTCGCAAGAATACTTGGGTCTTCAGAAAAAAGTTTATCAAGTTTTTGTGAAGTCTTCTCAAGTTTAGAAACAAGAAGCTTAAGCCATTGAACAATTTTTTTATAGTGCTTTTTATCTCTATAGTGGGAGATGCGTTTTTTGAGATAGAGAATTCGTTTATTCAGTTTCGCCTGCGTCTTTTCAAGGTGTCTAATACGAGAACTATCTTCTGCAACGACAACGATAAACTTATTTTCGCTGTCACTCTTTAACTCGGGTGTCGTATAAGAATAGTTATACTCTTGCTCATGATTAGAGAAACTCACCTGGTCCGTAATCTCTGTCGTCTTATCTGGAAAATAGAATCGAACAGGAAGATTTCCCTTATTGAGATTATAGCATTTTGTTTTTTTTGAAACCGGGTTGTATTTTGCAAAACAAATAGAGCCATTAATAGTCGTCGTCCCTCCAGACTTTAAAGCGACTTCACTTGCTGACTTATTTTCAATATCGATTCTGATACCCTTACGATTATGAGGGTAATTGAAAAATGAAAAGGCATTAATGGTTAAAAAATGGCAATAAGAATCTTTAACATGAATTTCTCTTTGGTATGTTTTCTCTAAATTTATATAAATTAATTTAATGCTAATTTTGAAAGTTCTTGAAAGTCTTCTTCCGAAAGGACTCCTTCTGTCTTAAGCTCATTAAGCTCTGAGAGAGTAAGGCTATAAGTTCCTGTATTGAGATCAGAGTTAATCTTTCCAGCTTCGACTTTTTTAACCGCCTCGACATCAATCGAGCTTTCTGAAAGCTTGACCTTCGATGAGGAATCACCTTCACTCTTTCCAGAGCATGAAGCGAGAATAATAGATGAAATAAAAAGTGCTGCGAACTTTTTCACGAAGTCTCCTCTAAAAACAAAATTAGAATCTATTTGTAGAATAAATCGGATTAATCAATAATTTATTTAGTTCATTTTTCTTGATCGAGATGCCATTTAGTAGTGTTACAGAGGCGTTTTAAATAACTCATAACTCCGTTTTTACAGGTGAGATACTTTAGTAATTTAAAGGAAGTGTATTCTAAAACTATGAATTTCTAAATCTTTATAACGAAGAGAGATTCATAACTCGTTGTATTATAGGAGTCCTAGAGAGAACAAGATTGTTTATGGAATATAGAGTTGAGGGAAAGTTGGTATGTTGTTAACAAAAATCTCTCAACTGAACTCCATGGATATGTTTAAGGCCTAGGTCACTGTTGAAACTTTATACAAATTCTCAAGTGGTGCCAAATTGGGGTCTATGCAAAAAAATTATACCTTGTTAAAAACAATAAATCTTTTACAAGGAGTAATATATGAAAACATTTTTTTTACTTATGTCATTTCTATTAACTACAAATCTTTATGCTGACACTTATCTTCAAAGTGGTGAATCTCAGTGGATTGGAGGAGAAAAGGTACACTGTGGTTTAAGTGAACCAACAGAGAAGAGATATAATTGTACATATGAAGCGTGCTTAAAAAGTACAAGCGTGCATCATACTTCAGTCCATAATTGTGAATTTTTTAATGGATACAAATCATACTCTAATTCCGTATGGGCCTATTCAGGCAGTGAAGCGGAGGATAAACTAGAAAGAGAAATATCTTCAGACTCAGACATCACTGATTATAAAGTTAGAAGCATTAGCTGTTTCTAAAGCTCGAAACCAAATCCAACGAGGTAAGATCTAAAATTCAGATAACTTTTTTCTGCGAGATCTTGCCCGTTAGATTGAGTATATGTCATATTCATATACTCAAGTAGTAAGTATGACCAAAGGTTTATTCGATAAGTAAACGCCACTGAATAACTTGCTGTTGGTTTAGAAAAGGTGTTCGATGCACCTTTCAAAGTTTTCTTTTCAAACACATAGTCAGAAGTAAGATGGTACTTATACATCAATTTCCAGTAAGCTAAGTCTAGGCCAAGAGCAATATTTGAACTCTTCATTGTTCCCTGAATATTGTAATTTTTAACATCTTCAGGTTTTGACAATTGGTACCACTTGAACGCGGAGTACCCAGCACCAACAGCAAAAATCGTCAGTCGATAACTTAGGCCAACTTCTGCTCCAATTCCACTAAGATCAATTTCTGGAACGAGATCCCCTGATGCGCTTCCATATGTTCCTTTAAAATCTAAGTTCGCATTAAACTCACTCGAAAAACGATCTCCAAAAATAAAAAGTTTTGCAGGGAAACCCAAGCTATCGCTACCTGTAGCAATATTACCTAGGTATGCATGAGTAGCTTGAGCGAAAAATATCACTATAAAAAATGCAAGAATTTGTTTTAGGTTTTTATTTGCAGTCAAAGGTAATATCCCAATTTGACCCGCCCGAAGTACAGGTTATTCTAATTTCAATATCTGTCGCACCACCAGTAGGAGTAGTTACGGGATCAGATGTCGATGTTCCTTGATGCGTACCAAAGTCGAAGAATGTATTTGGATCAACGAGATTCATACTAATCGTACATCGACCAGGAAAGGTAACAACTGTCGATACGGTAAGTACCTCCCCCGCCGATAACTTTCCAGAGATAGTCTCTGTCCCCGTCGCTCCAGCAGCTGGAGACATCGAGATCTGTAGAGAGTTAAGATCAATACATAAATCAGATAGATTCGCCTGAGTTTGTAACAGAGGGGTTGGAGCATTTCCCGTATCTTGTCCGCAAGAAATAAGCAGAAAAGAGATCAGGCCCAAGGTGATGTATTTGATGACATTAATTTTGATCATATGAAATCGTAAATGAGAAAAGAAGCAAAGTAAATAACTCTAATGGGTCCAAGCTATAAGCTAAACTCGATGCGATTGAGCATTAAGCCAGAAGAAGGTGCGATGTAGTCTAACTTTTTTATATCCTTTCCTGAAAGTGAAGCCGATAAATCATCAAGAGTGACTTCTCCTCGTCCTAGTTTCACGAGTGCACCCATCATCAGACGAACCTGATGCCTCATAAAACCTCCTCCATGCACATGAAAAACCCATGAACGCTTAGGAAAGAAATTTGCGGTATAAATAGTATTTTCTTCAATCTCACAATGATCAATTTTTCTGACAGTCTGGGTTAGAGCCCCTGGCCGATAACAGAAATTATAAAAATTATGAGTCCCAACAAAAAGTGCAGCACCTTTCTTCATGAGATCAATATCCAAATCATACGGAAAGTAGACCATTAAAGGTGCAGCAAAGGGATGAGGTTTTTCCTCATGAGTGAAAATATAGAGATACTCTTTAGTCTTCGCATTCTTAAGAACATTGAAAGCTTCATTGACCTCTTGAATTTCAAGAACACTTAAATCAGGAGGTAAATTATCATTAAATTTCTTAGAAAAGTCGATGGTATCTAGTGGCTCACTAACAAAGAGTTCAAATGCAAATTCATTTGCAGAAACCTTTGAGTCAGTTCTGCCCGCCCCTAAAGTTTTATGATTATCATGTCCGAGGACATAAGAAATTGTTCGATCAACCATATGCTGAAGAGTCTTAGCATTCTTCTGTTTTTGCCAACCGCTAAAGCGAAAACCTAGAAATTGAATTTTAATTAAATAGTAGAATTTATCCATGACTCCTAAAATCTATCCTTTTAGGCCCTTAATGTAAACGATATCGATCTCTATAAAATGTCATTGGTCTCAAAGTAAGATTTACGAAGTGGCATCTGATAGTACTTACGGTAGATATTTTCAAAATACTTAACGGCATTAATTTCGCTTTGCTTTCTCGATTGCCAGTCGATGACAGAAGTTACGTCATGTCCAACGGCCTTTCGTGCAAAATTTGTATGTCCAAATTCATGAAAAATTAAAGACCCTAGAGAACTTGATGAAATCTCCTCTCCAATTATTTCAGGTCTCGAGTCTAATGTTGTCTGCTTCCAATGAGCAATGTCATTCGTATAGAAAATTGTATTATTATCCGTATCCTCAAATCCGACTCTAAAAGCAACAACCATGTCAGGATCGGTTATTTCTGATACTTTTACGAATTTGATTTTTGTTTGATGACTTATTACTGAATCAAAAATCTTTGTCCCCAATGGGAGCTTCTCAATATTAGTAAGGGCCTCGACAAGCTCAGACGGAATCATCGTCCCCACTCTTTTAATACCATCCTCAGTCTTTATTTCATCATAGTGTTCAATATTCTTATTTAAAATTAGCTCGAGTCTTAGATTGTGACGGATTCGTTCACATTGAGCTTCTGTGAATTGACCATTTAACTTTTGAATTTTAAAATGCATGAGATTAGCTTCTTCACCTATTTCATGAGTATCATTTAAAGCGAGATGTCCTATTTCGTGTGCAAAAACACTATAGTCTTTGGGTTCAATTTTTAAGTAATTTTCGTCATTCACACGATTCGTTATCCATAGAGAGTTCAGCGAAATAGAGTCCGCGCTCACCGAAACACGTGGAAAAGACGTTGCAATCTTATCCATATACTCATCAAATCTATCGAGAAAGATGGCCTTAGTAGTCGCTAAGTCGCTGTCCATACTAAGATCATCTAAGAGTTGCTGCGCTCCATCGTAATATCTATCCAAAAAATCATCATCGAGATCATAGAATAGACCATCTCCACTATACTTCCACTTCACTTCTCGAACATCACCAATGACAAGTCCCACCTGACACTGCTCGTAAATACGTCTAGCTTTTGTAAATCTCTTAAATATTTTTGAGGGAGTCCATTCGCCTTGAATAATGACGATATTAATCTTCTTTGTAAGTGCGTGCTGGGAAGTCGTAAATTCTTCAGGGACCTGATGCTTGATATCAACTGAAAAGCTCGAAGCAATAACCTGCTTACAAATAAGAAATAAAATGGCAAGAAGTCTCATAATAAACATCTTCCAAATATATCAAATCTAAAAATAAAAGCTAAAGTATTGAAAAGAATATAGAGTGACTTAACTGCTCCTGTTAAATGGGGATAGAAATTTCAATTAGTTAACTATTCACTTAACAAAACGGCTATATTTAACGCACGAATATCTTAGATTTTTGGGCCGCCAAATATCTAAGAGGCTTTCCTTAGTAGGCACTAGGTAAAGCGCATAGCCTTTCCCCATTTAACTGGAGCAGTTTAGAAATCTTAACTTTAATAACAATTTATTTAGTGTATTATTAGCAAATGATTTCACGATCCCTCATCACACTAGCAATTCTATTATCTTCACAGGCTCTAACATATGCGGTGAAGCCGATACAGCTGATCACTGAAGAATGGCCTCCTTATAACTACGTCGAGAATAAGAGTTTAAAGGGTTATTCAACGGAGATTATCAAGCTAGCGATGAAGGAGTTGGGTGTTAATGAGAAAATTGATGTTTTTCCAAGTATGCGTGCAAAGCAAATATTAGAAACATCGAAGAGAACCATATTTTTTTCATATATTAAAACTCCTGAGAGAACACCTCTTTATAAATGGATAGGACCTATTGGTAACCAATCGATTCACTTCTTCAAGAAAAAAGGAAGTTTATTAAATATTCAGTCAGTAGAAGATGCAAAGAAAGTCCGCTCCATTTGTTGCCGAAGTGGAGGACTCGTTTTTGAAACTTTAAAGAAGTTAAGATTTAATAACTTAGACACAAGCTCCACTGCAAAAAGTATTTATTTAAAAGTAATCGCTGATCGGTGTGACTTAGCAATTAGTGAAACTAAAATAGGATACACATATTGGATGAATATTCTTAATCAACCACAAGACTCCTTAATCCAAACACCAGTAAAAATAACTGACAATCCACTTTATTTTGTGGCGACTAAGGACATCTCAGATGAGGAAGTAAATAGCTGGCAGGAAGCATTGGAAAAAGTTATTGCTTCAAGTTCATTCCAAGAGATTGCGAAGAGATATGGGCAATAATCTATCTCTAAAAGTAAATACATGCATGTCGAACTCTTGTACTTTTAAAAGCGAGAATCTAAATCATCTTAGACTTGGAGCTTGATCTTCATAGTTGAGGTAGAAATCCTTCAAAAAAGGAATAACTTCGAGAACAGCTTCAGCGGAAGGAGAATTTGTATTAATCAAGAATGCAAACTTCTTTTCCAGGCCTAGTACAACACTTGAGTAATTAAGAGTGTTCGAACCAGAGTGAGTAAGCAAAGTCCCCCCCCATTCTCGATGTAGTTTTCCCCAGGCTCCATAAGTATATTCTTCAAGGTTCGTCTTACTGATATAGGCTCTTGTAGCAGGTTTAAGGTAAGCGCGATGCTCTCCAACATTCATCACAAAACTTAGAAACTTGGCCCAGTCTTCTTGGTTACAACTTATCCCACCAGCGGGACTCATTGCAGGAGGGTTATCAGACTCAATTAACTTTGGATCTAAAGCAGTGTACTTTCCATTCTCATAATGATGAGCCCACGGGGCAGGAATATTATGAGTTCTGCCGGCCGGACCAAAAGTACACGATTTCATTCCAAGAGGATTAAAAAATTTTTCAGAAAGTACAAGTTCAAAAGATTTCTTTTCGATAGATTCAATGATCTGTCCTAGTACCATATAACCCAAGTTGCTATACAAGAACGCAACTCCAGGCTTCCCAATCACTTTCGCCGAATTCAAATACTTTATTGCCAACTCTCGACCTTGAGATGGAGTAATATCAAAAGAAAACATTTCGGCCCAAGGGGCGCCTTCAACATTTCCAGCAATTCCTCCTGTATGCGATAGAAGATGCTTAATTTTTATCTCTTGAAACTTAATTTTATCAAGACTCGAAAGATACTTTGTAATTGAATCATCAAGACTAAGCTTTCCTTCTTCAAAAAGCTTAAGTATCAATGTTGCTGTAAAAGCTTTTGCACAAGAGCCTAAATGGAACGAGTCGATTTTCGAGACTTTGTCATTCTCTCCAATTTTTCGTACTCCATAAACTGAGTGTAAAATAGTTTTATCATGTGAGAGGATCATCACAGAAAGAGATGGAATTTTGTACTTAATGACAATTTCTTCAACTTTCTTATCAAAATTTGCCATGACACTACTTCCATATAAAAGAGTAATAAATAAGAGACTTTTCACAAAATTAATACCTTTATTAAAATGAAATAAATATACCTAAGAAGTTATTCTCTGTCTAAGTAGCCAGTAGATCGCTGAAATTACATAATTATTAATATATCACCATCTTCAAAAGTGGAAGGCTCAAACAATAAAAATTCAGAGGTTGTAATGAACTCTCCTATCACTATATAATTATCATACTTTAAAACTTAAAAAGACACAGTTATGGAAGATAAAATTCAAAAGAGGAATATAATCATCAAGTATGTTTTTTTACTTGTCGGTCTCCTATTGTCTGGTTGGTTTTTCAAACTGACCTACGAAAAACAAAGTATGAATGCGAGTGCAGGAATTCGCAAACATCTGGAAAATTCAGCTTCCAAAATAAATTCCGATCTTAGTGTTTCAACCGAAGTTTTATACTCTATATCTAATCTGCTTAGTACATTTCCAAGTCTAGATGCCAATGAGTTTAGTCAGTTCACTAAAAATTTGAGTACGAGAAAAGATGCTATCCTAATGATTGAATGGCAGCCAAAAGTTCTTAATAAAGATCGCAAGTCTTTCATCGCAAATGCCAAGAAGAAGGGAGTGAAAAACTTTAATCTTGTCGAACCTGATCAAAATGGGGATCTCATCGAAGCAAAAGAAAGGGATGAGCACTATCCAGTCCTCTACGGTATAACGACAAGAGGACACAGCTTATCAATTGGACTAGATCTTGCGTGGTCGCCCGAGCGTATGCAATCAAAATTTGATGCTAGAGATGCAGGCAAACCAATGGCATCAAATACATTTAAAATCATGCATTCAACGAGTACTCAAAACTCTGCACCAGGCTTTGCAATTACACTACCTGTTTATCAAGGCGATGACGTACCAAAAACCATCGAGCAAAGAAGATTAAAACTACAGGGATTTCTAGCATCAGTAATTTATCTTGAAAGCTTTCTTGAGCCTCTGCTTAAGAACCTCAGAGAAAATCATCTCGAAATAGAGATCACTGATCTAGCTAAGAATGAGCTTATTACAAAGAAAATAAAAAATGAAAAATCCTCTTTGAGAGAATTTAAGACAATAGATATTTACGGCCAGGAATGGAAAATCGAGGTTTTTGCAACAGAGCAGTTTCTTGCGAAATATATTGATATTCCTAAATATATTTTCCCTGCGGCACTATTTATTTTTACAATTGTTATCTTTTTCTTTATTCAACATAGTGAGAAAAAAAACAATGAATTATTAAAAACAAGATCAGAACTCCAAGAGGCGCTCGACAAGGCAAATGTTGCGACACAGTCAAAAACAATATTTCTAGCAAATATGAGCCATGAAATCCGCACACCTATGAATGCTATTCTTGGTTATGCAAATTTAATAAGAAATGAATCAAATGAAAAAACACGCCTCGAGTATATTGAAAGAATGGAAAAGAGTGGTCATCACCTATTAAAGATTTTGGAAGATATTCTTCACGTTTCAAGTCATGAAGTGAGTAAAATAAAATTACGAAATGATGATTTTAGGCTACAAGAGCTTGTTTCTGACGTTAGTAATATCATGATGACCAAATTTACAAAATCGAGTGTCAAATTCCAGTGCAATATGGAAGCACAAGATTTAGAACTCCACGGCGATCCCGTCAGACTAAGACAAGTCCTCATCAATCTTCTTAGCAATGCTTACAAGTTCACAGAAGAGGGTTTAATTGAGCTGTGCTGTAAGACACTGAGAAGCGACAATGGAAAGTACCGTGTGATATTTACAGTTAAAGATAGTGGTATTGGAATAGACGAAAAATACCTCTCAAATATTTTCAATCCATTTAGCCAAGAAGATGAAACCTTTCGTCGAAACCAAGGAGGCGTTGGACTTGGCCTCTCAATCGTGAATAATATCGTTGAAATGATGGGTGGGAAAATCAATGTCGAATCATCCAAGGGAGAAGGGACAACTTTTGTTCTTGAAATACCTTTTGAAAATGCGAGTAAAAGAGAAGTCATCGTTCAAGCTATTGAAGTAGAGGAAAATGAATCAAATTCGTCCCTAAAAGATAAGAAGGTTTTAGCCGCTGAGGATGATGTCGATGCAAAGTTTCTGTTAAAAGTTTTTCTCTCAGATCAAGATTTTGAAATCGATTATGTTGTTAATGGGGTTGAGCTTATAAAAAAGTATAAAGAAAAAGACTATGATCTTATTTTAACTGATATTCAAATGCCAGAGCTTGATGGTTTAAGTGCTCTAAGGAAATTAAGGCAAGAAGGCTATAAGAATCCTATCATTATTATGAGTGCTCACGCCCTACCAGAAGAAAATGAGCAAGGTCTTAGGGCCGGGGCAAATGACTTTGTCACAAAGCCAGTAAACAAAGAGCAGCTGATCACTGTTATAAAGAAGCACCTGAAGGCATAATATTAATTTATCAAACTAATTTTAAGGTAACTTACATGAAATTAAATGAAAACGAATTACAGTCTTTTGTAATGGCTGAATTAAATACTTATGACCTCAATGATCTAAGTCTAAATACTGAATTAGCTCTAAAAGAAATTAGAGATGAACTCTTAGAAGAATTAGAGGATTTAAACTCTGATGATACCAAACAAGCGAGACTAGATTACTTTAAAGTTCAGGGTGCGAAAAAAGATGATTATCGTGAAAAGCTAATAGAAGTAGAAAAAGATAAGGCCGTAATATACGGAATTAGGAATATGGGAGGAAATCCAGAAATTCCTTTCATACAAATTAGACCAAACTTTAGCATTTCTTCAAAAGAGGAAAGTTTGAAAATTTATGATCTTATTAAAGAAGATTTTAAATTATTCAAACCTCTTTATTTGAGTTTCCAAGCAGTAAGAAAAGCCCATGCAGATTTCTATGGTTCAGTTCATATGATTGCGCGAACAAGTGAACTTATTAATAAAGAGAAATGGCCACATGAGGATTCTATCGAGTTTACGAATATTTCAGATGATTCCTATTATGACTGGTACACAAAAGGATATGAAGAATTTCATACCGATCATCCAGAACTAAAAAATAAGGTAACCATAAATAGCTCTGAATCAATGAAGGACACATTACTAAAATTGGTTACTCTCGGTGGTGAACGAATCGGACTAATAGCAGGTGAGGAAAGTAACTTTCTAGGAAATTCGGGAGTCTATTTCCATGAGATTTTTATCTCTAAAAAATGGAAAGGAAAAGGACTAGCAAAGGCAATTCAGCGCAAGTTTGTAGAAATTTTTTGCAGTGAACTAGATTTTGTATGGGGAACAATAGATTGTAATAATCTTCCATCCTATAAGACGGCATCTTCTAATGGGAGACGACCGGTTCGGTATGAGTGCTTTGTTAATTTAAAATAAAGTACCGAGCAAACTGAGAGATCTCTTCTCCTCTCATCAGAAACTAGATTACGTCATTAACAATTAATTTCTCATCAATAAAATCCACTTCGGGTTAATATAAAATTTTATAAAAAATCTGAGATTATATTATAACAAAATAGGATTTCGACACACTTATCATGCACATTCGAATTAGTTTATTAACCACAAGGAGATTATTATTAAAACAATTGGATATGCTGCGCACTCAACAAATTCTGGTCTTAGCCCATATAAATTTGAACGAAGAGCACTAAGAGAAAATGATGTTGCTATTGAAATTTTATTCAGCGGTATTTGTCACTCAGACCTACATACCGTACATGGAGACTGGAGTGAACAAACCTACCCTCTCATCCCAGGTCATGAAATAATTGGAAAGGTTATCGATGTCGGTTCAAATGTAAAATCTTATAAGCTTGGAGATCACGTTGGCGTTGGTTGTATGGTTGATAGCTGTCAGACATGTGATCAATGCCACGCTCACGAAGAGCAATATTGCAGAGACGGTATCACAGGAACTTACGGCTCCCCTGATCGAATCACAGGAGAACCAAATCAAGGTGGTTACTCTAAGCATATCGTCGTCAGAGAAGAATTTGTGGTAAGAGTTTCTGATAAACTTGATTTATCTAAAGCCGCTCCTATTCTATGTGCAGGTATTACAACTTACTCACCGTTAAAGAAATGGAATGTCAAAAAAGGCACAAGAGTTGGTGTTGTAGGCCTTGGAGGATTAGGACACATGGGAGTGAAACTTGCCGTTGCAATGGGTGCAGAAGTAACAGTTATTAGTCGATCAAAAAGCAAAGAAAATGAAGCGAAGAAAATTGGAGCGACAGGCATACTTTCTTCAACCGATGAGGAGGCGATGAATAATTCCGCATCAACATTTGATTTAATTCTTGATACAGTTCCAGTGAAACACGACTTTAACACTTATACACCCCTTCTCGATATTGATGGAACGCTTGTTATCGTAGGACAAATAGGATTAATGGAAGAACCTTTAACGGCACCTCTTGTCATGGGACGAAGAAGAATTGCGGGCTCGCTCATTGGCGGAATCAAAGAGACACAAGAAGTTCTCGACTTCTGCGCTGAACACGGAATTCACCCTGACTGTGAAATCATTACCCCTGAAGAAATTAATGATGCGTGGGAAAAGCTAGAAAAAAGTAATCCTGCTCACCGCTTTGTAATTGATATTTCAAAACTATCTCTATAGCAAATAACAAAAAATTGAGGCCCTATAGCGAAAGAAATTTCGTTATAGGGTTTCGATGCTTCAAACTCTAAAATCAAAATTTTACTTCGATGAATCAATGAATACTTTGGCACAAGCATTGCAAAAATATATGTATAAACTAACTAAGAGAGGCCAGAGTGAAGCGAGAGATACTTAAAATGACTATACTTTATACACTGTTTAGTATTTCTACACTTTCTGCAACTTGTGATAATCAAGCCAAAACAGAAGCTCCCCTTTCAAAGCATTTAGAAACCGAGATACAATTGCTTAAAAATGTCACAAGCACGATAAGAAAGTCCTTCAGTACTGAAGATATCAGGACATGCATCGAGAATTCTCTCAAACTAGAAAGAATCATCAAAGATAGAGAAGGTGTAAAAAATACGTTGGAATGGTATACGAAAGTACTACTAGAACATAAAAGGCGTAAAGAAATTATTCAAGAAAGAATTGATTTTTTTAACTCTGAATGTGACAACGATGGGGAGAACTGTCTTGCTGTTGATTTTCACAAGAGAAAGCTTTATGATGAATACCAAAGTGAATTAGATACAAAATTAGAAATTGCTTCTTATATAAGTGAAGGTATTGAGCTTAAAATAAAAGAGGAAAGCTTAAGAAAAAGTTTTGATGTTAATTGCCAAGAACAGAAATATGAAAAATCTATGGTGATTAAGACCTGTAGAAAATTCTATGCTTATGATGCTCCAATCTGTAGAGACTATTTTTAAACAAAAACATGCCTCCGACTTTCCCACCTAGTGGATTTATAGTTTCTGGGTGCGAGTTAATTCATTTGAATTCATGTTTATGCCAGCTCGACTGGCATATTTTTTCAATCCTTTAAAAATAATGAAGATCTTTCTTTTGTTAATTTTATAAGTAAGTTCTGTTTTTTTCTTCGAGGAAAGACTTTTTTATTAAAGTTGTCCAACTTGTTAAATTTTTGTCACTACTAATCACTATCCTCTTGCTTACTATACCTAGCAATATAAGTGCCGAAGTGACAGGCGGCTATTTTTTAAAGCCCAAGCATATCTTTTACTTAGCTGTGTTTTAAGACTTTCTCGTCGTTTTCTCACTTAATGGTGACGGTCAACTGAATTGATTCTAAAACGGAAGTTCTTTCTGATGAGTTAAGGAATTCAAAAGAAGTCATATTAAAAACAAACATGCCAGAACTACCCGAAGTCAAGACTATTATCAGTAACTTACTCATCTAAATTTTGATCAAAAATAAGCAGTTCAAGTTAAAAATGTATTGAATTTGTGAAGATTTATAATATTACTGACGAATTTTTGACAAGGAGAACTAATGAGAAGAAGCTATCGAAAATACGATGACTCAGTAATTAATATGATTATTGAAACGAGAAATCCAAATCTATTCCCTGAACTGAATATTCCAAGAACAACAGCACTCTACTGGATAAATCATAGTAAAAAGAAAATAAGCTTAAAAAATAGTCAAACACCAGAGTATAAAAGAATTGTAAATGAAGCAAATAAAGAACTAGCAAATGAAAGAACAAAGAGAATATTCCTAGAAGAAGTTCTTAAATTACATAAGAAATTAACTTGCAAAAAGGAGCTCGACAATCAAACTTCAAAGATAATCAAGAAGTACTCTAAACTATTAGACATTGAAACTCTATGTAAGCTCTCGGTACTTAATATCAAGAAATACTACTCCCTAACAAAACAAATCAACTTTTCAAGAACACACTCAAATCAATTAACAATCGAAGAACAAAAAACCATAGTATCACTTGCAAGAAGAAAAAGTTTAGAGCATTTGTCCATTAAGCGCCTACAACTTCACGCCTACAGAAAGGGCTATATTTACTGCAATTATCATACATGGAGAAAATATATAAATAATTACACTCTAAGAAAGAAGATCAAAAGAATAAAAAAGACAAGTTCATCCAAACAATCATTTACATCTTACCCAAACCAATTATGGCACATAGATATCACAGAGTTTAAATCAAAATCTGGTGCAAAAATATACCTACAAGCACTAATGGATAATTACTCAAGAAAAATATTAAATTGGACTTTATCTCTGGAAAAATCAGCCAACACCACAATTAAAACATTCGCAAACATTACTAATTCACCAATTCCTAAAACACTTATGAGTGATGGAGGAGGTGAAAACAATAACTTCAAAGTTAAAAATCTCTTAACAGAATTAAGGATTAAGAGAATCCTCTGCACGAGAAAAAATAAGTCTTCAAATTGTATGATTGAGTCTTTTTTTAATATTCTAAAAAACAAATACCTTAACAAATTCAAACTATATGACTTTGATGAGTTAAAATTTATTTTAGAAATTTCTATTGATAAATATAATAACTCCCCCATTCCCTTTCATGATGGAGCGACTGCTAACGAAATCTACAGCGGATTCAAAAACACTCAATTTCTAAAAGAAGATTTGAAATCTAAAATAATCCAAGCTAGGATAAAACGTCTTAATCAAAAAATATAACAGAGGTTATTCCCATTCCTGAGCTTCCGGAAGTTGAAACCATCAAATCCCAACTCTCTAAAGTCATCCCGATGGATGTCGAGGAAGTGGTATTTTCAAAAGTCAGTAACTCCATTGTTAAAAATCCTGAGTTTGAAATTAAGAAATTTAAAATTTTAAAAGTCGAGCGTTACGGAAAAGTTCTTCGCTTCTTTCTTGATGATGGCAGACGAATTATTTCAGGCCTTGGCATGTCGGGCTCCTGGCGAATTAGCACGACTCCTATTGATGTCAAACATACTCACGTAACTTTTATTGGAAGAAATTCTAAGGGGCCACTCTATCTTGGCTACGTTGACCCTCGAAGATTTGGAGTGATGTACTTCCTCTTAGAAGAAGGTGAAGCGCAGTGGCTAACACGACTTGGCCCCGATGTTTCAACAGAGGCCTTCAATCTCGACTATCTTCTAAAGCTTAAGAAACTTCGACCAGAAAAAGTCATCAAGCCCTTTATGCTCGAGCAAAATTATTTCAGTGGTATTGGCAATTATATGGCCTCTGAAATCTGCGCACGTGCTGGAGTTAGGCCCACTCGCAAAATGAAAACCCTATCAACAAAAGATCTTGAAAGAATCGTTCAGGCGACAAGACTAGTTCTCGATGACTCGATCAACACTGGCGGGACAACATTCTCAGGAGGCTATCAAGATGCTTATGGAGACAAAGGAGAGGGTGTAAAAAATCTTGTTGTTTTCTACCAAAAGCAGTGTGGAATGTGTAAAATAACAGAAGTTAAGAAAATCACTTTGGCAACGAGGGGAACCTACTACTGTCCAAAGTGCCAAAAATAAAAAGGTAAGAATATGAGTAGAGTATTTGAAAATGAATTAGATCTAAAAAATCTCAATGAAAATCTTCACCAAGCTCTACTCGAGGCCCATCGCGATTTTGATACCATCATCAAAGAGGCCACAAATGAAGATACCAGAAAGAGACTTCTCGTACTCGAATCAAAGGTTGACACAGTTACGAAGTCCTTAAAGAAAATCAACCAACTGATCTTACTTAATTTCTATCAGGGAAATAAGTGGAGAAAGATTGAAGTTTCAACTCCTCTACTTGCTTCGATTGAAAAGTTAAAAAGACATGCTCAAAAAAAAGAACAGATCATCGATTTCGAAAATCAAACAACAGAGGCCGTAAACTTTGGTGATGGAATTATCTTTGAAGAATTTATCTTTGATAACCTCATCTCAAATGCCATCAAATTCAGCCCTCATGGTAGTAAGATTCATATTCGCTTAACTCAAAATAGTGACTACAATATCATTGAGCTTCGAGATTATGGAATTGGAATGGATGGTGATCAACTCTACCGCATCAACTCAATCACTGATCGTATCTACACTCCAGATACCGATGGAGAAATAGGAAGTGGGATGAGCTTTCCAATTGTCGCAAGTCTGATGAGAAAGCTTAATGGAAGTTTAATCGTAAATTCGTGGACTAAAGAGACTGCTGAGCATAAGAGAGGAACAGCGGTAAAACTTAAGTTTCACCGCTTCTAAAAAATTATTCTTTAATTGAAAATTTTCCGCCACCTGTCATCGTCAAGGCCGCAAAAATCGCTGCATAAAGAAGTGGAAATTCTTTCTTATTCCATGGATCAGAAGCATGCACAACAAATGCCGCAACTAACATCGTAAAGATTAAAGGTATCGTTACCCACTTTGTTTTAATTCCAAGAACAAGTAAGATCGCACAGAAAAAATCTGCA
>CAZQJK010000061.1:0-22658 GCA_964593545.1 uncultured Bacteriovorax sp. | reverse complement strand
TTAGCTACTTTCTTAGTTGCTTTCTTAGCTACTTTCTTAGCTGCTTTCTTAGCTACTTTCTTAGTTGCTTTTTTAGCTACTTTTTTAGTTGCTTTCTTAGCTACTTTCTTCGTTGCTTTCTTAGCTACTTTTTTAGTAGCTTTTTTTGCTGTCTTCTTAGCGGCTGCTTTTTTTACTGCCATGACATCCTCCTGGTTTTTTTCAATACTTATTCATAGGATAAACAACATTTTATTTCTGTGCAAACAAAAAAATAAAATTTTTATGTCTTTCCTAATTCTTTTTAAGAAATTCTCTTATTACCCCAATTCGGAAAAAATTAAAATTTCCTTTAAAAAAATTTAACCTTTTTCGATTTTGTCCGAGGTCTTTGAGGTCTTTCAACAAGAAAAAGGAAAGCAAATAACCAATGTACATCAACGTCTCAACGATTAATGCCTTTAAAAAAATATTTTTTAAAAAGATGTTTTTTTTTTGAAAAAAAATGAAAAAGCCCCTACTCGGAGGGGCTTTTCTTAAAATGTCGAGGTAAATTTTTTATTAATTTCTTAGTGAACTTTTTCTTTCGCGGCTAAAATTTCAAGGGAGAGATCATTACCTACTTTTTTAACCAAAACCTTGCCACCTTTTGTGAGTTTCCCAAATAAAACCTCCGATGAAAGTGGCGTCTTCAGCTGCTGGTCGATGATTCGAGCGATTGGTCTCGCGCCCATTTTTTCATCAAAACCAGTTTCGGCCAACCATTTCTTTGCTTCAAATTCAACTTCGAGCTCAACATTTTTCAAAGTTAATTGATGTTCGAGACGCGAAAGGAACTTTTCTACAATTTTTATGACAAATTCAGTGCCAAGCTTATTAAAATGTACAATTTGGTCGAGGCGATTACGAAATTCAGGGGAAAAAAAGTTCTTTATCGTCTTATCTCTCTTGGAAATATTGCTATCGACCTTCCCGCTAAGACCAATACTTCCCGAATCCATCTCTTTTGCGCCTGCATTTGTTGTCATAATAATGACTGTATTTCTAAAATCTGTAACTCTTCCCTGTGAATCGGTTAGCTTTCCATGATCTAACACTTGTAAAAGGATGTTAAAAAGATCTGGATGTGCCTTTTCAATTTCATCTAAAAGAACAACACAATGAGGGTTTTTCTTAACCGCATCCGTTAGAGTTCCACCTTGGTCATAGCCAACATATCCTGGAGGAGCCCCAATTAACTTAGAGATCGCATGCTTTTCCATAAACTCAGACATATCAAATCTTTCAATATGACAACCAAGTTCACTTGCAAGTTGCCTTGCCAGTTCTGTCTTTCCAACTCCAGTTGGACCTGCAAAGAGAAAACTAGCAATTGGTTTATCATCATTTCCAAGACCAGACTTAGACATAATTATTGATTGGGTCACTAAATCAACCGCATGGTCTTGTCCGTAGAGGAGAAGCTTTAAGTTTTCATTTAGACTTTTAATTTTATCTTTTTCTGTTGTTTCAACTGTAATCTTTGGAATATTTGCCATTTTTGCGACGACAACTTCAATATCTTTCTTTGTCATTGTCGACTTTCTCTTATTTTCAGTACGAATTCTATTTAAAGCACCGGCCTCATCAATGGCATCAATCGATTTATCAGGGTTGTGTCGATCTGTTAGGTAACGAGCAGTGAGATCAACTGCACTACGAATTACCGAATCCGAGATCTTAATATCATGAAATTGCTCAAATTTAGAACGTAATCCTTTAAGGATATGAAAAGTATCATCAAGAGATGGCTCATCGACATCAACTTTTTGAAATCTTCTATTAAAGGCCGGATCCTTTTCAATGAACTTGCGATGTTCTGCATATGTTGTACTTCCAATACATCTTAATGTTCCATTACTAAGAGCTGGCTTTAAAAGATTAGACGCATCCATCGATCCGCCAGTCGTTGCCCCCGCTCCCATTACGGTATGCATCTCATCGATAAATAGAATAGTATTATCTCCAGCATCATTCATATCCTGAAGTTCCTTAATTACTCCTTTAAGCCTCTGCTCAAAATCACCACGATACTTTGCTCCCGCAACAAGCGAGGCCATATCAAGGGCAAAAACTTGAGTGTCAAAGAGAATCTCTGGAACATTCTTCTCATTAATTCTTCGGGCCAGTCCTTCAACGATAGCTGTTTTACCAACACCGGCCTCACCTACTAAAAGAGGATTATTCTTTCTTCTTCGGCAAAGAACTTGGACGATTCTTTCAACTTCCTCATCTCTTCCAACAAGAGGATCAATTTTATTTTCGAGAGCTAACTTATTTAGGTTTTGGGCATATTTATCAAGAAAGGTCGTCTTCTTAGTAGGAATATCTTCCTGTTCGAAGTCATCATTTCCTAAACGTTCAATATTCTCTTGTTCGATCTCACCTTCAGGGGCATCAATTCCATGAGATATTGCGCGAACGATATCAAATCTTTCGATTCCTTGTTTTTGGATTGTATAAAGAGCGAAACTCTCTTTTTCCTGAAATAAAGCAACTAAGAGATTTACACCTTTAATATGTCTCTTTCCGGCAGACTGTACATGAATTGCTGCTCGCTGAATGACTCTTTGGAGAGCAAGAGATATTTCAGGTTGATACTCAATACCATTTTCTTTGGCCAAAGACCTTAGCTCATCGTTAACAAACTGTCTCTTTGAGAGATCCTCGATTTGTTCAGAACTTAAAATACTAAAGTTTGACTCATCACTGATAAATTCCTCAAGATCCTTACGCATATCAGTTACTTCAGCTCCACAGTGAGTAAGAATATCGACGACCTGCTCATCTCCTAGCATTGCAAGCAATACATTTTCGAGCGTAAGATATTCGTGCTTCAATCCATTAGCGCGTCGAATAGCCTCATTAATAATTGTTTCTAGTTTTTTTGACATCATATTTTTTAGTTCCTATTCCGGTTCCATTGTACAAAGCAATGGATGTCCATTTTGTTTAGCTTCGAGAGAAACCTTTTTCATTTTACTCTCGGCAACTTCGTAGGAGAAAATTCCACATACACCTTTGCCTTCATTGTGAACAAGAAGCATTATTGCGTACGCCTCATCCGTATTCTTGCCAAAGATCTTTTCTAATACATAAATTACAAACTCCATTGTTGTGTAATCATCATTATGTAAAAGAACTTTATAGCGAGGTGGTCTTTTTAATTTCTTCCTCGTGATAACACCTAATTCGCCATCACTTTCTTCGTTTCCACTACTTAAGATGGGATTAAAGTGATCCATGTCAAGAGTTTGCAGGTTAATTTTGACTTCCATATTAAAATATCTCCTCAAGGTATTATCTCTCTCTACTTTATAGTTTACAAGGGCCGGCCATTAGACAAATTCTTATGATATACTCATAATATGTAAATAAGTATATGAAACATTGGACAATTCATGGGATTTTTTGACCTTTTTATACATAATGAAAAAAAAGAATTCATTAACAAAATTCATCAAAAGTTAAGTCAGGACTTTTCGCACTTAAGTGACAATAAATTAGTCATATTAGCCTGCTTATCTGGGCTACTTGCCCGTGTCGCTTATGTCGACTTTAATGTGAGCAAAGAGGAATCTGATCACATCGAAAGTTCACTTATTAACTGCATGAAGCTAACAGCTGATGAGGCAAAAATTGTAACAGATATTGCAGTTGATGAAATGAAAGAACTTTACGGATTGGATTCCAGAATTTATTGCACGCCTCTTAATTCACTTCTCGATATCGATACAAGATATATGATTTTAGAACTTTTATTTGCTGTCGCTGCTAGTGATGGAAATGTTGACAACGAAGAGGCCAACGAGATTAGCTATATCGCTAAGTCTCTTCTGCTTGAAAAGAAGTATTTCTTAGCTGCACAAGCAGGAGTTAAAGATTTCTTGGGTGTTTTGAAAAAAGAATAGGTCAGCCTATAAACCTATTTTTCCTAATCCAATTGGCATCTTGAAGTTAAATCCAAGAAGATAATCACGCGAGCGTGTCTCACCAACAACGATAGAAAAGTCTTTCCATATCTTATCTTCAGCAAATAAACCTGAAAAGTTTGGGTAGAGATTTAACTTGAAGCGCATATTTTCACCACTATTCAATAACAGAGAGGCCACGAGCTCTTCATTTTGTTCAAGATAATAACCGACGACAAATCGTCCCTTCTGTTTAAGAGGATTTGTTAAGGCCACACCAGCTAAAAAAGAATGTGTCTCTCTTCCATTATAACGAGAAAGACCGGCCATATTTTGCATACCAGTATGAAGAATTGGTGCATAACTTCCAAATTTCAAAATTTCAGGGCGATAGATATAATTAAGACCTGGATTAAAAATTTTATTCTTATCAATTTCTAAAGTAGGTTGCCCGTGCCATGCTCGCATTCCAAGATCATTTGATAAGAATGCAATCCATTCTTTATTAAAGCTTAACGTAAAACCTAGAACATCAAAGAAATACAAATCAGCAATATGGTCATGACTTTTTATTTCATCATGTGTTGATTCAAGAGCCTCATTTCCGATATGTGCAGCATAGGTTGTGATAAAAGTCCAAAGCGGAGCGACGGGATAATTATAATAAGTAAAATACTCAGTAAGCCAAAAAGAGTCGTAACTTGCGCCCAATGTGTGCAGCCCAATATTTGGTATCACTCGACTTGAAAGGAATTCATCCTTAAAAAATTTACCATAGCCACCATCTCGACGAATAGATTTATCAGGATTCTTTATTCGAGAAAATACTTCACGGTGTTTTTGAGAATAATTGTCTTGATTAAACCAAACTGGATTTTGAATGACATCAAATGCACCATTAAAGTAGTACTTTATCGGAAAGAAAACTCCATCTCTTTGTTCGTTAAATACTCTCACTTCTTTTGTCGCAAAAGTCGAGATCGTAAAGGTAGAGATAAATAGAAATAAAACTATTTTAATTGACATGGATTATTCACAGCGTTTGCATAAAAGCGTGGTATAAACTCGGAGACTTTAGCTCTCCCCGGCGCAAATGGCAAAGGAAAATTAGTTTCATATTGAAAACTTCCAACTCTTAAGTTTTTATTTACCCAATACTTCCATCCACCAGCGATACCTGTCCAGGTATCAAGATTTGAGAATTCAATCTCACTAGGATAACGCCGGTTAGAGTCACAGAACCTCTTCAAATAAATCTGTGTATGAATAACTTTATCTACAATCAACAAGTCATCGACGAGAAGTTTTCCAACGACGGACGTCATCACAATCGTAAATATTATGAAGAAAAGCTTCAACCTTAAAGCTCAATAATAATGCGTCCGCATTTCTCATCAAACTTTACAAGAAATGAGTCGGACTCAAACTCTTTAAGGACTTTTTCATCAAGTTCAAAATCAAGAAGCACTAATTCCTTGCCCTCACTGAAATAGTTAAAAGTTAAGCCCGTACTTTCTGACTGAAGAGGCATCATCACAGACTCTCCCCCTCCTATTCGAGGATCAATCCAATTAAAATGTGAACTCACTGATGGATGATTGTTTTCGTGAGTGTGAACCTCAATATGAGAAGTCGCTCCAAATGGTGATAGCATCGAATATTTTGCAATTTGTGCTCCCCATTCTTTGTACCAAAGATCCGAGTACTCACTTCCCCAAGTTGAGAGAAAATCTCCTTCGTGTAACCGGCATATATTAATCATTGGTTCCTCTTCTGGGAGTGCAACGTTTTCGAGGTTCTTGCCTTCATTAGATGAATTAATAAGTTTAAGAAAGTTTCCACGAAACTCTTTTAAACAAGAAAAACTCATTCCAACTTTCTTTGCTTCTGCGCAAACTCTTGGGTCAAGAAATTCAACAAAGAATCCATTCTTAAGATAAATATAAAAACCACCCCATGGCATTTCAGGATCGTCACTCTCTCCGTGTACAAATATTTCTTCTGGTAAAATTTCTTGAAAGTATTTGAATGCTTCTTTATACGCTGTTTCTGATGGCTTTATATAAATATGATCGAGATAGACGCTCATTAATTCTCCTTTGCTATCTGGACTCTTCGGAGAAAATAAAAGATAGAAAAGATTAATCAAGAAAATTTTGTGAAGAGAAAAAAATTGCTAATAAGCGAGCGTTTTAATACAATAATTCAAATTATAATTTATTTACAAGGAAGTAGATCAATGAAAGAGACACACACAAATAACTCTTTAGATGATTTTGAAAAGAAAATTAAAGCAAAAATCAATTTTCAAAATATGCTCGATAGAAATATCAAAAAAAATGAAAATACACCTGTTTCTGATCTCATAAGGTCAACAACACAGACAGTCCTACCAAAAGATGACTACTCAAAAAGCTCAGCAAGTATTGAGACAAGTGCGGTGAATGAAAAACTTGATCGTCTTGAAGGACTTGTCCAATCGTTAATTATAAATCAACAAACGATGAAGAATTTAATTCCAGATAAACTGGCGATTGAAGACAAGTCAACAGAAGTGGATCAGATTAAAGAAGTTATCGTTAAAAATGGAGAGAATCAAAAAAAATTAATTCTCAACTCTTTAATCATTCTTTCCATTGTTTCTGTGACGACAGCTTATATTCTTTCGCATCAAAGTGGTATTAATACCATGCAAGAAGTTAAACCCGCGGTTATTACAAAAGTGGTTGAAACACCAACTTATATCACGACGAAATATCTCAATATGCGTGCTCTTGCCAGTACAAAGGGCGATATCAAGCTTGTTATTCCTCCTAACTCAAGAATAAAAATTCTTGATAACAAAGGGGACTGGAAATTAATTAATTTTAAAGACCACGTTAAAAACCTCGAGCATAAAGGTTGGGTTTACGGTGAGAACTTGAAGCAAATAGAAGGATAATTTCCTATTGCACAATTTTAAAATACCGTTAGAATTCTCGTATCAATAAAAAATGAGGAGAAAAAATGAAAAAGATTTTTGCAACTATCGCACTAATTGCTACGACATCAACTTTTGCAGCTCATGGACCAGCTGGTTGTGGTCTTGGTTCTGTACTATTCGAAGGTAAAGAAGGACTAGTATTTAACGTTCTTGCTGGTACTTTCAACGCTACTTCAGGTAACCAAACTTTTGGTATGTCTACAGGTACTCTTGGTTGTGAAGACGCAAAGAGTGCAAGCGTTACAGCTGTTTCTTTTATCGAGAACAACTTAACAGCTCTATCAACTGACATCTCTAGAGGTCAAGGTCAAACACTAGATGCTTACCTAACTCTTATCAATGCACCAAAAGCAAACAAAATGGAGCTAAAGAAAAACTATAAGAATATTTTTTCTGGTGACATGACTGCTCAAGATATTCACACTAGAATTTCTTCACTAATTAAAATGTAATTGATTGGCCCTAGCAATAGGGCCTTTTTTATAATGCTTAAACTTATATTCACACTCATATTCATCTCCCCTGCATACGCGACAACTAGTTATGATACTGGTTGGCTGAAGCTACTTCGTTATCAAAAAACGATGTTTGGCGGCTATGAAAGTCAAGCGGATAACAAGGAGTTTTTCCTTAGTTCTAACGGAAAGAATTCACCAGAAGACGAATTTAATGAGGTTAAAGACAAAATGATGATCCCGCAACTCAGCGAAAATCATGTCATCTGTCTATTCCCTGCACGCTCAACATATGTCAGTAAAAAACTCAATATGAAGCTTCCTTTTAGTCCTTTAAGTTGTAAGAAGACTAAAGATTTAATAGATAAAGTAAACTTAGATGCGATATCACTAGTTTTTAGTTCTTACTTTATTGAAAAGCCCGCATCAGCATTTGGACACACTTTCTTAAAGCTTAGAAGTAAAGATTCCAAGGATGATAATAACGATTACCTCGATTATGGTGTCGATTACTCTGCCCAAGTAACCACATTAAATCCTATAATGTATGGGGTCTTAGGTATCTTTGGTGGCTTCTATGGTAAGTTTTCGCTAATGCCTTATTATGTAAAAATTAAAGAATATAATGATATGGAGTCCCGTGATCTTTGGACTTTCAAAGTTAAATTAACTGAAGATGAGAAGAAACTTTTCATGTATCATCTGCTTGAAATGGATCGTGCAAAGTTTGAGTACTTCTACTTTAAAGAGAACTGCTCATACCATGTTTTAGCACTGCTTGATGCCATCAAGCCAGAAGCAAATCTCATCGAAAAACTTAGCTTCTTTGTTCCCCCTATCGATACATTACATGCCCTAAGGGATGCCGATATTATTGAAGAAGTTAAAATTCGTCCTTCAAAATATCAAACACTCTTAAAGAGAATTAAGGCAATACCAGACGAACATCTCGAACTATACCAAGAGTCAATTTCAAAAGATGCTGTCGTCGAAAATACATTATCTTCTGATCAAAAGGTAAACTACTACGACTTTCTAACAGACTATATCGACTTTAAAAATGCCGATATTCTTTCAACAATTCAGCATAAGAATTATAAGAATGTGGTCAAGCAGAAACTAGCCCTGAATTTAAAAAGAAGTGAGATCGCACAGAATTCATCGCCATTAGACTTTAGTGATATCGTACAAAATGATTCCCCTCTTGATGCTCATAACTCTAAAAGGATTAAGATTGGATACACAAAGAACGATATATTCAATCTTGAATTTCGATTTGCACTCCATGATTATCTTGAAAATAGGGTTGGATATATTCCCTATGCAACTTCAGAACTATTCAATATGAAATTCTCCTACTTACATGAGGCCAAGAAATTTCGATTATCAAAAATCGACTTTGTTAACGTTGAAGCAATCAGACCAAAGTCACTTATCTCGGATAAACTTAGCTGGCGCTTTAAGATATCACTAGAAGCAGTTGAAGATGAAAAAGAGAATCATTACTCACAAAATATGAATATTTCTCTTGGAAAAAGTCTTATCTTCAAGTCTGTGACGACCTCAATTTTCATCAAAGCAGATAATAGTTATGACTTAAAACAAGGAAAGTACCGCCCTTATCTTGGACCAAATTTTCTCCTTATTAGTAATAATGGTTACCTTAATTTTTCGTTCGATATTAGTTATCTGTATGACATTAAAAACACTGAAGATTTCCAGCTTGGGATGAATACAGTAGTCAGACTACCAGTATCTAAGCAAGGTCAGATATCAGCTGAATACCAGACAAAGCAACACGAGACTTCTGTTTATTCAATAGGTTATCAGCATAATTTCTAATCTACCCTTGACTTATTTCAAAGCAATACCATCTTTATTCTTTAATCCTATCCACTCTTGGAGGAGTGATGTTTTCAATTTTATTGTTATTATTTACCGTTGTACCGGCCCTTGAAATATATCTATTATTTAGCATTGGTGGACAAATCGGAGGTCTATATACCCTCTTTATCGTCCTATTAACAGGCTTCACAGGAGCCTATCTAGCCAAGAGTCAGGGACTTCAAATATTGTCTCGAATTCAGGATGACCTCTCAAAAGGAACTGTTCCAGCAAATGAATTTATCAATGGTCTACTCGTATTTGGAGGTGGACTATTGTTACTTACCCCAGGTTTTTTAACTGATATTCTTGGAATTACGATGGTATTTCCAGTGACAAGAATGATGATTTCACACTTCTTTAAGGCCTACTTTGAGCGAGCAATTAAATCGGGTAATGTGAAATTTTATAACTATCAAAGCGGTCCGTCTCAGGCAGATACACATCGTCAAGTTGGACCAGATACCTATGAAGCTGAATTCAAAAAAAAATAGATTCAACCGATTAGCCACCTATGAATAAGACAGAAGAAAAGTCACAAGAAGTCCACTTTAGGATCTTAAACGCAGTTACTAAACTAGAGGTTTCTAAAGGCCATTTAGGTTGGAAAATTTCTGATGTAGCCAAAGAAGCAGAAGTTACAAGAAGCCTAGTCTACTATTATCTTGGTAAAGATAAACAAGTAATCCTTAGTGAAGCCGTTAAGTTTATGCTTGAAAAGGTATTCAATCTCTTTGAGGATGAACCCGTCAGAGTACAATACCGTATTAAAATCGCACTTCAGGAGATCAAGCATATGCCCTATCTTCTTGTGCTCTTCATTCTTAATAGAAAGAAAGATAATTTTGTCGGTGAGATTATTCGGGCCGGTGAAGAAAGATTATTCTCACTATTACAGAAAATTTACCCTACGTTAAAACCAAACGATATATTAAAAATCTACTTGCTAGAACTAGGTGCCGCTATGTATGGTGACCTATCAGAAGCCCAAGTTGAGGAATTTTTTCCCGAATAAGAAGAGTAAATATGATTTCATTTAATGACATACTAGAAGCAAGAGAACGCATTAAGCGTCAGATTATAAAAACGCCAACAACGTTCTCTTCAACACTGAGTGCAATGGTAAAATGTAATGTCCATCTCAAGCTCGAAAATCTTCAATTAACTGGAGCCTATAAAGTTAGAGGTGCCCTAAATCGACTCGAACAATTGTCAGATGAAGAGAAGGCGAACGGCGTTATCGCATCAAGCGCAGGTAATCATGCTCAAGGAGTAGCTTTAGCTGCGAAGAAATTAGGAATCAAAGCAACAATAGTAATGCCTGAAACTACTCCCCTTTCAAAAATCCAAGGAACCAAGAAGTTTGGTGCTGAAGTTATCCTTCATGGAAATGTCTATGATGAAGCCTATGAGAAGGCACTCGAATTACAAAAAATTCATAACCAAACCTTTATCCACCCTTTCAACGATAATGCAATCATTGCAGGACAAGGAACCATTGGTCTTGAAATATTTGAAGACATCGAAAATCTCGATATCGTCGTCATCCCAATTGGCGGAGGTGGATTAATTTCAGGTTGTGCTCTAGCACTTAAAACCCTCAAGCCAAGCATTAGAATCATTGGTGTCGAAGCTGCTCAAATGCCTGCAATGAAAACAAGTATCGAAAATGGAAAGATAACAACAATCCCTAAAGCAAAAACAATAGCTGATGGTATTGCAGTTACAACAATTAAAGAAAACACATTTGAAATTGTACAAAAATACGTCGATGAAATAGTGACTGTGTCAGAAGCAGAAATCGCTCACGCAATAATGATGCTTCTCGAGGTAGAAAAGGTTTTAACAGAAGGAGCTGGTGCATGCGCTTTTGCAGCATTAGCCTCAGGAAAAATCTCAGACATTAAGTCAAAAAATGTAGGAGTGATCGTATCAGGAGGAAACCTCGACCTTAACTTTCTTTCAAAAGTTATTGATCGAGGATTAACTGCAGATGGACGAATATGTAACTTAAAAATAATTGTTCCTGATTCTCCAGGAGTCATCGCGGATATCACCACGCTGATTGCAAAGCATGGCGCTAATATCATCGAGATTCATCACAATCGCAACTTTGCCAATACTCATTTAGGAGAGACAACAGTAAACTTCTCCCTTGAGACAAAGGGTCATAAACATATTGATGAAATCATTTCAACTCTTAAAAATTCACAATATAAAATCACGAGAGAATAAATGATAACGACAATACAAAAATTACTAGAGGGTGCTTCATTCTTAGAAATAACCCGTGAAAATGAAGATCACCTCGCTAGCGAAGTCTTTGAAAATACTGATTATCTTATTTCCATCAGAGGAACAGGGATAATAAAAATCATTCCAAAAAAGACCAACTCAAAGAATTCCTACCTTATCTCAACAGCTATCCATGGCAATGAAACTGCTCCAATTGAGATCGTTGATGCCATAATTAGTGACTTCTTCTCAGGGAATCTTCATTTCACTTCTCCAACACTCATTATTTTTGGCTCTCCAAAATCAATGAATATTGCAAAACGATTCGTTGACTTTAATTTGAACCGTCTATTTGCTGGAGCCTGGAAAGATATTTCGAAGTGCTATGAAACACAAAGAGCTAAAGAAATAGAAGATGTTTGTTACGAATTCAAGAATGAGTTTTGTAATTTATCGCTATGTCACTACGATCTTCATACAGCGATCAAGCCATCAAAGCATGAAAAATTCGCAATATACCCTTTCTCAAATAAAAGAAAAGAAATATCAATGCCACAAATAGCCTTTGTTCAAGATCTTGGGTGTGATGCTGTTCTCTTTTCTAAAACTAAGTCGACAACATTTTCTTGCTTTAGTGCTAATGAACTTGAAGCAGAAAGTTTTACTGTCGAGCTTGGTAAAGTTTGGCCATTTGGACAAAACCCTATGCTAAAGTTTGAAAAAGCAAAAACAGTTTTACGCGATTTACTTAGTGGGAATTATCATGAAAAACAAGGACCGACTAAAGAGTTATCTCTTTACGATGTCCATTCTTCAATAATCAAACAAGGCGAAGACTTTAAATTTCTCTACGAAGGTGAAGTTGAAAATTTCACAACTTTTACCAAAGAGACCCCTCTGTATTTCGATATCAACAATATATATAAAACACAAGAGTCTGACTTGGCGCTTATTTTTCCAAATGAATCGGTAGAAATAGGACAAAGAGCAGGATTACTTGTAAAGAAAAGGAGCTAAAATGAAAAAGAATATATCAATTATTGTGGCCAGTGATGGAAAAAATCTCGAACTTGCAAATCAAATTATTACTGAGACTCAAGATGATTCAATTAATTTTACAATTATTAGATTAAGTGAATATGAACTTCCACTCTACACTAATGAAGAAGAGCAAAAAAATGGTATTCCAAAGGCAGCAAAAGAGCTCTACTCACAGCTAAAGCCTAGTCATGGATATATCTTTATTGCTCCAGAGTATAACGGTTCTGTACCTCCTATATTCATCAACTCGATTGCTTGGGTAAGTAGAAGTGGAAATGAAGACTGGCGTGAAGTTTTCAATGAAAAACCTGGTATTATTGCCACTCATAGCGGAGGTGGTGGAATCCATGTCCTCGAAGCAATGCAGAGTCAACTATCATTCATTGGCGTCAATATCATCGCAAGAAAACTACATACGACGTATTCTAAGCCATTAAACCTTGATAGTTTAAAGGCAGCGATGAGACAATTAGCTCAATATGCCAATCACCAATAAACTCTCAGAAGTTTTTAAAAACACAGAAATAGACAGCAAGGGGTTTCCACAAAACCTCTTAAGTCTTTTGCAAGAAAGTAAATCTGTCTCCAATGAGACAGGATGGTCCCCGATTCATTTTTACAACTCGACGAACTTACTCGCTTCTTATATCAAAAGTCATAGTTATGGTGATTATATTTTCGATTGGGCGTGGGCCGACCTCTATACACGAATGGGAATAGAGTACTATCCAAAACTCGTTCACTCTCTTCCATTTTCACCTATAAATGCAGCAAAAATGATCCCGTGCTTAAACGAGGATTTAATTAACGAGTCAATCAATTTTTATAAGAATGCCCCAGTGAACTCACATCATTACTTATTCATCGATCAAGAAATTTCAAGTAGCCTTGAAAAGAAAGGTTATAAAATACAAAGAACAATTCAATATCACTTTAAAAACACTTTTAAGTCATTTGAGGACTATCTTGACTCTTTAAAAGCAAGAAAGAGAAAACAAGTAAGGAATGAACTGAAGAATGTTTCTCAGTACGAGATTGAATTTGAATTTGTATCTGGTGAAGAACTAACGAACGAACAAACACTAATATGCTACAATCTCTACCTCAGTACAATTGCGAAAAAAGGAGCTATCCCATACTTAACAAAGGACTTCTTTGAAAATATACCGAAATTTCTAGGAGATAGCTTTAAAGTCTTATTTGCAAAAAAAGACGGTCTTATCATTGCAATGAGCATCTTCTTCCTAAATGATATGACACTCTATGGCCGCTACTGGGGAATAGACCCTATGTTTGATTCAATGCCGATGCTTCATTTTTATATGTGCTACTATTTTGGGATAGAGTATACTATTGAAAATAATCTCGAAGTTTTCGAGGCAGGAGCTCAAGGAGAGCAAAAGCTCCTGAGAGGTTTTTATCCTGTCGAAATTCTAAGTGCACATCACTTAAAGAACGATTATGCACGAAAAATAATTTTTGATCATATCGACCAACAAAACGAAGCAACCTTGAACTCGATAGATGAGCTCAAGAGTTACTTGCCATATAAGCTATAGCCTTGGGTCTGTCTCAACGAAAATGTCTCTAGTTGATTGAGAGTTATAGAAATTTAAAATATTTGAATACTTAGACATTTCAAAAACCTCTCGAAAAAGCAGCCAATCAACTAGGCAATATAACCAAATAGACTTAACGGTATTTCCATCTTCATATTTGCTAATATCCTGATCAATTTGAGAAAGACAATCGTCGACTCTATTTAAATGATTACATGCAAATTTAGTCTTCCAATCTGTATCATCACCATGGAACTTGAGCTGGAATAAATGTACCGCAGAGTCACTTATTTCATCAACTAACTTAAGTAGCAACTTATCTTCGATGCTTATTATTTCATCTTTTTTCTGTAGAATATATTCGACAATAATTAAGGAATCGAAAATTATATTCCCCTCGTCTTCGAGCAATGGAACTCGTCTTATATTACTCAGGGATCCGACTCTTAGACGTCCAGCATCCGAACGCGTATCAAGAGCTTCAAATTCAAATGGAATATCTCTGAGTTCTAAAAGAGCTCGAATTCTCCTGACGAAAGGAGACGTTACAGAACCAATAACTTTCATACTATCCTCCAATTAAAGATAATCAAATGATAGTAAAAAGCTTCAAAATTATCCAACTAATTCTTCATTTAATTCATCAACACCAACAAGAGGTAACATGAGTCTAAATTCGAGAAGTTCCTCGCCTTTGATCTTGAAATCTAACGTTCCACCAAGAAAATTTGCAATGGACTGATATGTTTTAAATGATGTGCTATTTGCGCGATGTTCAGTATAGAGAGAAAGGTAATTATAACCAATTTTATCTCTGAATTGACTTTGCTTTTCAAAGTAAATATCAATTAGGAGATACTGCTCTTCATGTAACTTTGTTTCAGTCGCGGTAACAGCAAAATTCCCATCATTCTTATAAACACTTAAACTTTCAATTGCATATCTTATAATATCTCGGACACGATTTTGATCGAGGTAGAGATGAGTAGGAATTCCAGGAGAAACTTGAGTATATATTTTTTTGATCGTCCCTAGTTCTCTTATAATCGAATTAACACAACCACTGAGATATTCAGTTACATCCGTACTCGAATAATTATTTTCAAACTTAGTGCTAATATCGTTAGATGCAACTAACGACGCATTATTAATAAGATCCTTAAGGTGTAAGTATTCACTCTCAGCCAATTCGACGAGTTTCAAATTTTCTTTGGTCAAATTATCATTATGAACGCGATGGAGTGTACGATTAAGAACTTCCATCGGCAGACTTAATTCCTTATCAATTTGGCCGTATAACTCTTTTTTCTGAGATGTGTAATCTCTAAACTGAGCCCTCTCTTGTTTTAACTCATTTTCTTTTGAAAGAACCTTCGAAGAGAAGTTTTCCATACTCTTGATAATATCTTGGAGCTCACTTGGGTAAGACCACGCATCCTCAATAAAATGGGGGTTTGTCAAAAGAGAGTCGGTATGATCTGCGATACGATGAAGAGGAATGATCATTACAAAGAGTGTATAAAGTATAAACGAAAAGATAACCGTACCACTAAGGATACTCATTACAAGGTTACTACTATAGATATCGTTATAACCTTCAGTCGCTAAATTTTGAATATTCGATGATATCATTCTAATTTCTGACTTATAAGTTGAGTTAACTTTAGCAATAGATTCTGAAGCTTTAGTTAAGTCATCTAAAGTTTGTGATAGTACCACAGGATCGAGCCGTTCACTCTTGATACTTCCCACTGCTTTTTCGATTGTCTTACTTAAATAATTTACCTCATTAAGATAGAGCTCAATAGACAAAAACCTAAGTAGGTAATCTGAATTCTTATTTGTAAGATATTGCTTCATTTTATTATATTCGTTTAAAGACATCGTTAAGTTTTTTAATACAATTTGGTAGTTACTATCAAAATCAGCAAAGAAATCACTCTGTCCAATAGCCTGGGCCTTAAATTTTGACGTTTGAATTATCATATTTTCGACAGCTAGCTCAAGATGTCCCTGAATCTGGGCAATGATATATAAATGTTCAGTAAGTTGCGTCCCCTGCACGGACAGTTCAACAAGAGTTTGCTTCTTTACTTCCAGACGTTTATTTTCAAAGTAAAATAAACTAGAAAAAACGACTCCGATAAAGATAAAAAGGGCTATCGAGTTTTGCAAAAAATTTGATTTTTGTGATTTCATCGCTATATCCCGTTCGATATTCCATGAAATTTTACATCGAAATTCTAAAGATATAATGAGTAAGTGTGAGAATATGAGGACATTGAGAATCAATTATTTAGCATGGTAAAGTTAAAAAAATCACTCTTTGCTCTGACATTCCTTAAGAAGGTAAATATTTTCAGGGTATTGGTAGATGCCAAAACAACCATAATTCTTTTGACTTTCTTTAGTCGTATAGAGTGAAAAATAATACTTATCCTTAATTGTTTGCTCTTTGCCCGTACTCGAATTTCGTCCTTTAATCTCTGCCGTGATCTCATATGCAAAGACATCTTTATCAACTAGCTTTACATCGAGAACCTTAACATCCTCCATTGATTTAACAATAAAGTTCGGGCTCGATTCTTGCTCATTTGAAGCATCAAACACAACTAAGGCATGGGGAAAATTCTTTTGTTCAAGGCATTTACTTCCACGAAGGCCATCAACACGAGCCCCTGAAATATCGATATGAATAGCATCTAAAGCTTTCTGTTCCAAAGTCTTAGAACTTGGGCATTCAAGAGCTGAAATATTAAGACCAATAACCAATATGAACATCAGTTTATACATCACGAGATTCCCTTTGACTTATAATTTCTGTGCCATTGGCCTTGTCATAGCAACCATTTATACATTCTTCGCCTTTAAGCTTAATTCTCTTTTGTGAAACACACTCAGGATCATTCGAACGATGTCTAATAATATCAAATTTAGAAGAAAGAGTTAACTTACTGGTCGCAACCTCTGCTGTATTACCTCTCGATAATTCCTTGCACATCTTTATGGCCGAGAGTCTCAAGTTATTAAACATCGTTCCACCATTGTGTTTAGAGATATGAACACGAGATGGCCCGTAACTATTATTTATTGCTCCACTATGAATATAAGTAAAATTAAAATCTTTTATTTGGATAGCTTCACAGTTTTTAGCTTTAGAAAACTTTTTAATCGCGAGAGGATCTTCTCCAACTTCATCGATCATCACAATATGACTAGCTGCCACGTTGATCATATCTCCAGGTTCAATTGAGCTTGAGGCACTAAACTTTGCTGGATCCAAGCACGTATTCTTTGCATGCATCGTTTGATCAAAATTTGTTGTAGTTAAGCTAGAAAAAGGACCAGCGTCTGTTTTGACTTTAAGACCTTGTGAAGCAAGGGCAACAGAAATGAAGCTTGAACAATCAATTCCAGCAGCATCTCTTGAAGAACTACTAACTCCAGAGCCTTTTGAAAAAAGATTTAGCTCACCACTTCGATTTGGAGCTTTCCTTGAACCATAGCCATAGACAGGAGGATTATCTCTAGCATCCGAACAAGAAGGTCCGGGATAGCTTGGATCATTTTGAAGTTCTTTTAAAACAATATGAGAATTAATATAAGCATTAGAATCCGTAATTTTTCTTACTCTATTTCCACTTCGAGCCTTACTTGAGCTTACCCCACTAAGTGGAGGTGTCGAACTATCAATAACCTTATCGATGGCACCACAACTTTGAAACATTGTCGCAAGAACTTTCCTCGCGCCACGAGCTGCCGGATTAGCAAGTCTTCGTTGTCCATTGCTTCCTTCGTAGTAACTACCACAACCCACTGTTGGAGAAGATAGTGATCGATCGATGAAATTTGTCAGTTCATTAGATGATGGAAAAGTCGTGTAGTTCGAAGTAAGTTCATCAGCATCTTTTTCCCATGCAAGTTCTTCTTCGGTCTTATAGTCTTCACCTTCATCAATAAGGTTATTAGAGTAAGGATCATTACTTTGTTTTTGATTATCTGAACTTTTCGATTGATTTGACTTCACTAATGTTTCAAATTGATTTTGCATATTATTTTGCGTGGCCACACAGCTGGCAAATAGCGAGATAATTAATATGAATAAATTAATCTTTAAATAATGCAATTTTTGACTCTCCACTTCACACAATACTTATCGGTTAAATTCTTTATAATATTAGTATAGCGAGTGCCCATGATACTTTTGATCTTTAAAAATGTGGGGAGCAGAAGGTTAGCAATAACAACAACTTACAACTAACCATCTCAAATGATGACCGCCAATAAAAGCTGTCAATTTTTAAAAAAGTATTTAAAATAAGAGGATGCTGAGAGTATTTAAAATTTACTTTTCTCACCCACTCATCTGGGTTTATATATTCATCGAGATTTTTCTGGCAGGATACTTAGTCTACGACGATCGACTTTTTCAATATCTCTATTTGTTTTTGATCCTTTTAATTGCCCCTTTCTATGAATGGCTCTTGCATAAGTATATTCTCCACGGAAAAAATGCCAATGAGTCTGAGTCCAAACAAAAGTACATGAATCGCCTCCATCGAGATCATCACCGATATCCTTCTCAAGTGGATTTGTTATTTGCGCCGCTTTCGGCCGGACTCTCAATCCCAATACAATTTTTCGTTGTAGGAAGTGTTCTCACTTTAAATTTAACTATCGGGATCTACTTAGCTTTTGTCAGTATGACTTACTACCTATTCTATGAATGGATCCATCTTGCCCATCACGTTGAGACTTACCGCCCGAGTACAAAATGGGGAAAATCTCTTAAAACTTCCCACCTTCTCCATCACTATAAGAATGAAAATTACTGGTGGGGAGTTACTTCAAATCTAGGCGACCGTATCCTTAAAACTTTCCCCAAGTCTGGAGATGTCCAAAAGTCGACAACCGTAAAAGAAATAAATTAACCTCTACCTTTTTTTAAAAAAATGCATATCATAGAGTTATGAAAAAAATAATTAAACAGACTCTACATATCGATAATCACTCTCTAAAAGAAATTGCCAAAGATTATCAAACTCCTCTCTATATTTATTCGCAAATCGCATTAGAAGATCAGTATCTTGATTTCTTTAATGCTTCACTTGAGGCCTCGATAACAAACCCGATGGTCTGTTTTGCGCTCAAGGCTAATAACAATATCAATATGCTCAAAAGTCTTGCAAAACTTGGTTGTGGAGCAGATATCGTTTCAGGAGGAGAACTAAAGCAAGCGCTTAAAGCTAAGATACCGGCTAACAAGATTGTGTTTTCAGGAGTTGGAAAAACTGCTGATGAAATAAAAATGGCGTTAAATGCTTCAAAAGAAGGTATCTATTCTTTTAATGTTGAATCAATTGAAGAGCTTGAAGAAATCAATGAGATTTCTAAAAAGCTTGGAAAAAGGGCAAGAATAAGTCTGAGATTAAACCCTGAAGTTCTAGCAAAAACCCATAAACACATATCAACCGGTCACAAAACTCATAAGTTTGGAATACTAAAAGAAGATATAACTAGAGCAGTAAAGAAAAAAAACTTATGGACTCACTGTGATCTAAAAGGTCTGAGTATCCATATTGGGAGTCAGTTGACATGTTTGAAGGCAACGAAGAAAGCCGTTGCACAAATGTGCCATCTCGCTCTTGAGCTTAATCTTAAACTCGATTTTCTCGATGTCGGAGGTGGACTTGGTGTTGACTACGAAAGAAAGAATGATACGCCAAGTGCTCACGAGTATATGACAGCAATTGGGGAATCTCTTGCAAAGAACTATTATACAAAGACTGATAAGAGACCACGGATTGTTTTTGAGCCAGGAAGATTTATTAGTGCCTATAGTGGATATTTTCTAACTAAGGTTTTACGAACAAAGCGTTCTGGCGATTGTAATTTTGTTATTGTTGATGGAGGAATGAACGACTTTGTAAGATCATCTCTCTATGGTGCATATCATGAAATAACACCCGTCAAAATAAGAGGTACAACAAAGTCATTAACAGATATTGTGGGACCAATCTGTGAAACGACAGACTGTTTTGCATCCAAGAGACCGATGACAAAATTAATTAAAGATGACTTGATTGTTGTCGAAGACGTTGGAGCCTATGGCCACACAATGTCTTCAACCTATAATATGAGAAAGAGAGTAAGTGAAATATTTATAACTAAAGAAGGGAAAATTATATCTTAAATTTTTCCTGAAGAGAGTTATTAACAAGTTCTTTTGCTTGATTTTCATCAATATCAAATACTGTCATGACCTCAAGAACAATATTATCTAAGAAATTACTAAGAATTCTAGTCTCAGCAGCACCCCTATCTGAAATTGAAACGAGCGTTCTCACATTCATAAAAACTTCATCAATATTTTGGTGAGTCACTTGTCCTTTGAAATAAGTGATTCGATCTTTTTTAGACTCAAAATCAGGAGTTGGAACTTCACTGGAAAGTTTCTTTAAATGATTATTGAGATCACTTTCAGGTGTTAGTAGTCTAAATGTAGCAGATTTTTCAAGAGGTACCATTGTTCTAATATTATGATCAACAGATTCAATTACGTAGAAGTCACGATTTGTTCCTTCAGGTCTTTCAATATCAACAATTACACCAAGTCCAAAACTTGACGAAATAACTTTATCATTAATATTCAATTTCTTATTCATTACAAAGACTCCGAGGATTTTTAATTTTTTTTGAATTGCTTGATGATTTTTTTGATATCATTAACAATGGAGTAACCATTATCTCAAATCTTGAAACCCCCGTCAACAGAGGGCTTCGCTCAGGTATAATTGAAGGTGCTTGACTTCGAACCTTCAATATTTTTTGTTAAAATCTACATTGAACATTAACATTTGCACTTAGCATTGGATCATTATAGGGATTTATCGCATTAACAAATGCCCAAATATTTTGTCCAGCGCCAATCCAACCACTAAAGTTTGATTGTAGGTATGCCCCATATCGACTGGTTCCATAAACCGTCCCTTGGCAAAACATTGGTGCTCCTGCACTGTTAACAACAGTACAACGTGCACTTTGTGGGCTTACAAAGCAACGAACATCTTTTACTTGAGGATAGAACCAACCGTTTGGATAATAGTAGCCAAATGATTTTAGTCCAAAACCGAGAATTGTTAAGAGTACTAAACCTTTTATAAATTTGATCATTTCTTTCTCCATTTTTTGCGCATCAAAGCATATTTATTTTTCCTCGTAAATGGCCTATGAAATTATTAACTCGACAAGACTATAAGGCATTGAAAACACGTTAAACTTATCGTGGAAAAACTAGGCTAAAAACGCTAATATTCTTGAAAATAACGAAAAAAAGGATACACATGTCTGATTTATTCAAAGAATCAATTCTACAAGGAATTCCAGCATCTCTGCCAGCTAAGAAGGAATACGAGACAAGTATTAATCATGCTCCAAAACGAAAAGATATATTAAACGAACAAGAAAAGAAATTGGCCCTAAGAAATGCTCTGAGATATTTCCCTGAAGATCATCATTCAGTGCTTGTTAAGGAATTTAGAGACGAACTTGAGCGCTATGGCCGCATCTATATGTATCGTTATCGACCTGATTATAAAATTCATGCTCGTTCGATCGATGATTACCCTCACAAATCAAAGCAAGCGGCAGCAATTATGCTCATGCTTTCAAATAACCTTGACTACGCTGTTGCTCAACATCCTCATGAGTTAATCACATATGGAGGAAATGGAGCTGTTTTCCAAAACTGGGCACAGTACTTACTTACAATGCAATACCTCGCAACCATGACAGATGAACAAACCCTTGTTCTCTATTCAGGTCATCCTGCAGGACTTTTTCCTTCACACAAAGACGCTCCAAGGGTTGTTGTTACTAATGGAATGATGATTCCAAACTATTCTAAACCAGATGATTGGGAAAAATTCAATGCCCTAGGAGTAACTCAATACGGTCAAATGACTGCTGGTTCATTCATGTACATTGGACCTCAGGGGATTGTTCACGGAACGACGATTACTGTCTTAAACGCTGGAAGAAAAATTTCAAATGGTGAAACAGATCTTGCAGGAAAATTATTTGTGACTGCAGGACTTGGTGGAATGAGTGGAGCACAACCAAAAGCTGCAGTTATCGCAGGTTGTATAGGACTTGTAGCAGAAATCAATCCAAAGGCCGTAAAAACACGTTTTGAACAAGGCTGGGTTGATGAGGTCTTCGAAGATATTGATGAATTAATAGCAAGAGTTAAAGAAGCAAAGAAAAATAAGGAAGTCGTTTCAATTGCATTCCAAGGTAATATTGTAAACCTATGGGAAGCACTCGTTGAAAACCATGTTGAAGTTGAACTTGGAAGTGATCAAACCTCTCTTCACAACCCATGGGCCGGAGGCTACTACCCTGCCGACATTTCATTCGAAGAAGCAAATGACTTAATGGCAAACGACCCACAACGATTTAAAAAACTAGTACAAGAAACATTAGTCCGTCATGTGAGCGCCGTTAATCAGTTGGCCGAAAGAGGAATGTACTTCTTTGACTATGGTAATGCCTTCTTACTTGAAGCGTCCCG
>CAZQJK010000060.1:0-22925 GCA_964593545.1 uncultured Bacteriovorax sp. | reverse complement strand
TTCCATATTAGTCGTTTCTGGATATTTGGTAAAACAATCAAGCCAAAGATACTTCGGGGATAAATCTAATCTATTAAAAACTTCAAGACCTTCATATTCAGAATAGCGTATAGCAATATTTGAATTACCTTTATTTAGCAATTTTACAATGACCGGAAATTGTAAATCTAAGAAGAAATAATTCAAAATGCTAAACTCTTCTAAAAGCTTAACAACTTGATCCTCAATTCCTGTTTCTTTTATATTAACAATTAGCATTTTATGCTTAAAATCACTTAAATATTTCCTAAGTGAGTCATATTGCTTTTGAACTTCACATGGATCATGAGACAGTACTATTTCACCGTTATTCCAACGCAGATCAATCTCGACTCCATATCGCTCCGGTATATTCTTTAGTTCAGAAATAGTATTAATTCGATGAATAATAAAATTAATCACGCATACCTCTTTAGTTCATAAAATCTTACAATGAATACCTTTGCGACAATAACTAAGTAGTAAGAGTAGGTTAATAAGTAGCCGTGGCTAACAATTAAAAAAGAGAAGGTGTAAAAAAGCGTACAACCTAAGAGTGCGATACCATAAATCTTTTTTTTATATAAGGACCAAACCAATAAGAACAATAGTAAGATTGCAAAAATCCACGTTCGCCCGATAAAATTATCCCCAAGGTTAAACTTATTCATCTTAAAGACTGGAAATTCGAGTGATCTCTCTTGATTAAAAAATGAGAAATCACCTTCATTTTTATAAAAATATGAAATATTTGAATCATTTAAGTATGAGTTTCCTGTATCAATCTTAAGTCCTAGGAAATAACCAAATAATATCGATTTTTGCTTTATAATTTCTAATGGATGCTTAAGAAAAAATCCATAATACTTTTGATAGATTTCCTCATACTCTTGGGCGATCACTTTCCTCTCGAGAAGATCCTCATCAAGACTTGCTCCACGGTAATATGTACTAATCAAGGAACCTTGACGCTCTCTTTCAAGAGCTTCATTATTAATATATCGAGGGAGCCAATCTAGCTCTTTAGAATATTTCGGATAAAGACCATGTAATTCGTAAAGAACCGCGTATCCTCCATACCCTGTATCTTCTTCGTCGATAAAAACACCATAACTAAGTCCGTAAAAAGTAAAAAATACAAGTAAGAATACTGATACATATTTTCTCGAAAGCTTAAGGTAGGCAAAAACAAGCAAATCAAATGCAATTAAAACTATAGAGTTTGCTCGATAGGCAGCAAGAAAGATGCTAACAATAAGATACTTTGAATATGACTTCTGTGATGCAATTAAATCTTTTAAATAAGATAATTTCAGTAGAAAAATACCAACAAAGAATAAATCCGTATAAGAGTAGGCAACCTTAATAAAGCACCCAAAACAAACGATGAATAAAAAAGTTATGTACTGCAGATACTTTCTTTCGATAATTTTTTCAACAAAGTAAAAGATGGAAAATGAACAAAAACAGACCTGTATTAATTTATAAACAAAGACACTGCCAGTTAACATATAAGTTAGCAAAAATGGTACAATACGAGCAAGAGAGTACTCGTTATCAAGATAGTTTGGAAAGTTCTTATAAATTTTCAAATAGTCAACGATGTCAAACCCACCATTACCGGGATAAAAAAGTAAAATCAACGTTGTTACTGTAACGATTGGTAAAAGTTCGCGAAACAATAACTTTCGCAAAAGAAATAGAGCAAGAATACCAATACCTATTCTTATTATAATATAGAACCGTGCCACTCCATTAGAGACTATTTCAACATTTTTATTCTTTTCGATATTGTAACTATAGCCATCAACATTAACGACGCCCTCGTAGTTGCCAAAATTTAATAATAAATAATTAGATTGATAGATATAAGAATCTAAGCTTTCGCATCTAATTTCACGATCTAATTTTTTAACACCAAAGTCATCTCGCTTTTCGACCAAGACTTTTACTTTTGAACACATTGGTGTGAGAGTCACAATAGGTGGCGTTGATAATTTACGTGAAGAAATATACTTTATAATTTCAGTGTCAATTATCGAGATAAAGAGACAGAAAAATCCGAGATAGATTACAGATATCTTCATCTGCTTCTCATTACTTTAATGAGCGAAGTTATCGGTTTATCAATTATAGAATGTGGAGCATAGCAATTCATCCAACATTTTGGACATTTATTCTTTCTAATATCTTCTAAAACCTTTTTCACTTCCTTACTATCAAGATCGCTTTTTTTAAACTTATTTGCACTTGAAATCTTAGGCAAGAACATACAAGGAACAATGTCTCCATTGGCCATGACATCGATTGTCGATTTTAATACTGAGCATGGGATAATATTTTCTTTCATTTCTCTATTAAAAAATATTTCTGATATTTTTAGATATATCAATTCGATGGTTTCGTGAAGTTTATCAACCTTATAGTTTCTTATAATAGTTTTAATACTTTCAAGCATTCGACCAGCATTCACGCTCCCACCATATGAGTAGATACCGTTTAAATGTGTAAATGTTACGGCCTTAATGTGTGCAGCATCTTGATGATATTTATTTTGTATATAATCATAGTTTAACTTGCCAACTGTTAGTCCAAAGTGAACTTTGACACCATGATTCTCAAGGAGTTTTAAAGTTTCTTGAGCAAGTTGATAATTTCCTTTTACACCTCGAATATGATCATGGGTCATTTCATCACCATCAAGACTAATTGTTACAATACTATCAAGACCGAGTTTCTTAATCTCTAAGGCTATTTCAAGAGCATCATTGGGCTTCAAGCCATTAGTCGTGAATGCAACAACTCTCATACGTGGGCAAATTTCGACGGCCTTACTTAATAGAAATATAATATCGTCTTTCTTAAGTGTCGGCTCACCACCTGTAAAAGCAATCCAAAAGAGATCCTCTCTCAACTCTGTCATCACATTGCAGATATCTTCGTTACTTACTTCTTGATATTCTGGATTGTGATTTACTTCATGCGTCCAAATTAAACAGTTTTTGCACTTAGAGTTACATAAGTTTGTTAATTGAATCATTAGCTTATAGGGAGATCTTTTAGAAATTACTTTCGGTACAAACCAAGATAAAACATGCCATCTGATTAGTTGATAATAGGTGCTAAGCTTCATAATTATTGATTCTTACCATCTCATGAAATTTCTCAAATATCTTTAGAGTTAGTTTTCTTATATAGCTTGCATGAGTATAGTATCGCCATGAAAATTTTAAATGACGATAGATATATCTCGGATTCAAATAATAACGCCGATAGAGTAAATTCTGCATTTCACTTTCTGTATACTCAGTAATTTTTGATAATTTCACTGCAGGAACTTTATAGTGATAGAAACTTTTTTCAGAATTTACAAAGTTTTCAACTTCTTTGTAATATTTGATATCGGGGTATGGTGTAAAGATTTGAACCTGGATGTAGTCAGGTGCAATCTTCTTTAGTAAATCTGCCGTCTGTCTAAAGTCCTCGATCTCTTCACCTGGAGTTGCAACCATGAATAAACCAATAGCTCCAACTCGATATTTTTCAAATAACGCAAAAGAGTTTTTAATATTTTCAAGCCATACTTTGCCACTTTTACTCTTTCCTAGTTTTTCAATAACACGTGGACTTCCTGTTTCCACACCGACTTTAACTAATTTAAGCCCTGCCCTTTTAGCAAGCTTCAATGATTCTTCGTCGATTTCATCTATTCGAGCATTGCACATCCAGGCTATATTAATATTTCTCTCAATTATTAAATTACAAATTTCTCTCAAATGAGAACGATTGCAAAAAAAAGTATCATCTTCAATAACTAAAAAGTCAGCACCTTGGCTACAAAGACTCTCTATTTCCTCGACAACACGAAGAGGAGTTCTTCTCCTAAGATTATCACCAGTCGTTTTTCGTACAATTAAAGTACAAAAATCACACTTGTGAGGGCATCCCCATGCTGTCAATAGATAGGCCCACTTCTTATAAAATCCATCACGAACAGGAAATGGAAAAGGATATATTTCTAATTCTTCTTTACTAAAATCGAGTAAAGGTAATTCTTCTGGATTCTCAACTGTATGATAGAAGCTAGACTTAAATTTCTTCCAATACTCTTCCACAAGATCGTTATAAGGTTTCTCACCTTCTATCTCGTGAATTAAGTTAGCAACCGCAACTTCAGTTTCACCATGTAAGATAAAAGTATAAGATTGCTTTACAAGATTTTCTGAAATTTTAAGAAGCTGTGTCGTCTGCTGCCCAATCGCAATTGTTTGAATACCATTTTTTTTCAACTTCATACTTAGAGAAAGAGACTCTTCAAAACAAAATGAGGTTGCTCTTATAATAACAAAAGTAGTCCCTGAATCGACAATCTTCTTAATCAATATATCTTCCAACAACGGATTAACCCACTGGTCATGATACATACAATTTTTGTCTGCGAGTAACTTCATTGAATACTTGATATCGAGGGAAGGATGTAAGTGCCTTGGTTCAGCGACCCTACGGGACGAATCTCGATCTAAACGTACGAAATATATAAGATTATCTTGTGACAACTTCATTTCTAAAACTGTATCACAAACTCAAATTCTAAACAATTTTTAACTTTCTAGCGTAATCTATGACTTAAGTATCGTTAGTAAGTGCCTGTAGCCATCTCGAAGTGGCCTAAGATGTGGGCGCCTAATAGTTGAAAAGCCCTTACAGTATGAGATTGGAACTTCATGGACACTTAATTTACTTCGATAGCATTTAATAAGAAATTCAGAAGCAAATTCCATACCGTCACTCTTTAAAATCAAATTCTTTAAAATACTTGAGCGAAATACTCGTAAACCTGAATTGATATCACTAGTTCTCACTCCATGCCTGATGAAGCAAATAAAGTTAAGCACAGGGGTTCCAAGATACTTGTGTAGTAGAGGCATTGAATCTATTTCGGCCTTTTCGTTAATACGAGTTCCAATTACCTTATCAGCATCAAGATTTTTAATTTCATTATAAAGGCTAACTAAGTCTTCTATCGTGTAACTTCCGTCACAATCAAGATATGCGATATACTTACCACCACTTTCAAAAAATCCACGTCTTAAAGCAGAGCCATAGCCGCGAAGGTCTTCGTTTATAACTTTAACGGGATGCTTCTTTGCTATTTCTAAAGAGCTATCACTTGAGCCATTATCGACCCCGATAATTTCATAAGATATATTTGATTTATCTAAAATAGCAAATGCATTCTTGAAGAATTTATCGAGCACAAGCTCTTCATTCAAAAATGGGACAACTATTGATAGTTCGACATTAGTACTCATTAACACAATCCATATTAATTCTCTTAAACTCTTTTAGCATAATATCATTATAAATATTTTTCTTCGAAATCTTTTTCTCGAAATCATCCATAAAGTAGAGAATCACCTCACCTCTATAATCACTTTCCATGAGAGATACACAAACATTACCTTCGGTCCTAAAGAAATGATCACCCATAATGCTTTTAAGCCACAAGTCCTGACACGACAACTCCTTAATATCGACCGTTAGCTTACAATTAGCTCTGTTCTTATTCAAAAGTAGGGAAAAAGGATTTCTTACAAAGCATTTCTCATTTTTTACCTCAAACCCTGTGAACAAACTGTCAAAAACTTGTGGCGGATATTTTCTTGCATCAATGATATCTTTGCACACGTACTCTGACTTATCGGCATAATCCACATTGAATACTTCATTACGATATTGTATTTCCCTGTTCATATTCTCCCTAACTTTGATATCTGGAGAGAATAGTATTTGAAAAACTGCAAAAACACCGAAGACGAGCACAGCAAGTTTACTGCTTTTGACTTCAATCTCCATTGAGAAAATCAATAATAAAAATGAAACAAAGAGAAGGCGATAAGAAAAAAATCTTATAAAGACAATTGAAAATACAAGCTCAAACAAGAAGAGAGCGAGAAAAAGATCTTTTCTTACTTTAAGTTTTAATAATTTTAGAAAACAAAGGATGATCACTGTACCTATTAAAATATAGAGCAATCGACTATCTAACTGTGAAATCGTAAAACTATTTCCAAAAATTTTCTCGCCATCAAAATTAAAGAATACTCCACGAACAAAGTCGACGAGTGAAAACAATAATCGTTCAGGCTGAAAGCTGTCAACTTGCAGTGTCTTTAATATCGTAATCCATTCACCTTGAAACTTATTAAAGCGCTCGCCCCAAAAAAAGATATTTTCAAACTTTAAATAATTTACGCTAAATAAAGCACTTATAGTTATAAGAGCAGTGAGTAGCTCCCTTGCATATTTTCTTTCTCTATAGCATTTAAATCCTAGAAAAATGATAACAAGAGGAAAAAAACCAAAACGGCAGAGGCACGTAAGAACAAGAGAAAGTCGTGCCCACCAGTATTTTTTCTTCTTATCTAAATAAAAAGATAGAAGTAGATAACTTAGTCCATAAATATATGAGATATCAATGGCCGAAATATCCTCTCGAAGAAAGTAGAGAAAGAATGGAGAAATAAGGGTAATATAACCCCCAAACGACTTACCTGTTATCTTCACTACGAGTAAGGGAATAATAAATAAGTGAATATAATAAAGAATGCTTGGACTCAAAAGGGAGAAAGAGATAAAACTCCATATGATATATTCAATAGCAGGAAGAATACCCCAACTCATAAAAATAGAATCATGATATATTGTCGAGTCAAAAATCAGCGTATTTTGAGAAGCACTAAAAATGGCCATGCGTCCATTTTCGATTGAGCGAGCTTGTAGTTCGTAGAGATCATTTACAAAGGGAAGATAATATCTCAATCCACAAAGAAATAAAGCAAAAATAAAAATTAGAATTAACTCAAAATGATATTTTTTATATATACCTTTATTCATTTTGTATATCTCATCACTTCAGAAAATATTTTTCTAATACTCGATAGGCCATACCATAAATTCATTCGAATACTGATTTCTGCACTTCCAACATCGTGACATGCCTTTTTGCATGAATCGACTTGTTTAACTCTCTCTGCAAATTTTTCAGAATTTAATATATCGAGAATTTTATTTTTCTTAATGCTCAAAGTAGAATCATAGGCATAACAAGTTCGTACAAATCCAAAAGGATCAATCGTAATAGTGGCCCTTCCTGAATAACAAGAAATCAATCGCCTTTCCTGGTTTACTTCCTTAAGATTATTCAAGTACATTTTGGAATTTGTCATAACATTGTTCTTTGTTGCTCTATTTTCAAAAACAAGTAACTTCTTCTTTAAATCTCCTAGTTCACCATCCGTAAGTGCTAAGCTAGAAAAATCTTCAGCGGACATATCCTCTTGCTGTAAATTCTTTGAAGCAATGATAAACTGCACTTTAGAGATGTTCTGAGCTAGACACCACTCCATAATCTCATCAAGATCATGATAATTTAGTTTGCTAATAACAACATTAATGCCAATGTCAATTTTCTTACTTTTTAAGTATTCAAGATTTGAAAGAACATGAGTTAAAGAATTAACACCACGAATCTTGTAATACTTATCATTTTTAAAATGATCAATAGATACATGAATAAAACTTAAGCCTGATTTTACTAACTGGTCGAGCTGCGACTTAGAAACACCGACGAGACTTGAGTTCATATGTACACTAAAGCCCTTACTACTCGCTCCATAAATAATGTCACAAATGTCTTTTCTAAGAAGTGGCTCCCCTCCTCCAATTGATATAATTTGAGTATCAATTTCTGCAAGCTGATCAAATAAACTAAAATATTCGACTAGGCTTACCTCTCCCTCATTGTCATGCTTCCATATATGGCAGGATTGACATCGAGAATTACAACTATCAATCACATCAATATTGACAATTGGGATGGCCAAGGATCGTCGTCCGCGATACTTGCTGATTTTAATTTTAAAGTAGGACTTTAAGTTTTTTTTAAAATTCATTTAGTAACTTTGCTATCGACTTAACATCTCGATTGCTTGTTCCATCATGGATTGGTAACAAGAGTATTCTATCCTCAATTTGTTTAGCGTATTGTGACTGATAAGTCCCTTCGAAATATTTGTCACAACTGTCAATAACTTCTGATCCTATTCCTGAATCATAGCCTTCCTTAAAAAGTTTTGCCTTAATTTTCTTTGCAGCAACGGCATCATCACAGAGTATAGTAGTGTTATAAAAGCTGCAAATGTCTCCCGAGTTATATTTTTGAACTCGATATTTCTTAAGATCAAGATGACTTTCAAGGAGTAGTTTCTTATCATGGTTTTCATTTTGTTTTTTCTTATATCTTTCAAAATTCTCTAAGCCAACTTCTGCCTGAAAACTTGTAAAACGACTCTTAGGCCTTACCTTGTCGTTCATACCTCGATAATACTTTTCAAAAGTTACCTGAAATTTCTCAGAAAATAGAACTGAGGCAACTGGTTTAAACAGTGGACTCATTAGGAAGAGCTCTTCTACAACTGTCATTATATATTTCTTTAAAATTGGAAATTTTAAAGCATATTGTTTACCAAGGACTTTATTTGCATAAGATATTAAATCAGGATTAGTAGTTATAATTGCACCACCACCATAGGCAGGTAAAGGCTTATTACCTTCAAAGCTTAATATTGAAATATCACCCCAAAGTCCTACTGCTTTTTTATTTGCTTGAGCAAACATGGCATGTGCACAATCCTCTAAAACTTTAATATTCTTGTCTTTAGCTAAATTCATGATTTCGGTCATTTCAACAGGAACACCAAAGAGATGAGTTACCATGATGCATTTTGTTTGTAGAGTTAAAACTTTTGAAATTGATTTCGCTGTGACATTAAATGTGTACTCGTCTACATCAGCAAGTACAACTGTGTAACCTTCCTTTTTAAGTAGTGGTATTAATTCCCCAAGAGTAAGAGCTGGAACAATAATTTCATCACCAGGAACTAGCCCAAGTGACTTTAGTGCTATCACTATTGCCTCTCGACCGCTTGCTGTTGTAATTACATTTGCTTCATTAAAATATTCGCTTATTTTTTTTTCAAAAGCTTGAACTACTAAAGTTTGTTGACCCAAGAGAAGGTATTTCATCATTTTAAAAAAATCTAAAAAAGAGTAATACATTTTCCTACGCGCTAGCATCGAGATCCCCAAGATTTTCTCTAATATGACTAAGAATCAGTTCAGGATGAATGTTCTTCATGCAAATATTATCTCGGCACAGAGAGATACACTTATTTCTTTGTGTGAAACATGGTGAACAGGCAAGCGAGCTTGTAATATTCGTATTTAGTTCGGACAAGCTTCCAAAAAAATCAGGTGACTCGGGTCCAAAAAGAGTAATCGTTCTGGTATTACAAAAAGCTGCAAAATGTGAGGGACCGCAATCGGTTGTTACAAACACCATACTTTGTGAGATTTCTACCAACAAATCAGAGAGCTGCTTTGTTTCTTTATATGAATCTTTCAATAAGTTTACTAAATTAGAGTTCCCTTCGAGCTCAGGAGCGAGGACGACAATGTCATATTCATTTCCATATTGCTTCTTACAAATGCTTATTAAGTCATTCCAACTTTCATTGGTCCATGATCGATGCCACAAAGGATCTTTAGTATTAATATAAAAGCTTATTTGTTTTCTCTTGGTATAATTAAATAAGTTAGCATATTCAGGCTTTTTTCTGGTTAATTTAAAGTATTTGTTAAACAAGTCATAGTAATGCTCATAGATATGTTTACCTTGATCATAACCAACACTAGAAAGACTTTCTTGGTCTGAAATAAGATATTTCTGATCACCATTACTCATATTCATTACTGTTTTTGATATATTTGAAAATAGGTCTAAATTAAAAACTCTTGAAAAATTTTTTTTCTGGGACCAAAAAGTAAAATAGAAAAACGAACGAATAAAACTTATTAATGTTTTGGTTTGAATATAATAGATATTTTCAGCCTTGATTTCAGGTAGAAAAATCATTGCGTCCTTATTTATATCGAGTGTTACAAAGTACAATTCACTATTAGATATCTTTGAAATTTCATTAATTAATGGAGATAGAAGTGCCAACGAACCTTTTTCATAGAGCTTTAAGAAAAGCACATTCTCGGTAACGTTATTCTTTTTGACAGTGAACAAAGATGAGAGTTTAGATATAGGAAGCCACGTCTTATCTAAAAACATAAATAACTTTGCATATTTTTCAAGATTATGTCTTCTCATAATGAAGTTTTGCTCTCTTGACTCAAACTGTCTGATACCTAATACTTAATTTATATATTATACACAAGGCAACAAAATGCACAAGATAATGCTCCTGATTACATCCACTCTTGCCTCTCTTCTCCTAGCTAATCAATTGCTTGTATCTTTTTATTTAAGAAATATCGATATCACCTATGATGTCACCACATCACAAATGATCTATGATAACGAACTCGGTTATATCACATCACCGAATGATAATTTCTCACATGGAGGGATCACATACAGTACCGATTCTTTTTCCGAGAGATCCTTTAATAATGAAAATACTGACTTTAAAAAGCCGACTATTCTTTTAGTGGGAGATAGCCATGTTTGGGGTTGGGGTAAAGATGCTCAAGACACAATTAAGTCAAAACTAGAGCTTCTCTTAAAAAAGAATGGTCATCATCTCCAAGTTAGAACTATTTCTGATATCAATTACTCATCTGTACAGACTTATCTTAAGTTCTTACGAGATTTCAGAAACTATCAATCAATTACTGCCGTCATTTGGGTTAATGGGCACAATGATTCTTACAACAATTCTCAGCTCGATGAACATCGTGTCTCAAGACCTTCGATTGCCTTTCATCATGAAGATACTCCATGCCGTTATAATACTCCTCCTAAAAGACCATTGTATTTTTCAAGAGAGAGATGGGCAAATGAATCAATGTTTAAGGATAAGTATGCTATAAGTATGAATCCAGCAAAGCTTGAAATTCTTGATTTTTTTTCGAATATAGTACGTGATATCTTTATGACAAGTGCCGATATCAAGAGATGCACTAATGAAGTCATTGATGGGGATAAAGTTCTCGTCTACTTGAATAAGTTGATGTTTGGGTTAGCTACGAAGCACAATGCAAAGTTCCTTAGCATTTTTGTTCCCAACAAATTGATTCACTCAACGAGTCAAAGTTATAATAATATATTTATTAGTGAATTAAATAGCTCAGGTATCGCAGCAACAGACATTAATACTGAGATCACAGACAAGGGAATCCCAACTATATTTTCAGCTTCTGATGATCACTTATCGGCTATTGTACATGAACTTATAGCAGAGAAAATTTTCTCTTTTTTAAAATTAGAGTAATGCTATAATAGCTATATGTTTAAATATTTAATTATTCTATTCGTAATCTCTTCAAGTGTCGTTGCAACAGTTGTTGAAATGCCAAGAATCGAAGCACTTGTGTATGCTGCTAATGCAAGACCGATTTCTCCGACGAAGAATTATGATTTTGAAATTGATTTCTTTGGTCCCTTCAGCCAAGTTTTTGTTCGGATCTCTTTAAAAGAGGGTGGTATTGAAAATTTCACTGAACGTGATGCGCTTGCAATGAAAATTGTCAGTAATATAAATTATGTTAATAAAACATATAATGTTCCAAACCTAACAGTAAAAGTGGATTATCATGATAAAGATTAAACTCCTTATTATTCTATTCTCTTTTAGTCTATTTGCTCAAGATCTAGTTAAAGTTGATGTTGACCCAGGGCGATTTATTGTCCATATTTATAATTATCACTTTGCTGATTATGGTAAGTTTCATCATACAGAGTCGACGCTATGGTTTTCCAAGCCTAATAATATAAATATCGAAATGGAAATTTATCATTATGCATGGGAAAACTACAAAAAAGAGAAGTCAATCAAGCTTAGTGAAAAGCAAGCTATCGATGAAGCTGTGATGAGAATGCATAAGGCCATCAATAAACTAGCTGCAAGACTTCAACTTCCAAAAGATGGCTATATCGTTCAACTCAACAAAAGGGCAATTAATAAGTACATTCCCCCAAAAGAATGGATAAACTTTAAGTTAGAAGATTAATATGTCTCTTTTAAAAATAAAATATATCTTGAGCTCCTACCTGATTGAAAATAGTCATTCATTTCTGCTTAGCTTTCTTAAAAGGTTTCACTATATTGAAGATGATAGCCACTGGCAAATAATGACCGCTATCAACTTAGACACTCCATTAGAGCTAAAAAAGAAATTATTTCTTCAGGCTTATGAAGAAAGGGAACATGCCACAATATTTAAGACTATTTTGACAAAAAGTTCTCAAACACCTTTTCTTTATGAATCCTCTTCAAGATCTATTTACTATAAGGGTAATGATCCCTACCGATTTAGTAGACTCTGCCAAATTGGAGAAGGAGATGCACTCACTAAGTTTATAAATATTTATAAATTCACTAAGAATTTAGATCTCAAAAAAGGGCTACATCAGATTATAAAAGATGAAGTTGAACATTCTAAAGATCATGAAAATTCTCTATTTAGAGACAAGCTCTACTGGTTTCGCTACAAGTACGCGACTCTCGGAAATAAAGTGGCCTCACAAATTTCTTTTGTCTTACTCACTTTTGTTTATTTTTTATTACTTCCCTATACATCAATTCTTTACTTTTTAAATAAGGCTAAGAAATGATTATTCTTGGTATATGCTTTGGCTACCATGACTCATCTGTTTGCATCATCAAAGATGGTGAAATTATCTTCTCTAGTGAAGAAGAGAGATTTACTTACTTAAAGCATGACTCGAGCTTCCCTCTTTTCTCTCTTCAATATGGTCTTAAAAAATATGGAATCAACTCCAATGATATCGATCACGTTATTTTTGGTGAAAATCCTTACCAGAAATTTCTTTCACGCATTGATACTTTCATCCATCACGACTTTACTAGTCTCACGAACTTTATTTCTTTGACAAAAAAATGGCTTGGAAATAATTTATGGAGCGTAAAGAAAATATCAGATCATCTCAATATTTCATTAGATAAAATTTCTTATATTGATCACCATGAAGCTCATCATATCAGTGCACTTTATCAGTCTAATTTTAAAAATTCTTATTCACTTGTATTGGATTCTATCGGCCAAAATGAATCAATTTCTCTCTATTTAAATAATACCTTGATAAAGACAGTCCCCTTTAACAACAGCTTGTGTTACCTTTATTCATTAGTTACAAATTGGCTCGGATTTTCACCAAATAGTTCAGAATGTACAACAATGGCACTAAGCTCGTTTGGAAAGGAAATGACCTATAACCCATTTGAAGCTTTAGTTCATTTCATCGATGGTGAAATAGTGATAAACAAAGAACTTCTCAATCTTAATTCAATGAATTCTAAACTACATATTAAGCAGATAGAAAAAATTCTTGGTACACCTCGAACTCCTCAGGAAAATCTTGATCTCTCATGTTTTAGGAGTAGTAATCCTCAGTCTCACTACGCAGATATTGCTTTGGCGATGCAGGACGTTTTTGAGGATACAATTATTTCGTTTCTAAATTATCATTGTGAGGACAAAGAAATAACTAACCTGTGTATTTCAGGAGGAGGAGCACACAATTGTAAGCTTATCCGCAAGATTAATGAAAACACCCATTTTGCAAATATTTTTATTCCTCAAGCACCAGGAGATGCCGGTTTGGCCCTCGGAGCAGCTCTTTCAAAGTGTGGGAGAATCAAATTAAACACACCGCTCAATTTCAACTTGGGTTCACATGTAGATCTCGAAGAAATTAAAGATTTAATTTTAAATCTAAGCGAAAATGATTTAAAAAATTATACAAGTGATCACAATAAATTCTCTAATCTCGAGATCCTAAAGCTTGATCAAGTTGAACATTCTCGATTCATTGCTAATAAAATTGATGAAGGGAAAATTATTGCCATTGCTCAAGGACAAGCTGAGTTTGGTCCCCGTGCCCTTGGTGCCCGTTCAATCATTTGTCGAAGTGACAGCACTGAAATAGCGACAAAAATTAGTAAAACAATAAAGAAAAGAGCTTCTTACCGTCCTTATGCTCTATCGACAACTCTTGATAAAGCGAAAGAAATATTTGATTGTGAACATATTGATACTACTTTTTATGGAATGCAAACCGATGTAAAGATTCATGATAACTTTAAAAATGAAGTAATTGGAGCTATTCATATTGATCAAACGACTCGCCCACAAATTGCGACACCAGACACTTTTTTTCACGATATTATTTCTAACACAAAGAATAAAATTGTGCTTAACACCTCTTTAAATGAGAGTGGTTATCCACTTTGCAAATCGGCAAAGGAAGCATTTCTCTTGTTTCTTAAAACACCTATTGATATGATTATTTTAGAAAATTTACTTGTGATAAAAAAATGAAAAATACGTTTCAGTTTATAAAGCATTTAACTTCTGCTTTATACAAACAATTCAAAAAAGATAGGAAGTGGATATTACTTCCAGTCATCATTATTCTACTATTAACGTCTGTGTTGATTATCGTGTTAAATATATCATCACCAGTCTTACCCTTTATCTATCCTTTATTTTAATCACTGATAGAATTTTGGAGTAAGAATTCCTGAGTTACAAAATTTTACAAAGCGCATGTCTTTTGGAAGTTCATCCTGAATGATGATTTCTGATTTTGGTTTGTCTCTCGTTCCCCTAAGTTCGTAGAGATGTTCCCAATTTCTAAAAGTGCAATAAAAAGCCTTGCCATCAGAGAAGTAAAGTTCGCTCTTAAATGAAAAGAATCCCTCTGGATAAAGAGTAATTGTTTGTTTGTCTTTCTTTGAACAGGATACGATTGTAAGGACTATAAATAAGGCAATTATTAATTTCATATTAAAATCATAGCCGATTTTTAAAGTTTAACAAGTTTTTATGGCATTTGGCCAAATGTTGTAATCTCCCAAGTTACTAATATTATATTAAAAAAGAGGAAAACTATGCTTAAGATTGGTGCAAACTGCATATTCCTATATAATTTTTATTATACTAAATAAATTAATAGGATACATCAGATGAAGTCCCCAAAATCACCATTTATGAACAGGATTCTTCGAACAAATAAAGGTTCGGTTCTACCACAAATTATTGCAACATCTGCACTAGTTGGGGCACTTGCAGTAGGTATTTTAAACCTAACAAAGAACTCAGGCGCAGTTGTTAAATATGAAGCTCAACGCTCTCTCGAAGATAAATTTCGTTTCGAAGTTTACAATGCTCTTAGAAAAAAATCAGCATGTACGACAACACTTGCAGGCGTAAATGTTGCCAATGGAACAACAGGATTCACTGATCTTTCAGATGGGTTCAAAGTCTTTGCCAGTACCGATGCAGCAAAAAATGATATTTTCGGAAAATCTGAAGGCGCACAAATCAATGCTAATAGTACTGCAATAAAGCTATTGAGCATGCAATTAAAAGATTACGCAGCAACAGGAGTTGCCTACCGAGAAAATGGCTCAGTTGGATATAAACGAGCTGCTACAACAGTGCTTGAGATCAACTACCAAAGAGATGGTAACTACGCTGCAAGTGCTGGGAATGCAAATCAAAGATTAAATATTCCATTACAAGTTGTTCACAACTCAAGTGCCGGTGGTGCCACCGGGACAATTACTGAATGTAATATTCATATTGTCGATGGTGTCGATCAAAGATCAACAGGGCTTTGCCAGTCTCTAGGTGGACTCATCGATACAGATGGAAATTGTCGCCATATTAGTGTTCAAGATGGTAATGCTCCAAACAATGATTATGCAGCGACTTTCAAAGGTAATGTAAATATTGAAGAGAGTAAGTTTAATTATCAACCCGCTTTTCCAAATAAAAATAACCATCTTCGTGTTGAAGGTTCTGTTGGTATAGGCCGTGACCCAATTGATCATAATGACGATGGTGGAGAATTATCCGTAGATAAATCTCTTGTGATTGGACCAGTTGCATCGATTCAACCTAACGAGGCTGGCTACAATGAAGCTGGTGTTGCTTATATTAATAACTCTGTCGGTGTTGGGCTTGCCCCTAACACAGCTAAAGGCTCTTTGGTGCTTAATGAGTCCTTATCTGTAGGTTCGAACTTCCCATCAGTAAGCCCAGTTAATCAAAATGATGGTGACTTAGCAGTAAAGAATGCAGTTGTTATTGGGGGAAATATCGATCCTCAAACAGCAGCAACCCCAGGTTCTCTTGAAGTTAAAAAGACATTATATGTAACGGCGTTAGCTAATCCTGCAACAAAGCCTGATGGTGCAGTATTTGTTCAAGGAGCAAATAGTTTTGTCTATGTTGGGGATGGTGCTACGACAGGTGATGCAATTTCAAATGCACAAAATAGTGGAGCGAGAGGAAATATTAAGGCTGAAGGATTTGTTAACATTCCAAGCCAATCAAATTCATTTGCACCTGCTTCCGCAGCTGAAAGAAAAAGAGCAGCGACAATGGGGTGGACAGCAAATAAAGTGTCTCAAACAATCAGTCCATCTAGTGCAGGTGATGTCGCACAAGTTATGACTGATATCCAAGACTCGACAACTCCTAATGGAAAAGGGTTTATTAGTATTTGTAAGGGAATGTTTGCCAGAAATCCAGACACCCCTACTACATTTATCCAAGGTGTACCAGCAGGGTTTTCAACATGTGATGTTCTATTAAAACACTGTAGCCATAATAGTGCTTCAGATCCGGTATGCCAAAAAATTTATGCACAACAAGTTATTTCTGCTGGCGCAATTACAACAACGGGATCCGGGGCAGGCTTTGTCTCTAACCTAGGAAATATTACGGCCAATAACGGAAATATCACAGCCAATGCAAGTGGTGCTCAAGTCATAGGTTTAACAGTTCAGACAGATCCTTCTGGAATTTTATCTCTTAACTCTTGTGATCTCAACAACTGGAGCTCAATTAATATAGGAACTGATTGGGGAAGCTGTGTCACAAGATCAAATACCGGAACATGCAATAATGGATATTATGGGGTCTCTGTTACACCAGTCTACTCGACATTAACTTATTCGACGAATGCATCAAGATCAGGAACAACTAATACAAGTCAAAAATACGTTAGTAATGTGAATATGAAGTGCTGCAAGATGATTAATTATAAATGTGGAACGACTCCAGTAACGCCTCCTGCGGATGGAGCATGTGGAGCATCAACAAATACATGTGCCTCAGGAAGCGTCACCGGGGCAACGAGTGATGCTTATAATTACTATTGGAATTGTAGCGTTGCAGCTCCTGGAGCAAGTGCGAGTTGTACAGAAGCCAAGACAACCGATGGAGCATGTGGTGCTTCGACAAATACATGTACTGCCGGAGTATTTGCAGATACCGCCGATGAAGTTATTGGAAGTACAACAGTTCCAACTTGGAACTGTAATGGCCTTGGTGGTGGCTCAAGTATTAAGTGCTACTCAAATTATCCAGAAGATGGAATGTGCCCATATGATGAAAATGGTGAAACACATATTCAGTCTTGTGATGGTGGAACACTTAATAATTTAATCGACAATGGAACTTTCTACACTTGGGACTGCTTAGGTATTAATGGTGGTTCAGACACTGACTGTACAATGTATAAAGCAGCCTGCGGGGCGACGATTAATACATGTAATGACGGTGCCGCATCTGGTGCAACACAGGATTCAAATAAATGGTCTTGGTATTGTACAGGTGGGACAGTTCTTTGCGAAAAAGGAAAGCCTAAACCGGGACAATGCTCTTCGTCACATTATGGATGTACCGTAGGGACCTTGGCATCGGGATCAACTTCAGCAACGTCAACAAGTTGGAGCTGGACATGTGACGGTGTTAACGGAGGTTCAAGCACGAGCTGCAGTGAAACAAGACCTGGCTCTTGTGCCCCTGCTCACTACTCTTGCCTTACAGGGACTTCAACTGCAAATAACGCTGGCTCAACGAAATGGACCTGGACATGTTCGGGGTCAACTAATGCTAGCTGTAGTGAAGACATGCCTGTTACTGGGACTTGTGCCGGGGGAGAAACGGAGTATGCCACAATGTCAGCATGTACTTCTGCTGCCACTGGATGCTACGCCGCAGGTGGAACTTCGACATATGCATGGAGTAAAACATCTCAATCCACAGGTGGATCGTGTGGCGTCTCAGATGGTGGTTCATGTAATGGAGACCCAGAAGTTGCAGGAAAAGGAATAATGCCAGCTCAGTCAGGCTATCCTTGTAATGCAGGAACTGTTAACGATACCGCTTATTGTCATCACTGTGGAACAGGGACTTACGATAGATTTGATACCAATTGGAAATGTAATGAGAACACGGCGGGAAGTGTTTACTGTGGAGTTGAAAACACAGGGGTCAATGGATCATGCGGGACGCCACAAGATACATGTACAGCTGGTACCTTCTCCGACACTGCTGATACATCGACACAGTACAAGTGGAAATGTCTAGGTACCGGCGGAGGAAGTGATGTCAACTGTACTTACGCCAAACCTTGTACTAACGGTGACACGAGAGTTGGTAGCGGAACTAATTTCTGCTGTGATGGAGCGGGACAATACTACTGTGAAGGTAATAATAGACAACAGTGTACAGCTGGATCATGGGTTGATACAGGAACCTGCTCATTTGAGATCTGTAGAGGTGCATCTCAAATGTGTCCTTAACCACTACTTATTCTCTATAGAATACCAAGTTTTAATTTCATCTGTGACGATAGCATCGTCATAGATGGAGTTATTGTTTTTGTTAATGAAATTCAAAATAGTGATCGCTAAGTAAACTGACATGAAGATGGCAGGGAAGAATTTAATAATCTGTGTTCTTTTTCGATAGACTCCAAATAAAATTACTACTGAGAAGAAAAAAAGAATCAGGCGCAGCCATGAAAAATGAAAAGCCTGAATAGATACAAGTGAATAAGAAGGAAGTATCCAGACGGCTTCTCTAAAGACATTAAAGTAGTATTGATAGCTCTCACCAAACGGAAGATGGTTATAATATATTGAGATAAACATCGTCCATAGAGTAGAAACGAGACAAAGAACTAGAAATAGCTTCCTATAAAGATGATTGCGATAGGTATGTACAAGAATGAGTGACCATATAAAGATATTTCCAATGACATCCCTCCAACCAAAATCTATTCCAGAATCAAAAGCAAAAGATATCACTATAAACTTAACGAGTGGAGATAAGAGCAATGCTGTCAAAACCCAAGATCGCCTCTTTGAAGTAAAATAGAAAATAATAAGAAAAATAAAAATAGGACAAGTAAAAAATAGTCCCGAATAAGGAGTAAATAGCATTTCTACAGGAATAAATGAACTCGACACTCCTCCATACCCTAAGTGAAGCTCTCCATACTGAATAAAGCGATTAATTAAAAAGGCTATTACCAGGGCGGAGATAGCAGATAGCGTTGCAAATTGTTTTTTGTAATCGAGTTTTGATTTCCAAAGAATGATGGGAAAAAATACAGCAACAAAAAGAACATCAACCTTAATAATAAAACCTATCGCTAAGATAAGAGTAAAATGAAAGAACTCTTTATCATTTAATTTGAATTGATTGTCATAAAGTTTTTTATAGAGAGTTGTCAAAATCGGAAGGATAATAATATTCATATTTCCAGGATAATGAATAAAGTACATATAAAATGGTGTCGACCAAATCATCACAGCAGACAGAAAGATTTTTTCACTCTTTGACAGACCCTGGAAACAGAATATTAAAATTTGATAGAATCCGATGACTCCAAAAATAAAATAGCAAATACCTATAAAAAGATCTTCGAAATATTTTTTCTCCCCAACAGGCCAAGGCAGGTCGAGGTAAGGTTGAATATTGCCACTCAATGTAGAGATGAGGCTTGAAAGACTCTTACCTAGAACTAAGAATGGTGCAAAAAGAACGGCACTCCCATTACTGTGATAATCAGGATCATAATGAGTAGGAGTTTGAATGACAGGTTCTCCCCTATGCTTTCGCAGTTCATATAGTTCATCACTGATATTAAGATTTCCATCTTCTACGATACTGTGAGCATAAGAGTTATAGACACCATAATCAATATAATCGTAACGAGGGTATTGTCTAAAGAAGAAGACGGCCATCAGTCCAATGACCATGAAACACAGCTTGGTGCTATTTTTTGAGTCGATAATCGATGATATAGTATCCGAAATTCTTTTTATTTGAGACATATTTGTATTCTATAATTTCAATTCCATCTCGGCGAGCCATTTTTTCAAACTTTTCATAGTCAAAAGGTCCCTGATTCTTAAACCAGCTTCCCCAAATGTCTCTTTTTGGAATGACTAGTACGCCATCTTGATCAAACATATTAAGGGACAAATTAATTGTCATCCCTTCATATTCAAAGAAGTATCTATTCAAATTAAAAATTTCAAGGTCGTAACCTAAGAACTGAGCCTTTCCGAGATCAGACCCACTTAAGTTCACAATTTTCTTTCCTTTAAATTCAAAAGCATTATTCCACGTTGTACGAGTTAAATCATAATCAAAAATCTCTTGTACTCCTGTTTTATAGTAGAAGCCGACAAAAACAATAAATCTCAAAATGAGAATAGTCACAAGAAGCTTCACATTGATTTTTTGTTGAAAAGTGAAGAAATACCAAGGAACAATAAGATACGTTAAGTAAAGAAAGTAGTTTTCACCAGCTCTTGTGCACAAGTAGACCGTTAATAGGGATATAAGTATTCCCAGAAGATATTTCTTATTCCTAACTCCTCGATTAAAAACGATGACGATCATCGAAAGCCCTAAGACAAGCTCAAAGCACTTCCAAATCAAACTATATTCGCTCAAGTAATATTCATTATATGCTAAAGGAGAAAGTAGTAATTTTAGAAAATAAGTAATTAAATAAAGTGGACTCCAACTTTGCATGACGTAGCTCGCCTCACCTAAAAGTTGAAGAATATCTAGGCCATAGAAAAAAGGTATAAGGCCAGTGAGAAGTCCGCCCAAGAGCAAAGTCATGAACTTTCTCTCTTTTAAATCCCCTTTACTAACCAAAGGAAACATCCATACGATCATCCATAGAAAATTGAGGCGAATCGAGAGGTTGAGCCCAATTAGTAATCCCAGCATTATTATCCATAACGGACGACGATTCTTACTCGATATAATATAGAATACGATACACATCGAAGTAAGATTGAAAACTTCCGAAATAAAGACAAAGTAGCTCGATAAAAACATCGGATCGATACATAAAAGAAAAGTGCATAGAAGCGCTTTTCTCTCTGAGAAATGAAATTTTAATCCTAAAAAGAAAAATAAAAGAGCTAGCATTTTCAATAATGCATGCCAAAGAGCAAAAGTATTCTCTTTAAAGATCATATTAAAAATCTTATAAAGAGAAAGAGCAATTCCACCATGTCTTTGTGAGAATTTAATTGGAAAAATTATGCCAAAGAGCTCTGTCGTCAAAATTGGCGTTGAGAGCCTCTTAATGCTATTGCCTAAAATATTTTCTGTCGCATTTATATCTTTAACTTTATCGCTAACTAAAATGTCTTGCTTATCAGTGATTGAATAGATGATATCAGAAGGGATAATTTTATAAGTGCTCATAAATGTAAAATGAATTACAAATATGAGCACAAAAAATATTGATTTTAAAATTAAGTTTTTTTGCAAGGTTAGTTATTTATATTAACAGCATTACAGCACTCGTAAGTAAAACCCGTTGTGATTGGAGTTGGTGAAGATTTGGATACTGTAACACTCGTCACGCTACCATTATAATAATTAGGGGAGACATTACTTACGTAAGTAATATTTGAAGTTTGAACATTTATTCTTCTAATAAAACTTCCTGAAGAGCAAGCTGATGCCGCTGATACCGTTGAACATGAAGACCCATGTCTAATATTTATTTGTTCCCAATTACTCTTACAAAATCCATTAAGACACAGGGAACTCGTTGCAGATATTTTATCTCCACTTACTGTACCATTTGGTGCAGAGATCACGGCCCCGGCCTTACTCGCAGTTATATTTCCTTGCTGAGAGACTATATTTCCTCCCGGTCCAGTTGTTGTTACAGAACCAATTGAGGTGATCCCTCCAGTTCCTGCATAAACGACATTACAAACTCCAGATTCACTACAATGTTTTAAATTAAAATTACAACGACCACCAGAGTAAACCCCAACAGTATATGTACCATCAGCACTTTGGACCTGCATCCCCTGACAAATTTGTGCAAAACCAACTTCAGATGGGTTTGATGATAAAATATCATTATAAACAGAATTTAAATTTCCGATTGCTGGAGTAATAGTATCCGCGATTTTTCTTGCAACCCACCCCATTGTAGCGGCATGAGTTGGAGTACCGGCTTGATTTTCTGATTGATTTGGAAGGTGTACATAACCATTAACAACGATATTTCCAGCACCAGGATCAGCTAGTGATGTCCCAGAATCAATGATTAGACTACCAGCACGAAGAGATCCAGCATTTGCAAATGGAGGACGACCTGCTCCGACACCAACAGAGTTAGAAATATGGGCCTCACCTGTCAATCTCGCTGCAGGGTTTGCTCCAACACCAAGAGATTTCAAAATAGCAACATTTCCATCTCCACCAGGATAAGCAACAGTCGAACCAATACTTACCGAGGCACCAACAACAAGGGAACCTTTAGCAGCATCAGCAACACGTCCAATACCAAGTGAGTTATTAAAGAAACCAACCCCTGGTTCGTCATACGCTGTAACATCAGGTGGAGCCAGTGGTGAATTACCAACAACAATCGAATTATTAACAGCAAGATAACCACCTTGCCCTGCATATTCGACAGGATCACGGCCAATACCTACTGAACCATCAACTCTCAGATCGTT
>CAZQJK010000059.1:0-23960 GCA_964593545.1 uncultured Bacteriovorax sp. | reverse complement strand
CTTCTTGATTTCATCTTTAGGTGAAGCTTTCGAAACACCGAGAATGTCGTAATAATCTCTCTTGCTCATTCTTTATCCCATAATATACGAAATCACCTTTAGTCATATTCGCACATCCAGTGTGCAACTACTCCTAAAGGTGATTCATTTTAATTAAAATTAAACTTCTTTAAAGTCTGCGTCTACAACATCATCATCTTGCTTTTTAGAACCTGCACCTGCATCAGTTGCACCTTCTGGACCAGCTCCTGCTCCTGCTTCTTCACCAGGTGCACCTTGTTGGTACATTGCTGAAGCAACTTTATGTGAAGCATTTTGTAATGTTTCATAAGCAGCTTTTAGTTCATCAATATTCTCAGAAGCAAGTTTTGTTTTCGCTTCAGTAATAGCACCTTCAAGAGCCGTTTTGTCTTCCGCTGCAATTTTACCTTCAGCATCGTCTTTAATCATTTTTTCACAAGAAAGAATCATTGCATCGAGGTTGTTTCTAGTATCAACAACTTCTCTTCTCTTTTTATCTTCTTCTTTATTCGCTTCAGCTTCTTGAACCATTCTCTCAATTTCTTCTTCAGATAAACCAGAACCAGCTGTAATCTTAATTTCTTGAGATTTACCAGTTGCCTTATCAATTGCAGAAACATTAACGATACCGTTAGCATCAATGTCGAAGATAACTTCAATTTGTGGTACACCACGTGGAGCTGGATTAATTCCAGAAAGATCAAATCTACCTAAAGACTTATTATCTTTTGCAAACTCTCTCTCACCTTGGCACACATGAATTGTAACTGCTGGTTGGTTATCAACTGCAGTAGAGAATACTTGTGACTTCTTTGTTGGGATAGTCGTATTCTTTGTAATTAGTGGAGTCATAACTCCACCTAGTGTTTCAATTCCAAGTGATAGTGGAGTTACGTCAAGAAGTAGAACATCTTTAACGTCACCAGCTAAAACACCACCTTGAATAGCTGCACCAGCAGCAACAACTTCATCAGGGTTTACACCTTTAGAAGCTTCTTTGCCAAAAATTTCTTTTACTCTTGCTTGAACAGCTGGGATTCTTGTCGAACCACCGACTAAGATAACTTCATCAATTTCATTCTTATCAAGTCCTGAATCTTCGATGCAAGTTAAACATGGCTTAGCAAGATCAGTAATAAATTTAGAAATTAGATCTTCAAATTTCGCACGAGACATTTGTAGGTTCAAGTGTTTTGGACCTGAAGCATCTGCTGTAATGAACGGAAGGTTAACATCTGTATTGTTAACGTTTGATAGTTCATGCTTAGCTTTTTCAGCTGCTTCTTTAAGTCTTTGAAGTGCCATTTGATCTTTTCTTAGATCAATTCCTTCTTGTTTTTTAAATTCATCAGCGAAGTAATCAATAATTGATTCATCAAAGTTTTCACCACCAAGGAATGTATCACCGTTAGTTGCTTTAACTTCAAAAACTCCGTCAGAAGTAATTTCAAGAATTGAAATATCAAATGTACCACCACCAAGGTCGAATACAGCAATATTCTTATCTTTCTTAGTATCTAAACCATAAGCAAGGGCTGCTGCAGTAGGCTCATTGATAATTCTTTTAACTTCTAGACCAGCAATTTTTCCAGCATCTTTCGTTGCTTGTCTTTGAGCATCGTTAAAGTATGCTGGAACAGTAATAACTGCCTCAGTAACTGATTCTCCAAGATAATCTTCTGCAGCTTTCTTAAGTTTTTGTAGAACTTTTGCAGAAATCTCTTGTGGAGACATTTCTTTACCATCAACTTTTACCCATGCATCACCATTCTTGTTCGCAAAAATTTCAAATGGTGCTACAGATGCAAATTTCTCAGCTTCTGGAGTTTTAAATTTTCTACCAATTAGTCTTTTGATACCATAAAGAGTTTTTGATGGGTTTGTTACCGCTTGTCTCTTAGCAACTTGTCCAACAAGAACTTCTCCGTTATTTGCAAAACCGATAACCGAAGGAGTTGTATTGTGCCCTTCTGCGTTTGCAATGATTTTATACTTTCCATTTTCTAGAACAGACACACATGAGTTTGTTGTTCCTAAGTCAATTCCAATAATTTTTCCCATAAAATTCTCCTTATACTATTCTCTTAATTTTTTGCTACTACTACTTTTGCTGCTCTAATAAGTCTGCCATTTAGGCTATAACCTGGTTGATACACTTGAATTACTTCATCGTCTTTCTTCCCCTCAGCTGGTTGTTGAGCCAGTGCTTCGTGGAAGTTAGGATCAAAGATTTCACCCATTGCTTCAATTTTCTCTAATCCATTTTGTTTTAATACATCAAGGAACTGATTTTTTACCATATCAATCCCAGTGTAGATATTTTTAATCTTCTCATCTTCATCTTTTTCGATGGCCATCATTGATCTTTCTAAATTATCAACAACATCAAGAAGATTTTTAAGGATCTTTTCAGAACCAAACTTAATTTGATTTTGAAGATCTCTATCATGTCTCTTCTTCATATTTTCCATTTCTGCGGCCAGGTAGTAGAACTTATTCTTAAATTCTTCTAACTCTTTCTTTTCTCCAGAAACTTCATCTCTCAACTCTTGAACTTCAGCTTCTACTTCTCTAACTTCTTCTAGCGCCTCATGAGCTTCTTCAGAAGCTTTCTTTGCTTCTTTCATAACTTCTTCATTTGTTGTTTCAGTTTCCGACATCTTCAATCCTTTTTATTTACTTTTAAACTATTCTCATTACTAAAAATGGGAGCAATTGAATTAATGTCAATGTTAGAACTTGAAAAAAAAATTAAGGAATATAAATCACTGAAATTATTTAGGAACTAGCTCGCGCGCTATGCGGCACGAACATAAAGAAAATCATGCTTTTAAAGCTTTCCACTCTTTAGACACTTTTCGACAGTCGCTGCCAGACGTACACCGGCCTTAAAAAGGTCATTATTGAGATGCCCAATATTGTTATAATTGTATTTATACTCGCCATATTTTGCATACTCTTTACTATTTTTAACGATATCGTAAACGCTCTCTCTCTGCGCCATTGAATCCTTGATCCATTCATCAACTCCAGATTTTTTCCACTTAGCTATCTCAGCTTTAACAGGATGATTTAAGAATTTCGAATATTCCGTATATGAGTAGTCTTGCATTTTAATAAGATGGTCATCCCAGACCTGGTGAAGATTTACATCTTCCTTAAACCACTTAAGCTCGACATCGTTTCCTCCACGGTCTGTCCCATTTCCAACGTGCAGTGGTTGGTGGATATCTCCGACAAAGTGAACTAAGAACTTAAGTGCTTCTTCTCTATCTTGTGCTTTTGATTTTTTATTTCCAAGCACTGAACAAAAGTTTCCAATTGCCCAAACGACATCTCCTTCTTTTGCTTTTTCTGATGTTGCGTAAGTTTGACCATCTTTAATCGTCACATAGTGCCATGGATTAGCCTTTCTCCATGTGGGATCAGACTTTATAAAATCAGCCCAGTTGGCAACATCGGCCATCGAGTGGCCTTTTAAAATTTTAGTTATCTGATTCTTTGTTTCTTTATTTACATATTGAGAAGCAATTTCTCCAACAATACGGTGCCCATTTGTAGCCCAAGAAAATGCATTTACAGATATAAGAACGGTAATTATTAGTTTTGATATTTTCATTTCTCTTCCTATTAGTTATCGATTCATTATTATCGATATTGAAGTTCTTTTCAAATCAGTATTTTGTTAAGAACTATCTTATAAGTACTCTTCAAAGAAAGAATAGGCCATCGCTCTGTCTTCTGCGAACTCATCGTTAGATGAACTGCCAGCATGTCCCCCATTGATATTTTCAAAGTAGAGAACGTCTGCTCCTAGCTCCTGACATTTTGCGACCATTTTTCTTGCATGCCCAGGATGTACACGATCATCTTTAGTTGATGTTTTAAAAAATACTTTCGGAAAATCAGCTCCTACTTTTAAATTTTGATACGGGCTATAACTTGCCAAGTAATCATAGTCTTCTTTTATTTCAGGATCGCCGTATTCTCCAATCCAACTCGCTCCGGCCAGTAATTTATGATAGCGAAGCATGTCTAAGAGAGGGACCGCACATATTACAGCGCTATAAAGATCTGGTCTTTGAGTAATACAAACCCCCATAAGAAGTCCACCATTACTCCCCCCCCAAGCACCGAGATGTTTTGCAGAAGTCACCTCATCCTCAATCAATTTTTCGCTCACAGCAAAGAAATCTTCATATGCCTTGTGACGATTATGCTTGAGCGCCTGCTGATGCCAACTAGGGCCATATTCACCACCACCTCTAATATTAGCGACAACATAAACATGTCCTTTATCAAGCCATAGCCTTCCGCAAATATTTGCGAAGTTTGGCTTTAGTGATATCTCAAAGCCACCATAACCGTAGATGATTGTTTTATTCTTACCCGTATACTCAACATCTTTATGATGCATAATAAAATAGGGAATAAGAGTTCCATCTTTTGATTTAGCGAATTCCTGCTTAATAATAATATCGTCGTGCTTAAAAAAAGAATTATCCGTTTGAATACTACTTACACTACTAAGATCTTTATAGCTCAATGCTGTTGGTGAATTAAATGAAGAAGAATAGAAAAAATAATCACTACGATCTTTATCTGATACAATTGAGGTTACATTTAAAGGGATTTCAAAGCTTAACTCAGTACACTTCCAAGTTTCGCTTTCATGATCAAAAATAAACTCAAGAATATTACCTCGAATATCTCGATCAAGGATCAAAAGAACTTTATCTTTAGCAATTTCTGCTCTTTCAAAAGATTCTTTCTCTTTTAAGCGATAGATCAATTTAGAATCGATAGCCGTTCCGAAATCATCAAACTTTAATGCAATCAAATCGCCAGACTTAAAACCGTGCCAATCTTCATTAATTGAAACAATTGAAAATTCTGAAGCTAAACCATAGAATTCATGCTTAGCAGGTAACTCGAGCTCAACGATCCCTTGTTTTTTAACGCTTAATAACTTTCCCTCGTAAAATGATGCTCGATCAGCAATAAAAACATTATCATCTATTACTATTGGATAACAAAAAGCTCCTGATAGATCCCCCTCGTAGATAGCATTAGAATTATTAATGTGTTCTCCACGCTTAACAATTCGAACTCTTCGTGGATATCCCGATCGATTATTATCTTCTTCTGTAACAACATGTGTGCAAATGACTCGATTATCATCAAGATAATCCATCCAACCTTTAGATGGAGTAAAGTTAAATCCCCCTTCTTCAACAAACTCAAGTGTTTCAAGATTTAATTCTCTTGTAACATATTCATCTGTTCCACCGTCTGACATAAAAATAAGTCCGTTTTTATCATCTGGTGATGACGACATACCCTGATAAACCCACTTCTTATTTTCAGCTTTTGATAGCTGGTCAAAGTCAATTACGACTTCCCACTCTTTATCTTTGTTTTGACTTTTATCCACAAATTTTGCAATTAGTATTCTTCTTAGAAGTCCGATATTATTTTTTTCATCAGTCCAAAAATTATAAACATAATCATTAACAAAAAATATTCCCGGCAGTTGATCTTTATCATTAAAAACTTCTAGAGCTTTCTCTGTATTTCCTTTGAAGGTATTTAATGATTTTAAGTGCTTTAAAGTATGCTCATTTTTTTGCTCTACCCACTTCAGCGCTTCGACACCCTCGACTTCTTCAAGCCATAAATACTTGTCTTCCATCTTTCATTCTTCCTTATTAAAGCTTATAATTTTAAGAATTGTACCATGAAGGATCAAAATATGAAAAAACCGAGTTTATTTTTATCACTAATTCCCGTGATTCTCCTTGTTTCACTACTCATTGTTAATGTCATTATATTCAAAGATGATGCGACATCAGGAGCGAATCAAACTGCGCTGCTTCTAAGTGCTTTAGTTGCTGGATTAATTGGTCATTTTATACAAGGAGTAAGTTTCAAGCAAATCGAAGAAGGTATTGTTGACTCATTAACATCTTCAATATCAGCAATGAATATATTAATCGTTATTGGTGCTCTTATCGGTATGTGGATTTTATCAGGTACTGTCCCTGCAATGATTTACTACGGACTCAAGTTGATTTCTCCAGTTATCTTTCTACCTGTTGCCTGCATTATCTGTTGCATCACTGCACTTGCAACAGGAAGTAGCTGGTCGACAACGGGAACAATTGGAATTGCTCTACTGGGAATCGGTGAAACGCTAGGCCTACCTTCAGGATTAATCGCTGGGGCCATTGTATCTGGTGCTTACTTTGGAGATAAGATGTCTCCTCTTTCTGATACAACTAATCTTGCAGCAGCGATGGCAGGAACAGATCTCTTCAAGCATATTAGGCATATGGTCTATACAACAGGACCTGCAATTGTCATCGCCATCATTCTCTATGCAATATTCGGATTTTTCTATTCGGGCCAGACTCTCGACGAAAAATCTATTCTCATAATTCAAGAAACGCTTGATAAACATTTTCATATTTCACCATTTCTTTTTATTCCACCACTAGTTGTTCTCTTTATGATTAGAAAAAAAGTCTCAGCACTCCCCGCCATTTCATTTGGAATACTTGCCGGTGCTCTTGTTGCCATTTTTTTCCAAGGAGATCTTATCAGAGAGGTCATGGGCGATGGCTCGGTAAAGAGTTTTTATACTATTCTAACTAAGGTTTCATATGGTGGATTTGAATTCGAGACAGGGCACAAAGTCATCGACTCTCTCCTTAATCGTGGAGGAATGAAGGGAATGCTCTCGACTCTTTGGCTCATTATTTCTGCAATGATTCTCGGGGGAACTCTTGAAGCAACAGGCATGTTGCAAACAATTGCTGGTTCAATTTTAAAATTAGTAACAGGGACAGGAAGTCTAATCGGTGCGACACTTGCAAGTTGTCTCTTCTTAAATGCAACCGCCTCAGATCAGTACTTAGCAATCGTTGTCTCTGGAAGAATGTTTAGAACTGCTTATGATGATTATGATCTTGCCCCTGAAAATTTATCTCGAGCGCTTGAAGATTCTGGAACCGTTACCTCTCCACTCATTCCGTGGAATAGTTGCGGTGCTTATGAATCAGGTGTTCTAGGAGTTAGTACATTAACCTATGCACCCTATGCGTTCTTTAATTATCTAAGTCCATTGATTGCTTTATTTTTTGCGGCGATGAAAATTGGGATTAAAAAGAAAATTGAGGATAAGGCGTAGGCCTTATCCTATTATATATTTGACTATGGGATATAAATACGAATATACGGTTCATCAACGACAATATTGTCAGGGACATTGCCATCAAGTTCTCTAAATACTTTTGATCTGATACTAAAAAGTGAAGCTCTAACATTTTCAACCTTTAGCTCGACCATTCTCTTATCTGCAAAGTACTTTACTTCACCATCAAATCTAACATCGATACCGAAAGTTAAGTTACTCTCTAATGAACCATTAAATCTTTCATCTTTTACGTGGATATCAATATTTTTTACAACGATATTTGTATGATTGGTTTTTTCATCAATAAAGTTCTTAAAGCTTCTTTCTTCTGAATAATAATCAAATCTCTTAAAGAAAATATCTGAGTTTGTAAAACATGTTTGAAATAGGTCTCCATACATATCATCATGGATTGTTTCTCTCTTACAATCAAATTCCACACTATGGATCTTGGCATCTGTTAAATCTGCCTTTGCAAAAATACTGTCAAAGTTTAAATTAATTTTTTCTTTGTTATTTACGAGATTTAAGTTTTTAACTTTAACATTATCTGCATCCTGGACCGCAAATAAAGAAAGATCGATTTCAAATTTCTTATCTTCAAAAGAAAAAACAAGGACACCCTCATTATTTTTAACAAATAGTTCTGGTGCAGAATACTCCCCAAAACCTTCGAGGTTAAGATACTTTGCAGTAGCCTTTCCTTCAGGTGAAGAATAAGTCGCATTCACATTTTCTAAGTTTCCCCATGGGAGATTTGCAAAAACTTGCAATGATAGCATTACGGCTAGAATAGTTTTCATTTAACTTCCTTGTCTCAATTCCAGACAATATTCTAGCCATTATTTGAATTATTCGTAAAGCCTTTATAATCTAGTAATTACTTCGACTTACCGAATGTAAAAAAACTTTTTATGCTTCGAGCACAAGATGATGTCCCTATCCTAAACACTTGGCCTTTAGTTAGCGGAAAATCACTTTTTTTACCAAATGCTTTTAATGCATTTTTAGCTAGTAGATCTTCAACAATATCTTCATGCATTGTCTCTTCTCCGACTATTTTTCCAAGTTGAGAAACAAGAACTCCGCCACGAGCAAGAGTCCCTAATTGATCATTTTTTAAATGTCCTTCTTTCAAGGCCCAAATAATCCACTCTTCTGTTTGTTCAATATTACCAATCTCTGCCGTTACCTTCTCAAGTAATTCCTTTCTTTTTGCTTTTGGTACTTCTTTATTATCCATCATTAAGATTCCATCAACAATCAATGCAGGCTTCTTAAACTCAACTCCAGCTCCAATTAAGATGAAGGATTGACGTGTCTCTTTTGTTAATGTCTCGCTCATACCAAAATCAAAGAGAACAACTTCAGCAGATTCAGGAGTTATCTTTCTGACAGTGAAATTACCTTGGTGAAGATCACTATGAACGAAGCCTGATTTAATCAAGGCTTCATCAAACCATGTCTTCATTATTGCTCTTGCAACTGCTGTTTTTGTAAATTTATCATCAATTGAAGAGTACTTAGAACCAAATTCAATAAATTCTTGCAAATGAAGTTTTGATTTTTTTCCATTCGCTGGGTAGTAAACCTTTGGTACCTTTATATCAATATCAAAATTCTTACTATCGACTGTAACTTTTACTTTTTGTTCATAAACCTTTCTCGCATAGTCCTGCTTTTTTATAGCATCTACAATATCAAGCTCAGATTTCAAAAATGTTGAAATACTCTCTACAAGTTTTCTTGCACTAGGTAAGAAATCTTCAGACAGCTCTCCCTCATTCCCCATCTTTTCGATAAAATCCTTTAAAATTTTCAAATCCTCTTCTACTCTTTTATCAATTCCAGGTTTTAGAAATCGTAATGCAATCGTCTCTTTCTTACTATTTCTTTCAAGGACAGCTTTATTAACTTGAGCCATCGTTCCGGTTCCTAGTGGCTTTTCACTGATACCAGATATTTTGAACCCACCCTTGTCACTCTTTACAGTTCTTTCGACAAGGTATTGTGGTACCGCTTTTCCATCATCTTCTAAGACAGAGATGACCTCGGCTAAGGAATCTCCCATATTAGGATCCTTCCCCATTTGCTGAAGTGTCTTTCCAAGCCCTGGTCCAGAATTTTTAAACATAACCTGGACGAGCTCCATCTGTGTTGGTTCGCGGCCAATATCGATGACATCATTAAGAATATTTTTAATCACACTAATGTCAACATTGCTATAGTAGTAATCTAAGAACTTAACAAAGAATTTTTCAGCTTCTTCATTTCCAAAATTTACTTGTCCCGTAGCTGCCAGCTCTGAACCTAAATTTCTGATTTTATCAAAGTAAGTTGTTACCTTTGTCTCGAATTTATTAACAACAAGGAGAGGGACTTCATCTGATGCATTATTAGAGTTTAGGGCACTCATTAACTCCTTTAAATCACTCGATGAAAATACTTCATTTCCTTCAACATCGGGTAGGCTTGATAAATCAATCCCTGAGACATGACTTAAATAAGAGCTACTATCGACTTCTAACGCACTTGGATTCGTAGCTTTAATTTCATCATTCATCCAATCGACTTCATCTTTCAAAGTCCATCGAGGAGGATCTAAAATTAGTTTATAGATATCTGAATTATTTAACTTATCCTTTTTAATATTGAAAGCTAACTTCTCTGTACTATCAATGAGGTAAGCCTGAGCTTTTTTAAATCCCTCAATTTTTTGCGCGTCTGTTTTATAACAACTATCAAGCATAAATTTAATAAGATTATTTCTAACCTTATATACTTCGTTCTTTCGTGCTTGCTTTAAATTCTTCCACTGATTTTGAGCGATGATATTTATTTCATCATTATATGAATCAGGCACTCTCTTATCGACATGGGCACAAGAAACAACTGTTAGAAACAATAGTAGAAAAATATATATTCGCATAAATTACCTCGTGTAATTTATCGACTTTACTAGAATTTTCTTAAGAGATTACAGGGAATTTAAAAATTAATTCGGGAGAAAATTTCATCCATTAGGAAATCGAGAATCAGGAATCCTCTTGAATTTAAGACCACTCGATCTTCAACAATTTCAGCGATCCCCCTTGATGACCATGCCTGAGCGATAACAAAAAGCTGTTCATTTTTATTTTTGTCATTAAAGAAGCTCAAAGAAAGACCTTCATTTATTCTTAGATTCATATAAAGCGTCTCTAATAACACAGCATTTTCATCAAGTAACTCTGGAACAAACTCCGCACTACTGACCTTCCATTTGTAACGAAACTTCTTCTCGCTCAAGTATCCAGTCGCAGAAGGCCCGAGTGCTCCAACTGACTTCATTTGCCAGTATCGTAAATTGTGCTTCGAAGACTTTCCTTTCTTAGAAAAGTTCGAAACTTCATAGTGATCAAATCCACGCTTTAGAAGAAAGTCACTAACAGCTAGGTACTCTTTCTCAATCCACTCATCCGAAGGCAGCGAATCCTTGTGGATATAATGTTCTTTTGTAGTAAGAATATAGAGTGAGATATGGCTCGGATTAAATTTCAAAATAGTCTCTAGCTCATCAATAACATCTCTTCCAAGAGTTTCAGACTGTGGAAGACCAAGCATAAAATCAACAGAAAAATTCGCATTCATTTCTTTAAATTTTTCTAGAGTAACAAAAACATCGTCAATATTATGGATTCTATCCAAAAGTTTTATAAACCTTGAATCCAATGATTGTATTCCGAGTGAAAAACGATTTACTCCACTATCCTGCCAAGCATTCAAGCCTTCTGCTGTCCAACTGCCAGGATTAACTTCAAGTGTAAATTCACACTCACTGCTCTTCGTTATTCGATGCTGCTCTAAGAAATTATTGATAAACTGCGCACCTCGCTTCCCCCACAAAGAAGGTGTACCACCCCCAATGTAGATCGTTTCAAGAACTCCCCATTTATAATCAAACTCTTCCATTAAGGAACTTTGTCTTGAAACCATATTGCTTAGGAGTGTTTCAAAACGAGTAACCTCATCATCATCCTTGGCAATATTCTTGTAAAAATCACAGTAATTGCAAAGATGACGACAAAAGGGATAATGTAAATAAAGTGAATTGAGGTGCAAACTTCCACTCGTTTTTAAATAGGCCATTAATAGTTTATTCTATATGAGTATATCTCAATAAAAGGAAGAATCTGTAAATGAAATACGAAATTGATAGACTAAAAAATGATCTCGAAGTGATATTCGTTGATCTACCTGGTAGTAACGTAGCGACAGCTCAAATTTGGTTTCGCGCTGGCAGTACACTTGAAGCAAAGGAAGACCATGGTATTGCACACTTTTTAGAACATATGTTCTTCAAGGGAACACAGACGAGACCAGGTGCCGCCATCGCTCATGAAGTTGAATCTTTTGGAGGTGAAATTAATGCATTCACTTCATTTGACTATACTTGCTATTATATCAATACTCCTAATACAAATCTTAATCAAACACTCGATATTCTTTTAGATATGGTAGCCAATCCAGAATTTAAAACAGAGGACTTGATTCCAGAAAGAGAAGTCGTCTTCGAAGAATTTCGCAGAAGTATCGATAGTCCAAATCAGTACTCTTTTCACAAGATTCAGAAAACTTCTTTTACTGGTGGGTATGCTCACGCAATTCTGGGTAATGAAAAAACGATTAAGAACTTTACAAGAGAACAGCTAATTAGCTTTAGAGAAAAGTACTACAACAGTGCCAATTCATTTCTCGTTGTTGCTGGAGACATTTCCAAGAAAGATGAGATAATTAAAAAAATTGAATCATTTCAACTTCCAAAGGGTCAAGCAACAAAGAAACCTTCTTTCAAACTGAAAACAAAACCAACAATTGAAATGCATAATAAAGATGTGAGAATGGGACAACTATCTTTAACAATTCAGTCCCCAGGGATGGACCATAAGTCCGCAGCCGCTGAAGATCTCGCATATAATACTCTCGGGCATGGAGAAAGTTCACCTCTACATAAAACCCTCGTTCTAAAAGATTCATTGGCCAATCATTGTGCTTCATCTACAATGTTTTTCAGTGAAGGAGGTATTCATTTCCTAAGAATTAACTTTCCTATTGAAAACTATAAGAAGGTCATCAAGGTTCTTGAAGAAACACTGAGTGATATTATTATCAATGGAATATCTTCTGAGGATATTACCAAAATTAAAAACCAATATATTGCTTCCAAGGTTTACTCAAAGGAATCTATCGAGTCATTTGCCTTCGCTCTGGGTAGTAGCTATGCCCAAACTGAAAATATTGAGAGTGAAAATCTCTTCATCGAAAGGATTCGAAAAACAACATTAAAAGAAGTAAATGCAGCCTATAAAAGTATCTTTTCAAGGCCAATGCATTTAAGTCTTCAATTACCTAAGTCTGAGAAACTAGAGACTTATAAAAAACAGCTCGAATCACTTTCACACAATATTACAAAGAATATAAAACCAACTATTGAGATGAAGAATAAAATTCTCAATTCAAAGTATGATCCAAATACTTCATTAATTGAAATCACACCGGGAATTAATCTTCTCTATCGTTATAATCCAATGACTCCGACATTTGTTCTTCATGCTTACATTAAAGGTGGTATTACAGAAGAGACAAATAAAACGAGTGGTATTTACAGTATTACCTCAAGTCTTCTAACAAAAGGCTATAAGGGTGTTACTCAAGAAAAATTAAGACATGACCTTGAAAACAAATCAGCAAGTCTTAGCCACTTCTCAGGAAAAAATGCGTTCGGTCTTACGATGCATGGCCAGACGGAACATTTCAAGGATCTTATTTCGCATTTTTTAAATTCTTTAATAAGTCCAAGTTTTCAATCAAAGCACCTCACTCATGAATTTAAAATGATCAAGAGAAGCTTAGATGCACAAAAAGAAGATGCGACAAAGAACTGTTTCAAGCTTGCGACTGAAAGACTATTTGCTGGTCACCCATATGGACAAAGTATCATCGGAACAGAAGATTCGATAAAGAAGATTAAAAGAACAGATATTCAAAAACTTCATCAAGAAAATCTTAAAAAGAAGGAGATTCTCTTCACTTACTGTGGAGACTTGAATGTCGAAGAAGTTCTCGAAGAGATTAAAGCTCATACAAGTTCACTAGCAAAGAGAAAGGTTGTAAAACTAAAAGTGAAACCTGTTAAGAAAATTAAGGCCGAAACTATTCACCTCGACTTTGATAGAGAACAAACTCAAATTTTCATTGGGACACAAACAAAAGCACTTTCAAACAAAGAAAACACAGTTTTAAAAATGATTACAACTCACCTATCTGGACAGTCATCCGAACTTTTTGTCGATGTCAGAGACAGAAAAGGGCTCTGCTATGTCGCACAGCCAGTCCACATGAATGCTCTTGAAGCAGGCTACTGGGGAATTTACATGGCAAGTGGCCATGACAAAGTTGAGGCCGCAATAGATGCGATAAAATCTATCATCGATCGCCTTCGAGAAAATGGATTGAATAAGCAAGACTTCAAAAGAATTAAATTGATGATTGAAGGACAAAATCAACTAAACCTCCAAGTCAATGAAGACTACGCGAATGTATACTCTGTACCAACTCTTCAAGGAAAAGGTCTCGATTACTTCCATGAAGCGAATAAAGAAATCTCAAAACTTAACTATGAAGAATTTCAAAAAGAGTTAAAATCTGCTTTTTCTAAAAATTGGATTACTGTTACTGTAGGTCGATAAATTAAACAGAGACCTACTTTAAAGTAGGTCTTTGTATTTCTTCTTATATCTCTGATGTATCTTTTGCCAAATATTATCTTCTTTCTTATAGAACATATTATATTGAAATCTCTTCTTCTCAATCTCACTTAAATCGATATCTTCTTCAATCTCATTTCTTGACACTTGTAACTTTGGGACCTCGACTTGTCCTTGTGTTGGAAGTACCTCTTTTGAAGACTTGATTTGAGATAATTTTTTAATTCTTGAAACCTCTGTAAATCCTATCGTATTAAAGTCCGGACGTAATAGTGTTGCGTAAAAATTATGATACGTACCAAAATCTAGCCGAGCTTGTTTTTCTATTTGTCCTCTAGGTACCATTTTCTTTTCATCTAAGAGAACAGCATTCTCTTCAACAATCTTGACATCCCTTGCAATACTATCTTTCATTTTTTTCATATCATAATTAGCAAATGCAATATTATTACTCTGAGTACTCATAAAGTGCTCAAGTGCATAACTTGCCTTAAGAGTTTCTCCAATTTTCTTCTGATAATCATCAGGGTAAGACCTAAAAACTTTCTTCATGTCTTCAGAAAAAAATTGATAAGGCTTATCACATTTCCCCGGCGAAAAACAAAGTTTCAAGTCATTTCTCAATTCATCTCCATCAACGACAGCGTAAACCTCAGGAGCGAGTGCTTTTAATACAGATAAAAATATCTTTTGATATTCAGAACCAATAGAGCTTGTCTCTTCGATTGGCAGCTTTCCGGTATACTTTCTTTTCAGATATTCTAATGTTTTCTTTTTCTCTTTTGAATACTTCACCTGTGCTTCAATACTTGAGAAGTCGGAATAAATTATATAAACATTTTGTCCAATAACAAGATACCTTCCTGTCGGACTTCGCATAAATTTATCAACCGCTTCACGTTGAGTTTTTAAAAGCGAACGAACGGCATAGCGAGTTCCGATATCAATTGCTTCTGACTTTAGCTTTCCACCAATTCCTCTAGACTTATCTTCACCTTTAAATTCTTCGATGACGTTAATAATCATTTCTTCGGCATAAGCCGCCGAGTTATCCTCTCTAATATCTTTTACATTAGCCTTGGCCTCACCACTACTATCGAATTCAGACTCTTTCTTTTGTCCTCTTCGATGACTGCTTAGAGTTTTATATGTATCCGTTTTCCTAATTTCTTTTCCCTTCTCTTTCAAATAATCCCTGGCGCCTCGAACTTGTTCCCCCATCCACATAAATGGCTTCAAATACCAAGGAGTTGGCTTGTCTTCTCCTGCTTCAGCGACGACCACTTCCTTTGCTCCAGCGTCATTCAATGCTTCAGTCTTCTTTTCTTCTGCTTCCTTAACAACTTTCTGAGTGTTCCAACAGCTTTCCTCTGCGGCCTTAGCTGTCCCACTTGTACTAGCTTCAGCAAGCATTTCTTGTGTTGTTAAAATCTGACTTGTTAAAAATAAACCGAGTGCTGGATACTTCAAAATACGATAAAGATTTAGCCTTTTTTGTTCAAGACTTTCCCACTTAATCTGATAGTCAATCGCTCTTAAATGAACATCAGCCTTGTCTATTGAGAGCTCTTGATTCCTGTCTTCACCAAGTTTATTTTCAAGTGCATAGGACTCAAGTTCTTTCTCATCACCTTGAAATTCTTTTTTTAGATCTCGACCATTTTTCCAAGTGATAACATGATTTGTAATATCAGAAGTCAAGGTAAGCATATACCCAACATGATTAAGCTTTCCTGAAGTCGAACAAATTGGCTTATTCATTTGCTTTCGATAATTCATATATTTAGATATGAAAAAGCCAGGTGTTCCAGCCTGCTTTATGAGGTACTTTGAAAGGGGTCTTGCAACATCTTTTCCGACACCATATTCTCCGTCATTAAAGTCCTCAATTGTCTCTGCAACCTTATCAGCGCCTTGAACAATAACGTTAGACTCATCATCACCAAATGTAATTTGCTGAGTTAGTAATATAAATATTAGTGTAGTTATTTTTATTTTTTTCATTATGAAATTTTAATACAGTTTCTAAATATTCTCTATCAATATATGTTTATGAGACTTTTAGCCCATGATCATTAATAAATAGCAGAACCGGACTATCTTGTTGATCTGAACTTTTTCTTTGAATTATCTGCATCAGATTTGCGAGTGTTTCAAACTGCCTCGACAATGATTTATAAAATGAATTTACATCATAGAAAGATGGGATAAAAGAATTTAGTCTTGAATAAGCAACTTGCCCAATTTCTTGATAGTAACGATAATCAACAATTTTCTCATTGATGGAATCATAGAAAAAGCCACACATAAAAAGTGCGGTATCTCCAATATCTTGCAATGCCCGTTGCTGCTCACGTCGATGCATTTGAGATGCTTCCATTAGTTTAATACCTAATACCTTGTCTCTGACTCTGCCATCGATAATTTCATAATATTCTTTAGATAAGCCAAATTTATCCATGACTAAACTTGAATAATAAATACTTTCGTTTGGAAGTGGCCTTTGAAACTTTTGATTTGCTTCTAGTAATTGGTCGAAAAAGAAAGATTGAAGACTCGTTTCGAGAATTAGTTCGGTATCTTGATTTACAGGTTTTTTAAACACTTCCCCTCCAAGTTCACTAACTACAATTTTATCATACCAACGCATGGCGCACTTTTCAAAAGGTGAGAATAATATGCCTTTTTTGGGCAAGTATTATATACTTTGAAGATATTTTTATGCAGAGGTGATTATGAATGATCGTATTTTAAAGCACTTGGCTACATTGAATATCAATGAAGTACTCGAGTTCACTGATACAAAAAAAGCGATATTCTTTGATATGGATGGAACAATTCTAAATAGTGAGTGCTTACATTTTGAGGCAATTCACCTAATTACGAATAAGAAATCTCCTTATACTATTGATGATCTCTATGGTCTTGCTGATACCGACGTCTATCCTCTCATCAGTAAGTATATGAGCCACGATGTTGAAAACTTTTTAAAGGCTAAGAATGATCTCATGCTTGAGCTTATTCCTACTGTCGATCCTCTAACGATCATTAAAAAAGAGATGCAAGTTCTCCTCGAAAAGATCAAGTCATCTTCAAAAAAGCTTGCCGTTGTAACCGCCAGTGAAGATGTAATTACTCACGCACTGTTAAAACATTGTAATGTCGAAAAGTTCTTCGATCTTGTTGTCACGAGGCAAAGTACAGAATTATCAAAACCACACCCTGCCCCTTATCAGTATGCACAAAAGATGCTACAAATAGATAGTCAAGACTGTTTAATTTTTGAAGATTCACCAACTGGACTTGAAGCTGCAAGAGCCTCAGGAATTGATACTATCAAAGTATCTTGGTACGAATAAAATATAGGAAATATTATGAGTAAATATCAACCACCTAAGATCGATAAAAAAACCTGGAAAGAACTTGCTACAAAAGAAACCAAAGGCAAGGGACCAAAAGAAACACTAACTCCAGAAAATATTAATATCCAATCTCTCTACACTCATGATGATGTAAAGGATTTACCATATCAAGACACGATGCCAGGATTTGAACCTTTCATCAGAGGTCCTAGAGCAACAATGTATACTGGTCGCCCATGGACGATTAGACAGTACGCTGGTTTTTCAACAGCTGAAGAGTCGAATAATTTCTACAAGAAAGCTCTCGCAGCAGGTGGACAAGGTGTTTCAGTAGCATTCGACCTTGCAACTCACCGAGGATATGACTCTGACCATCCAAGAGTGAAGGGAGATGTTGGAAAAGCTGGTGTTGCTATTGATAGTGTTGAAGATATGAAAGTTCTCTTTGATCAGATCCCACTTGATAAGGTTTCTGTTTCGATGACAATGAATGGAGCAGTCTTACCTATTCTTGCAGGCTACGTCGTTGCGGCCGAAGAACAAGGTGTGAGTCAGGATCAACTTTCTGGAACAATTCAAAACGATATTTTAAAAGAGTTCATGGTGAGAAATACATATATTTTCCCACCAAAACCTTCGATGAAAATTATCGCAGATATTTTTGAATACACTTCAAAGCATATGCCAAAGTTTAACTCCATATCAATTTCTGGTTATCATATTCAGGAAGCTGGAGCTGATGCAGCTTTAGAGCTGGCCTACACACTCGCGGATGGAAAAGAATATATTGAGACGGCCATTGCAGCAGGTATGCAAATTGATGATTTTGCACCAAGACTTTCATTCTTCTTTGGAATTGGGATGAATTTCTATATGGAGATTGCAAAACTTAGAGCGGCCAGACTTTTATGGTCTGAAATTATTTCTAAATACGAACCAAAGAATCAAAGTTCGTTAATGCTTCGTACACACTGCCAAACATCTGGCTGGTCGTTAACAGAACAGGATCCTTACAATAATATTATAAGAACAACTGTTGAAGCGATGGCAGCCGTTTTTGGCGGAACACAATCACTACACACAAATGCATTTGATGAAGCAATTGCACTACCAACAGAATTCTCTGCAAGAATTGCAAGAAACACACAAATCATTCTTCAGGAAGAAACAGGAATCACAAACACTGTAGACCCATGGGGTGGTTCTTATATGATGGAGAGCTTAACTCATGAAATCACCGAGAAAGCTCGTGCTATAATAGAAGAAGTTAATGCTTCTGGTGGAATGTCCAAGGCCATTGAAACTGGTTTACCAAAACTTAAGATTGAAGAAGCGGCTGCATCTAAGCAAGCAAGAATTGACAAAGGCGAAGATGTTATCGTTGGAGTTAATAAATACAAACCTCAAACTGAAGATAAAGTCGACGTTCTTGATATCGACAACGTGGCAGTTCTCCACTCGCAAATTGACAGGCTTGAAAAGCTAAGAGCAAATAGAGATGAAGCCAAAGTTGAGGCTTGTATGACTGCTCTTACAAACTATGCTGAAACAGGTGAAGGTAACGGACTTGATCTTGCAATTAAAGCAGTTAGAGCTCGCTGCTCTGTTGGTGAAATTACCTATGCCCTTGAAAAAATCTGGGGAAGATATAATGCAAACTCAAAAACTGTTTCTGGTGTTTACGGAAAGGCTTATGAGAATGATGAAAACTGGAAGACCATCATGAAAGAAATTGATGATTTTGAAAAAGAATTTGGTAGAAGACCAAGAATGCTCGTAGCAAAAATGGGACAAGATGGTCACGATAGAGGAGCAAAAGTCATTGCGACAGCGTTTGCAGATGTCGGCTTTGACATAGACCTTGCCCCACTATTTTCAACACCAGAAGAAGTTGCAAAGCAAGCTGTCGAAAATGATGTACATATTGTAGGTGTCTCTTCCCAGGCCGCTGGACATAAAACACTTATCCCAGACTTAATTGCGGAATTAAAAAAGCTCGATGCTGAAGAAATTATTGTTGTTTGCGGTGGAGTTATCCCAAAGCAAGATTATGACTTCTTAGTAAAGGCCGGAGTTAAAGGTATATTTGGACCAGGAACTCCAATACCAGAAGCCGCAAGAGGTGTTCTCGAAGCCGTTAAAAAAGCAATGAAATAGGATTATCCAATGAGTACAATAAAAGCGTCTGATATAAGCTCAGGTAAAATTCGTGCCCTTTCTAAAGCAATTACTCTAAGTGAAAGTAAGAAAGCTGAGCACCAAAAAGAAGCCCAAGCACTTATTGAAGAGCTCCTACCTCTCACTGGAAAAACTATTCGAATCGGCATCTCAGGAACTCCTGGCGTAGGAAAGTCCACATTCATTGAGGCCCTAGGCCTTCACCTAACAGGTCTAGGAAAGAAAGTTGCTGTGCTTGCAATTGATCCTAGCTCTCCTGTCTCAGGTGGAAGCATTCTCGGCGACAAGACTCGTATGGAAAGACTTTCCCAAGAGGCAAATGCTTATATTCGACCAAGCCCAACATCAGGAACTCTTGGTGGAGTGGCCCAAAAAACCAGAGAGGCCATGCTTCTCTGTGAAGCCGCTGGTTTTGATGTCATTCTCATTGAAACAGTCGGTGTCGGACAATCTGAGTTTGCCGTCTCCGATATGGTTGATCTCTTCACAGTCCTTCTTCTTCCTGGCGGAGGTGATGAACTTCAGGGAATCAAAAAAGGAATTATTGAAGTTTCAGACTATATACTTATTAACAAAGCAGAAGGCGAAAACCTCGGACGTGCACAAACAACACAAAGTGAATATTTGAGTGCAATGAATATAATGTCGAGAAGTTCTGTGTGGAAGCCAAGAGTAAAACTAATTTCGGCCTTAGAAAACTCTGGAATAAAAGAATATTGGAATGATGTTCTTGAGTATATCGAGCTAACTAAAACAGATGATTATCTCGTCAATAAAAGACTAAATCAAAATAAGAAATGGCTCAATAATTTATTTTTTGAAATGATTAAAAGTAAGATCTCACAAGATCCAGAGTTGCAAAAAAGTTTTAAAGAATTAGAGCACGGTGTGATTCAAAATAAATCGACACCCTTTAAGAGTGCCGAAAAAATGCTTAAACTATTATTTACAAGTCACATCAACTGACTCAGGGGCACCCCTCATATAAATAATTTTCAACGTGCTTGCTTGAGAACCAGGTGAAACAGACAGAGTAAATGTCCTAATATTTCCTTCATTAACTTTTGCGAAATAATAATTTCCGGAACCATTAACATTCTTTAATGTCACTGATTCAGCAGGAGTAGACAATTCACCATTTCCAGTCCCATCTACACTTACAGCGAATCCATTACTTCCCGAGCACTCCAGAGCGAATGCACTAGTACCAAATAAAACAAGGGCTGCATAAATTAATTTTTTCATCATATACTCCAGTAATTATAGTTGTATCACAATATTGTCATCTTGAAATTCAATCATCTCTCCAACAAGAGCCTTCTTCATGATCCCAAGTAATACTTTCTTCCATTTTATTTTAAACCAACCAATAGGAACACCAATATCTTTCACTTTAATAATTAGCTGGTCTTTTTTTGGTAAGTGTAGAACACTTCCTTTTATATCAACATGAAACTTAGTCGTTACTCCAAGTATTTTTGTATAAGCATTTGCTGATACAACCGCACTATTATTAACTAGCCTAATCGATATATTCGCAGCGTCCTTCTCCTTACTTTTTATATGAGCTGTTGGATCAAAATTCTTCGTTAAAATATCACCATATCTCCACCATAGTTTATTTTCATCTCGAGATACAAGTCTTGGAATACTAATTTCACCACTCTTCAAGCATTGCGCAATCATCGAATGAAGATCATATGCAGTTGCACTATCCTCTTTCTGGCATTTCAGGGTCATGTCATATGTCGTTACACTGCTTTCTTTGTCTACAAATTGAATAACCGGAGCATGAAAGTACATATTTTCATTTTGAATATTAATAACTTCCGTCTCAATATAGAATTTTGTATCATCGGTTTTATTATTCACGACAATCTTTGGAAGTTTTAAATCTATAGTGTTTTCACAATCTTTTTTAATGATATCAGAATCAAATACCTTCAAATCTGATTTCTTCATGCATGTTAATTCTGCTGCTCCTATTTCGACAAAATATTTCGACAACGTCATATCAGCCGAGACAGCTTTAGCTTGTATTAGTGTTGAATCATTCAAATCAATATTTGATAGTTTTGCATTAAAATCTAACTTATCTCCATCTTCATAATCCATCTTCATATTCAGCATAAGCGGTTTACTATAGTCGTTTGCATTAAGTGATAGCTCTGTCATACATCCGTACTCTATTCCTTCTGCTGACGCCATATCATATTCATCATTATTGGCTGAACAGAAGGCCATAAAATTTCCAATTCTCAAAGACATATCATCAAGACCGAAAGAAAAATCTTCGCCATTAAAAGAAAAAAACAAAGGATTTATTATTGTTGAACTATTCTTCGTTGAAATACTTTTGATTTTATCAAAACCACTATCTTCCCCCATTGAAAAGTCGAGATTCATGAAAGGAGTAGTAAAACTTATTATATTATTTCGCCAATACATCTGTGCATCAAAGATTTGATCTTTATTCTTCATATTAAAGCTTAAATCTGCTCGGGCCATCTTTGCTTCATTAAATTTCAAATCACCACTAGGTGAGTTAGCATTAGTTGGTCTAACGTAATCCCACTTTTCAAATCCGATCTCGAGAAAATTTATACTACTAACCTCCGCAAAGGCATAAGTATTCAGTAATAAGATTGTAGCGAAGAGTTTTTTCATGGGACCATTATCCCTTAATCACAGAAAAAAGGACTAAAACAGGTAAAAATACCAGGGCCGTATAAACTTTAGACACTATTTTGAGATACAGCCCAAATATGCATATAAAGCACCATTATAACTGAGATCCTCTAGTTGGTATCCATACTGGTGAAGCCTCATTTGAATAGAGTATACTTCTTCAAGGGGCGTTTGCTCTTCACCAGCAACGGCACCACCAAATTTATATGTGTAATAAGCTAAAACACAAGCTTTTTGATGAAATGCCAATGTTTCAGTATTTAAAAATGAACTTTGCATCTTTCCATTTGAGAGGTAATCAAATGTTCCCTGATCAAATTTATTCGTGATAATTATTTGATCGATACCTTTAGATTCAACAATATTTAAAATATTTATTTTCTCTTCGATTGAAATCTCTGGTCTAAGCTTCTTACTCGTCATTGAATTCAACCATAAACCAAATTCAACAGAAGAAAGTAAAATGACTATAATAGTAATAAACCTCTTATACTCTTTGGGCATACTACTTATACTTTTAATTTTTAGTAGAAGTATAAGAATTAGTGCCTCACTAAAATAATCAGAGGCATTGGAAAAATCATAAATAGCAAAATTGAGCAGTAAAAAATAAAAACATAAAGAAATTAAGATCCTTCTATTTTCCTTTAGATTTAATCCTAGAAACAAAATTATGCCAATTATAACATTCACAACTAACAGAAAGGGACTTACGTTGCTAATAACAAAATAGTTTAAATAAGTTCTCTGATCCACCACGAGAAGCAAAATGTGCTTAATATAATCGAGATTAAAATTTAAAGACTTCAAAAGAGCATGATCGCTAATAAATTCAAAGTAGAACTGCTCATAGAAACCAGTGATAACCACAAGTCCCACGATAGTCATTACTAGTGAAGCAATCTTAAATGATCGCAAACGTATCATTTTCTTTCCTTCACTGATATCGAGAAAAGCTCCGAGAACAAGAATAACATTTAGTATAAAGATAAATTTGGTAAGTAAGCCAAGAATTATTGTAGAAATAATATATCGAGGGTCTGCCTTAGCGATAACTTGATATGCTAATAATACAGTAAAAAAGAGAATAAACTTATCTGGATAGTATGGTCCACCGAAGTACATCAAAACAGGTGATAAAACCATAAGCAAGATAGCAACTTTTCTATCTTCGCGAGAAAATAATATTTCACATATCTTATCGAGGTAAAAATATGTTCCCATGACAAGAACGAGATTCATGAGTCTTAAGCTCGCAATCGGACCGAATATAAACGAAGCTAACTTCAGAAGAATATAGCTAAACCCAGTTTCCCTGGCCTGAAATAATACAGGAAAGGTTTCTTCTCCAAAAACAAGAGACACAATTGGCTCAACATTACTTTTAACTAGCTTAAAAAAACCAGTGTCTAATAAGGTTTCAAAACTATTATAACTCGTATGTGCCCAACCCTTCAATAAGCCTAGCGAAGTATCATCACCAAATGATAAGCAGTAAAAGCTAATTAAAGCCTGGACAATAACAAAAAGAATTATATTTATTTTTCTCATTGAAAAATTTTATATCTCAAAAAGAGTAATGTAAATAATTCAAAGAGAGGAGCTTGTAAGTTGATGTATTCTTTTGGCCACTGATATTTGCAGAATCTTTGTAAGTTAGAACAATAGTATTTGATTCATTAATTTCATGAGATAAACCAATTGTGAAGTATGTCTCATATGAGTCAGATGAAGATACTTTATTAATTTCATCTCGACCTGCCATATCTC
>CAZQJK010000058.1:0-24480 GCA_964593545.1 uncultured Bacteriovorax sp. | reverse complement strand
TTAGACCATTGCCTCCATTTCCTCCATTACCACCGTTTGCTGTTCCGGTTCCACCATTACCACCGATTGCAGAAATTGAACCAGTAATAGTGATATGGTCACTAGTTTCTATGAAAATAGCGCCTCCTGCGCCACCGCCGCCGCCTCCTGCGTCGTTTGAACTCGTATCACCGTTTCCACCATTTGCAATAATTGAACTTGTAATAGTGACAGTGCCTCCGGCGGAAATTCTAAGAACTCCTCCACCGCCACCAGCTTGAGCGCCTGAATTTGTGAAAGAGTCGGATCCGCCTCCGCCACCTCCAGCTCCGCCATTCATTGAAGTTTTAAAAAGAGTAGTTGAATCATATGTCGCTGTCGGCGCAACACCTCCTGCAACGTTAGTATCATCAGAGTCGGCACCGACTGATCCAAGTGTTCCGTGTGAGCCACCTGAGCCTCCACCGCCACCATCTCCGCCAAAGCCGCCACCTTCATTTGCACCGGCATTTCCAAATGTTCCAGCTGAAGGTCCTGAGCCATTTGTCGAAGCTGCTCCACCATTGTAGCCGCCAGCTACTCCAGCGCCACCTGCTGAACCATTTTGTCCGCTTAGAGTAAGAGAGTTGTTGATATTGACATCACCTTGTACTTTGATGATTAAGGGATTATTTCCAGTAACTAAAACAGCTCCAGATACTGTGAGATCGGTGCAATTATAAGTTCCTGATGCGATATTTGGGCCACCCCAGTTACATGAACCATCTGCACCAGTTCCTGTATCAATTGCAGCAAGAGATGCAATCGATAAAGTCGAAATTAAAAAGGTGTAAAATAGATTTTTCATCGTTAATATAATTATGGATGTTTGAAACCAATTTGCCAAATGGAATTAAGAAAAATGAATTGTAATGCATTTGTTGAGCAAAGATGTCGGTCTTGTTCTTTGATTGAAGAAGATTATAAAGTTGCACTCGAAAATAAAATTCAAGCAATAAGAGAATTATTTCCATCTGCAGAAGTCGCAGCACCAATAATGACAAAAGACTTACAAGGCTATCGCAATAAAGCAAAATTTATTGTTGGTGGAACACTTGAAGATCCCACTCTAGGAATTCCATCGCCACAGAATAAATTTCAGGTCTCACCACTGCTTGATTGTCCGATTCATCAGGACACTTTAAATGAAGTTTCAATATTTATAAGAGATCATATTAAGGAGTATCTATTAACTCCCTACAATCTCGATACTAAGAAAGGTGAGTTTAAGTATTTAATACTTACTGCGGCAAGATCAACTGGTGAATTATCTGTTCGCTTTGGAATGCGAAGTTCTGAAGCTCGTCCTCGAGTTGAAAAACTAGTAAAGATCCTTCTTAAGACGTTTCCCACAATAAAAGTTGTAAGTTTTGAAATTCAACCAAAGCATGCTGCCATCTTTGAGGGGGAAACTCACTTTCTTACTGAAGAGAGATATATCACTCACGATTTTGAAAACTTCAAACTAGCAAGTTCGACGACCAATTTCTTTCAAATTAATAGTGAAGTTGCAAAGTGTTTGTATGATGAGGTTTTCAAACGTTACAAAAATCAGGATATAAATCTTACTCTTGATCTCTTTTGTGGGGTCGGTGGGTTTGCATTCTCTGCGGGGCGATTCTCAAAAAAAGTTATCGGTATTGAACTCTCTAAGAATGCCATCGATTGTGCCAAGAGTATTAAATCCCAGAATGTTCTCTTTCACTGTGATGATGCTATTAAGTTTCAACTATATAATAAGGAAAAGGTTGATCTACTCATCGTCAATCCTCCACGCCGAGGAATAGGTGAAAAATTTTCCAAATTGATCTGTGATATTGCTCCAGATTTCTTTGTCTACTCAAGTTGTAATCCACAGTCTTTGAAGGCTGATTCTGAGATCTTTGGGAAAAACTACGAGCTTGAGTATCTTGTTCCTGTTGATATGTTTGCGCTAACAACTCATCTTGAAGTACTCAGCTTTTGGAAGAAAAGAATTTCTCTGTAAAATATACATACTTTGATACCCGGCCTCTTTGTCAGGATATAATCCACTATCTTTATATTTATAACGAAGGGAGTTTTAATGAAAAATCTTTTATTAACTTTAGCGGTACTATCATCTTTATCAACAATGGCAAGCTCAGAGCTAACAGGCGAATTCACGCTTAACTCTGGTGATTCTTCATGTGAGAAGAATGTAAGTCTTATTGATGTGCAAGATGGATTAAGACTCGTTGCAACTAATAGTGTTGGAACAATGTTTGAAGATGAAACAGCTGAAGACTTCCTAAGTATCAATGGAGATAGTGTTACTTCTAAAAGTAGTAGTTCATCTCATGGGACTAAGTATGTTTCTGAATCTTCTACGACTTTCGATGGAATGTTTTTAACAAAGAAAGCCGTTTTAAAAGAATATAATTTCGGAATCAGAACATCAAAAACGAAGGCCCTTGTGACTCTTGAATTTAGTGTCGGCAACCTTGAATATTCAAAAAGCTTAAAAGGAAGTAAAAATTGGACAAGAGAGTGTTCTTACTCACGTCTTTAGTGCAACAATTTGTTGCATTTAATAATTATATTTAAAGTGCTACTTTCTGCTCCTTTGTTAAAACAAGGAGCATCTTTTGAAAATTCTATTTTTATTTCTATTTACAATTTCTACTTTGGCGAGAGTGATAACTCTTTCCAATGGTGAAAGTGCAAAATTATCTTATGAGAAAGAGCCTGAAATCTACAAGCTTGAATCAATGAGTTTATTTCTTAATACACCTGTGGAAGGCCTAAAAGTTCGTCTCTTCCACCCAGGTATTAATCATTTCTCATCAAACCCTGAAATTAAATCTCTAGACACGGCCTCTGGTCGTTATGATATAAAGAATGTCTTCTTTATTCACGATGGTCTATGGGAGTTACAGCTTTTAAACTCCGAAAATACTCTTTTAGGAAAGTATATTTTTCAAATTAAAAAGTATATTCCAAATCAAGTTGTCACTACTCATGCTATCTTTAAGGGACAAACATATAAGGGAGTGGAATTTTACAACGGTGAAAATACTGGTGCTATTTGTTACGTCGTTATTGATAATGTCGTTAGCAATAAAAAGGGGAAGCACTGTTATGATATTGACTGGCGTTACGCATCGACGAGATTAGATGTACCTAAAGCTGGTCTTCTTGTTAGTTCTAGAATAACAAATTACCACAGAAGAGAGTACCCACGCATAAAAACGTGTGCAATGAATACTAATGGCTATACGAGTGGCGATGACATCTATGAAGATGATACTAGTATACTTGTGAATGATATTTTTAATGGCCTTATAAAAAATGGGAAAACAGAGTATCACCACTTTCTTTCAATCGCCAAGTCAGATAAGAAGCTCTATCAGGCAAGAGTCCATGGGCTTCGATGGGACAAGGAATGGGATGTTGATTGTAGAGATTTGAAAGAAATTAAATAGTTTTGTTAACTTTTTGTCAGCCTCCTTAGGGAAAACTGTCTTTTATGATAGTTATTTACAAGGAGGTATTCATGACCAAGTTTCTACTTATATTTCTCTGCTTATCCTACGTTGTTTTCTCTCATGCAAAAGTCCCTGTCGATGAAAGTTTTATAGGAACTAAAATTGAATATCAGGCCCATCAGATAACGATAACTGATAGTAGTATAGCTAAGAAGATCTTCTTAAAACTTCCTGGTCAGTTTCTCAATGCTTCTCTTGCTCCCGAATTACTCATTAAAAATCACCGCTATTTCTACTGTACTCGTGAGCCTGAAGGAAAGTACTTTTGCAATATCTACTTAAACTTTAAATATAACGGCGAACTCTCTAGCTTCGAAAAAGATCCTGATTATGGACTTGGCTCAATGACAGAATATCTCTCAGGTAATAAGATTGAAGGCATAGGGGAGGTAAAGTTTGAGGGGAATTATATCGACATTTATTATGAGGGAGAATTGGCCAAGAAAGTTTTTTCAAAGCTTGATCTCGCAAAAACTGATTATAAACGCAAGAATGGAACAGACTATGAAATTAGATCGGGCCGCCATACGCGATGTGTGAGCCTCTATGCCGATCATGAAGTTTTCTCATGTCGAATGAGACTTCCTATCAATCCGCGAAAGAAAAAAGAAGATATTCAAATAAATCCCAATGCTTAGATTTTACACTTTATATTGATAAATGACCACTGGTCATGTATAGTTGACCCGTGGTCACTTGTGTGTGACGTGGAGGATAAAATGAATTATAAAGATAAGTGGGTATTAATAACTGGTGCCTCAAGTGGAATGGGATCCGATTATGCTGAGTTATTTGCATCTCAAGACGCAAATATTATTTTGACAGCGAGAAGAGAAAGTAACCTTGTCGAACTTAAAAATAAAATAGCAACAAAGTACCCTAATTCGAAAGTCGTCATTGTTTCAAGTGACCTTTCAAATGAAGAAGGATGTCAAAACTTAATTAGAGAAATCAATAAACAAGATATTCAAGTTCATACATTAATCAATAATGCTGGTTATGGAATTTATGGAGAGTTCACGGAGATGAACTGGAGTGAAGTCAAGAATATGTTGGACCTAGATATTATCTCTTTGACATACCTAACTCATCACTATGTCAAAGAAATGAAAGCACGTAATGAGGGGCAGATACTTCTTGTTGCCAGTATTGGTGCTTATCAGCCTTGTCCTCTTTATGCTTCTTATGGAGCTGCGAAGGCCTATGTTTTAAACTTTGGAGAGGCCCTAAATGTAGAGCTTGCCGGAACAAACGTAAAGATAAGTGTTTTAAGTCCAGGTGTTACCGAGACTGAATTCTTTGAACGTTCAGGTCAAAAACAAAGTCTTTATCAAAAAATAGTTATGATGAAGTCGATGCCTGTGGCAAAAGTTGGCATTCGAAGCATGGAGAAGGGTGCTCTGAGCGTGATTCCTGGATTTATGAATAATCTTATTATATTCTTAAATCGATTTAGTCCACGCAAGGTTACAGCTATCCTTGCTCACCAGTTGATGAAATAGAAAATGGGAAAAATTCGTTCAACAAGTACACAAGAAAAAGAAAGCAAGCGCGATCACATTATTGAGGTCGCTTCGAAGATGATTGATAAAGGTCTTGTTGATCTTCCTTCAATGAATGATATTTCTAAGAAGGCAAAAGTCGCCAAGGGGACTTTATATAATTACTTTGAAACTAAGGAAGAACTTTTTTTAGAGGTTTTTAGTGGAATGTTTTCTCAGTGGTTATTCGATTTACAGGATAGAAAATTAACGCGGAGAAATTACTTGAAGATCATTGTTGACTCTTTAAGCGAAAATCAAAACTTGATGAGACTGGCCTGTAAAGCTCCAATGATTTTAGAGAAAAATGTTTCAGATGAAGTATTTGTAAAATTCAAAACAGGTCTCGCATTTCTCATAAACCAACTTGCAACTTACATCAGTGCAATTAATGCAAAGACCGTAGTAGAGAATGAAAAGCTTCTTCTACAATCATATTATATTATGACGGGAATTTTTCCGTCACATGATTTGATGGCGACAAAGAAAAAGCTCCTTCAGGATAATGGGCTAGGCAAACTTGTGGTCGATTTCAAAAAAGACACACTGCAAATATTAAATACTATTTGGAATGATTGAGTTTTCAGTAGGTTATCGGTTTTGTATAACTTGAGCTTATAAGTGATATTTGTTAGAACTAATGCCATTAATCCAATTCATGTAGGAGTTACAATGCGCTACTTAGTTCTTATTCTTTTAACTATTAATGTATTAGCCGGTAAGGCCACTCAGTTTTCTCATATCCATGGTTATATCAATAAAGAATGTCCTACATGGGATATCAGTCGATTTGAGCATGTGTCGAAGTACTTCTACTTTGGTGTCGATAATGCAAAGAAGTATGGTTACACATACGGATTTCCGATTGAGAGAAATGGTGTTGATTATATTTGGTGTGCGTTGGTTCCACAACGAGGAATAAGTAATAAGGCGTGCAATAAAAATATTTTTAAAAATGCAGAGAGACCTTTTGAGTTCTTAAAAAATTCATCTCCGGATGAAAGTGAAGTCACTGTTTCATTTATTAATAAAGAAGAACAATATAATGAGTACCTCGCATATGTTACTAAAACCTTAGAAAATGAAAAATCTGAAGAGCCAAATGTTGGTGCCGTACTTGAAATTCTTTCGAGATATTATCTTCAAAAGCTGACAAATATTTATCCTGAACAAGAGTATCGAATTGAATCTGGAGTTGAGTATCGTTACGCAGGTCAAAGAACTCTTGGTGAGCTTGATATTATTGTTTACGATAGGGTAACTTGTGATGTTGTTGCTCTTGGAGAATCAAAAGCATCGAACTCAAAGAACCAACACAATAGCTTGATGAAGGCTAAAGACCAGTTAAGAAGAATTGAGAATTTTTTAAACGACAATCTTTAAGCTAGAAATTGGGGCTTAGATTAGCCCCATATCCTTTCCTTTTTTCATCAGTTCTTCTTTTTGTTCCGGACTCATATTCATGATCATATCTTGCATGCGCTTTAGCTCATGGGGATCCATATTGGCCATCATCTCTTGTGCTTGCTTTAACATATCAACTTCTTTTGAAAAAACTATTTTCTCTGAACCAATTTCAGCATTTATTTGATGGTTAGCTTTTAAGTGATCAAGTACGGCATTGAAGCTAAAGCCCTTCTCATCAGCTATTTCAAACATCTTCTCTGTCGGTAGGGATACTTTCTTCATAGGGAAGCCATTCGCTTCAAGGTTTGAAATAACTTTCTTCGCAAATTCTTTCATGTTTTCTCCGATATTAGCATTCTAGCTTGAGGCCGAATCATAGTGATTCAGACCTCGGTTCCAAATAAAAATTAAAAAGTAGTAACAAAAAATAATTCCACCAAGCATGTAGACTAAGTAGATCCATTTACTAGGGTCAAAGATAAATTGCACTGGGCCCGAACCTACAAGTAGAATTGGTATACAGAAGGTTAGAACTCTCTTCATAAATTGATTGTAGATGAAGTCTGGCATTCTCGACATTGACTGTAACTGCATTCGAAGAAAATTCACTCCAAGCCCTTCAACTAACCAAAACATTGCACATGAAATAATAAACTCGATTAATGCTAATAAAGTGAATGATAGTAGGACAAGGAAAGGAATCGCTATCCATTGCCAAAGTCCTAAATTAATTTTCATCCCAAAATAAATAATAAGTCCTACGGTGAGAAAGAAGTCTGGAATAGAAGAGGGTTTGAAATATCTAAAAAAGACCGTGAAGATAGAGCTAACTGGTCGAAGTAGAGTATAGTCAAGATTTCCAGTTTTAAGGTCATCCGAAAATCGCCAAAAACCATGGCTCAAGAAGAGCATGTGGAAGCAATCGACAACAAGCATAAAGGAAGTGAAGAAAAGCAATTGATCCTTATTCCAATCACCAACTAGAGATACATGATCAAAAATGATACTTATGGTAAAAAGTGATGAGAGGTTGAAAAAGATATCCATGAAGATCATTAGGATAAAGCTTGTCCTAAAACTTGTTGCTTCTGAAATAGAAGTTGAAGCAAATTTTCCATAGACTTGAATATAGTGATTGATTTCTTTAAATATCTTCATTACATCCCCGCCGCAGTATAGAGTCTCATTCCTCTTTTCCAGATAAATGAGTTTGCAAGGATAAGAATAATCATCCATCCTGTCACAATCGTGAAGAAGTTCGTCAGATCAACTGGTGCCCCTGAAAATATCTTAATTGGATAATAAGTTAAATATGGAAATGGTGTATATTCTAAAATTTTTACGGCCCATGCAGGGAATAGTTCCAATGGAATAACTGCTCCAGATAGAAAGACGGTGACGATTTGTAAAATAACTCTAAGTATCCATGTCTCTTCAAGCCAGAATGCAATAATGCCAGTGAGGTATTGAAGTGTGTACCAAAATAGACTGACGTAGAATGAGCAAGTCATCCCAAGGACAAGGTTTGTCCATGTGAACTCAGGTAAGATTCCAAGAAGGCTAAAAATGAGAAGGGAGATACTTGCAACAACAAATTGTAATAGTTGAAATCCAATAAAAGATGCTGTGTGAAACTCCCAAAAGTTAAATGGATAGATAAGATAACTCGAAATCCTTCCCATTCTAATATCCATAGAGAGATTGAGTGCTGTGTGGCCTTGGGCGATAAGTGAGACAATAAAGCTCCAAATATGATATGTGATCATCGCCGCAAATGTGTAGCCACCAATTTTAACACCAGGATTCTTTGAGAATATTGTATTCCATAAGCTATACTTGATGAAGAAGAAGACCAATGCGGGTCCAATTATCTGTAAAAGAAAATTGAGTCGGTAGGCCGTATTTTTTTTCCATGAGATCAGAATCGTCTGATACCATTTCAATAAATTATTTTTCAAAGTTACTTTCCTAAAAGAATATTTGGATTTTCCATAATTTTCTTCATTACTTTCTCGATTGGCATTTTTTCCGTATAGAAATCAGTCACAGGGAATTTATTTAAAATTGCTGCTGAGATCTCTCTTACTTCACTTTCTTCAAGGCGAAGTTCTACCTCATCTGAATTTTCAGAAAATGTTAAATCCAGTCCTGTCCAAAAATCATCAGAACGATCAATTGATTGGTTGAAATTAAAAACGACATTCTTCTTGTGTCCAAGAATTTTCTCAAACTTAGAGATAGAGCCATCATATGTTTTCTTGCCTCCTGCGATTAAGACAAGATGAGGGCAAAGAGCTTGGACATCGGCCATATAGTGAGAGGTTAGAACTACGGTTAACTTATTAAGTTCATGGTACTCTTTTATAAAGTTTCTAATATTTTCTTGTGCAATTAAGTCGAGCCCAATTGTTGGTTCATCAAGAAAGAGAACTTCGGGATCATGAAGTAACGAGGCCATTAATTCAAGCTTCATCCTTTCACCAAGGGATAATTTTCTTACGTGTACATGGAAGAGATCTCTAACATTTAAAAGTTCACCCATCATATTAACTTTTTCATTAAATCTCTTGTCTGGAATTTCGTAGTATTTTTGGAGGAGCTTAAATGAGTCAAGAGAAGGGATGTCCCACCAAAGTTGAGATTTTTGGCCCATAACAAGTGCGATCTTCTTTCTAAATTCTTTTTCGCGTTTCCAAGGAACGTGACCAGCAATTTCAATCTCTCCGGAACTTGGTACAATGATTCCTGTGAGCATTTTCATCAGCGTTGTTTTTCCCGCTCCATTTGGCCCGAGAAGCCCGATAATTTCCCCTTGATTTACATCAAGATCAAATTGATCAACAGCATTCTTTGAGACTTCGTCTCTTTTAAAGAATGCGCCAAATGCTCCTTTGAGACCTGGTTGTTTCTTATAACTTTTAAATGTTTTAGTGAGATTTTTTGTTCTTATCATTGGGCCAATATATAAAAAGTATCTGATAATTGGCAAGTTTGACACGTAGTGCCTAATGTATTTGTTTCCAGTGAAGTATTAAGCTTCTATGGAATTTAATATTAAAAATATATTTTCGGTTACACTAATTTTATTTTCAGTTATCGACATCATTGGAGCACTTCCTGTGGTTATTGATTTAAGACGAAAGAAAGGGGAAATTTATCCTGGTAAGGCCACGATTTATTCAGGTCTAATTATGTTTGCATTTCTCTTCGTAGGTTCAAATATCCTCAAGTTATTTGGTGTTGATGTTCTCTCATTCTCTGCTGCAGGGGCATTGATTATGTTCTTCCTTGGCCTAGAAATGGTGCTTGGAATTGAGATTTTCAAGGCGCATCCTGATGAGGCCGAAATTAATACTCCTTTTGTTCCCCTTGTTTTCCCACTCCTCGCTGGAGCAGGGGTAATGACGACACTTATCTCTCTTCGAGCTGAGTATGGAAAATGGGATATTGGCTTTGGGATTATAATCAACCTTATTATCATCTACGTCGTTCTTAAATTGTCAGGGGTTATCCAGAAGTTTTTGGGAAATTCCGGAGCTTCTGTTCTTCGTAAATTATTTGGAATAATCCTTCTTGCTATTGCAATAAAGTTATTTAAAAAGAGCTTTGGTTTAGTATAATTAGTTCATGAAAAGATTATTTCTTGCAATTGAAATTCCTGAAGATATTCGGGATGAACTTTGTGATCTTAGAATTAATACCTATAATGTAAGCTGGATACCGTTTGATAATATTCATCTCACACTACAATTTCTTGGTGATGGCTTCAGTGATTCTGATATCGAATCGATTTGCTCTAAACTTTCGAGAGTTAGAAATAGTACTTTTAAGTTAGTATTAAACTCTGTCGGATTTTTTGGAAGTGAGGCAAATCCTCGTGTGCTCTACTGTTGAGTTGAAAGAGAGCAGGGGCTCTTTGACCTGCAAAAGCAAATCGTCGACTCTCTTCGTAGCCTTGAATACGAGCTTGAGGTTCGAAAATATATCCCTCATATTACTTTAGGGCGGCCCAAAAAGTTGCCTTATGAGGAAGTTGCAAGATTCCTTCAAACTTTTTCAGTATATAAAAGTGAAGTATTTCATGTAGATAAGTATTTCTTAATGGAGAGTATTCAGACTCGCCATGGTCCTGTGTATACTGTTGTTGAAGAGTTTGAACTTTATGAGATGGAAGGGCTATGAAGGTATCATTCTATGTCTACGGCCGTGTTCAGGCCGTGATGTTTCGAAAGACATTTTGTTACGGGGCAATCGCCAGAAAATTGGAGGCCGGTGCAACTAATGACCGTTCAAATAAGGAGCGTGTACTTTGCAGTGTTGCTGGAGATCGAGATAATATTGAACTCTTCTTAGATGAACTTCAAAGTCTTGCGACACTAAACTCATGGGGAGCTAGTGTTACAAATATTGAAATGCTGGATGTCTTTACTGAAGTTTCGAGGCATGAGATTACGACTTTAAATGTCGATCATAAACCTCGCACCCAGGATATTGAGTTCTTTCTCTAGTTTAAAAAATCTAAAACTTTTGTCGCGCTCATTTTAGTTACTTCTTCACCTTCTGGACAATTCTTAGAGTCACACTTCTTAATTGCTTTACAAGTCCCTTGTGTTTCATAGTCAGGACGACCTCGTACAAGAATGCCTTCAACTTCATGAGTCTTTTCATTAAAAACTGGAGAGCCCGAGTTACGATGAAATGCATCGAGATCAGTTCTAAAAAAGATATCATTTGTAGAATCAAAGACGCTCGCATTATCTGTAATTTTAAGTGGGATTCCATCTGGAGTACCAATCATGTAGACACCATCTCCAAGCTCTGCAGAACCCTGTGTTCGAACTTTCAAAGGAGTAACTCCTTCAACTGGTCGATCGAGTTCGATGATCGCGTAGTCGAGTTGGGTGTTTTTATCAGTAATAGTGACGTCGATATTCTTACAACTATAAACCTTTGCACCGTTAATTCTAAATCTATCGTAGGGAGCATGAGGCCCTGTGATATTTTCAATATTATAATTGAAGACGAATTTGGTATCACTGCAGTGGTATGTCGATCTGATGCAGTGGCCAGCTGTCATTACCTTCGTTGGCGAAATTAAAAATGCCGTACAGTTTGATGCTGTCGGTTGTCCTACAAATGGAACATCTTTGCAAAAATTATCCAATAATCCATATTTTCCCCACATGAACTCATGAGTGTTTTCATCAATTTCTTTTATGTGACTATTATAGACCATCGCCGCTACGGCCTTGGCCTGATCCTTGATTATTTGATCGGGGTAGAAGGTTGCCTCAACTCGGTCGTCATTACCATAAACACCCTTGTTCATTGCATAAGGACTTAGGGCCAAACATAGAGATATAAGTATTTTTAATTTCATGGGCCGATAATTTCATGAAATGCTTTTTGATGCTAGAGAGATTGAAAAGCTTACATATTTTTGTAACAATTAAAATGTAGTAGACACTAAGCTTAGGAGGTCGATATGAGTGAAATTGCTGTATTTGGTGCTGGATGTTTTTGGGGTGTGGAAGAGAGGTTTAGAGCTCTTTGTGGTGTTAATGGAACGGAAGTTGGATACTGTGGTGGAGAGCTGCCAAGCCCAACATACCAAGAGGTTTGCACTGGAACTACAAATCACGCTGAGGTGGTTAAAATAGATTTTAATCCAAGTGAAGTATCTTATAAGGAACTATTGGATTTATTTTGGGTAAGCCATAATCCAACAACACTTAATCGCCAGGGTCCAGATGTGGGAACTCAGTATCGTTCTGTTGTGTTCTACACTACAGATGAACAAAGGCATATTGCACAAGCTTCGTTGAAGGAACAAGAAGACTTAAAGAGATTTGATCTTCCTATTGTTACTCAAATAGTGGAGTTAAATAATTACTTTGCCGCAGAAGAGTACCATCAGAAGTATCTTTATAAGAAAGGTGTGACGAGTTGTGGACTCTAGGCTATTTGCCTAGAGTGTTTTTAAATTTCTTCGATTTCATATCAAGAAGAAGATCGAGTCCTTGTAGAACTTTCTTTTTCTTCTTATAGCTAACTTTGATATCTTCTTTTTCATCTTCATCGTATTTTTCGATAAACGGTTTCTTCACAATATCTTGGCGTTCATTGGCGATACTTACTTTCATCGTACGCTTGTCGACAACTTTTCCATCAAGTGATGCAATTGCTTTTTGTGCATCTTCGAGTCTTGCCATCTTAATAAAGGCGTAACCTTTGCTATTTCCTGTTTTTTCATCTGTGATGATATCAATAAACTTGATGCTTCCGTAGTGAGAGAAGATTGCTTTAAGGCCGATTTCATCTCTTTGGTAGCTTAAATTTCCAACATATAGTGTCGCTGTCATTTTCTAATCCTGATTCTAATTACTAATTTCTCGAAACTTAGCACCAGCAAGGGAAAATAGCTACCTATCTATTACTTCTTACACGGCTATTGCCAATCTCTGTGGTCAAAAATGTCCAAAATTATTTATTTATGGTTAATTCTTAACGTTTTTAACTTACTGAAATCTCTTAATTGTTATTTTTTTTTGTTTTTTTGACGCTCAGGGAGGGTTTCATCTTAATATGAACAAATTTCATTAAAACGGAGGACGTTGTATGAATGCAGAGAGTTTTCAAAATACATTAATTAATCACTGCCGAGAAGAAGTTCAAGACCTCTACTATCAATGTAAGCATTATGGTGTTTTCGATTCGGCTGACTTTAGTGAAAGGCTTGATACGATTTGGAGTGAAGCTAAAATCAATGGTGTTAATGAGCTGGACTTTAGAAGGGTTGTAAAATCTATTCTTCAGGACCAATCAGATACAATTGATTTTCCTTTTGCTGTGGCTGCGTAAAATTTGAACCCACTTGCATCAGTTTCAAAATTACGTAACATAGTATTATGAGAAAATTACTTATAATTAGTTGTTTGATGTTTGCGAATTTTTCTGGTGCAGCTGAAGTGGTTCAGCCTTCAAAAGAAAAGGTGGAATACTTTCTCGAAATTAGTGGACTTGATGGACTTAGTGAAAAGATAAGTGAATATCTCTACCTCTTAGAGTTAAAGAGAAATAAGAAGTTATTAAAATCGAAGTCTCAGGTTAAAAAACTTTACGAAAAATATTATCCTAAAGAAGAGGTTCGTAATCTCTTGGTTGAAAACTATGCAAAGAATTTTAACGAGCAGGAAATTAATAAATTAATCGCTATTTTTGAAACAAGTGTAATGAAGAAAATGCTCGCAAGCCAAGGGACCTCGATAAAAGAGGTTCTCTCAGTTATCACGAGCAAAGAGAATGCCGAACTTAAGGCAGAACTCTCAAAGCTTATTAAATAACACTTAGAGTTCTTCGTTTACAAATGTTTTAAAAACTTCCTGATGTTTTTCTAAATTAAAGTTTCCAGCTATAGAAACACGGACGATATAATCCTTATCACTTTCTTTTGTTGTTCCTTGAGTCGACGTTGCTGGAACAGTCCAATAACATCCTTTTAGCTGCCCGTAACTCACGCAGTGCTTGCTTTCATCAGGAATAGCTTCAATCATCATACGGATAAGCTTATGGTTTAGCTCGCGCTTTTGGTCCTCTCCTGAAGCGGGAAGATCTAGAGAGAAAACTGATGGTGTAAAAGTTGCATCCGCAAGTTCCTTGGAAACAAAGTTTATCTTGGCCTTAGGAAGTTGTTCATTAATAAAGTTAACAAAGGCGCGTGTATTAGCGTAAGCCTTTGCAATTCGATCATTCATTGAAGGCATCTCTGCTGTTAGGATTTCAACTTGAAGATCTGTTGCCGTGTTGTCACAGAGCTTGAGATGATCGATAACATAGCTCATGTATTCGCTCGCACTATCACTTGCAACTGCATAGCCGGCCGTACAGAGACCACCACTTGGAAACTTCGATCCACTGACATAAGAAATTACTTTGACGTCATTTAAAAAACCATTGTCTCCAAAGAATTTTACATTCGGACAAAATGTTTGATCAAGATTGAAAACTGCTTCAACTGCATCTCGACCATCTTTGGTTTTTCTAATTTTTTTTAAAGTTTCACGAAGATTAACAAGGTCTGGAATTTCAACTCTTGGGTTCGTTGGAATCTCTGCAATGATATAAGGGATTGCATCAACAAGAGCGACCTCTGATAGTATTCTCTCAAGCTCTTTTACCATATCTTTTCCACTATCAACTGGAAGATCGACAATTTCCACATTGTCGATGCAAGCGGCAACTCTTCGTGCTTGGTCATTTGTTCCACCGTAACAATTTGGCGGAACGATAAACTTTATATCACGGCCTTGGTGTTTTTCGTTCGCATGATGAACAAGTCCCATCATGATTGCATATTGAACACTAAGACCACAAGAGCCAAGAGCAACAGGTGAAGTTGAACTTGTAATTTCTTGAATTATTTTTTCTAGTTGAGTAGTATTAATATTTTTCTTCTCGAGAATTTCTCTTCCAAGAAGTTGTTTGATAACAATAAGTGAGTTTTGTGGCGTCATTGCAATAGATTCACGACGTCTCACATGTTGAATTTCTTTAATATATTGAGGATCATTATTAAGAACTTCGATAGTACTGCCAAGATTTGGGTAGAGAGAAATATTAAAATCTGCTTTAGATTTTTTATCACCATTGATTGTAATGGTACTGCCATTAAATTCTTCATCAAGCTCTTTAACTAAATCAAAATCATAGCCGTAGACAGTTTTTATGATTTCAGGATTAAATCCCTGAGGTAAAATATTTGAATAAACTACTTGAGTTCGTTTTCTTAGAAATTGATTGGCCCTAAGGACTGCAAGCAGTGGCATGGACTGAGATGAAAATGAAATAACACTTTCGACATTTAAGTTTGAGTTTTTAGCGATGGCCCACTCAAGTACGCATGAAAGAGGGTGGCCAAGGCGAATATAGTCAAAGGCCGTAGGAAGTTTAGCCAATTCATTTTGATTTTTATTGATGAGAGATTCAAACTTTTCTAGAAATTCAACTTTTGCTCGTGACTCGTTGTAAATATCAAGTCGGTGAGTTGTTAAACGCAGCCAGTCGGATGGCATATTTTCAACAACTTGTGTTAGCGTGTCTTTGATTATCTTTTCCATGTGAGGAGCTCTCCTTAGATTTTCCAAATTATACGTGAAAAATGGTGAGTTGGCAGCCCTTGAATATGAAATAATTTGAAGAAAAAAGCCCATCAAAAGATGGGCCAAAGTTTGAAAACTATTTAGAGTATTGCTTCTTATGGGCAATTGCGATTAGCACTAAGCCAATAATACCAACAGCGATACCGATTGGGTGTCCTGCTGATTGTGGAAGACCAAGACCAATTCCAGCTGTCATGATATAAGAAATTGTTACTGCCGTTCCAACGATTGCTGGTAAGCTTACGATCCAATGGAAGGCTTTTCTTTCAAATAAGTATTTTGTTGCAAGCCAAAGAACACTTGTAGACAGAAGCATATTTGAAAATGCAAAGTAGCGCCAAATTAGAGAGAAATCGATTTTAGTCATAAAGTATGCAATAACTAGAATTGGAATTGAAACAAAGAGACGATTCTTTATACTCTGTGAAATCTTGAACGCGTCGATAATTGTAAGACGAAGAGATCTAAAAGCTGTATCGCCCGAGGTAATTGGGAAAACGGCAACCGCTAACACGGCCATCACACCTCCAACACTTCCAAGATATGTACTAGCAACTTGCTTAACAACAAGTCCTGGACCACCCTGTGCAATGATTGCTTTTAGTTCAACGTAGCCACCTGGGAAGGCCGCAATACCGGCAAGGGCCCAAACACATGCAACAACGCCTTCAGCTAACATTGCGCCATAATATACAGGACGGACATATTTTTCATTTGTAAGACATCTTGCAATGATTGGTGCTTGGGTTGAGTGGAAACCACTGATTGCTCCACAAGTAATTGTGACAAAAAGTAGTGGCCACACAGGTGGTCCATCTGGGGCCCTATTAAGTAGTTCATGACCAAGATGAGAAGAATGGTTTAAAAAAGCAAAAACATTTTCAATCGCTGGTAAATGAGGGGCGTTAATGAGGAGCGCAACTGCAATTGAAAGAGTCATGACAACCATTAATAAACCGAATACTGGATAAAGTTTGGTAATGATCTTATCAATTGGTAGGAGTGTCGCTAAGAAGTAATACCCAAGAATTACCAAGACCCAGAAAGTGTTATTTGCAAACATTGTATCTTTAAAGGCATCAAGATTACTTATAAGTCCCGCTGGGCTCATAATAAACACAACCCCAACAAAGAATAGAAGCATTGCTGTGAAAAGGAGCATTATCCCTTTAAAATATATATTGAAATAGTGACCAGCAATTTCAGGAAGACTTTTTCCATCTTCTTTAATACTGAGTACTCCAGAGAAATAATCGTGAACAGATCCTCCGATAATATTTCCAATTACGATCCATACGAGTGCAACTGGTCCATAAAGAGCACCAAGAATTGGTCCAAAAATTGGTCCAACACCAGCAATGTTTAGAAATTGAATCAGAAAGGCTTTAATTGGAGATACTTCAACATAGTCAACTCCATCATTAAAACGAGAAAGGGGCGTCTGAGCATTTGGATCAATACCGGCCTGCTTTTCTACAAATGGACTGTAGAATTTATAAGCGAGAGCTAGTACCAAGAGACAAAAAATAAAAATTAGCATTGGTACATCCATGAATTATAATTGATATTTAAATAGTATAACTTGATTCGTTCTTACTATTCAAATATTAATTCTTGAACTATTCCTCTTGCTTTTTTAAATTCGCAAATTTGGGAATAAGAGCTACAGCGATTAAAATGATCACCGCACCGATTGCTCCCTTAACTCCAATTTTCTCATCAAAGAAGAAGTAACCAAAAATACTTGCAAAAATCGATTCACTTAGAAAAACGAGCCCGACAATATGTGGAGGAGTTTTCTTTTGAGCATAGATTTGTAATGAGAAAGCGATGAGAGAAGAAAAGATTGATAGGATAATAAAACCATAAAGACTTGAAGGAAAAATTAACGCCTTTGATGCCAAGAGAGGAGCTAGGCTTACTGGGCCTTCAAAAAATAGTGCGATTGCAACTGAGATGATTCCAATCATCGTACACTGAAGAAAGTTGAAATTGATGGTGTCGTACTTTTCAGCGTAAATATCAGTAAGGATGATATGTCCTGAAAAGAAAAGAGCACAAAGTACAATATAGAAATCACCCATATTAAAACCATCGAGTTTTAAATCACACATTAGAAATATTCCAAACATTGCAAGGGCAAGAAGTCCCCAGAAGGTTTTTCGAAGCTTATGTTTAAAAACAATTACTGAGATAATTGGTGTAAATACAGCATAGAAGACGGTTAAAAAACCTGCCTTTGCCATTGTTGTCAGTGAGATGCCAATTGTCTGTGTGATCATCGCACCTGTGAGAAAGAAAGAGCAGTAAAATGCTCCTTTAAACTCTTTGAATCCTCTTCGATAGGCGAGGATAGGGATTGCTATTAAGGCCGCAAATAAATAGCGTAAGCCTTGTGACCAAAGTGGAGAGTAGTCAATGAAGGTAAATCTCGTTCCCGCAAATCCTAGTCCCCAGATTAGGCACGCAAATGATAGAAGTGCTATTCCGCCCATAAATTAAAAATGCCAAGGGAAGCTAGAGTAGTCTTGATCACGCTTTTCTAAGAATGCATCACGCCCTTCTTGGGCTTCGGCCGTCCCATATGCAAGTCTTGTTGCTTCGCCGGCGAAGAGTTGTTGTCCAACAAGTCCATCATCAAGAAGATTAAATCCAAATTTAAGCATTCTCATCGCAGTCGGAGACTTCGAATTCATTTCTTTTGCCCACTCAAGAGAAACTTTTTCAAGATCCTTATGTGGGACAACTTTATTAATCATACCCATTTCAAATGCTTCTTGTGCTGAATAGTTAAATCCACAGAAGAAAATTTCTCTTGCGCGTTTTTGTCCACATTGGCGAGCAAGATATGCAGAACCGTAACCTGAATCAAATGATGCAACATCAGGATCTGTTTGTTTAAATACTGCGTGCTCTTGTGATGCAATTGTAAGATCACAGACAACGTGTAGAGAGTGACCTCCACCTACGGCCCAACCAGGAACAACAGCAACGACAACTTTTGGCATAAATCTAATTAATCTTTGAACTTCTAGAATATGTAAACGGCCAAGCTTTGCTGGGTCTGGTGTACCATCAGCTTCGACGTACTTATATCCGTCCTTGCCTCTAATTCTTTGATCTCCACCTGAGCAAAATGCCCAACCACCATCTTTTGGAGAAGGTCCATTTCCTGTGATTAAAACAACTCCTACTGAAGACCACATACGAGCGTGGTCAAGAGCACGATATAGTTCATCAACAGTTTGTGGTCTAAAAGCATTTCTGACCTCTGGCCTATTGAATGCGATTCTTACTGTTCCTTGGTCTTTTGCCTTGTGGTAGGTAATATCCTCAAAGTTAAAACCTGCAACTTCATCCCATAAATCAGCGTCAAAAATATCTGAAACCATTACTATCTCCTCCGAACTTTTTTTTCGGATATTAGTCTTTTCACAGTGCACCGTCAATTCTCAAGTGACGAAGACACGCAGTGTCGTTTGGACCTTTTGATGACGTTCTGTTATCATGATGCAATGGATGTAAATAAGAAAATATTTGAGCTCTTTAAGGCCCATGAGATCACTTATGATCTCTTTGTCCACGAGAGTGCATCTACATGTGAGAGCGCCTCTGCTAAGCGTGGTCTCGACCTTAGTGTTGGTGCAAAGTCGATTCTATTTAAAGGTAAGTCTGGCTTTTGCGTTTTCACCATTCGTGCTGATCGAGGGGTCTCATCTCTTAAAGTAAGAAAAATTCTAGGTTCCAATAAACTCCGTTTTGCGAGCCATGAGGAGCTGATGAAGCTTTGTCATGTTGTCAAAGGTGCTCTACCTCCACTTGCTGGTCCTCTTTATGGATTAGCTCACTATGCAGATAAGTCATTAATGAGTGGGGAGAAAGTTGTTTTTAATGCTGGAATCTTGACTGAGTCCGTAGTAATTTCGACGAGTGATTTTCTGCGTTTAGCAGATCCTATAATTTGTGAGTTTAGTGATGACTAATGTCCTTTCTGTAAAAAATATTTGCCATAACTTTGATCACAAATCATTGGCACAGTTAATAGATATTTCCTTTGATCTCAAAAGAGCTGAAGTCATGTCAATTATCGGCCCATCGGGAACAGGTAAGACGACACTTTTAAATATTATTAGAGAAGTATTAAGCCCTGATAAAGGTGAAGTGGTTTTCAGTGGAAAGAGTAATGAGATTTCATACGTTCCACAGATTTCAAGTCTCGAAGAAAATAAAACTGTTATTGAAAATATCATGGACGGAGCCAAGGGCATTCTAGATGAAGATGTTGCTCGGGATCGAGCTCGTGATATGATTGAAATTTTCGCTCTCGAGTATAAAGATGCAAAACTTCCTGGAGATCTTTCTGCAGGGCAGAGACAAAGAGTTGAGTTTGCCAAGGCGATGGTGCGCTCTCCTAAGCTTATTTTATTAGATGAACCATTTAGTAATCTTGATGAATTTTTAAAAGATGATGTGATCTCTGAAGTCTTTCCAATCTTTAAAGAAAATGGCATTGCTGTTATATTTGTTTCTCACAATATCGAAGAGGCCTTCTCTGTTAGTGATAAGACGATGGTTCTTGCTCATGGACGAGTTCAACAACTCGATAATCCTTTTCAAATCTATGAGCGCCCTGCCAATGTTTTCGTCGCACGTTTCACTGGGAAAATAAATCTTCTTGCTTCTAATATTCTTGATGTAACAACTGAGAAAGTTAAGTTGAAAAATATTTTTGGCGAATTTGAAGCTGCAAATACGACATGGCTCGAGGGAAAGAAGTTTGTCTATCTCGCTATTCGCCCAGAGGAAGTGATCCTTTCAAACGAAGACAACTCAATTGCAGGTAAAATCAAGAGAATTGAATACCGCGGTAGTACACAGCTACTCTACATTCAGGCACTTGATAAGAATAAATTTCTCATCACCAGACCGGGGCGAGAGAAGTATCAAATTGATCAAAGAGTGAGGTTTGTTATTAACGAACAAAGCTCATTTCTTCTTCCAATCTAGTCTTTCTTTTTGAAAAGAAACGGCCCAGATTATTTTTCAAAGAAAATACTTTATATAGTGGATGTTTGAAGTGAACTCTTATCATTTCTATTTCTCCTCGTTGTAAATTTATTTTATTCCTTCTTTCTAAGAAGTAAATATTTCAATTTGAAACGAGGAGTTTAGTAAGTTTATTTTAGATATCAATTTGCTAAAGTTAATTTAAATTAACTCTCGTGTCATTTAGTGGAGTCTTGCGCCATTAGGAACTTCATGATCCATCTTGAAAAGAACCACATTTTGTTCACTATCAGAAAAACCAAGTAGTAAGACTTCTGACATAAATTTTCCAATTTGTCTTTTGGGGAAATTTACCACGGCTGCAACCTTCTTTCCGATGAGGCTTTCTTTAGTATATAAAGTAGTGATCTGTGCAGAGGTTTTCTTCTCTCCAATCGCTTCACCAAAATTGATTTTAATTTTATAACTTGGATTTCTTGCTTCAGGGAAGTCTTCAACTTCAATGATTTCTCCAATTCTTATGTCGACCTTTAAAAAATCATTAAATTCAATTTCATCACAGGCTACTGCTGATGGTTCAAAATTCATATGCATTGTCATTCTCCTTTAGAATGAATTCCAAATATAATTACTAACAACTCCGTGAAAATCGTGCTTTCTGCGCGCCAAAAACATTTCAATCTTTTCATGTTGTAATTCTTCAGTTCTTAGTACCTCGAGGCATTGTCTTTGGACATACTCGTTAACGACATGGTCAGGTAAGCGTCCCCAGCCAAGACCTTCCATGATAAGTTTCATCTTTGTGCCAAGATCATCAACATACCACTTCTTTGATTCTTTCATTACACCAAAGGAACTGTCATCAGGAAGAGTACTTCTAACAACGATTTGTGGGTACTTGGCGAGTACATCTTTAGTAGGTTTTAAATTCTTTTCAACGATAGGATGGTTTGAGGATATCACTAAGGGCATTTCAACTTCTGCAACTTTCTTATATTCTAAATCCACACGATTGACGATTCCTGCGAGTAGGGAAATATCGACATCTCCGGCCATTAAAAATTTTTCACCGCTCAGTACTTCTGTTGCAAATACGACTTCAGTATTTTGAAATTTTTCTTCAATCTTCTTAAGCGTGTTAGTGAAATCAGCTAGTGGGAATATCGCTGACATGGAAAGTCTGATCTTCAATTCTTGATTCGTTGATAAAGTACGAGCAAATACATTAAGCTCGTCAAAAGACTTTAAAACAGGTGAGGCCTTCTCAAGCAATTGCAGTCCATAATTCGTTAACTTTGGCCGATATTCACTTCGATCAATGAGCAATAATCCTAACTCATCCTCGAGATTTTGAACGGCATATGAAAGAGCCGACTTGGCCCTGTATAACTTATCAGCTGCTTTGGAGAAACTTCCCTCGTCTCTAATAGTTTTAAGTACTTGGAGTTGGTCTAAGTTCATTGCCCATCATCCTTGTTCGTTTTTTAGTACGTCTTGAGTGAAATTATAGTGTTTTATTCGAACGAGATCAAGGTTAATATCAATACAACAAAACGAATTGATCGAAATTTCTTAGGAGGAAATATGAAGCATTTACTATTATCAGCAGTTTTATTTGGTTTATCAAACATGGCATTTGCAGACAAGAGTTTTAATATCGATGCAAAGTCGAGTTCACTTGAGTGGACAGGGAAGAAAGTTGCTGGTCAACACGTCGGTACAATCAATTTAAAATCGGGGACGGTAGTTCTTGATGATAATGGGGTTCTAAAATCTGCGGAATTTACTGCTGATATGACTTCAATTAGTGCGACGGACTTAGAGGGTGAATGGAAAGGTAAATTAGATGGACACTTAAAGAGTGATGACTTCTTTTCTACAGAAAAAAATACTGAATCTAAAATGAGCCTAAAAAAAATTATTTCTAAGAAAGGTGATAAGTATGAAGTTGAAAGTAATCTAACAATTAAAGGTATCACAAACCCAGTAAAGTTTACTGTTGATCTATCAAATAAAGAGAAACCAGTTCTTGCAGGTAACTTAACTTTTGATAGAACGAAATTCAACGTGAAATATAACTCAGGTTCATTCTTTGAAGGGCTAGGGGATAAAATGATTTACAACGATGTTGAATTAAAGTTTTCAGTTAAAACAAAATAATTAAAGGGCCTCGAAAGAGGCCTTTATTATTTAAGGGGTATTTATGAAAGTTAGAAGATCAGGGGAGCGTGGAGAGTTTAATATTGATTGGCTTAAGGCGAAGTATACATTCTCTTTTGCTAACTACTACGATCCAAGACATATGGGCTTTAGAACTTTGAGAGTTATCAATAATGATATCATCGCGCCAGAGGGCGGTTTTCCTACCCATTCGCATCGAGACATGGAGATTATATCTTTTATTATTAAAGGAGAGCTTGCTCACAAGGACTCAATGGGAAATGTGGCAACAATAACGCCGGGGATGATTCAGATTATGTCAGCGGGTTCTGGTGTATCTCATTCTGAATTTAATCCAAGCAGTGATAATGAAACAGAATTATTTCAGATATGGGTGGAATCAAAAGAGAAGGGAACTGATCCAAGCTACAGTGAGTTTCATTTTGAAAACCGTTTGGAAAAAAATCATCTTAATCTCATTGTTTCTTCTAATAGGAATGATGATGTTGGATATGTGAATCAGGATATTCGGATATATCATTTTGATATGAAGGATAAGAACTTTAATCTTGATAAAGAAAAATCTTATTGGATTCAATTAATTGAGGGGGAATTAGAAGTTGGAGATGAAGTCTTGAAGTATCGAGATGCCGTAAGTTTGGAGCATGAGACTTCACAGGTAAGAGTAAAAGAAGCAAAAGGACTACTCTTTGAGTTTTAATTTAATCTTAAACAATCCTTTTGATTCAAAAGAGATTGAATATGTATATCGTGATCGTGAAGTTTTAATTAGTGCGATGCCTAAGGCTAATTTTCCTTTCGATCACGTTCAGTGGAATGAGTGGTTTAAGGGTGACGAGAGAGCGACGAAGTATTCGTTTATTTTAAAAGATCAGAATGCTTTGGTAGGTCATTGTGCTGTTTTAAAATATCATGAAGCACCAGGTCTCGCCTATATTTGTTTTGTTGCAGTGGCCAAGGAACGTCAAGGTGAAGGTCTTTCGAAGTTACTACTTAATAAAGTTCACAATTATGTGTGGCACAATTTAAAAATTTCAGAAATCTATTTACTAGTTGATAGTAAGAACGTAAAAGCAAATAACTTATATAATTCAATGGGTTACACCTACGTCGATGGCACGTCTCGCAAAAGATTAAAAAAGCTTATAGTAGACTAAAGTTGTCGGAAAAAGAGTCGAAGAGGAAAAAGTAAGTTTCAAGCATTGACATCAATCATTTTGAACTTATCTTGTGCCTATTAAAAAAGGAGTTTGTATTGAAGGCGGTAAAATTAGCTAACGTATTCTTTAGCAAAGATAAAGTTCTCTATCCTTTAAAGAAAGATGTTTTAAAATATCAGATCAATTATCCAAAGCACAAAGTGGATGAGAAGCAAATAGAGAAAGAAGTTAAAGAATCAAAGTCGAAGAAATAAGTAAGGCCACATTAGTGGCCTTTTTTTATTATCAGTTGATGTTCATTAAAACCAAGAAAAATTATTCGAAAGTTTCTATTGTACTAAAATTATATTCACAAGAAGTGTAAAGAAAAATTAGCTATCAATAAATCAAATATCCCCGAAAAGTTTGTTAACTTCTGTTGAGAACATTTATTCTTATTTCACTTAATCTTGGATCTTTCTATTCATGTTCTGGTAGAAGTGGTGGTTCTGGCGCAAACGCA
>CAZQJK010000057.1:14841-25341 GCA_964593545.1 uncultured Bacteriovorax sp. | reverse complement strand
GATATTAATTGGAAGTTTAAGCACTTCTTACGCTCATGGGGACAAACATGAAGAAGAAGGTGGTATGCACTCAGAACATCATGCTAAAGAATCTCCTGATGTCGTCGTGAAAGGCCAGCTTATTGGAATGACTTGCTTTATAAAGCATCAATCTAAGGGAGAAAAACACAGAGATTGTTTTAAAGATTGTGCTAATAAGGGACTTCCTATTGGAATTTTGACAGGAGATCACAAAATTTATCAGATTTCTGGTGAAGGACATGCAGATTTAAAGGAAACTAACAAAAAATTTCTTAAATACGCGGAAGAGCAAATTGTGGCGAAGGGAAAAGTCTTCTCTAGTAACGGCACAAATATGATTGTTGTTAAGGGCATTAAGAAGGCCAACTAGGAAATGCATAGAATCTTAATCATTTTTTCAATTTTTCTAATTTCTAATGTGGTTTTAGGTCACGGTGATGAAGATCATCGTGAACCTAAAGCTTCTCAAAAGGTAAAGTTAGATGAGGACGGCTTTGAGGTCATTTCATCTGGGCCATCTAAAGAAGTACTCTCTCAGATTAATGAGACTTACAAAAAAGAAGTAAAAGATATTTTTTCTAGTAAATGTCTGGCTTGTCATGGAGTTAATAATTCAATGCCTTGGTATTATTCAATTCCCGGGGCTAAGCATTTGATGGATAAAGATATGAAAGAGGCCAAAGAGCATATGGATATGTCTAATGACTTTCCATTTGGTGGTCACGGCAGCCCTATTGATGATTTAGATGCTCTTAAGAAAACAGTCGATAAAGGAAATATGCCTCCGTTTCAATATAAGATTATACATTGGAAATCGGGGCTTAGTGGCAAAGAGATAAAAGTTATAAAAAAATGGATTCAGGAGTCGAAAGACCTTATTGACTCAAAGTAGGTTGAAGTTATGAAATTAATGTTAATGCTGTTTTTGTTTTGCGGAATTGATGTATATGCAAGTGAAGTTGTTAAATATCAACTTATAATTAAAGAAAAAAATGTTGCGTTTACAGAGAAAAATGTTGAGGCGATGTCGATTAATGATTCAATACCTGGGCCAACATTAACTTTTACAGAAGGTGATATTGCGGAAATTGAAGTAATTAACAAGATGAATACTGAAACATCTATTCATTGGCATGGACTTATCCTTCCTAATTTTCAAGATGGAGTTCCCTATTTAACAACGCCTCCAATATTGCCGGGAAAAAGTTTCATTTATAAGTTTCCAATTAAGCACGCTGGAACTTACTGGTATCATTCACATACTGGACTTCAAGAGCAAAGAGGTGTTTACGGCTCCATTGTTATTAAGCCAAAAAAACAACTTCTTAAATATGATAAAGACCTTGTTTTAGTTTTATCTGATTGGACAAATGAAAACCCTGATGAAGTGCTCAGGACGCTAAAGAGAGGAAGCGATTGGTATTCTATTAAGAAAAAGACGGCGGTAAGTATTAGTGAGGCTATCTCAGGAGGTGCATTTAGTGGACTTTTAAATCTCTGGAAAATGAGAATGCCGGGAATTGATATTTCGGATGTCTACTATGATACATTTTTAATTAATGGAAAAAATACAATCTCTTATCCTGAGTTAAAGCCAGGTGAAGTAGTAAGGCTTCGAGTTATAAATGCGGCAGCTTCCACTTATTTTTGGACAACAATTGGTGATAACAAGGCAAAATTAATTTCTGCTGATGGTGTTGATGTTAGACCTATATCAGTACCTCAGGTTTTGCATGCAATTGCTGAAACCTATGATTATCTTATTACAATTCCTAAGAATGGAAGCATTGAATTTAGAGCACAAGCACAAGACGGTTCAGGGGTTGCAACTGCTATTCTTGGACAAGGAAAAACTCATTTAGCAAAAAGAATCACACCTCCTGATTATATAAAAAGAACTAAAATGGCTTCAAAAATGTCCATGGACCATAATATGAGTAAGGGAAATCATAATAAAATGGAACATCAGATGAACCATGAAGGTATGATGGATCATCGTATGTCTCATAAGCACATGATGGGACATGACGATTCAGGAATGAAGGAAATGAGCGCCCCTTCTTATAGCTACGAAGTTCTATCTTCAAAGGTAAAAACGACGATTAATGATACGAATGAAATCAAAAATATAACTTTAAATTTAACTGGAAACATGTGGCGATATGTATGGAGTTTAAATGGAAAAACTCTTTCTGAAGCCGATAAGATTAAAATTAAGCGAGGTGAAACAGTTAGAGTTATTCTAAATAATAAAACTATGATGCATCATCCGATGCATCTGCATGGACATTTTTTCAGAGTTTTGAATAAAAATGGTGAATATTCTCCGTTAAAGCATACCGTTGATGTTGCTCCAATGAGTTCAGTGACAATCGAGTTTCCGGCCAAAGAATCTGGAGATTGGTTTTTTCATTGTCATGTCCTTTATCACATGAAAGGAGGAATGGCGCGAATATTTAGCTATGGTGATAAAAGGGATGAAAGATTAAAAAACTTTGCTCTATCAAATGTCCTAGATATGGACACTCATTGGTATACTTGGGCAAAAACTCAAGCTGCAAGTCATTTTAGTTCTATAGAAATCACCAGTGCTAATACCAGAAATCAGCTTAACTTGGGTGCAGAATATGGATGGAACAAGAATTTAGAAGCAGATTTTAGTTATGATCGCTTTATATCTGATTACTTTAGAGTCTATGTTGGTGCAAATGCTGACAATAAAATTGAAGAGCAGTTAGGTTCTGTTGATACTGTTGGGACGATAGGTATGAAATGGTTATTACCATATTTCATTGATTCTAATCTTAGGCTAGATTCAGATTTAAACATTCAACTCGCATTTGATGTCGATTATTTACTTTTCCCGAGAACATCTTTTTTTGCCTATTGGGAAATGACGAATGATTTCGGCTGGAAAAATAGTCTCCCTACTGGAAGTAATAGAATAACTGAGTATGTGTGGAATTCAGGTTTAGAGTATATTTTCTCAAAAAATCTATCAATTTTTGCAAGTTATGACAGCCGTTTTGGAGCTGGTGGGGGTCTTAGCTATATTTGGTAGGAAAAGTTTATTAAATGGATAAAAAAGAACATTGGGATGATATTTATAACCAGAAAAATTTTACCGAAGTCACTTGGTTTCAGGCAGAGCCTAAACTGAGTTTGAGTTTGATTAGAGACCTAGAGCTTACGAAAGATGTGCAAATATTAGATGTTGGTGCAGGGTCTTCTACTCTTGTCGATTTCCTTCTTGGGGATGGTTATCAAAACATTTTCCTCCTTGATCTCTCTAAAAATGCATTTAAGCAATCTAAAGAAAGATTAGGAAAAAAGATTGAAAAAATACATTGGTTAGTAGGTGATGTCCGAACTTTTAATTTTAATCAAAAGTTTGATCTATGGCATGATCGGGCAGTTTTTCACTTTTTAACAGATGTGGTGGATCAGAATAGTTATCTAAAAAATTTAAATGATTCATTGAAAACAGGTGCTTATTTCATAATTTCCACATTTGCTGAGGATGGTCCATTGAAATGCAGTGGTCTTGAAATTGCTCGTTATGCAAAGGATGAACTAATACAAAAGATTGGTCCAAATTATAAATTACTAGACTTCCAAAAGGAAACCCATATTTCTCCCGGAGGAATGGAGCAGAAATTTAATTATTGGGTATTCAAAAAATTATAATAAAGTGATTGAAAATGAAAGAGCTTCCTAAGAATCTAAATTCATATAAAAAGACAGCAATATTTAATCAAGAAACTGTACCAGCAGGACTACTTAAGGCCCATTCTACCAAACCATGTACTTGGGGTAAAATCAATATTACGAGTGGCAAACTTCTGTATGTCATAGAAACAGAACCACTGGAATCAATTGAACTTTCTCCCTCAAGGTATGGAGTGGTTGAGCCTGAAGTTCCTCATCATGTTCAACCGCTTGGAGAAGTCGAGTTTTTTGTAGAATTTTATAAATAGTTCTACTACTAACGCGTTAATTCTTTGGAAAATTTCTCCAATGATGGCAATCCTTTTTGAACTTTTATAAGAGCTTCCTTTTTAATCGCCTTACTGGAAAAATTCAAAAGAGTGGTTCCAGAAATCACAGTAAATAATATCGCAAGAAATATCTCAATTATCGCACGCACGCTATGCCTCCTTGTTTAATTTTCTTTTTAAAATTTCTATTATTGTCGATTTGTGCCATTGGCCCCCATTTTTTGATGGGATTTTTTTCTTATTTAGCTCCGAAGCAATAGCCTCATAGGAGAGGCCTTTATTGCGTATGCTGCTTTAGTAGCAGATACATGTCCACCTGAAAGAAAAGGTACGGCCTATGGAATTTTTAATTTGTTTAGTGCTATTTCGTTATTGTTTGCGAGTGTCATTGCTGGTTTTGCTTGGGATCGTTTCGGTTCAAGTTCAACTTTTTATATTGGTGGACTTGTTGCGTTAATCAGCTTATGTTTTTTTGTAATTTGGAATATTAAATTCAACCCACTGAAGAATATATGAATTTTGATAAATTTTATAAAACTAGTTTCAGGAAATATTACGCAATATCTTTTGCCGCTATATTTCTTGGCCTATTTATAGAGTTGACATGGGAGTTTTGGGAAAAGGATCATGCATTACGTCTGATAGATTTATATGTGCTACATTTTTTCGAAAGCATAAGAATAAATGCAATTAATGGGCCTGCTATTGATATTACAGCTATAGGATCATCAACCACTTCTATTATCCTCTCAATTATTGTTTTGTCAGTTCTATTACTTGCAAGAGATAAGCTACGGTTGACCCATTATTTAGCTGCATTACTAGGGAGTGCATTCTGGACCGTTGTCATAAAACATTTGTTTGGAAGGAGTAGACCAACCGAAATTTCTCAACTAATAAATGTTACAGGTTTTTCATATCCCAGTGGTCACACATTGATTTCGGCATCTATATATTTAACCCTTGTTTTTTTCGGATTTAGATTTTTTACTTCATTGAGGTCGAGAATAGTATTGCTTTTACTCGCGTCGTTATTGATTGGATTAATCGGTTTATCGAGAATATATTTAGGTGTTCATTATCCTAGTGATGTTCTAGCGGGGGCTTGTTTTGGCACAGGTTGGGCCCTAATGCTTCAAGCTTTCTTTAGCACAAAATATAATAATTAATTTTAAAGTCTCAAAATTGATAGATTGCGAATCAATTGCAAATTTCTATTATTATATTTTTTTGTTAGGCTAGCTTGACAAGATACTAGATTGGCAATATGTTAGGCATACTTGACAAAAAGTGAGGATGCCTTGGAATTTCAATTTGAGCAATACTGGAAAGAATATGGCGAGAATGAGTTATCACACTCAGAAACCCATTACCTACTGACAATCTATTCATTATTACAGAAAAACTGTGAGTTACGGGCATCTACAATAGCGAAAGAGCTTGGGATTAGCAGAAATGCTGTTCATTTACAGCTTAAAAAACTTAGTGAAAAAAAGCTAGTGAAGATAAAAGAAAACTTTATCAGTCTTCCCAAATGTTCAATTGAAATTGTAGAGAAAGTGGCGAATAAGCGTCAGACGATGATTGTGCTACTTTCAGAAGTTTTAGGTTTGCCCCAACATATTGCCGTAACTGACAGTTGCAAAATTGAGCATTTACTTTCGGATGAAACCGGCGAGGCCCTACTAAAATTTGTTCAATTTCTACGCTCTGATCGAAAAGTCGTTCTACAATTTTTAAAGGAATTTCAAAAATATTACTTACATTGCGATCCAGAAATTGGATGTGGACTTTGTGAGAATATACATTCAATGGAGAAAACTAATGCAATGGATGATTAAAAATATATTGTTTTGTCTGTTTATCATTTCAAGCAATAATGCTTTTGCAGCTAAAAATCAGAATGAATTGGCAGTTCATTTGCTAAGTTATTTGGCTCAAGACTATGGTGCTGCGGTAGAAAATGGTAAAATCAAAAGTGAAGAAGAATACCAAGAGCAACTTGATTTTTCGAATGAAGTTGTCCGAATTTCATCTGAGAATGCTTACGATGATGATCTGAAAAATAGTATCATAACTTTAAATCACGGAATTTTAAATAAGAAAAGTGCCGATGAAATTGCTTTAATGGCCAATAACATTAAAGTCGATATTCTTAAAAAATTTAATCTCTTAACTTATCCACAAAAACCAATCAATTTAGTTCGAGCGGGACAACTTTACAAAGAGAACTGCATGAGCTGTCACGGGCAAAATGGATATGGAGACGGAGAGGCCGGAAAAGGTTTAGAACCAAGCCCTGCAAACTTTCATGATTTGGAAAGAATGCAAAATGTTTCACCTTATGGAGCATTTAACACCATTACTCTCGGTGTTAATGGTACAGGCATGGCACCACATGACTATCTCTCTGAACAAGACCGATGGTCATTAGCCTATTACATTTCTTCTTTCCGATTTCAAAACGTTAAAAAAGTTGAAGGAATGAGTCTGAATATAAAGGATAGTTCATCACTTTCAGACAATGAAATTAAGGAAAAATTCGGACTTGATGACAATAAAGCATTAGGTGTAATTGCCAGCATTCGTGATAACAATTCAAACACTCCAAACAATGGTGGAGGTAAGAAAAACCAACTTGAAATTCATCTTGCAAAGGCAATTAAGGATTTAAAGCAAAGTCTAAATCTCTATGTAAGTGGACAGGCCACAGAAGCTAAAAATCTTTCTTTGAATGCATACCTAAAAAGTATTGAACCAGTTGAAGGTATTCTTAGGACCAGTCATAAAGGCTTAGTACCTGAAATCGAAACAGCTCTCTCCAAATATAGATCATTATTAAATAAAAATGCATCTAAAGATGAGCTATCGAGTGTTTTAAATCCAGTCATTTTAAAATTAGAGAATGTCATTCAATCAAATAACTACAAAACAACTGAAGTGTCTTCATTTATGATGGCCTTTGGCATTGTGCTTAGAGAGGCCTTTGAAGCTGGACTCATTATATTCTTACTTTTGAGTTTAACAAGAAAGTCCAATGCAACAGTGTTTAACAGGCATATCCATACGGGTTGGATTTCATCATTGTTAATCGGCATATCACTTTATTTTATCTTGGATAAAATGATTAATATCTCTGGAAATATGGCGGAATCCCTTGAGGGCTACACAGCACTCATTGCTTCAGGGTTGCTTTTTTATGTTGGCTATTGGATGCACAAAAATACTGACGTGAAAAAAATAACAGAAAGCTTAGTCGCAGCAGTTGATAGTTCTTTAGGTAGTGGGAAAGGAATTACTTTATTTTTAATCGCATTTACGGCAGCCTTTAGGGAAATATTTGAAACTTTATTGTTTCTTAAAATACTTATTCTTGATGGACACCAAAAACTCTTTATTGGAACCGGGGCATTTTCTGCGATTGCTTTAACTTTAGTCATTATTACTGTGGCCGTTAGATATTCAATAAGACTTAACTTAAAATATCTATTCAAAGCATCTACCGTACTGATTTTGTCTTTATCTACAATTTATCTTGGGAAAGGCATAAGTGCTCTTCAAAAAACTGGTTTAATGGTGCAAACGACTTTTGATGGATACTCTATGCCTGCTCTTGGGTTTAACTCCACAATAGAGGTTTTAGTCGCTCAAATGGGTATGGTAATTATGATTTTAGCATACTTTTTTGTTAGCTACCAAAGAAAGAAAAATCTTGCTGAGAGCACATTATAAATGAAAAAAACAAGTATCAAAATTTCTAAAATGGATTGTCCTTCTGAGATAAAAATGATTGAGGGATTTATTGATAAAATTGATCCCAATATCAAAATAGAATTTGATTTAGATAGCAGAACGGCGATTTTTTATCATGATGTTGAGAATTCTAAGATTCTTGAAGGTTTAAATGAGATTTCTCTCCCAGGAGAGCTAATAAGTTCAGTAAATATCCAAACAACAGACATCCCTGATGTTGGACCTAGCGTTGAAGCTAAAACTTTAAAATATCTTTTAGCAATCAATTTTACTATGTTTCTTGTTGAAATTCTTATTGGTTTTTATGCCGACTCCACTGGATTAGTGGCAGATGGGTTGGATATGCTAGCCGATTCTCTCGTCTATGGAATAAGTCTGTATGCAGTTGGGAAAACCATAAAAGTAAAAAACAAGGCGGCCTTTTTCAGTGGAATCATGCAGATTTCACTTGGACTACTCTGTTTATTAGAAGTTGTCAGAAAATTTTATTTTGGTAGTGAACCACTTTCTAACTATATGATTGTCGTTTCTACGATAGCTCTTTTTGCTAATATATGGAGTCTCATTTTGATTCATAAGCATAAAGATGGAGAAATCCACATGAAGGCCAGTTGGATTTTCTCGGCCAATGATGTCATTGTAAATACAGGTGTTATTATTTCCGGAATTCTTGTTTATATATTAAAAAGTAATATTCCTGACCTTCTTATTGGAGGAATCGTTTCTTTCATTGTTTTAAAGGGGGGAATGAGCATCATTAAACTAGCTAAGCCTAAAAAGGAAAATAGTATTAAGAATCAATCTTGTTGTACTGGCAAGTGTGGTTAAAGTTTTAATCGTGATTAAGTTTGATTCCATGTTTTATACATCAGACTTTGGTAAGGAGACGAATGAATAAAAAAGAGCATTGGGACGACATTTATAGTAGAAAAAAATTCACAGAAGTTACTTGGTTCCAACCAGAACCTAAAATGAGCTTAAAATTAATAAGAGATCTTCAACTTAATGAAGAAGCAAGAATATTAGATGTCGGTGCCGGTTCATCTACCCTTGTCGATTACCTTCTCGAAGATGGTTATCATAGTATCTATCTTCTCGATCTTTCTAAAAATGCTTTTGCTCAATCTCAAGAAAGATTGGGCGTACGAAGCAAATCGGTAACTTGGTTGGATGGGGACATTTGCAATTTTAAATTTAATCAAAAGTTTGATATTTGGCACGACATGGCAGTTTTTCATTTCTTAACCCAACCCGATGATCAGGATAAATATTTAAAAAATCTAAATGATTCACTAAATGTAGGGGCTTTTTTTATAATTTCGACTTTTGCAGAAGATGGCCCGTTGAAATGTAGCGGCCTTGATATTGTTCGATACGGAAAGGACAAACTTGTTGATAAAGTAGGTTCAAACTTTGAATTGCTGGACTTTCAAAAGGAAGCCCACATTTCCCCCGGTGGAATGGAGCAAAAATTTAATTATTGGGTGTTTAAAAAGGTAAAAAAAAATAAAATTTCAGTAAATATTAGTGGTGAGTGATTTGAAAAACATTAAATTTGTATATTTTGATGGGTGTCCGAATGCTGATGTAATTGAAGGTATGCTTATCAAATTAAACGTAGATTTTGAGAAAATTGAACAAACTGCGCTTTTAGAGGGAAATAAGTTTAAACAATATACGTCGCCAACAGTTATCTTGGGTGATGAGATAATTTTTGGAGCTAGCGCTGATGGTGGTGGTTGTTCGCTTAACCTACCTTCAATCGAATTTTTTAAAGAAAAACTTCTTTAATGTTTAGATGTTAGACTCTTGGTGAATTTTTCCAAAGATGGCAACCCCTTGTGAACCTTTAAGATCGCTTCCTTTTTTATTACTTTGCTCGATAGTCTCAAAACGGTACTGCCAGTAAATACTATAAATAATATCGCAAGAAATATTTCTATTATCGCACGCATGCTATGCCTCCTAGTTTGATTCTCTTTTTAAAATTTCAATTATTGTTGATTTGTGCCATTGACCCCCATTTTTTGATGGGATTTTTTTCTTATTTAGCTCAGTAGCAATAGCCTCATAAGATAAGCCTTTGTTGCGAAGAGTTAGCATTTTTTTAATTATCTTTTGCTCTCCAATGTGGGGGATCAACTTTCCATTTTCAATCTTCATGCCGTATCTAGGTAAAGGCCCTTTTCGTTCCTCTTTAATAATCCCCAAATTCCTTAGAGCATCAGCAATGCTTGTCTTAGACCAACCAGATATTTCAGCAATCTGATAGCTTGAGAAGTCCATTTCCAAATAGAGTTTCCTTAAAAGTTCTTCATTGTGAATTGGCATTGAAAGGTAGTGAAATGCCAGTATAATAAGGGTAGGACAGTCGTTGTCCAATGGAGCTAAGTGGTGCGCGTGACGTAACGTTTGCTCCACCATTTGGAAAAAGCAAGATGTTGAGATGTTTAAGAAAAATACTACACTTGCTAGTCAGTACTCAATTAGTGGGGAGAGACAATTATTAGAGTATTTGGAAGGTACTAGAAAATACTTTGATCTTCCGCTTGATATTAGAGGCACTGAATTTCAAAAGGTTGTTTGGAAAGAGCTTGTTAAGATTCCGTACGGAGAAACGATATCATATAAAGATATGGCGGTAGCGATTAAAAAATCGAAGGCAAGTCGCGCGGTAGGCACGGCAAATGGAAAAAATCCACTTTGTATCATTATTCCATGCCACCGA
>CAZQJK010000057.1:0-14831 GCA_964593545.1 uncultured Bacteriovorax sp. | reverse complement strand
CACCGAGTAATTGCCAGTGATGGAAGTCTTGGAGGATATTCGGGAGGATTATCCATTAAGATGAAACTATTAAAATTGGAAGAAGGTGCAAGATAATATTCATTCCTTCAAAGGTGAAGTCTTTTATCCAGAACTGATAAACTAATAACTAAATAGTGATGATGTCCAATAACGGCCAGTATTCAAAATCTTTTATTATATACTATTTCTTACTTAACAAAGGAGATCGTATGAATTTTGAAGGAAAAATTGTTTTTATAACTGGCACAAATAGAGGTATCGGTAAATCATTAGTGCAAGAAGTATTAAAGATGGGAGCAAAGAAAGTATACGCTTCAATGAGGAAACTATCATTCATGCCTAATTTTTCTGACGATCGAGTTGTTGGAATAGAGCTTGATATTACAAATAAAGATCAAATTACAAAGGCCGTTGCTGCGGCACCTGACACTCAGATATTGATTAATAATGCAGGAGCATTAACTGCAGGAAATATACTTGAGGGTGAGATGGATAATATTAAGTATGATATGGATGTGAATTACTTCTCTACAATTAATATGATGAGAGCATTTGTTCCTATTTTAGAAAAAAATGATTCAGCTAAAATTGTAAATATAGTTTCAATTGCCATATATGCGAACTTTCCATTTATTGCAGGTTACTCAGCGTCTAAAGCAGCTTTGTATTCGGCAACTCAAGCTGCTCGAATAGAATTATCTAAGAAAAATATTACTGTTCATGCTATAAATCCCGGTGCAATCGACACGGATATGAATAGGGGAAGTAATATGGATATGACTAGTCCTGATGATGTTGCTAAAAGTATCCTTAAAGAAATTGAAGCTGAAAAACTTGATATCATCCCTGATAAAATTGGTCTTAGCATGTATGAAATTTGGAAAGAATCTCCATCTAAACTAGAAGAGGTCGCTTCCAATATGTATCACGGAGAGTCGTCTATTTAGTCAATATTTATGGATGTCCTCGTTCGAGAGTTTCTGGATAGAAATGTCAAAGAAGAAAATCTAATTTAAAAAAACTGAGAAGCTTGGTTCTGCTGATAAGAACTACATGTAAATCTTACATGTAATTAAGGTAGAGAGTAGTTTTATATTCTCTACTTTTGTATATTAATTTTAAAATCGTTAAAAGAGATCTGACAATATCTCGAACTTATGGAGAAATGATGAAAAAATTGGTACTCATATTTTTAGCCTTTAGCTCAATATCTATTTACGCCAACTGCGAGAGTGTTGACGCTGTTCTCGCGAAATATAAGTATGGGCTAACTGGAGCGTTAGAGCTTTCAGAGGTCATTGATTGTCAATTAAGAGAAAGTACGCCACCAAAAACATTGTGTAATAGTAAAATTGGTCTTAAAAGAGATCAGTTAGAGGTAAAAATTAAAATGTTTGAATTTGGTATGCTAACTAAAGCTGAACTAGACAAAGCGAATAATGAACTAACGGAAGTCGAGGAGCAGTGTAAATAACACGAAACTCATCATGATTGATAATATTTTTAGGGCCTTCGATGGGCCCTTTTTTTTAGTGCGCAATATTTATTTGCTGTGTACGTAGCATGTTAACATTTATTAGAGTTACTTATTTCAAAGATTGAGGTGGTACCGTCTTTGTGAAATTCTTTAAAACTTAAATACGCTGGTTTTTCATCGGGGGAAGTAATACTTCCCTCGAGAATATCTTTGATGATTGAGTCAGCTTGATCGACATCGACTGCAATAAGATATTTTTGACCTTTAACTACGGGCCAGGGATAAAGGTAGCAGTTTCCATTTATCATAACTTTCTTAAATACTTTTCTTATAATAGACATATTTAAAATTAACATCAATTCTCGATAGTTGAAAATTAAAACGTGTTTGCCTTGACATTTAAAAGTTGAGGTTAGATATTATTGTTTGATTAAGCTAACAAAAGGAGTTCTATGAAAAACATAATCATGGCAATGGGTCTAATTTCCCTATCTGTAAACGCAGCAACAACAAGTGAGTTAGAAAAGAAACTTAATTCTTTAGCGGTTGAAGTTCAATCACTTAAGGAGACAAGAACTGATTCACGTGTAACTTTGGGTGGGTATGGAGAAATTGTCTATACTGATGCCTCATCTGAAAACGAATCAAACCAACCGTCAGGACTTAAGCCAAGCAACTCTTGGGATACTCTGAGAAATGTACTTTATGTTGGGTATAAGTTTTCTGATAAGTGGTCTTTCAAGACAGAAATTGAAATCGAACATGCAAATGAAATTTATACTGAATTTGCAGAAATTAGATATGCACACTCTGATGGTTTTAACTTAAAAGCAGGTTTACTTCTAGCTCCTATTGGCTTTGTAAACACTGAGCACGAGCCAACGAGGTTCTTCGGTGTTAATAGACCTGAGTTGGAAAATAAAATTATTCCAACAACGTGGAGAGAAAATGGTCTTGGTCTTCATGGAAAGGTTAATCAATTGTCATATAATTTCTTTATTTTAAACTCTTTAAAAGGTGATGAGTTTAGTACTTCAGGTGTTAGAAGTGGTAGACAAAAAGGTGCTCAAGCAGATGCTGGAAATTGGGGCTACCTAGCACGAGTTGATTACAACTTTAATTTTGGTCTTGATCTTGGAGCGACAGCATATATCTCTAAAACGAATGGAACAACAGCTTCTGGCCTTAAACACAATATTTATGAAGTGCATGCACAGTATAGCTTTAAGGGATTGAAGGCACGTGCAATATATGCAATGACTGATCTTGATGGAAAGAAATTCTTCGAAGCAACATCGAAAAAAGTTGCAGATGAGATGAATGGTTACTATGTTGAACTTGGTTATGATCTATTTCATGGAAAAGATTTTTACCTGGCTCCATATGTAAGATATGAAAGTTTTAACACTCAAGAAAAAGTAAATTCAACTGTGGGAACAGCTGATAAATCTAAAGATGTTACAAATTTGACGTATGGATTAATGTATAAGCCAGTCGACAAAATTGCTTTCAAGCTTGACTATCAAAAAGTCGAAAATGAAGCAAAGACTGGGGTTGATAAAGTGAATTTTGGGATTGGATGGGAATACTAATTTTAAAAAAAATATTAGCTATTAAATATATTAGAGGAGGATTTATTCTCCTCTCTTTTTATCTATCTTCTAGCATCTATGCTAGTACTGTTCATGATAATCTGGCTAAGAAATTTCCAGGCTGTATAGTAACTGAGAGTGTTCTATTTCTTGCTACCGAACAAGTCTCAAAGATGAATTCGGTTCACAAAGAAAAAAAAACTTCAGCTTTTTACGCTTACTACGAAAAAAAATGCTTAGATAAAAAGACCCGATTATTCGTTTTAAGTGATGAAGTAAGAACATTGAAACAATTTGTTCTTTTTGAAGTTTTAGATAATCGTATAATCTTTATTGAAGTGTTGAAGTTTTTAGAGCCCACAGAGTATAAAGTTCAGCCATACTGGTTAGAAAAATTTTATTCTCTAGAGGACCTCTCAAAGCTAAAAACTGTGGATGGAGTTAGTGGCGCAACATTAACTTCAAACTCAATAAAGTATCTAGCTTGGCTTTCATTATATCTTAATGGCATAATCAAGAAATGATGAATAGACGATACTCCCTTCCTGTACATTTTTCGACCTATATTACTATTCTTATTGGTATAGTTTTGTTTACGGTGAAAAACTTTTGCTCTATTGAGGGAGAATGGGGAATAGAGGATCACTATCTTGTAAAGCCACTGACAGGACTTCATTTATTGACGACGCCATTTCTAATCTTCTTTGTTGGTTCAATATTTCATTTTCACATCTATTTAAAGCTTAAGCACAAGACTAAGGAGTTAAGACCCTCTGGCTATCTTTTGATCTTTTCCTTTGTTCTCATGGCCTTTTCCGGTATTTCAATTCAAATTTTAATGAGTGCTGAGATTAGAGAAACTGCTGTCACAATTCACAATGTCGCTACTTTTTCTTGGATAATTTTTTATGGTGTTCACCATTTTAATGGTCGGAAAACTAAATAAGTTACTTCTAAATTCGTTTCTTGATACGTTTGCGCAGAGCGCTCTGCGATTAATTTCTTTTTTAATGCCACAGTTTGAGAAATAATCATTTATGAGATGAGTATGTTTTGCTAAAATATTCACAACTAGATGATATTATTAATAACTGCGTCATATTTTAGACGTCACAGGTTTGGGTGTTTTATGAGTTTATACACGGATTATTTAAAAGAGATTGAAGAAAGAAAAAATCAAGATCTAAAGCCAAAGCCAATCGATGGGGCTGCGTTAACTAAAGAGATTATTGCACAAATAAAAGATACTTCACACGAGCATAGAAAAGAGTCCTTAAACTTTTTTATCTACAATATTATTCCAGGTACAACGAGTGCCGCTGAGGAGAAAGCAAATTTTCTTAAAGAGATTATTCTCGGTCAATCAGCAGTCGCTGAAATTTCGACTGAATTTGCTTTTGAATTACTTTCTCATATGAAGGGCGGGCCATCTGTTGTAGCCCTTTTAGATCTTGCACTAGGTGATAATGCTTCTATTGCTAAAGCTGCTGGAGACATTTTAAAAACACAGGTCTTTTTATATGATGCCGATACTGCTCGCTTGAAAAAAGCATTTGATGCAGGAAATGCAGTTGCTAAAGAAATTATTGAAAGTTATGCGAAGGCAGAATTTTTTACAAATCTTCCTGACGTTGATGAAGAAATTAAAATTGTAACTTATGTAGCAGGCGAAGGGGACATCTCTACAGATTTACTATCTCCAGGAAATCAGGCCCATTCTCGTTCTGATAGAGAGCTTCATGGGAAGTGTTTGATCACTGAAGAGGCGCAAAAAGAAATCGTTGCTCTTCAAAAACAGCATCCAGATAAGCGAGTCATGCTTGTTGCCGAGAAGGGAACAATGGGTGTTGGCTCTTCAAGAATGTCTGGAGTTAACAATGTTGCTCTTTGGACAGGAAAGCAAGCGAGTCCATACGTTCCATTTATTAATATTGCCCCAATCGTTGGTGGTACAAATGGAATCTCTCCAATCTTCCTAACTACAGTGGATGTAACTGGTGGGATTGGAATTGATTTAAAAAACTGGAAGAAGAAAACGGGGGCTGATGGAAAGCCTGTTCTTAATGATGCTGGTGAGCCCTTGCTTGAGCAAGTTTATTCAGTTGAAACTGGAACAGTTCTTACAATCAATACAAAAACTAAAAAATTATATTCTGGAGATAAAGAGCTTATTGATATTTCAAAGGCACTTACTCCACAAAAGCTAGAGTCTATCAAGGCCGGTGGTTCATACGCAGTTGTTTTTGGAAAGAAGCTTCAAACTTTTGCTGCGAAGGCATTAGGACAAGAACTTAAGTCAGCGTTTGCTCCTTCAAAAGAAATTTCTCATGATGGACAAGGGCTTACAGCTGTTGAGAAAATTTTTAATCGAAATGCTGTTGGTGTGAAAGAAGGAAAGACTCTTCACGCTGGAAGTGATGTGAGAGTTAGAGTTAATATCGTTGGCTCTCAAGATACCACAGGTCTTATGACTTGCCAGGAATTAGAGTCGATGGCTGCGACTGTTATCGCTACTAATATTGATGGAGCTTACCAGTCGGGTTGTCATACCGCTTCGGTATGGGATTCAAAAGCTCAGGCCAATATTCCAAAGCTGATGTCATTTATGCATAAATTTGGACTTATTACAGGACGTTCTCCTGAAAAGAAATATCCTGCGATGACAGATGTTATCCATAAAGTTCTTAATGATATTACAATTGATGATTGGGCCATTATTATTGGTGGAGACTCACATACAAGAATGTCTAAAGGTGTTGCTTTCGGAGCTGACTCTGGAACTGTTGCACTTGCTCTTGCTACGGGGGAAGCAGAAATGCCAATTCCTGAGTCTGTAAAAGTAACATTTAAAGGTGTTCTAAAAAATCACATGGACTTTAGAGATGTTGTTCATGCAACACAAGCGCAAATGCTTAAGAAGTTTGGAGATAATGTTTTCCAAGGTCGTATTATTGAAGTTCACATTGGAACACTTCTATCAGATCAGGCCTTTGTTTTTACTGACTGGACTGCTGAAATGAAAGCGAAGGCTTCTATTTGTATTTCAAATGAAGAAACTTTAATTAAGTCACTTGAGATTGCCAGAGATAGAATTCAAATCATGATTGATAAGGGAATGGATAATGAAGGCAAAGTTCTTCAAGGATTAGTTGATAAGGCAAATAGTAGAATCAATGAAATCAATACAGGATCAAGACCTCCATTAAGACCAGACGAAAATGCGAAGTATTTTGCAGAATTTACGGTTGATCTTGACCAAATTGTTGAACCAATGATTGCTGATCCTGATGTTAATAATGATGATGTCTCTAAGAGATATACTCACGATACGATTAGACCAATTTCTTTTTACAATGGTGAGAAGAAAGTTGATCTGGGATTCATTGGTTCATGTATGGTTCACAAAGGTGATATGAAAATTCTTTCTCAGATGCTTAAAAACATCGAAAAAGATCAAGGAAAAGTCGTGTTTAAAGCACCTCTCGTTGTTGCTCCTCCAACTTACAATATTATTGATGAGTTAAAAAAAGAAGGCGATTGGGAAATTCTACAGAAGTATGCAGGCTTCGAATTTGACGATACAAACCCGAAAGCTGACGCAAGAAAGAAATATGACAATATGATGTATCTTGAAAGACCTGGTTGTAACTTATGTATGGGGAATCAAGAAAAAGCTGAGAAGGGTGATACTGTAATGGCAACTTCAACTCGTCTTTTCCAAGGCAGAGTAGTTGAAGATACGGATGAGAAAAAAGGTGAGTCATTACTTGCTTCTACTCCAGTTGTTGTTCTATCAACGATTCTTGGGAGAACTCCAAATATTGAAGAGTACTTAAAGGCCGTCGATGGAATTGTATTAACTTCTTATGCTCCACCGTTAAAATAGAAATAATAAAGTACTAAACCGGCCTCTAGGTCGGTTTAGTTGCTATCCTAATAATACTTTGTCTGTTGTCGTATTAGGATATTGATATTTCCCTAACTCAAGCGAGAATAGTTGTATTTAAACTATTAATTTTGAGGTTTGTGAATGCTTTCTCATGCTAACAGCAATAAACCACTTTCTATTTTGTTCTTATGTATTTTCATCATATCGATTTGTTTCACTTTAGTGGTCACTTTTAGAACGCCAAACGGGACTGTTTACTCGAAACTTCAGGAAATAGGTGTCAACTATCGATTAAAGTCTATTAAGCAATATTTCTCTGACTCAATAAGTTGTAGGAATACCTTCAAACGAATTGGTCTTAATTCTCAAGGAAGCACCATTACAGAGATTCGTGATGCTAGAGATAATAAAATGGTCTTTGATCATCGAGCAAAAATCAGAATTACAAGGCCAGAGCCGAGTGCTTTTAAAAGAATTTTTGAAAGTCGCCTTGAGATATCTTTAGACTTTCTTTGGAGAGCTGAATTTACAAGAGTTTACAGGATTTTTCTCGAAATCAATAAATCAAATACGGTGGTCAATTGCTTTATCGTAGACTAATTTGTAATTTGATGGAGAGTTAAAGTAGAAATAAAGACATGGTTTGCATCTCCATTGTCGATATCTTTTTTATCTTGAGAGTATAATATTTCTTTCACTTTATTCCAGTGAGATAGAGAAAGTTCTTCAATAGCTGTTTTTTGAGAAGTGGTTAAGTTGGCTATTGTCATCTTAACAATATTATCTTTCGGATTGAAAAACTTTAGGTCCTGGTTTTTTTGAGTATTGAGATAATCAAAAACAAAGTGATGTATCGAGTCTTGAGCCTTTGTAAATGGAAGGCGCTGAACACTTCTTGTGGGAATGTATTTACCATTTTCAATTTCTAAAAATAAAAAACGAACGGCCTTATCAAGTAAAAAATCAACTTCTTCTTTCTTTATTTTTAGAGTCTCTAGTATAACTTCATCGCTATGTTCTTCAAGGTCTGTATAGGACTTGATACTGAATAGCGCCGGAAGCAAAAGAGCTTGAGGGTAAGAAGTTGTAAAGTTTTGTATATCAAGGTCTTCGGTTAATAGATTTTCAATCTCCTTGGGAGCTTCTCTATCGTGGTATAAATAAGCTATAAAGCTAGCTTGAAGAAAGATAAGATTTTTTACAATATCGAGAATGTGTTCGAGTAGTACACTTGTTCTTCCAGATCTTAGATTCATATACTGAGCATTTGAAAGAGATATTTTTTTTTGAACAAAGTCACTTGTAAAATCTTTTGTAAGAAAATTAAAAAGTTCTGTGCCATCATGAATGCTTTCGTTTACACGTAGGCACTTTTCTTTAAGCGGACTTAGATCTACATTTAGAAAAGTGAGTAATTTTACAAAATCGTTCCAAGAAACTTTAGTCTTTCCTGACTCCCAGCGATAACATTGATTGAAGTTAAACCCGAAATATTCATTGACCTGGTCTTGAGTCTTTTCTGTCCTGATTGTTTTAAGAATTAGCTGTGCAAGTTGAGCTGTGGTCATAGGAATTTTTAGCATAAAAGGAGATAAAATACCAGATTGTTAACCTTATGCGAAAGATTAATTTTATAGACGTCAGCTAGCTCAGAGTGTTAAAATAATGTCCATGAGCGAAAACAAAAACGAAAAAAATATGCGTCCTAAACAGGACATACCATCAATCCTTGAGCGTATCACACGTCCTAAGAAAGCTGTTGTAACAGCAGGGATGCCTTATGCTAATGGTCCTGTTCATCTTGGACATTTGGCCGGAGCCCATGTTCCTGCTGATATCTATGCACGGTGGATGAAGCTTTTGATTGGTGGAGAGAATGTTCTCTTTGTTTGTGGAACTGATGATCATGGTTCAACGAGTGAAGTTGCCGCGAAGAAACTTGGAAAGACGACTCAAGAATTTATTGAAGAAGTTCATTCAAAACAATCACAAACAATGAGCAAGTATTCAATCGGTCTCGATACTTATACTGGAACTTCACGATCTGAAAATTTTGAAGAACATAAGAATATCTGCCAGGACTTTCTACGTAAAATGCATGCTAATAATATGCTTGAGAGAAAGACAAGTAAGCAGTGGTTTGACCCTGAACTTAGCATGTTTCTCCCTGATCGTTATGTTCAGGGACAATGTCCAAATGAGAATTGTTCAAACACAAGTGCTTATAGTGATGATTGTGATGTGTGTGGTCTTCAGTATGATCCAAGTGAATTGATTAATCCAAAAAGTACAGTGAGTAACGCTACTCCTATACTTAAAGATACAGATCATTGGTATTTAAATATGTGGAAAGTTACCGATCAATTGATTGAGTGGCTCTCGACAAAAGAAAAAACCTGGAGAAAATCTATTCTTCAAGAAGTTTTTGGAACTGTTTATCCATCGGTTGTATTTTCAAATAAATCAGAAGCACTTTATAAAGAAATTAAAGAAAGTCTTCCGACTCATAAGAGTCGTTATGCTCCAGGAAAGCAAGTTCTTGTTCAACTTAACTCTTTAAAAGATCTCGAAGTTGCCATGAAAATTTTATCTGAGAATGGTATTGAGTGTACGCTTAATAACGCCTGGTCAAAGCGCTCGATTACAAGAGATGTTTCATGGGGAATTCCAGTACCTACTGATATTGAACCAGGGATGGAGGGAAAGACTCTCTATGTATGGCCAGAGTCGCTTATTGCACCAATTTCTTTTTCAAAAGTCGCGCTTAAGAAAAAAGGTCTCTCGCAAGATAAGTACAAGGAGTTCTGGTGTGATCCAGAAGCTAAAGTCTTCCAATTTCTTGGAACAGATAATGTTTTCTTCTATGTTCTAATGCAAGGAAGTATGTGGTTTGGCTCACAAGCCGATCCTCTAAGGCAACCTATCGCTGGTGAACTTCAGCAGACAGATATCTTTAGTAATTTTCACTTACAAATAAATGGTGAAAAGATGAGTAAATCTAAAGGAAACTTCTACACTGGTGATCAACTCGTCGATGAAATGGGCTATACTCCTGATCAATTAAGATACTTCTTATCAACTTTAAGTTTATCTGAAAAGGCGTCGAATTTTGATTTTGAAGTATTTAAAAATAAGAATCAATTTCTCGCTGGCCCTCTTAATGCTGCTTTTGAAAAACCAATTTCCGCTTGTCATTCAAAGTTTGACTCAGTTGTTAAGAAAGGAAAGTTAATTGGAAAGACTGAAGCAGAAACTTTAAAAGTTGTTCAGTCATACACTCGCTTTATGGATCGAGCCGAGTACCCAAAGGCCCTTGGAGCAGTTGAAAATTATGCTCGTATTGTTAATGGTCTCTTCAATCAGTATAAGCCACATGATGATCGTTTTCCTGAAGAAGAGAGAGTTGATGCTCTTTATTCAAGTTTCTATATTTTGAAGAACCTTGTGATTATGTTATCTCCTTTTGTTCCTGAGACAATGGAAAAACTAAGAGTAACACTAAATTTATCGGAGTCAGTCTATTCATTAGACTCTTTAAAAACTGATTTTCCTGAGAATCATAAGATTGGTCAGCAAGTCGCATACTTTCCTAATTCAGAGAATTAAGAAACCAACATGAAGGACGAGACGGACACTTAGTCTCGTCACATGTTAAACCGCTAACAAATGTCTCAAAGCGGCACTCAAGTGTCGGATACTCCCCAACATAATTTAAGGTTCGATCAGTAGGCGGACTATCTAAATTACCAAAAAATGATTCATGGACATCAAAATGCCTCATAAGTTCTTGGTAGACCAATGTTGTCTCATACGAAGTATGAATAGACTTGATACAAGTGTCATCTTGGCAATTATTTTCAGTGACAGTGTCAATAGGATAAAAATGTGTTTCATATAATAGACCTGGAAGTGTGTGAACAAGCTCCTTGAAGCAAAACTGACTTGCAAAATAGTCAGCCTGGCCTTCTGCTGACATCTTCTTTGGGGCACGCGCCCTTACTGCTGCTGTTAATTGTCGTCCTATAACATAAGGTTGACCTCCGAGAAAATGACCAATTTCATGACATAGAATCATTCCTAACGAGGCCGGGCCGATTTGTTCTAATTGAAGAAGTGATGAGATGATGGTGACTTCCCATACTCCGTTTTCTCGTTTACTCGCGTAGGAATTAGGATTCTCATTATGAGCATCTTTTAATGTTATTTTTAAGTTTCCTGATAGCTCTTGGATCTGTTTTGAATATATCCGAATTAAACTGCTTGATAGATGGTGAAAATCAATTTCGTTAACCTTGGCAGATATCATATTAGCACTAAGACAAAATAGAATAATTAAAATTCTTTTCATAACTCTTTATAACACTTATTAGGAGTGATAGAGGAGTCGTGTACTTTTTACATGACCACGGAAATAAGCCAGGAAAGTGCAAGTGTAAAGAATAAAATCATAATACATTTTGTAGCCTTAGATTTTAAGGGACGACTTCCTAAGGTCAAAATTAAGAGAAACTTTGAAAGATATGATGAGAAAATCGAGATAGCAAGAAGACTACTTAATAAATTTGGGGTGATATTATTCATTTCATGCATTTGGACATTTGCAATGATCGAACCGTGTATTTCAAATAAAGAGACTAAAGATGTGACAATAAAGAGACCATTTTCACCAAGGAGAATCTGACTAGTCTTTGAGATGGAGAGTATTACAACAATAAAGAATGTTAGTTGTAATATTGGAAGAATTTTAAAATCTGTATTTTGAGAAGGTTCATTAGATTCTTCACGTTTTTGATACTGAAAAAATAGCATGAAAAGAGTTGCTATAATGGGACCGATAAAGATGGTGAGATTTGTTAGGTGGAGATTTGTTGTCCCTATTATGACTAGTATGAGTGCTTCAAAAAGCATCGCTAGAGTAGCCGAGAGAAATACTATTAACTCCGAAGAGCAATTCTTCTGACTTCGAAGCTTACTTCTTCTCGCTAGTGAAGCGGTCGTTGCTGTACTTGATATTATGCCCCCAAGGAAACCTGTGACTGTTGCTCCTGTGCGAGCTCCCATTAAGCTTGCAACGGCCGAGCCAAAGGCCTGAAGTACACTGAGAGCAAGGATCATTGAGATAATTTTTTTAGGACTGATGAGATTCCATGGATCAAGAGGGGCTGAAGGAGCAATGATCATCAGGACGAATATGAATAGTAAAATAAGTATTGAATTGTACCAGCTTCTATTATTTATTTTCATTTGATCTAAACTTTTCTCTTCGTGTAAGGAAGAGCCGGATCCCAACGAGTAAACTAATAATTGATGGTAGTAAAAAACCCATGAATTGGAATTTGGGAAATATGTATGCGGCAACAAGACTTCCAGTTATGAATGATAAAATTAAATCAATTCGAATTCGATTAAAATATCCTTCCTCTTTATCATTTGAAATAAAATATTTAGCAAGACCAATTCCTAGATCTGTCGTAATACCTGTCAAGTGAGTTGTTCTTATTATTGATTTAGAATAATGTGTGAATATTGCATTTTGAGATCCACATGAAAATGACAAAACTGATAAAAGGATAAAGTCGCGAAAGCTCTTAAAAGGCTCGCCAAAATTTCCAAAGAAGCCAACCTTTCCAAATACGGCTACGGATAGAAATAATAGGCTTAACACGCTTAAGATTTGAACATAAACTGGAGACTTATTGCTTCTCTTTCTCACTTCTGTAAATATCGAGCTAAAGAATGAACCAAGTAAAAAAAAGATTGGAACAAGTAAGAAATAAATAGCTCTTCTAAAATCACCGCTAACGGCATGTGTACTAAAGTGTGCTGAGAATCCTGTAATATGAGAAACAAAAATATGAACTGTTAAAAGTCCTCCGACATTTATATAGCCCCCTTGAAAAGCAAGCAGTGCCCATGTAAATCTATTTTTTGGGTTTAAAATTGTATCGCTCATTGATTCTCAGTTTTTAATTATTTGACATCATTATAACAAAACGTATTTTTTATAGACATCGATTTTATGGATTTTCTTCCCTTCGTTCTAGCCAGATTTTATTTTGCTAAATTAGACATTACCTGTACAGAAAAATATCATTTTGTTGTATTTGCAGAAACTTAGCTTGTTTTAAATACAATAGGTTGAGTGTCTAATGTGAAGAAATATTAAAGATAGGTCTTGCCTCTCACGAGTAGAGTAGGGTCTATAATAAAAAGGATATTGATATGAAAAAGTTTAGTTTCAAGTTTAAGATTTTAGCCCTTTGCTTATTTCTTTCTTTTGTAAGTATATTAATAAGTCTTATTTCCTATCGTGGACTTCGCCTTATAAATACAGCTAGTGCCGTAGTGACCGAAAATGTTATTCCACGTATTGAACTGGCTAATACAATGGCCTTGACTTACAGAAGAATTCGTATCGAGGTCAGAACTTTAGGTCTTAAAGGTTTAAGCTTAAATCAAAGAGAAGAAGCTGTCGCTGAAACTGTTAAAGCAATATCACGTTATAAAGAACTTTCAAAAAAAATGATGAAACTAGAGATGAGTGAAGAAGAGGCAAGGCGTATCGCCGAACTAAACTCTCGATGGGAAAAATTTGAAAAAATTGGTATTGAGGCCATTGCGCTTGCAAGTAAGAATGATGATGTCGCGACACAACGATTGACGACTATTTTTCTCGTCGATTGTCCGGATGCTGCACTTGCTTATCGTGAAGAGATGAACTCTCTTCTAAATTACTATTCGAATAAATTGAAAGTCTCAAATGATAATTCAAAAAGGATCACAAACGAGATAGAGGTATCAATTCTTTTGATCTCTTTCTTGGGTGTCGGACTTGGCCTTATTGTAGGCATATTCTTTTCAAGTAAAATGTCTAAGGCCATTGCAAATATTTCAATCTCACTAAAGAATAGCTCGATGAAATTTAATAATGGAGCGAAGTCGATTGCTAAGTCAGCTAGTGAATTAGCGAATTCATCAGTATATCAGTTAAGTTCTTTGCAACAGACTTCCGTAGCCGTGGAAGAGATTAGTGCCATGATTGATTTGACTTCGACAAATTCTGAAAGCTCTTCAATGACTGCTAGTCGTTCACTTGTTAGTGCCGAGAAAGGAAAAATGATTGTAGGAAAAATGCTTGAATCAATGGATCTTATCAACCAAAGTAATGACGAAATTGTAGATAAGATTGGTCGTAATAATAAGCAAATGTCCGATATCGTAACTCTTATTAATGAAATCAACGAGAAGACAAAAGTTATTAATGATATTGTCTTTCAAACAAAACTTCTCTCCTTTAACGCTTCTGTTGAAGCAGCAAGAGCAGGGGAGTCGGGAAAGGGGTTTGCAGTTGTTGCTGAAGAGGTTGGAAAACTAGCACAGATGAGTGGAGCAGCCGCAAATGAGATTGGAGTGATGCTTGAAAATAGCACAAAGAAAGTCGAGTCGATCGCAAAATCAACAGAAGAAGAAATGCTTACTTTAATAGATAAAGCGAAAAGAACTGTTGGGATTGGAACTGCGACTTCAAAAGAGTGTCAACAAATTCTTGAAGAAATTGTTACCTCGATAAGTCATGTGACTTCAAGTGCATCAGAGATATCTTCTGCGAGTCAAGAACAATCAAAAGGACTTTTTGAAGTAAAGGATGCAGTTAAAAATTTAGATGAAGCGACTATTAAAAATTCAAATGATGCAAAGTCTTCACTTGCATTATCAGAGAGTCTTGAAGGACAATCTGAAGAGTTGAATGTGTTAATTTTAGAACTTAGCGAAATTATGCATGGAAATATCGTTGCCTAATAACTGCTCCAGTTAAATGGGGACAAGACCCTTTAAATAAACCAAATTATAG
>CAZQJK010000056.1:0-25598 GCA_964593545.1 uncultured Bacteriovorax sp. | reverse complement strand
ACTTCTTTGGTTTCCTTTCTCATCTTATTCACTACCCGAAGGTAATAAATTCTTTACAATATTCAATTTTTAAAGAGCCGAAACAAAAATAGATGGTGGACATGACAGGAATCGAACCTGCGACCCCCTGCGTGCAAAGCAGGTGCTCTCCCAACTGAGCTACACGCCCATGTTGTATCTGTTTCGTATTTCTTAATTTCTTAAGGTGAGAAGGAATTTATGTTTTCTTAGATTATCTGTCAATACTATTTTTACTTTTATTTGCATTTTTTTCATTTTTTTTTAATAATAGTAGAAAAACACGGAGCGCATCAATAAAACCTCTCGAAATTACACGTATTTTCAATATATTCTGTTTGTTTTATGTACTTATTTTCACTTCATGTACTAAAACAAAAGAAACTATTTCTCAGGATGAGACAATTTCCTCTGAAATTTCATTAAATGCCTTTGATCTTGAGACTGATAATGACGGTTTATCTCGTACAAAGGCAGTTCTAAAGACGGTTCATGGGAATATTGCATTCAAATTCTATCCTCGATATGCTCCTAATACTGTAACCCGCCTTTTACAGCTCATTAATGAAGGCTTCTATGATGGCCTAACTTTCCATCGCGTGATTGCTGGATTTGTAATACAGACCGGAGACCCAACAGCTAGTGGTAAAGGAGGTTCCGGCAATATTTTAAAAGCAGAAATTAATGAGTTACAACACATTAAAGGTACGATGGCGATGGCAAGAAGCCATAATGATATTGATAGTGCTGACTCTCAGTTTTATATCTCTTTATCTTCTTTACCGCATTTAGACGGCAAATATACCATTTTCGCTCAAGTTATTGAAGGTATCGACGTTTTAGATAAGATTCAAAAAGGTGATAAGATACTTTCGATTCAAATCATACGTTAATCACAGAATACTCTATAGTGCTATTAATCCCCTATTTAAGAGCGATTTGTGAATTTATCATTCAAATAAAAAACAGGACAATTCATTTCGTTCTTTCAAGCATAAGTCCATATCAAACTATTTTAAATTTAAAAAAACACATAAGTGCTTTATAAAAATTTTAAACTTACAAGAACACACATCTAACCTATTTTGCTATAAAACACGTTAAAAACGTCATTTCTATCAGTTTTGGCAATCGAAGACTTTCCCATGTTTAATTATATATCAATGCTTAAACTTATGTTTTTGAAAAATTGTATTAATTAGACAGAAAAGTGTCTTATTTATGCGTCTAATCTTCTCGTTAATAGACAAGATGAATTTTATATAGAAGAGAGGAGAAAATTTCCTAGTAACTGCTTAAGGGAAGAAAAGTGAACGGGATGTCTAATTTATATGAGGAGCTGTGGATGTTTTATCAAGAGCAATAGATAAAAAAAAAGCCATCTCTAAAAGATGGCCTTGATATTTTTTTATTTTCCGTGTCTTTTTCCATCTTTAATATAGATAAAAGATTTTAAGATGATTAACGCTACAATAAGAAGACCTAAGATCCACCATGTTTGCATTTTGAATTGGCCATCTTTAACTGGGCTTAATTCTTTTGCAACGACGTTAGTTGAAGTAGTTAGTCCTGGATTTTCTTGAACATGAACATTATGTCCACCGTGCTCAGTTGTATGTTCTGTATTTTCATGCTTGTTATTATCTTCCATAACAGTTCCCCTATTCCCTTATTATCTAAACATTGATTCTAAAATTACTACAGTTGCATAAACCCCTGCAGAAATTGGAATTGCTGCGATAAATTTCAGCCAACCTTTTTCTTCATTTAGGTGCATGAAAAAATAAGCAACTAAGAATGCTTTACCAAGAGCAAGAGCTATAAGAGCAGAGTCTTTTATTATTTTTGCTACATTTGGAAGTCCTGGAATTGCTAGCTCTACACCAGTTAAGAAAGCAAGAGCAAAGAAAATTGCAATGTATAACTTTTTGTGACTGTGATGTGTTGATTCAGACATCGTCTTCTCCTAAATATTAGATTAGTTTTTTCTATTAATTAATAAACCTATATCGATCATCATTTTATTAATATCGTCTTTTGTTGAGTCGTAATAACCACGGATGTCCCCATGATGATCAACTAAAACGAATTTCTCAGTATGAGCAATATCAAACATTGTAATCGTTTCTCTATCAACGACGGCATCGACTGCTTCTTTGTCGCCCATAGGAACATTAAATCCATCGATAATCAGTTTTTTTAATTCTTCCTTATCACCGGTTAAGAAACTCCATACAAATGGGTTAGCGTTCTTCTTACGAGCGTATTTATATAAAACATCCGGTGTATCCGTTAGGGGATCAACACTAAATGAAATAAGCGCGACGTTTTGTCCAAGACCTCTAACTCTTTTTTGGATTTTTTCCATTTCGGCAGTTAGCCTCAAGCAAGATGAAGGACATGTCGTAAAAATAAAGTTGGCGATATAAACTTTTCCAAGCAAATCTTTATTAGTGACAGGCTTTTTGAAATCATTTGTTAGAGAAAAATCTGGAACTTTCTTTATTACCGGTAATGGTGGTGGAAGTTCACGATAAATTGAGCGGTATATAGGGTATGAGAATGTAAAAGAAATGAATAGAAACCAGAAAAGCTTGTTTGTTACAAGCTTCTCAAAAAAGTTTCCATTTCTCTTATATCCTACATATGAAGTCATTTTACTTAATACTCTCCATAAATTCTTTTCTCTCTGGAGAATCTTTTAGATCCATTAGTGATTTTACATAGTGAGCTACTGCCCAAATTTGTTCATCGGTAATAGTTCCTTTCCAGCTTGGCATTGCTGTTCCACCAACTCCTGCAGCAAGTCTTACATAGAGCTCTTCAACAGTAGTAGCAGATCTTACACTATTCCATGTAAACTCTGGAGGAAGGTTCTTAAATCCCCACTCAGTTTCCTGAAGTTTTATTTGAAACGAATCTTCAGTAATATCTGAAACTTTTGAGTCTGTGATTTTTGCTAACTCTTGTTTTGATACATAAGCTCTATGGCATGACCAACAAGAAGCTTCACCATGATAAACTTTTTTCCCAGCTTCAATTGCTGCAGCTCTATGGGCTTCACCATAAGGATCTTTTGATACGATAATTTGCTCACCAAGCTTCTTATCTTTACCTTCCCAAACTTGGGGAGCAAATGTTTTGATATATTGTACAACTGCAAACATTTGATCATGCTTTAGGTCCCATGGGAGCATCGCTGTTCCGTGTAGTCCTTTTTCAAGTATTTTATATAAGTGCTTATCATGTGGTAGTTCACCAGCAACAACTTCACCAAATTTAAACACACCTGATGTAAAATCTCTCGGTGGTACTTTCATTGATTTTGCTGCTACACCTTTTCCGTCACCGTCTACACCGTGGCAAGGCATACAAAACTCTGTATATATTTGCTTACCTTTGTTTAGGACTTCTTTTTTTACATAAAGCCCACCAGCAAATACTTTATCCTCTCTAAAATGACTTTCTTGACAAGAAACCATACTTAGAAGAACAAATAAAGTTGTTAATGTTAACCAAGTTTTCTTCATAGTTATCCTCTTAAAAAACGAACATTATTATGTACATTACAAACCAAACAATCCCAAGGAAGTGCCAAAACTTCCCAATATTCTCTGTCCACAATTCTTTTGATTCACTATAGCCTTTAACTAGTGAAGGAATCATAAGAGCGAGAGCGAGAATTGCCATTACAATGTGTGCAGCATGCACCCAAGTAAGAGCGTAAAACATCGATGGAAAAATACCACCTGTCACATATAGACCTTGATTTTTCATTGACTGCCACAGAGTAAACTGTGTTGCCATAAAACCAAGACCGGCCAAGAAAGTAAGAGCAAAGTTCAACTTTGCCATTTTCAAGTCTTTAGACTTATATGCTTTCTCAAACATGAAGTATGTATACGAGCTAAGTGCAATGACAATTGTACTTATCGTTGGAAGAACTAGAGATATTCTCTGAATTCCCATCGGCGGCCATACTTCACTAGTCATTCTAAAAACAATGTAACCTAAGAGCAGTGTTGCAAATAACATTGTAAAAGAAATAAGAAGAACGATCATCCCAATAGATGAAACGACCTTCTTTCCTTCAAAATGTTTTAATTCTGCTACTTGGCTCATTATGCTCCCGCAATCTCTTCTGTCTGGAATTGAAAATCTCTTCCATTAGTTAAAGCAGGGTTTCCAAACTCGTGTGGTCCACATTTAACAACAGGAATTTCCTTGAAGTTATATACTGGAGCCGGAGATGGTATTGTCCACTCAAGTGTTCCAACATCCCATGGGTTGTCAGTAGCTTTTTCTTTCTTGAAGAAAATTGTGTGAATGAAATTAATTACAAAGAATATTTGTGCAAATCCCATAAGAATTGCCGACCAAGTAACAAATGTATTAATTGGAATTAAATGCTTTAAGAAGTCATAAACAAATGGATTGTAAATACGTCTGTGCATACCTGCATAACCTACAACCATCATTCCCATGAACACTCCGTTCAACCCTAGGAATGTTAGCCAGAAATGGATATGTCCAAGTGTTTCGTTTAGCATTTTTCCAAACATTTTTGGCATCCAGAAATAGATAGCAGCATAACCACCAAGTAAAACTGAAGCCGCCATTGTGTAATGGAAGTGACCAACAACGAAATATGTATCGTGCAGGTAAAGGTCAGTCGTTACCGTCGCAAGGTATAGACCAGTTAAACCACCAAGACCAAAAACGAATACAACACCAAGAGAGAAAACCATTGGAGTTGGAAATTTGATCGACCCTTTCCAAAGTGTTCCAAGCCAGTTTGCAAAGAAGATTGCTGATGGAATTGAAATTGTCATTGTAAGAGTCATGAATGATTGTGTTAAAAGTGGACTCATTTGAGTCGTATACATATGGTGACCATATACAAGCGTTGAAAGAATTGTAATTGATGTCATCGCAAGTGCAGTTGCCTTTGCTCCAAATGCAGGCTTTCTAGCAAAGAAAGAAAGTAAGTCAGAAACAATTCCCCATGCTGGTAGAATTAAAATATAAACTTCCGGGTGACCAAAGATCCAAAATACGTGTTGGAATAACACTGGATCACCAGTTCCTGTCGTTGCAGCAGCTCCGGCCAAGAAGAAAGTAGTACCAAATACTCTATCAAAAATTAAAAGCAATAACCCTGCTCCAAGAACAGGTAGAAAGATTGCATTTAAAATCGCTGTAAGTCCTAGACCCCATACTGAGAGTGGCATATCGAAATATCCCATTCCCGGAGCTCTAAGTACGATAATCGTAGTGATATAATTAATAGCTCCCATTGTCGATGAAGCACCAAGAATGAAAAGAGCTAAAGTCCACAATGTTTGTCCAGCACCAGGAGATCCTATTAGTGTCGAAAGTGTTGGGTACGAAGTCCAACCACCAGCAGCTGCTCCAAGAGGAGTAAATAGTGATGCTAATAGAATAACCGCTGAAACAAATGCCATCCAAAAAGAAAGCATATTAAGAAGCGGGAAAACCATATCGCGTGCACCAATCTGTAGAGGTATTAAGAAGTTCCCGAAAGCACCAATAAGAATTGGTGTGATCGCGTAGAAAATCATAATCGTACCGTGCATTGTAAAAAGCATTGCGTAAGTATCAGGAGGAACAATCCCACCAGTCTCTGGAAATAAGAAGTGACCGATAATTGGAAATGCTTCTCCAGGAAAAGCAAGAGTCCAACGTATCATAAGGGCCATCATACCGCCGATACCTAAAAAGAAAATTCCGTACCAAAGAAATTGCTTTCCAATTACTTTGTGATCAAAAGAAAATACATACTTTGATAGAAAGGATGTAGGCTCTGAGTGAATATGCTGTTCAAAAAACGCCATTTTATTTCTCCTAAATTAAATCTTTAATTACCACTGCCATTTCCAGCCCCAGAATAACTCTGGATTCTCTGGATCATTTTCCTGAAGAGCTATTTCTTGTGCTTCTTCAAGCCATGCAGCGTAGTCCTCTTGCGAATAAGTAGTAAGGTGCGCTTTCATACGGTAGTGGTAAGTTCCACACATTTCAGCACAAGCGATATCCCAGTTACCAGCCTTTGTTGGTTGCCACCAAAGTCTAGTAAGTCTTCCTGGAATTGCGTCAACTTTTCTTCTCGCATTTGGAAAGTATAGTGAGTGAATTACATCTTTTGATAAAACTTGAATGATAACTTTTCTATCAATTGGAAGTCTTAAATCATTTAATTGAACAATATCATCTTCAGTATTAAAGACACCATCTTTACCTGCATATCTGAAATGCCAGGCCCACTGTTGAGCTAAAGCTTGGATCTGCACAGGGTTTTCTTCCTGCTTTGGCCAATTAGTAAACACACCAACAAAATCATTATTAGACATTCTTGTAATGTTCATATCGACACCGATAAAAACCGAAAGACCAATAATCGTTGCAACGATTACGTGAATTTTTTTGTTTCCATAAGTGTAGTAAGGCTTTGGATGTTTCTTTGCTTGATAAAAGTAAGAAAAACCAAATAGACCAGCACACACTAAAATGAAAAAGAAAATATTCATGTAAGTAGTGTAACCAAATAGCCAATCAATAAGATGACCATGAACAGAAATATCTTCAGGCGGCTTCATACGCTCCCAAAGACTCATGTGTTTTCCAGCAGTATTCATAACTGCAGCAGATAAAATAGGGCTAAAAAATCCCATAGAACCTTCCTTCTATTGAAATCCAATATATATTAACAACGAATTACGTACAAAATTTTAACTTCTTTTTAATATATTTTCCACGTTTTAGCTAAGGAAAATCATTGCCGCCATGAGTAGAGGAAGGTAAATAATAGACCCCCAGAAATAACGCCTAGCCCAAGCAACATAACTCTCTTTTGTTTTTGTGAAGAAGCCAATCGACGAAAGGGCTATAAACACTAGACCAAGGATTGTCGCCGCTATGCAGTAAGCAAATGGCATAAGCCCTAAATACGTTGGCAAAAGTGAAATTAAAACTAAAATTATTGTTAAAAGAAAAATTGCAATTTTTAATAATTTTTCATTCCAGAAGTGAGAATAGACCTTTATTCCCCCAGATAAATAATCATCATTGTGATAAATCGAGATCGCCATGAAATGCGGTAACTGCCAAACAAAGAGAACTGCAAATAAAATCCATGCTAATGGGTCAATATATCCAACAACAATTGTTCTTCCCATTACAGGAGGTATCGCCCCAGGTATTGCACCAACATAAAGAGCAAAGGGACTAAATTGCTTCATTGGAGTATAGGCAAATAAATAAAGTGCGAATGCAATTAGTCCAAGAAGCGCTGTTGACCAATTAACAGTAAAACCAGTCAAAGGAAATGCTAGTGCAATTAAAATGATTCCTTGAATAAGTGCTGCGTTCTTACTTAATCTTCCCGAAGGTAGTGCCCTATTTTTTGTTCTCTCCATTTTTGCATCGACTTCAACTTCCATATAACAATTTAAAGTTGTGGCCGATGCGACGATTAAAGTTGATAAAAATATTGCCCAAGAAAGATAAAAGAAATCAACAACCTCTCCAGAAAGAAGCACTCCTGAAAAGATGGTAGCAACAACAAGCAGTCCTAGACGAGGTTTCGTCAACTCAAAGAGATCACTTAAAAAAGTTTCCTTCTCTTTGCCAAAGCTCATTTTTTCGAGGTAACAGACAAGTCCTCTTTGGTAAAAAAGTACAATGAGAAGGCATGTCGCCAATAGCAAATGAAGTGACTCTGAAAGTGAACTATTGCCAAGTGATAAATCAGAGAGCATCTTGCCTGCTCCAATCATCTGATTACCAATCATCCAAAGTCCAAAAATTGCAGGAAGATATAATTCTCTTAGTTTCTTTAGTGCACATACTAGAAATATAGAAACAACACTAACTAGGATCAATACAGAGTTGAATCGATGAAGCATGTGAATCTTTGAAGAAACTTTAAGAGGCCACCAATAATAATCACCGGCCTCAAAACATGCAAAGCTTACAATTGTACCATTACTACAATTAAGCGCTGATGATGTGTGATTTATCAATCCACCAAGAAAGAATTGTATAATCACAAATAAAATCGATAACGAGATTAAATCCTTAACGGCGCCAGTACTAGTATCTAGCTTACGAGTTGAATCAAAATGAAAGAGTGATCTCGCAAAAATTACGATATAGGCAATGCTGATGTAGAGGTGGCCGACACTCATGATTGTCGGGAACTTATAAAATACGTTTAATCCGCCAAGAATTGATTGAATAATTAAGAGAAATAAACCAATTCGATAAGCTTTGTTACTCTTGTCTTTAAAAAATAAATAAGTATTAAGAAGGATAACAAGACCTGCTATTGCCCTATGAAGTAGAGCATAACCAATTCCAAAAAGTGACATTGATGAAGCAGTTGTAACCTGATAGCAGATAGGCCAGTTAAGGCATTCTAAACCCGCGGCACTAGATTGCGTGTATGAACCCAGCATCATCAGTGCAAACGTCAGTAATATATTTAATAGAGCAAAGGTTTTTATCACTTTTCTTTCTTTATTAATCAAATTTCAATTCAAAAGCTTATACACTCTTGCCTATTAAAGGGCAACTTCACGACTCTTAGACTTAAAGAGTATCAAAGTAATTTCAAAGAGATATGCGATCATTAAAATTGAAAAAATAAGATGCAAAGACTGCATCGGAGCAGGAAACTTAAAATAAACAAGTATCGCTCCCGCCGCAATTTCACCAAACATCACAAGAACAAGTTTTGAGGACAGTGCTTTAAGGAATGCGTGTCCTTTCACCTCTTTCACAATATTTCTTAGAAAATAAAAAAGACCTAAAACAAGTGCGATTGAAAAACTTCGATGGATATAAAAAATAATATCTAGATTCTCAACCCAGTTGGCACGAGGAAGATCATGGTTATGGTTGGTTATGTGGTCAATCTGCTCACGGACCTGAGTACCAAGAACAATTTGAATAAAAAGCATTACAAGTAGGAGGATACTTATCCTCTTATATTTTTGAATGTTATCAACCTTCGCAATCTCAAAATTAGCAACAATGTGCTTAACTTTTAAAAGACAAAATAAGAGCAACATCGCCAAAATCATATGAATAGTTATTATTCCAGGCATTAAGTGTGTAGAAACTACTTTCGAGCCTAGCCAACCATTGAAAATAACAAGCAAAAGAGATGTGATAGAAAGCTTATTTATCAACGAGTGAGTTTTTCTAATTTTAAGACCTAGAAACACTAAAATAAGTGAAGCAATTCCGGTCCAAACTCCAAAGAGCCTATTTGTGTACTCGACCCAAGTTTTAAATGCACTAAAGTCGGCGATTTCTCTTCCTGCAACTTTATAAAGGGTTTTGTAGTCTGTAGGCAACTGATCGATGCTCGTTGGTGGGATTAGTTTTCCAAAGCACTTTGGCCAATCGGGACACCCCATCCCTGATCCGGTTGTTCTTACAACACTTCCGACAAATATAAGAGTAAAAACAGTTGCTATGACAACAGGCAAAAACTTTTTATATTTCTCATAACTAATATTTATCATTATATCCAACCTTTTTAGATTTGAGCTATCACGTCCATGTAAGCTATCATTAAGCATATAAATTTAGGAGTATAAAAATGCAAAAAATCCACGAGCCAGTTTATTATGGTGATTATCTACAATTAAATAAATTACTAGATACTCAACACCCAAAATCGAAGGATGCTGGAAATGAGGCCCATGACGAAACGCTTTTTATCATTGTCCATCAAGTATATGAACTGTGGTTTAAACAAATTCTCCATGAGCTTAAGAGTGGCTGCCAGGTTTTTAAGCAGAAAAGTATTCCTGAAAATGAATTATCAGTAATTGCTTCACGTCTTGAAAGAATTATCAAAATACAGAGTGTACTTCTCGATCAGTTATCGATCATGGAAACAATGACACCAATGGACTTCTTGGAGTTTAGAGATCTTTTAGTGCCTGCATCAGGTTTTCAAAGTGTTCAGTTTAGAGAAATTGAAATACTAATGGGACTTAGAACCAACCAGAGAAAAGAAGTCGATAGAGAGTACTTTCTAGGAAGATTAAATCAGGAAGATCAAACGCGTCTGCTCGACCTTGAAAAGGAAAAGTCTCTCCTTGAATTAATTCAAGATTGGTTAGAAAGAATGCCATTTTCATTTTCAGAAGAATTTGATTTCTGGGGAGAATACCAAGGAACAGTTGAAGATATGCTCTGTGGCGATGAATTAACTATTAAGGACAATCAAGCATTCCTTGATGAAAGATCTCTACAAGTCCAGTTGGCAAACTTATCATCTACTCGCGAAACATTTGATTCCCTCTTTAATGAAAAAAAATATAAAAAATTAATTGAAAAAGGAGAAAGAAGGCTTTCACAGAAAGCGACACTCAATGCCTTATTCATCTTACTATACAGAGATCAGCCGATCTTAAATATGCCATTTCAAATAATTAGCTCCCTTATGGATATCGATGAGAATTTCACAACATGGAGATATCGTCACGCTATTATGGCTCATCGAATGCTAGGAACGAAGATTGGAACAGGTGGTTCGTCAGGACATCAATACTTGAAAATGGCTGCAGAAAACAACCGAGTCTTCAATGATCTTTTTAATTTAGCAACCTTCTTGATACCAAGATCATCTTTACCAAAAATACCAGAATCAGTTTCAAATCAGATGAATTACAATTACAGAGGTTAGTGTGTACAAAAAGTATTTCTCTCATTTTCTTGAAGCCAACAAAGGTAAATATCACTTTGCATGCCACAGTCATCATTATTGGCCGGACTGTTCGAGACAGGCGCAAATTGACTACTGGGATGATACTGCTAAGTACGTTGATCACAAGTGGGGTTATTTCTTTGAGAAAAAAATTCCAACTCTTAATAAACTGATCAGTGAAATTTTAAATGTGTCTGATAGAAATATTACTTATGCACCAAACACACATGAATTAGTTTATCGCTTTATCACAAGTCTAATTTCAAAATATAAAAAAATAAAAATAATTACAACTGACAGTGAATTTTACAGCTTCGAAAGACAAATAAGACGCTTAATTGAAGAAGAGGTCTGTGAAGTTGAGATTGTTCCTACTCAACCTCTTTCTAATTTCAAAGAACGATTTATTAACAAAAGTAAAAGTCAAAGCTATCACCTAGCTTTCTATTCTAATGTCTTTTTCAATAGTGGTTATGGTATCGATAATCTTCAAGAATTTAGTTCATCGATAAAGTCAGATTATCAATTCATTGATGGTTATCATTCCTTTATGGCCATCCCTCAAGACTTAGGATTTATGGGAAATAGAACTTACTTTGTAGCCGGTGGATATAAGTATGCAAGTGCTGGCGAAGGAAGTTGCTTCTTAATATCTCCGACTGGCTCAGATTTGAGACCTGTAAATACCGGTTGGTTTGCAGATCTTGCAAACCTTGATAACGTTGATAACTCAACAATTCAATATAGTAACGACGGTCTACGTTTTGCCGGAGCGACTCAAGACTTCACTTCAATATATCGCTTTATATCAACCCTTGAACTTTATAAGCAAGAAGGCATTACTGTTGATAAAATCCATGACTATGTTGTTAAAAATGAAGATAGACTTCTTACTGGCATCGAAGATACTAAGTTCTTTCAATATTTGATCAAGCCAAACTCTCTTTGCCGTGGGCATTTTTTAGCATTTGATTTTAAAGATTCATCAAAGTGTAAAAAAGCAGTAGAATTATTACAAAAGAATAGTATTTTTTGCGATAGTCGAAATAGTGTTTTGAGACTAGGTTTTTGTATTTACCAAGATGAGAAAGACATTGATTACTTGGTTTCAATAATTAAAAAAATAAATAAGGAAATATAATGGTTAAGAAGAAAGAAAAAGAAATGGAAGATATGCCTCACATTGAGACAACCCCTGAAAAAAAGTACATCGATGTTAATGATACAAGCTCTGAATATACTGGACTCATGGGTGCTTTTGAAAAAATTCTTCGTTCTTATAAAGGCCTAGCTTTTGTTTTTGCAATAATTCCAGGCCTACTTGCCTACATTATCGCACTAGGAGTATCCCTTACTCCAGCCTATATCATTCTAACGACAGTCTACTCATATGTTTCGGAGTTAAATATTTTAGCAAGAGCTCTTATCATGTGTACGACTTTTGCCTTCTCCTATGGGACATATATGTTCAGCCTTATATTGGTGGTACCTTTATTAAATTGGATGATGCCGATTAAAATAAAGCCATGGAAAGGAAACTGGTATTCGGTCCAAACAATCCCATGGTATTACCATAATGCTCTAGTTCAACTAGTGCGATACACTGTCCTAGATTTTATTACACCAACACCTCTGAATGTTTTATTCTACAAGTTAATGGGTATGAAAGTTGGTAAGAATTGCGTCATTAATACTTCAAATATTTCTGACCCATGCCTGATTGAACTCGAAGATAATGTAACAATTGGTGGGTCAGCGACTATCTTTGGTCACTATGCTCAAGCGGGTATACTTGTCTTAGCTCCTGTCAAAATTAAACGAGGGGCTACTATTGGTCTAAAAGCATCTATTATGGGAGATGTTATCGTTGGAGAAAAAGTTACTGTAAAACCCCACAGTATCTTACTTCCAAAAACGCGATTAAATAAGGGTGACCCACAGTAAAAAATTAATTATTTGGTCTAGAGAAACATAGCTGGGCCAAATAGATATTTCTTGTATCAAAAGCAGCTTCACAAATTTCTAGATAGTAAGTCCACATTCTAACAAACTCTTCATCAAAACCAAGACGTTTAACTTCATCCAAATTATTTTGAAATCGCAAATTCCACTGTTTTAAAGTTTCAGCATATGAAGTTCCAAATTCCTTAAAATCAATTAATTCAAGCCCAACTTTCGATGCAGCACCAACAAGTCTCTCAATTGAAGGAAGATGACCACCTGGAAAGATATATTTCTCAATCCAATCCGAAGACTTCTTGTAGTTTTCATAACGCGAACTAGGCATGAGAATCGCCTGCATCGCAAATCGTCCATTTTTCTTAAGAGACTTTGCGACTTCACTGAAATACGTATCTAAATATTTATCGCCAACAGCTTCAATCATTTCAATGCTTACAACTCTATCAAATGTTCCTTTTGGTTCACGGTAGTCTTTGAAATGAATATTAATATTTTTCAAATTTTCATTTTTAATCATTTCCTGAACGTAATCGAATTGGTTCTTAGAAATTGTATAGGTATCAACATCAACCTTGTAGTTTGATGTTAAATATTTCGACATACCACCCCAGCCGGATCCAATTTCGAGAACACTTTCTCCATCTTCAATCTTTAGCATGGAAGCAATACTTTCGTATTTAGAATATTGGGCCTCCCTTAAAGTTTGTTCAGCTTGAGTGAAAAGAGCACTTGAATAAGTCATCGTCTCATCAAGCATTAACTTATAAAAATTGTTTGAGAGATCGTAATGATGACTTATATTCTTTTTACTATTTTCTAAGGAATTATGATTTAAGTAGTGCTCGACCTTGTTTAAAAAACCAAGAATGTTTATACCTATAATTTTCCCGGTATCTTTAATTGCAGAAGAGTCACCAAGAGACTCCTGATTTAAGATTAAGAGAGAGAGAAATCCCTTTAGGTTACTTGAGCTCCATTCTCCCTTAATGAAGGCTTCACCAAGCCCCACTTCTCCAGATAACACAAGTCTTCTAAAGAATATTGGAGAATGAATTTCAACATGTATTACTTCTTCACCTTCTCCATATGTTAAAACTTCACTATTATAGACTAGAGAAAGCCTTCCTCGCTTAATATTTGAAAGTGTCATGAAGACAATCTTCTTAAATATTTTATCCATTACACTTTCATTTTTACTTATTACTTGTTCCATAGAAAAAACCCTGTTTGTTTGTCCTGATCTTCAGATTTTTTATAAAAGCGAACTCTTTTCAAGAAGATCCTTAATGCCTGATAATGAATTGCGAATGAAACCTTAAAACTATAAGGAAAGAGTAGTATCAAACTTTTACCGAGTTTTTCGAACTTCCAATCTGCATATATTTTTTGATTATTTTTTATGCTTATTATTTTGATTAACCCCGAATAAGTCTCAGGTTGTTTAAGATCAATTAAAATTTCGCTATCCATAGGCATAAAGGGAGAGATATAGAAATTCTTTTTAAAGTTAAAATTATAAAATCCTTCGACTTCATCAATTACCACCGGTTTGAATTCACCAAAAGTATTCCAAATTTCGACAACAACTTTTCTTTCTCCATTCATCGACTCTATAAAGTAAAAGCTGACTGGATTAAATATATAATTGAGAAACCTTCCGCCACAAAGAAGTGAAAATGACTTTATTTCTAAATCGAGATAATCCTCTAGTCTCTTTTTTAAAGAGGTATTGAGGTCACCAACTCTAAAATAATCTCTTTCATTCACAGAGAATAATCCTAACGCATTTACTGTTAACCACCATGGCTTCTTAATGTTTTCATCGTTAAAAGAAATGAGATAACTTAAAAATGAATATGAGAACTTATTGTATCCATTTCCAGATCTAACATGCAAAGTTTTGGACTTTAAAGGCGTTATTTGCATAACAAGTCCTCTCTATTTAAAATAGTCTCACACATTTTTAGTGCAGACCATATTCCATCTTCATGAAAACCATAACGAAAGTATGCTCCACAAAAGAAACGGCCATTTCGCTGTAAGTTTAAGTCATGCAATTGACTTTGGTTTAAAATTGCATCAAAGCTAAACGAAGGGTGCTCATAGTGGATTTCTTTAATTACTTTAGTTGGGTCAACAAGTTCTTTCGCGTTTAAAGTAACGAAATAGTTTTTACTTGTTCCGAGGGGCTGTAATTCATTCATGTAATATGTTGTAACTGCTTTTTGATTTTCATTATCTGTAAGAATATAATTCCAGGCAGACCAGTTTCTTTTATTGGTTGGCATTACACTTTCATCTGTATGCAATTGTGCAAAATTATATTCATAAGGGAACTTTTTTAGTAAGCCTTCTTCAATTTCTGTAGGATTTTTTAAGATCTCGAGTGCTTGGTTCGAGTGACAGGCAAACACAACCTCATCAAATTCATATTCTTCTTTAATTGTTTTAAGAACTTGCTTCCCATTTATTGACGAGCAGCTAATGACTTTTTCATTAATCTTTATTCTATCTTCAAACGAAGCAATTAGTTTGGCACGATACTGCTTTGAACCACCAAGAACAGTTTTCCACTGAAAATGAGAGTTTAGGCCTAACAATCCATGATTTTTAAAAAATCTGACCAAGGTACGAATTGGAAAACCCTTCATTTCATTTGGAGAGGTTGACCAAATCGCACTAGCACATGGGATCAAATATTTTTTAATCATCATGTCACTGTACTTGTTAATTTTTAGATATTCCCCAATAGACATATTTGAAAATATTTCGTTTTCCAATACTTCCAAGCACTGAGAGTTAAATTTATTAATCTCAAAAAGCATCTTCCAAAACTTTAAACTGAAAATATTTCTTCGTTGTCCAAAGAGTCCATTAAGGCCACTACCACAATATTCAAGTCCAGTTAGACAGTCTCGAACAGCAAATGACATCTTTGTATCAACGTGTTTAACTTCTAGTTCGTGAAATAGCTTTATAAGATTTGGGTATGTTTGATAGTTAAAAACAATAAAACCTGTATCAATTGGTATTCCATCAACCTCTACAGTATTTGTATGTCCACCAACGTAATCATTTTGTTCAAAAATGGTGATGTCATAGTAGTCTTTTAAAATATGTGCGCTGGACATTCCAGAGATACCAGTGCCAATTATAGCTAGCTTTTTCATACTGCAATTATGACAAAACTTAGGCAGAAATACACTAGACAGATCCTAGACAATCAGGAAGCCATAATCCTAACCTACTGAAAACTTGTATTATTTACGATCTAAAGAGTCCGTATGAATAAGATAAAGTCCATAAAATAGAACAAAGAGAGCAAGTACATTTAATGAAAGATAATCACCAAGATGACTTAACTTTGAACCTGCGAGAAACTTCGAGCTAATCACATTGAATACAAAATAAAGAGCAATCAAAGTTTTGTATTTTAGCTGCTTGTACAATTTAAGATTATAAATATAGTAGAAAAGAATAATAACAGCAGGAACGATAAAGACATGTGCGTGTCTCCATCCAACAGGGTTAACAAGTGGATAAAAAAGACAACAATACGAAAACTCTATCAGAGCTGATTCCTTAGAAGTTATTTTCTTCACTAACATAAATGCAAGAGGAACCATTGCCAAAACTATCATGGCAAACAAAAAGAGATGTCTCGATTTTTCATCAGTAAAGATATTAAAATATTCAGTATACCTTGCGATAAGAGATGTTGCCGATTGCAAAATACGATCTCCACTATAGAAAGAGTGGCTCTGCCCCATAAGATATGAATAGTTCTTAAGTAAATTAATATAACCATCAATACCATATGTGAGTAATGGTATTAATTGTATGGCAAAAAATACTCCAACAATTGAAAAGAATTTTTTAAACTCTCCCTTCAATAAAAAGTAAAAAGATAAGAAGAATGGAATTATTTTAAACAATCCTCCTAGTGAAAATAAAATTGCACCTTTAAATATCTTGTTGTCGTTAACAAGAATGAATCCAAAAATAATTAAAAATAGCATTAAACTATTAACTTGAAGATTAGCAAAATCATAGAAATGAAATCTCAAGACGAGAAGAAATGGTATTATAGTAAATTTCTTTTCAATTTTCTTACCATTAGCTAAGACTTCTAAGATTAACTTATATGTTGCGGCCATTGTAATAAAGGCCAGGATATAGAAAAGAACTTTTGAAAAGTTTAAGCTAAAAATAGCTAGTGGTTGAAAAAAGAAAGCAGCAACAGGAGGATACTTATAAGGCCATGTATCAGTTAGGATGTATAAGTTTTCGGCATTAAAGTAGCGTCCTCCAGCAATATGATAACATGGAAAATCAACACGTTTATTGTGTACCCTGATAAAGTAAATCAGCGGCAATAAAAATAACCAAAAACGACCCAGTCCAGAATTAATATATGTAATAAGTCTTGATATCGATGAGTTCATTTTGAAATTCCTACTCGCTATAAATTTTAGTGATTGAATATTTTAAGGATGAAGACAATGACAACTCCTGTAACCGACACATACAACCAAACAGGAAATGTCCATTTTGCCCATTTCTTATGAGTGATGAAGTTCATCGAAATAGCATTATATATTGTCATCAGTGCCATAGGTACTAGTGCTACAGATAGAAGGATATGAGATATTAGAATAAAGAAATAAATTGGCCGTATAAGACCATGGGCAATGAATTTAGTGTCACCATGAAAGTGATGATAGCTGAGATAGCTCACCAAAAATAAAGTAGAACTTAATGTGGCCAAAGACATGAATTTGATGTGAAATTTTACATTTCCATTTTTGATTGCAACGTAGCCAAATATTAGAAATAGGGCCGCGAGAGAATTTAAAAATGCATTAACGTATGGGAGATAAACAACCCATTCATATACAGTTGAGGCCTCTGGCTTTAGATAGATGTACCAGACGAGAAAGAGAACAATAACGAAACTTAAAGAATAAATTAAGGTATCAATATAGTTCTTATTATTTTTCTTCATTTATTCCCACAGGTATTTCATTAAGATGCCTATTCTTAATAATAGTTCTATAAAGAATATAAAATGGAATATAGATTAAGACTATAAACCCACAAAGAATCCAAACAAGCATTGAATCTTTAGGGTTGTTCATCGACCCCGCACAACCTGGGCATGCAGAAACTAAAGAAGTGAAAATTATTGATAGCAAAAATATTATTTTTTTCATAAGTCGTACTTACCTCAAGTTGTAGCAAAAAAAAAGCTCCCGAAGGAGCTATATCATATAAGATAAATTACTGTAAAAACGATAATCCAAACAAGGTCAACAAAGTGCCAGAAAAGCCCAACGATTTCAAGCATCCCATAGTCACCTTTATCAAATCTTCCTCTAAGAGCAAGAACGTACATCCAAATAAGGTAAATAACCCCTGTTAACACGTGAAGACCGTGAAAACCAGTAATGGCAAAGAACGTTGAAGAGAACAAGTTATTTCCATGCTCATAATGACTAAAACTCATCCCCATTGCATGCATCAAATGGTAATACTCATATGCTTGAATTCCAAGGAATATTGCCCCACCAATGATTGTTGCAAGCAACCAGTTTCTAATACCTTTCTTATCTCTTTGCTTACAAGCATCGATACAAAGAACCATTGAAACCGAAGAACAAATGAGAATAAATGTCATGATACCTGAAAGAAAAACTCCTCCAAGTGCTTGTTCTGGAACTGGCCATGGCTTCGTCGCTCTTAGAACTCCATAAGCCAAAAGAAGTCCTGAAAATGACATAGCATCTGTTCCAAGGAACAACCACATACCAATTTTACTTGGACTAGCTGTTCCAAACTCTGGATCATTTGGATATTTTATTGGACCATCATGTACCAATTCTTTATGAGCCATTTCCATACTCCTTACCTTTTATTTTCTTTTTTATCTTCTGGTGAGTAGAAATCATGTCCCTCTTCCAGTAGTAATTTTGTTAAAGCTTTAATCTGTTTCTTCGCATCTCCACCTAAAATATCTGGATCAGCAGCTTCTCCATCGATCCAAAAAGAAGGCATCGTTGTTCCTGGTAAAATCTTATCTGGCGCAGCTAACCATTCTTCAATCCAAGAAGAACGTAGTCTTCTCTTCGCATATTTTAAGTTTGGAGCAACTGGCTCGTCCTTAGTATATTCAGCAGAGTGACAAGAAACACAATCTAATTGTTTGAAGAGTTTTTTCGCACCTTCTTTTTCACCTGGTTCCCAAGTTACTTGATTATGCATCTCTTCAAAAGTTCCTTGTCCAGCTTTAGCTTGGAAAAGAGCAACTAGCTTATTTCTTTCTTCATTAGTCATATTAAATGAAGGCATTCTTACTTTTAACCATGGTCTAATCTTGTATACATTCCCTAAGAAGTAATGAAACCAGTCAGATTGTACACGATGACCTTCATTAACAAGCCTTGGTGGACCTTCATTGATATCATCCTCGTATATCTTTAAGATATCTCCATGCATTCCATCAATTTGGTGACAACCAATACAGTTAAATTTAATTGCTACTTTCATACCTTCTTTAACAATGGCTTCATTAGCATTAAGTCTCTTCACTCCTGTTAATGGAACTTTTTCAGAAACTTGACCAACGAGGGCCACAGTAATTTTATGCGCCTCTTCTTCTGTCATATTAAAGTTAGGCATTCTTGTAATATCAGCAAAAGGTTTATCAACACCTCTATCCCATCTACGAGGATTTAGTAAATGGGCTTTAATCCAGCCATCTCTAGTATGTGGTACATCGTATTCATGCCCAAAACCAAATTGAGTCAGAGGCTTAGATCCAATTTTTGTTAGTTCAGGACCAATTGGTGCTCTTCCTTCAAACCCTTTAAGATCATGGCAAGAGTAACAACCGTATTTCCCAACAGATCTCTTACCAAGCTCCATTGTTCTTTCGTGATCAGTCATGCTTGCAAGTTTCTTCTTGGCAACCTCGATAGTATCAAAAGCTGAGAAGTACGTTACAAGAATTTCATCTCTTGCACTCTTATCCATTGGTTCAAATTTTAACTTATCAAAACTTTCGTTCTTTTGAGAAAGTAAGTAAGCTGCAATATCATTCACTTCGGTATCAGATAATCTGAACGAAGGCATGATTGTATTTTCTTGATAATGAGATGGTTTCTTAAGCCAAGACACTAACCAATCAGCACTTTTAATTTTTGAAGCGAGTCCAGAAAGATAAGGACCTTTATGGGCATCAATCTTCTTTGATTCTAGTGCAAACTCTTGAGCACCATGGCATGATAGACAACCAACTTGTCCAATTATCTTCTTACCATTTGCCTTATTACCACCAGTGTATCTCATGAAAGGCTTATAACTTTCAGATTGAGCGAAAACAAAGTCAGCCATGGCATTAACTTCAGCAATATTTTTCTTAATGAATTCTGGGCTAGAATTATTATCCTGCATAAAGAAGCGTGGCATTTTAGCGTGCTTATTAAATGCTTTTGGATCCCATACCCATGACTTAAAGAATTCCTTATCAACTTTTGTCGCAATTTTTTCTAAACTTGGACCTGGCTTTCTCTTATGTTCCCAACCTTCAATTTTGTGACATCCGTAACAACCAAATTTTTCAATTTCTTTACGTCCTTCATTAAGAACAGTTGCACCTGGAAGGTACTGAACGTCTTGGTGACACTTCACACAACCAGCTTCAATTGAACCTTTTGCATATTGAACGATTGGAACTTTATGTGGTTCGTGCCAGTGATACTTCTTAACCCATTCAGCTTCTTGCTCTTTGTTTGCTGGAATGTGAGCAGCTGAATTGAAGTCAGTAACTCGATGCCCTTCTCCACCGTGACAAGTCGTACAACCAAATTGTTTCATCGGGTGAGTACCATTAGCCCCAACCATTAAATCTAAATTTGGGTGGGTCTTATGTGGATTTGGTTGATCTTCATAACCTTCTTTATCGATAAAAGTGTGACATGTAATACAACGGTCAACTTTTGGTACGTGTTGAAAGTAACGATCATCAGTAATATTTTCTAAAACAATTTGCTTAATCTTAATAGTTGGATCAAGGAAATCTACAAATGGAGCATTTCTAATTGCAAAAATAGGAGTGATCTTCTTCGCATCAAATGATTTCTCTAGAAGATCTTTCTTCATTGTAATAGAAGCAATTTCTTTATTTACTTCAATAACTTCTTTTTCAATATCTGCAATTTTCTTATGAGCCTTCTTATCTCTACCTTGAAGCTCTTTCATTCTATCTTTAGACTCTGCAAACAATTTCTTATTGTCTCTTAACTTCGCAAAGAGATCTGCTTCAGTTGGCTTATGATGAGAATGTGCATTTTCCCAATTAAAAGTTAGAGCTGCAACGTCAGAATTTAAACGTCCATTAATAATCGTCTCTTCCTTAATATCTCTATTAAGGATTCTCAGCTCTTCTTGGAGAACCTTGATATCAGCAGCTCGTGTCTCAACTTTTGCTTGAGCTTCTTTTAATTGAGTCTCCAAAAGTGCTAACTTTTCTTTACTGATTACTTTTTCTTCAGCTTCGATCTTTTCAGCAATTTTCTGTTTCTCAATTTTCATTGCTTCAACTTGGATTGCTTTCCAAGGTCTAATATAATCATCAAGGAAAACCCACACAACTGCCATTAAAAATGCCAGTGAGAAGAAGGCAAATACCTTGTGAAGTTTTTTCATGTCATAGGCCATACCAGGCTCATGTTTTTTCGACATTGCTAATCCCTTTTTATTCTCTTACAGGTTAAGTTCCCACTCTGGAAGAGCGACAATATATTTCAAACTAAACAGCCATCTTAAAACCATTTTTATCGGTAGCGACGTCATCATAAGAACTAGGAAAATGAAGATGTAATATCTCATTAACCCAGTATTTTCGATAATTTTCTTTCCCCACTTGGTTGCAGCAATTACAACAGGAAGGACTCCGATATAAACTAGCGATAAAATGATTCCTAAAATCTCTCTAAATACTAAATTCGAAGGCATTGGCATATTTAACCATTTGATCCACAAGAATTCAGATAAGTTTACGTTATATTCAGAAACAACTTTATGGAAATCCCAATATTCAAACGGTCCATAGAAGGTCCAGTTTGGCCCCCTTAAGAATGTTCCAACGATAATTAGATAGATCCAAAGAACTAACCAACCATAAAGAAAGAATGTAACGGCCATTGGTCTTTCTGCAAAAGTGTAATACCCGTTCCCTTTTGGATTAGTATCTAAATAAGGAATAGCAATCATCCCCACAACAATAATCCCCGGAAGAACAACACCGGCCATCCAAGGGTCAAAGTATACAAGCATTTCTTGTAGACCAAGAAAGTACCAAGGAGCTTTAGCTGGGTTTGGTGCCCAAGTTGGGTTGGCTGGTTCTTCAAGAGGTGCCTTAAAAATAATCGCCCATACAACTAAGAAGATTGTACAGCCAACAATTACCATAAGTTCAGTATAAACAAGGTTTGGCCAAGTCCACACTTTCTCTCTATTTTCAGGCAATGCCTCTATTGGCATTTCACCACGCTCTATTCTTTCATCATTTTGTGCACATCTATAAAGCGTGTACCAAGTAAGCCAGGCAATCAGTACAATAATAATGTTAATTGGAATATTATCCGGCCATAAAATAATTGCTCTAAAGTTAGTATCTAAACAAAACCAAAAAACCACTGGTATGATTGCAACCAGTGAGCTTACAGCAAATTTCTTTGTTCCAATGATTCTATAATATTTAATCATTAGGAAGAACAGAATCGACGCAATTGGAAACGATCTAATTGGGTCGGCCATGTAGTTAATAAGTTCTTTCATCCCTCTTATCCTTCTAAAACCAAATTGGTTATTTCAAAATCCTTTTCAAGCCTATAGTGGAGCTGAGATACCACCATCTTTTCTAACTCTCCAAAAGTGAACTGCAATCAAAACACCAACAACAAGTGGAATGAAAACACAGTGAAGAATATAGAAACGTAGAAGAGCAGGCTCACCAACAAATCGCCCAGCAAGTAACTGGAATCGAACGTCGTTCTTATCTGAAACCATCACGAAGTCACCAATTTGAGCAAGGGCAGCCCCTGGACCACCGTGACCCATGAATGGAGTTGCTTTCGCCATATTCGATCCAACCGTAATCGCCCAAATAGCAAGCTGATCCCAAGGTAATAAGTACCCTGTAAAAGATAGAAGAAGAGTTAGTACTAGAAGAATAACACCAACACCCCAGTTAAATTCTCTAGGTGGCTTATAAGAACCAGTCATAAAGACTCGGAACATGTGAAGCCAAACAGTAATAACCATGGCGTGAGCACCCCATCTGTGAATCTCTCTCATGATTCCCAAAGGTACGTGTTCTTTTAGCGCTATAATATCATTGTAAGCATACTCAGCTGTTGGTCTGTAATAGAACATTAACAGTAGACCTGTAACAGTAAGTGCTAAGAAGATAAAAAATGTTAGTCCACCCATGCACCAAGTATAACCAAGCTGCACACCTGATTTTTTTAACTTGATTGGATGAAGATGCAAGAAGACGTTACCAGCAACAACTGCGGCTCTATTTCTTGCATTGGTCGGAGGACCATGTCTGAAAATAGATTTCCAGACCTGTGTTTCTCTAATGTAGTCAGCTACACCTTTTTTAGCCATTTCAACAACCTCTATTTTTTAATTAAACTGATAAGTAAGAATCTGGACTATCCCATTGACCTTTTTCATAACGATAAACTTTAGTCTTATCGACTTTAATTTTACCTTCTGGGTTCAATGAAATTTTGTATCTCTCAAGTGGTCTTGGAGCCGGGCCTTCAAAGTTAACACCACTCATATAGTAACCAGAACCATGACATGGACATTTAAACTTTAATTCAGCTGGAAGCCAGTTTGGAACACAACCAAGGTGAGTACAGATATTTGAAAGTGCAACAAGTTTACCTTCTTGCTTAACCATCCAAACACCGAAACCATTCTTCCATCTTTCATCTACACCATTTTCGTAGTCACTAGGAAAACCTGCAATGAAATCCATCTCTGGTTCAAAATTAACGTTAGGGTAAGTAAAGCGAAAAGCTAAACTCACCAACCCTGCACAAGCAGATGTAAAAGCAACCCAACCAACAGTAATAAAACTAAAGAACTCTCTTCTGTTAAGTTGCAGTTTCGAATCTTCTGACATTTTTTAACCTCTAGTAGCTTAAAAACAATTAGAAAACTTTGATCTGAAAATCAATGCTTCAAAATATTTCTATTATAAATTATTACAATCCCTAAAATTATGAGTGGATACTATCACTTTTTCAACAGTTTTAAAACTTCCTTTCCACGTCCAACTACTTTTACATCCTTGTCGTCCTGCACAACTTTTTCTATTGACGCAGCAAGTATCGGCCAAGGAGCCCTCTGGATCGCTTCAAAGACATTAAACTTAAGTCCACGTATCTCATCAACAGTCATTTTTCCTTCTAAAGAAGTTTCATTTAAAGAAAGAATTTCCTCAATAATTGGTAAACTTTTTTCATTTTTGTAAGCAATTAAAGCTGTTGCTGCGGCGTACCTTACTCCAAAACTTAAGTCAGCATTCAGAAGTCCTTCGACTTTTTTCTCTATTCCAGGAACTTGATGTGTGCTCAAAGCAAAGATTGCAGTTTGAACCATGGCATGATCTTTTGAATCAAGTAATTCAACAACTGGCTTCCAGTCAAAAACTAAACCTTTTGGCATATTTGCAAGTGATACCACTGTATGAAATCGAACATTATCATCGGTATCAACCAACGATTTCTTAAAAATTTTGAGTGCTCTCTCATCGCCAAGAGCTCCTGCTGCAACAACGATGAAGTTTCTTGTACGTGGATCGATTGAACCCGTATAAATCTCATCCATACTTTGAACTAGCCATGGAATATCTTCGACTGGAATTCTTTTTGCTGAAATTAGCTTTGAAAGTTCAAGCGCTGCAACCCATTTATTTCCAAAAGTTTTTGACTTCATTTCAGTAACAAGGTCTTTATAAGAATGCTCACTTGAAATCATTTTTGTAACGCCAAAAACAATCAGTGCACCAACAAGAACAATTGCTATTGGAACAATAAGGGAACCTACAAATGGATTCTCAAGTAATTTTTTATCAATTTTTGATTGAGTATTTTTTGTATCATTCATAAGCAATCGTTGCCTTTTTGTATTAATTTATTCTAGTATGAGCACACATTTAGCAAATCCGCAAAAATCTGACAATTGATTTAAGTAAAACTAAAGAGTTTTTTATGGCATATCTTCTACGATCACTTATTCTCATCATGCTTCTAAGCGTTACCTTGACGGTTTTCGTAGCACTAAGATTTATTGACTTTCCGCTAAGTCATATCCAATTGGCCATTCCTACTTTTATCTATACTATTTTTGCGCAAGCTTTTGTTATGTTCTATTTTATTGGTGTTTCTCGACTAGTTAATAATATCAATATTATTGTCGGCACAGAAACTAACCTTGATGAATTATTTGATAATCCTCCAACTGATCTTACTCCATATAAAGAGAAAGTAAAAAGGTTTGTTCACGAAGCTGACCTTGCAAAAAGACAGACAATTCCTTGGACAATTTTAATGCTGATTCTTGGAATGATTGCTTTTCTACTTGGTGGAGCTCATGACACAAATATGGTCGAAAAAACTACCCATTCAGGTGTTGTCTATGGTTTTGCAGCGGCAATGCTAATAGGCTTTGTTAGACAGTGGTGGTACCTCGGTAAGGCACATATTCTCTTGCGTAAAGTGAAAGGTCTTTTTGAAATTCCTGATGGACAAATGTAATTAGATATTCTTAACCCAGATAAAAACTTTATTCTTAC
>CAZQJK010000055.1:14132-26419 GCA_964593545.1 uncultured Bacteriovorax sp. | reverse complement strand
GAAATGATTTCGCTTTAAAGAATGTTATTTCCAGTTCCAAGAAAAGAGCTATCTCCTACAATTGTAAGATAATGAAACTAAGCAATGCTTAGTTTATTTTAAGTTTGTTATGTCGCCTTGTCGTCGACAAATCTAGCTTGCTGTAAACCTGATTATGGTTTATAATATGAAGCAAAAGTCGCCATGGAGTAGACATATTATGCTTAAGATAAACCAAGTGTTGTTAAACTGGAAAACTGGAGAAGTTCATGGCCTAGGATGGCTAGCTGAACATGGTGTGGATCGAAAGCTGGCCTATAAATATTGTAAAAGTGGATATCTGGCTAAGTTAGCCTCAGGTGTTTTTATAAAGGCTAATGAAGAATCAAATCCTTATGCAGTTATAAAGTATTTACAAGAAGAGTTGGACCTAAGGCTGCATATCTCAGGTAGATCCGCCTTGGATTTATTGGGCCATGGGCATTACCTTTCGCTTAATAAAAAAAATAAAATATATCTGATGAGCTATGAAAGTAGAACATTTCCAAAATGGCTTAAGGATTACTGGGGACAATTTGAAGTATCCTTCAGTAAATCTAGCTTAATAAAAAATGAGAAGTATTTAACTGAACATGAAGGCCCTGGAGGATTTAAGCTTAGAATATCTTCAAGAGAGCTTGCAATAATGGAGTTAATAGAAAACTTAGATCTGTCTAACTCACTTGAAACGATAGAAAATTATGTAGAGTCATTAACGACTCTTCGCTCCTCTGTTCTTCAAGAGTTATTAGAGGAGTGTCAATCAGTTAAAGTTAAAAGAGTATTTCTTTATGTCTCTGAAAAACTAAGCCTTCCATACTTTAAAAAATTAGACCTAAGTAAAATAAGCTTGGGAAGTGGAAAAAGAGTTGTTGTTGGAGGTGGCTCTTTCGATAAAAAATATAAAATCACTGTAGACCGTGTAGTAGAGGAGAATCCATTTTGAGTACAGATTACACAAAAACAGTTCAACTGTTACTAGAGATACTTCCGTACGCACTAAAAGATGAAAGGGTAGCACTAAAGGGAGGGACAGCAATAAATCTCTTCCACAGAAATTTTGATCGCTTATCTGTTGATATTGATCTGTGTTATTTACCCTTGGAATCAAGAGGTGATACATTTAAAAATATACATGAAATACTTGAAAGGCTTAAATACGAACTTGAGGATAAGCTAAAGTTAGCGGTTATTTCAAATCACCCTTTAGATGGTAAGAAGGAAGCTAAACTTATTGCGTGCAAAGGTGATATCGAAGTAAAGATTGAACCGAACTACACATTGCGAAGTTCACTTTTTGATCCTGAGATAATCGCTTTGTCTCCTCTCGCTCAAGAGGAGTTTGGAGTCGAAGTTGAAGTACAGTGTTTAAGTCTTGCTGATACGTATGGTGGAAAAATTTGTGCAGCTTTAGATCGACAGCATCCGAGAGACTTATTTGATGTAAAAAAACTCTTAGAAAATGAAGGAATAACAATCGATGTTAAAGATTCGTTTCTATTTTACTTATTATCACATAATAGACCAATCAATGAACTTTTAGACCCAAAATTTAAGCTTATTGAAAATGAATATAAGAATGAATTTTTGACAATGACCAACATAAATATATCTTTGAATGAATTGTTAGAAACAAGAAGTCGTCTTGTTAAAGATTTGAAAAATATACTTACTCAAAAAGATAAAGAATTTCTAATCAGTTTTGTTTCAAACAATGCAGACTGGTCTAAGGCAAGAGATTCTAAGATACAAAACTTTCCATCTGTAAAATGGAAGATGATGAATCAAGAGAAGATGAAAGAAGACAAGATATCAGTGTATATTGAGAAAGTTCGTATAGCATTGGAAATGTAAATTCTCTGAAAAGGGAGATGATCTAGTTTAAAAGAAGTAATTTTTGAATGGGCTAAAACTTTTCTAGACTACCTAAATAAATAGTTTTAAAATCCGATTAACAATTAACTAAGCTACTTGCTAGTTATGAATAAAATGTACGTGAGTATGTTGGATTCAAATATTGCTACGAGCACGAGTTCTACTCGCGTTTGCATTCTTTAGGGAAAATGGCTATTTTGGCTACACTTGAAAAAAATCAGCAATGATAACCGAGTGTTACAAGCCGGTGGCCACCTCCACCAGCCGTTGTGACTATGCTGGGTGCTTATATCTCAAAAATTATAGTTGATGAGGTGCTTGAGGTGAAACAAGGTATACAAAGCTCTTATGAGTCCTTTCCAAAGCTAAATAGGTGCTAAGCCCGAATATTATTTATAGTCTCATTATGTAATAAATATTTAAAAAGATATTCGAGTAAAGTCCCAAAAAAATGTATCCACAAATAACAAGGATGTTATGTTTGGATAACTTTCCACCATTTAAAATTCGCTCGACCGAAATATAATTTATAACAATACCAAAAAATGCCAACAGTGATATTCCAGAAGTAAAATAGAATATCGATGTATACTTACTTGCTATAAACTCTAAGACAAGTGCGTAGAAGATGACATTTCTAATTAGTTCTGTAAGGTAGAGTATATAGGAGAAAACTTCTCCCCATATGGCCTTTCGATTACTTTTTTTTATTCGGACGCTATCACTCTTCATTTCATCAATGAAGCTGGAGCTAAATCCTAGTTCTTTTTCTTTCATAATTTTATAAAAAGACCTCCGAAGAGGTCTTTATTAAGCCCTCATTGCCTGTGCCATATTTTTTAGTTGCTCTTCTTTGTACTTTTCTTGAATCTCGAAGATTTGTTTCTTAAGTTTAGTCGGAGCAGCACATAGAATAGAATAACTATCACCACCATTATCAGAGATAACAATATAACCGTAGTTTAACATTTTACCAAGCAGCCCCTGAGCTGAAATGACACTATTGACTTTATCAAGAACAATATCATACTCATTTGTTCCAAAAAGTCCGACTTTACCAAACACTCTTTTATTGGTTACATCAAAAGTGTTTGTTAGAACTGTAATAATGTTCATTAAAGCAAAAGGGATACCGACGATAGTAAAGCATTTGATGATCACTCCAATCCAAAATGTTGTAGGTACTTCCCTTGATGCAAGTAGCGTTTCTCCCGATCTTAAATCTTTTTCCATTTTTTACTCCTAGATAAAATGTTTGTAGTCTTGATTAGATTTTCGGGCAAAATCGATTTTTTGTGACTCAAGATTTCTTGATAAAATGGATAGTAGCTTGAATTTAAGTTAGTTGAATTATAGAGACTTGGCCTTGTCTTGAACTCGCACGAATGCCAAAGCATTTAATTTTCTTATTTAAATTAGTAAGGTGAGTGGCAATATTGTTTTTTGCCATGCTCGAATTCTCTGCCCAAACATAGGAAATTAAACAGCTTTGAGGAACAGAGCCATTGGAAGAAACATACTGTAGTAGCAGTATCTCTTTATTAGTTAGTGATATTTTTACATTATCTTTAGAGACTTCTGATTTAGCAAAGTTAAAGGAAAGGCATTGGCTCTTCTCATTTCTACAGTTTTGCCCTTGCAGGCGATTTAAAATGCGTTGTTTCTTTATCGCCCAAGGCATATCGGGAGTTAAAAGTTCTCCTGTTCCTCGTTTAAGCGCCTCTAGCATGTGAGTTTCATCAATTGTCTCAGAAATAAAAAAAACTGGCTGACCACAATAGTTTCTTTTTTCAATAGCTTTCTCGTATAACTTGAAGCCATCTACAAACGGCATGATAATATCAAGTAAGAGGATATCATAATCAATATACTCGATTTCATAAGAGGCCTTGAGAGGATTATCGAATGAGATAACTTCAAACTCGCAAAAGTTATCCTTTAGCTCACTAATCTTAGCTGGATTGTCATCTATATAGAGTATTTTCTTCATCATTCTATTCTTTCATTAAATATGAGTGCATTTCAACAGATATTTAAAAAATCAAGAAATCTTGAGTCAAAAAAAAATCAATTTTGTTCGAAAATTATCACATCAAATTAAAAAGGAGTAAAAATGAAGAAGGTATTTAAACTTTTGCTATGTCTATCTCTTGCGCTAGGTGTTGTGTCGTGTGCAAACTCGCCATTAGGTGCCATGGTGAATAAGCATCCATCAATGGATGATGTAGAGAAAATGGTTGTAGGTAAAACTACACAGAAAGAAGTTGATGAGAAGTTCAGCGGTAACAAAGAGTCTCTGATGAATGGGTTACGTTGCTATATGTACTTTAAGCCTTCACTTATTGGAGAAGCGACTAAGACTACGTACTTATGCTTTGAGAATGGCGTACTTAAGCAAAAATATTTCATGTAGTTTAAAAAAGAGGGGGGCAACCCCTTCTTTTTATGGTCATATTTGGTAATATTATCTAACTTCGAGAACAGACTATATTAAGGAATATGACTTTGTTAAAGCGCAATCTCAACGCAGACAATTATAGACTTTTTAAAGTGACTTTCTTTGTCGCTATTTCAAACGCCTTGGCCATGTTATGGGATATTTATGGTCTAAGAGTTGATGTGAATGTCACTTATTTATGCATAAAGGTATTCTTTCTCTTAGCCCCAACAGCAGTAACACTTATAAACTCAAATAAGAAAAGTCTCGTTCATGGAACTATTGCAATACTTTATTTCTTTTATAGTTACTACAACACTGTTTACGTAAATTATTCTTACTATACAGCTTTCATTCAGTTCTTTTTTGGTTGTGTCTTTTTTTTAAGATATTCGGTTAGGGGTTTTGTTTTAAGTCATATCACAGGAATCGTTTTGTTTACTTATGCTGTAACTCTACAAAAGAGTTATTTGACAGCTTCAGAATACACTCAAAGAGCGCAGATTATGAATGGAGCAATCCTTCCTGTCTTTGGTGTAAGTATTCTAATTTTTTTCTATATTAAAAGAAAAGAAGAGCTTGATCGAATTAAATCTGTCTTTTTCCAAAAAATTGGACTAGACGTTGGATTTATTCTTCACGAAATCAAGCAGCCCTTGATGCAAATTCAGTCCGAGTATAAAGGGCAAAGTCTTGAAGACCTAAATGAGCTACTAGAGACCGCGAATATTATGTGGCCAGGAGAAACTTTGTCTTCAAGAGTCATTATTAACGAAGTTAATATTAAAGAAGTCATTAATTTGACATTACAAAAGTATGAAGAATATTTAAATCTTATAAGTGTTAAAATTGAAACGATCACTGAAGATCTTGTGGTGAACGCAAATAGATCATTTCTTAAAATCGTTTTTAAAAATATCATAAAGAATGCGATTGAGGAATTTATTGAAAATGAAAGAGACAATTATCTGAGGATTGAAAAACTTGATGATGGAAGTGTGTCATTCACAAATTCAACTAGGAAAAAAGTTAACGTCAAAAAAGTTTTTGATGCTGGACACTCAGGCAAGAAGAGTGTTTCTAATAGAGGCCTTGGTCTATATATTTCTAGAGAGCTTTGCCAAAAAATGAATGTAAAGCTCAACGCTGAATCAACCAGCAAAGAATTCAAAATCACCCTCTCTTTTTAACTAAGATAAAAACAAGATATTATTGGGATTACATCCACCCATTATAATGGGGCTAACAATACATGAGCTTTGCAGCATATATAGTTTTATACAGCCCGCAGATCTGCGTGCTCATGGTGGACGAGTCGGATGCGAAGATCTTCTCTTAAAAATAAACGAACTAAGTGATCTTAAGGTTCACGCCTTCGGTCATATCCATGAAGGTTATGGAGTTAATGTGGTAAATGATATTTGTTTCGTGAATGCCTGTAGCCTCGATGAAAAATATCAGTACTCTAATGAGCCAATCTCTGTAGAGTTATAACTATCTGAAATTATTTAGGATTATATATTCATACTCCATATTTGATGTAATAATTCTATGTTAGTTAATGCTTATGACATAATTTAGTTACAATTATTTATAAAGTAGTGTAATATATTAATGTCGCAGAAGTGTTTTGACATAGGTAAATTACATGAGTGAAAACAAAATAAAAGAACTTAGAGAAATAATTGGGAATAGAAGTTTCCAAACAAAAGAAGCACTAGAGCAAGGTGTGAGTTCTCGAATGCTGTCTTTTTATACAGATAGAGGTGATATTGAGCGTATAGGCAGAGGTCTGTACATATTCTCAGATTATGATGTCGAAGTTGATTATGAATTTCATGAACTTGTACTGATAGCAAAGAGCATAAAGGATTCTGTAATTTGCCTAATCTCAGCTCTAAGCTATTGGGATATTACTGATGAGATTCAAAAGGATTACTGGCTAGCAATTCCAAATAATCATCCTATTCCAAAGGGGCGAAAGAGAACTAGATTTATTCGACCAAGGGATCTTGTTACTGGAGTAATAAGTAAAAACATTGCTGGAGTTAAGGTGAAGATAACGACACCTGAAAGAAGTGTCTGTGATGCTTTTAAATATCTCGATGAGGAGGCCGCGATCACTTCACTTCGATCTTATATGAGACAGAAAGAAGCAAATATTCCTGAACTGCTTAATACAGCAAGAAAGCTTAAAGTAAAAAAGGTTCTAGAAATAATGAGAGAAGTTGCTGAGGCAAGTGGCAAAGACTATCCTACGATGGATAGGGATCAGTTTAGAGATTATGTAGCATGGCTCACTGATCAAAAGGAAAATACTAAATGAGTATTGAATCAATAAAAGCAAAGCTTAAAACAATTGCAAAAGATTCTGATAAGACATTTATGGAATTGTTTAAGCAGTTGACCTTTGAAAGATTTCTATCAAGAGTTGCTAGTTCTAACTACCGTAAAAATTTAATTTTTAAAGGTGGACTTTGTCTTAAGCAATATATTGACACAAGTAGAGAAACTAAAGATATAGACTTTCTGATTAAAGAGATAGATGGAAAAGTAGAAACAATGACGAGCGTTTTTAAGAGTATTGCAGAGATTGATCTTGAAGATGAGTTCAAGTTTCATAGTGTCAAAAGCGCTATTTTAGATCATGAACACAAAAAGTATCCAGGTTTTAGATTAAGGATTGAAGTAGATTTTGGGAACATGAAGGATCGATTACAAGTTGATATCGGAATTGGTGACATTGTTGATGAGTATGAGATGGGTCTAGATCTTTTGAAGTATAAAGACCAGCCTCTTCTTGGTAATGGGGGAGTAAGTCTTTTTGCTTATCCTTCAGAATTTATTTTCTCTGAAAAATTACAGGCCATTATTGAATTAAAAACTTTGAACTCCAGAATGAAAGATTACTTTGATTGTTATTCATTGATTCGTGAAGATGTAATGAATCCAGATATTCTTAAAGATGCAATCAATAAAACATTTGAAAAACGAAACACTGAAGTTCAGCTCATAGAAGATATTAGTTCAGAGCTTAGTTCGAATTGGGAATTATTTCGGAAGAAGGTTGATGATTGTCCTGAGACTATTGGTGAGGCCATTAAAGTTATAAATAATTATCTAGGTTCAAATAGAATACTTTAAGTTTTCTTACGAATATTCAGCAATAGACTATTTTTATAAATAGTAATATACTAAAAACAACAAAAGCTCTTGCTATTAGAATCATTCGAATGACCAGTTTGAATAGTGCTTTCGGGTGCGGGATGTCTTTGTGTAGTCCTTGTTTTGGCTATTTTGACTACACTCAAAAAACTACTTCAATCTTTTTAGGGTGTTACGAACAGTAGGCCACCTTCACCAGGACTTAACTTCTTACCTCGGAATTCTTGTAATATTGTATCAATAAATACAGTTAGTTAGAAATGATTACAGCATTTGCTGTATTAGAGTTTTTAATGAATGAAGCTGATTTAAAAAAGCTAAGAGAATCTAAAGAAGAGCTGTTTCTCAAAAAGCTTAAGTATGCGGCCTTAATGATTTAGAGTATTGGGAAAAGTGACCTGAGAATTTATCAAGAGAACTCTTGGTTAAATATTTAAATAGTACTGATGAAAGCAAAGAGATTTTTCCTGATATGTCAGTCCGAGAAAGTGATGGTGGAAAGTATGGAGAGACTGGATTCAAATGGATCTTTAAGCTAAGAGATAGTTTTCTCATAATGGGGAAGAAGGTTGATATTTATATAAAAGTTTTTTTCTTTGAGGAAAATGAGCCTAGAGGAATAGAGGTACAATCATTTAAAAAATCAGTAATCCTGAAAAAGGTAAAATAAGAGGTAGAAAATGGAATGTTCACACAACAAAATTTCTAACAAAAAAGTAAAAAAAGAAATCTTTGACATGACTTTTGAAGCCAAGACAAGTGTTTGCGATGACTGCGGTGCTCATTTGTGTGATAGCGAATACGAAAAGAAGTATATGCAGGGATCTATAAAGAAAGAAGATATAAATTTCAAACTCAATGTCATTTCTCAAAGAATTTAATTAAGTGTGCCGAAGCATATTTAGAGGAATATCCCGGAATTTTACCAACCGTATTTTTTAGAGTACTTGTTACAATATATTTTAATGTAGTGGATCGAGATGAGAAGAAATCCTCTCAGCTTGAATCCATTTTAGATGCTGAAATTTATGAATCTTTTATTCACGATAAAGATAGAAAGAAAGTAACAATTCAATTTAAACCAAAAATGATGATTGAACTTTTGGCCATTGCCGAGTTTGTAGAAGTGAGTAATTCGTCAATCGTTGAGGAGGTTGTTGTTAAATTTATGACAATGATTACTTCCCATGACGAAAAACTAAGAAATTTCTGGGAAAACGAGATTCGTGGTTATTTAGATATGTTTTTAAAGGATGCATAAAACGATGACTTTAAAATATTCGATACTTCACATTTCAGACTTGCATAGACCAGAGGCACAACAAGGAAAGTATGTTGCAGGTTTAATAGTTAAAAACTTGAGTAAAGGAAAACGTAATCCTTTTAAATATCTTGATAAAGGAATTATGGCGACAATAGGCAAGAGTAAGTCCGTACTAGAAGTTGGGTCATTGAAGATGTCTGGATTTTTTGCTTGGATCGCATGGCCACTAGTCCACGTTTTATTCATAGTTCTGTTTAGTAGTAAAATTTCTATCCTCTTAAGTTGGGTTTATAACTACTTCACTGAACAGCGTGGGGCGAGAATTATAAAATAAAGAAATAGAGTATCTTTTTTAATCAAGAAGATACTCAGCTACTCCATATAAGCCATTTTGATGGAAGCCAAAAACCACTGAGTTTCGAGAATCGCTATAAATAACTTTTGAGCTTGAACAAGTAATTGTACTTGAACTCCAAGTTAATTGAGTCTCTGTTGATGTGTTGTAAACATATTTATAGAGCTTACTTCCTGAGCAGTAGAAAAACTCAAGATTTCCATCTTTGTATCTATAATCAAAGCCACCAATTCCTCTTGGGAGAGTTCTAAAGGCCGTTAGCGGGCCGCCATTTAGTGATGTATAAATTGTACTTGAGCCAGAGTTAGTAAAAAATTCTTTCTCAATACCATCATTAGGATCAACTATCTTTCTAAATTTTGTAAATGCTCCACTTGTCGATAAATCACGTAAGTTAAGCCCTGTTGTCATCTGTAGAGAGCATGTCGCTGTAGAATTTCCCATAACATGTGACTGTCGATAAGAATCATTAATGTCATAAGCTTTTAATGTACAACCGTAGTTACTACCAGACCATGAGTGCTTACGGTAATATAATTTACCATCAACAATACCTGCTGTTTCATTATTATAACCTGAAATTAAGTTAATTGAAGAGCCTACTACACCGTCTGTTGCTGAAAGATGATATTGGCTTGGCCCACCACCAACGACATAAGTTTCAGTATTTGTTCCTCCCTCAATTTTTCCTATTCTTGAACCTCTTGGAATGTAAATATCTCCTGTCGATTTATCTGTTTCAAAACCATAAGGGCCATGCCATGAGGCGCCAGCATTAGCAATATTTGAGATATTTCCATCGATTTCAAATTCTCTGAGCTTATTAGTTAAACTATCCATAAGAACAAAATTGTTAGGGGAGGACGATTGTCTAAGTTGAATATCTGTAACATTGGCAATACGCGCACTCGTAGCGATAACTCCATCTCCATACCCTGAAAATTGACCAAAGACTGTGACGACTTTTCCATCACCATCAATTGTTCTTAAAAGCCCATTGTCCATGAAGTAGTAGTTTCCTGTTTTCGTAACGAACGCAGTTTCAATATCAACCTGACAGGAAGTTGCAAGTGTTCCATCTGCACATGGAGTTGTCGAGTAAGCACCTGTTCCTATAACATAATCCATTGTGTTTGTGGCCGGATCATATTTTCTAAGACCATGTCTAAAACGCTGGATGAGATAAAGTTTACCGTCCATTCCTGTCATTGCCACGGAGTAAATAAAAGGCAGGTCATATGGTGCGACAGCAGGAAAGTCTAAATTTTCTCCTCCTGCCGTATAATCAATTCTTGCAGGAAGTGGGTAAGAGTCGCCAGTGAATGACTTGTGAATGTTTTGCGCCATGAATTCAAAGGCAGAACTTGAAGTATTATACGCGAACATCAGGTCGTGTTTTGATCTCGATGTCCAATCATAAGTAGAGTCACTTGTCACACCCTGTCCGGTGACATTTATTAATTCAATTTTACTGTCGCTTGCACGATATCTTCGATGGTGTAATGATCCCGTAGGTGCAGTGAAAATAATATCTCCGTTTGGAAGAGGGACAAGCGTACTTTTATAAGCATCAAAGCCGCCTAGTGAGATATCTGATGAATTAACTGTTGTTAGTGGGTCTGTTTGAACTCCACCTCCAATAATAGTTTCAATAATACCAGTGCCTATATTCACTCTTCTTACAAGATTAGAATCCCAAATTAGTAATCTATTTTGGTGATCAAGAGCAATCGCACTTGGATGTTTTAGTGTGGCGCTTGAAACATTGCCACCATCGCCACTACTTGTTCCTGTTTTTTGTATGTATACTTCCAAATTTCCGTTAGATGGATTTACCCATAGGAGTCCTCTCGAAGGGTCGATATAGAAAAATTTTCCATCATCACTTACGACAAGTTTATTCTTATATCCATAAGCGTTTGATACTGCTGAACCATAACGATAAAATACAGCAGTACGAGCTGAGCCATTAAGGCCGTGTTCTGTGTTTCCTGCAAGAATTCTTAATTTTGACTCATTCAACACTGGCGTGTTGTAAAAGACAGTTGTTCCCTCGTTGTCAGCAGCAATAACTCTTACCTTAAAATAACCGCTCGTTGGTGCGGAAACTATTTTACACCCCGTGTATGGACCATTTAAAGAACATCCACCATTTGAAGCGTTAAGTAGGTTTTGTCCCCCTGGAACATCGATAAAATTAACATCATCAGTACTATATTTTAAACTTATCGGAGTGGCGCTTAATCCTTCAATGTCAGAAGCTATCCACGATACATATAAGTTTGCACCAGAAGAAATGATGAACTCACTCTCAATTGGTGGGTTGGAAGGAACGTCTACATTCACTGCTAGTGCATCTGAAACGACTGGAGGATTGCCTGGAATAAAGTTAATTTCAAAATAATCAGTATTTAATGTTCCAATATTATCTGAAATATTTCCGGCCTCATCCATTACCCAAGCATAGATATCGTAATTACCACTGGCAAATCCCAAGAGGATGTAGTAATTTGAAAAAGAGATGTTTTGTGCGGGAGAAATTCCTGGAGAGGAAGCATCAACTCTAATCCAACAGTTGTCTGATTCTGCAGGTGATGTGTTGTCACTAATTTTTAAACAAAATTTTATAATTTTTGAATTGCTATCTGTAGCGCTTAAAGAAGATGTCACATTTCCTGAATTCGTCGTCGTTACACCTCCGTTAAGACTTAGAGATGTTAACATCGGTTTAGAAATATCTGTCGTCAAGCTGGCCGTCGAAATTGTTTGGTTACCAGCGAGGTCAGTGAAAGTAATTTTAAATTGGAGAGCTTGTCCATTTGTATTTGGAGTTGTTACTTGTTGAAGGTATGGTTTTTGAATCAGTGGTCCATTTGAAGCTGCGATATTAGTTGTCGCCCAAGAAGATCCATTGTGATATTCAAAAGTTATATTTTGAGAACTAGACACATTCTTTTCCGTTAATTTAAATCTTACGTCAGCGACACTCCCGCCTTTGATAAATGATTCCATATCAAACTCAATAATTGGATTCGTAATATCATAATTAACAATGAGGTCATTTGAAGTCGACGACACATTTCCATGAGTATCCTTAGACCAGGCCTTTAAAGTATGTATACCCTCTGTCGTTGTCACTAGTGTATGAGTAGTTGCTCCAGCAGTTGTCGTAC
>CAZQJK010000055.1:0-14122 GCA_964593545.1 uncultured Bacteriovorax sp. | reverse complement strand
TTTGAGTCGCTCACTAGTGGTTGAGTTCCCTCGTTAATAAGTACTTCACTAATATCTGAACACGCTGATACTGTTATCGCTTGACCCGTTACATTTCGATATTGTGTGTGCGCTAGTGAAACTGTTGGTGGGGCAGAAGGTGTTTTATCTGTCACGTTAATAGTTATTGTCGCTGCACTTACAGCATCCACTGTTCCATCATTTGCGATATAAGTAAATGAATCACTCCCATGAAAATTTGTGTTCGCTTGATATGTACAAGTTAAATCAGCTCCATAGCTTCCTGTGATAATACAGTTAGACAATGTACCATTTGAAGGAGTTGTAACAAGCTTGTAACTTAAAGAGTCGCCATCAATGTCAAATGCATTAGTAATGGTGAAATTAAGAGGAGCATTATCATCAGTTGAATATGTCTGATTACTTGCCATCACTGGCACATCATTAATAGGATTAGCTGTGATATTCACCGTCGCTATATTTGAATCTGCTGTCCCATCATTAACCTTGTATGTGAATGAAGTCGAACCATTAAAGTTTACTGTTGGTGTATAAGTACAGGCCGTAGAGTTTCCACCAATACAAGATAGTGTTCCCGAGGAAGGGTCTGTAACTTTAATATATGAAAGACTATCACCTTCAATATCTGAGCCTGTCGCAAGATTGAAATTTAATACAGTGTCTTCATTAGTCGCAAATGATTGCGGTGTTGTTAAAGTTGGGGCGTCGTTTATTGAGTTTACAGTAATATTCACTGTTGCTGTATTAGAATCGAGTGACCCATCACTAGTTTTGTAAGTGAATGATACCGTTCCGTTGAAGTTAGATACAGGTGTATATGTGCATGAAGTGGATGTTCCTCCTGTACAAGACAATGCCCCAGATGCAGGGTCTGTAAGTTTTGTATAAGTTAATGTATTTCCCTCAATATCACTTCCTGTAGCAAGATTAAAATTTAATACAGTGTCTTCATTTGTTGCAAAAGATTGTGGAGTCACAAGGGTTGGAGCATCGTTAATAGGATTTACTGTGATGTTGACTGTCGCGATATTTGAATCAACAGTTCCGTCATTAGTTATATACGTAAATGAAACCACACCATTATAATTGGCTACAGGATTGTAGACACAAGTTGTTGATGTTCCACCTGTACATGTAAGTGTTCCAGAAGCCGGATTAGTAAGCTTTGTGTATGTCAGGGTATTACCTTCAATATCTACTCCCGCTCCAAGATTGAAATTCAGTACAGTGTCTTCGTTTGTTGCAACTGCTTGTGGAGTTGCCAGTGTCGGAGCATCATTAATAGGATTCACCGTAATATTCACTGTCGCAGTATTTGAATCGAGTGAACCATCATTAGTTTTGTAAGTAAATGAAACGTTTCCGTTGTAATTTGCTGCTGGTGTATATATACATGATTTCGATATTCCTCCACTACACGTCAACGTCCCCGAAGCAGGGTCAGTCAACTTTGTATACGTCAGTGTATTTCCTTCAATATCAGCCCCAGTGCCAAGATTGAAATTTAGTACAGTATCTTCATTTGTAGCAAAAGCTTGAGGCGTTACAACAGTTGGTGCATCGTTTACTGCAGCAATGTTGATTGTCACAGTAGAATATGAGGCCGAGTCAACTAAACCATCATTTGCTCGATATGTGAAAGAATCTGTACCAAAGAAATTAGCATTCGGGGTGTAGTCACAAGTTACATCTGTTGAGTACGATCCAGCTGTAATACAATTTGATAGAGTCCCATTAATTGGGGAAGATACAATCTTATAGCTAAGTGTTTGAGATGGAACATCAATGTCACTACCACCATTGAGAGTAAACGATATTAACGTGTCCTCATTTGTTGATACCGTTTGATCTGCTACCATTGTTGGAGCATCATTTGTATTACTGATATTTATCGTAACTGTTGATTCATTTGAATCTATGCTTCCATCATTAACTTTATATTTGAATGTGTAAGTATTGATGTCATTACTAGCTGAAGTGTAGGTACATGCATTTGATGTTCCACCTACGCACGAAAGTGATCCGGCCGCAGGACTTTGTGTAATAATGTAAGTTAAAGAGTCAGCATCAACATCCGAGCCAAGATTAAGACTGAAATTTAGCGCAGTATCTTCTGTAACTCCTACTGTCTGTGTTAAAGCTAGTGTTGGAGCATCATTAACTGGAGTAACGTTTATCGTCACTACAGTGGTATTAGCAGAATCTGCAAAACCATCATTTGTTTTATATGTAAAGCTATCAGTGCCATTAAAGTTTAGACCAGGTGTGTAATCACACGACAAATCGTTATCTGATGCCATACAATTTGTGAGTGTTCCATTTACAGGAGCAGCAACAATTGAATATGCTACGGGATCAGAATCGATATCTGTTCCGGCCGTCGCAATAAAACTTAGCGGCGTATCTTCATTTGTCGAAATCGCGTAATCATTAGGAGAAATAGGACTATTATTTGTTGAAGTATATGAAAGATTTATATTCGCAGAGTCCAGTCCACAGGACCAAGTTAATGTCGAAGACTTAGACCCTTTAGTTAGTGGTTTTGGACGAATAGCTATTTGGCAACTGCTTGAAGCTGATAATGTACTTGAACCACATCCATCTGTGACAATTTCAAACTCACTTGAATTCGTTCCACTTAGACTTGATAGAGAGCAATCTTTTGTAGCTGCATTTCCAGAATTTGAAATCGTTAGAGCTGTTACTCCTGGGGTTAAGTTATTGAGAATTCCTCCAAAATCGAGAGATGAGGGAGAGAATGCTAAGACTGGTCTTTGCACATCGATTTGGGATGTTTCTTGAATAGTATTGTTTCCAATTGAATCAGTCAGACTAACTCTAAATTTTCCATTTGTTGTTGCGATATTTGGTAAAGTGTATGTCGTACTAAAAGTTTGGTTGTTTAGTGAACCATCAGCAGAGGCTACAGCTGGTAATGAGACCCAGCTTGAACCATTGTAATATTCGAGAATATGCTGATTGCTTGATGTTTGATTACTTTCCATAATAGTCCAATTCAGAGTGAATACTGTATCAGCACGTGCTGTGGACGGCAGTCCTATGAAAGTAATAACAGGTCCAGCAGTATCATAATTAATTGAAAAACTTTTCTTCGCGCTGATGTTTCCATTGATATCTTTTGCCCATATATTAAGATCAATGTCACCATTACTATTTGTGAGTGAGTAAGGTATTGTCTGCGTATTTACAGTTGTACACGAATAAATAAAATCACTGTTGTCTGGGATGTCGTTGTTCTCTGTTATCGCAAAAGAAGAAAATGACTCACAGTTTGTATAATAACTTCCTTGGTCTGCACCAGTTGAAATATCAATACTAATATTGGCCGTAGGTGAAGGATTTGTTGAAGAAGCATTTAGGCCTATATTTGGTGCTGTCGTTGGAATATCATCTGTAATTGTAATATTATAAGTAAGTTCATGGTATGGAAAATTTCGATCGACATCGCTACCAGCACCACCAATAGCTTTACCTATAAATAATTTAATTGTTTCCGCTCGTTTAGAGTTTGCGGAAGGAGAATAGTTCCATGTCGCAAGATTAGATCTTTTAACTCCATCTGTGTACCACTCAAATGCTGTCGTATAACTAGAATTCCAATGCTGCGTGTTCACGATAAATGCATTGGCTACTTTTTCTTGAAGTACAGAAGGTGTCGTTAGATTTGTAATGTCTGGAGCTGAGTCAGCTAGAATAGAATACGGTTCCCCCTCAAATGCTTCTGAAAACTTATTTTGTATTGCTGAATCATTCTCCACTTCCGAGTATGAAGTTTCAAAATCATCAGTAGGATTTATTCTATTATCTACCTCTATAATGATCGCTTCAACTTTTTGGCCTTCTATCGTTTCGATGTCAACATTACTAGAAGATTTGATGATTTTAGAAACCAGAGTAGAGGTCGGAGTTAAGTTTTGATCTGTGTAGTAGCTCGTAATGATTCTTTCATAGTTCACATCACAACCAGAAGTTTTTAACAGATATTTCGTAGGCTTGTTTAAGTCCAATGCGAATGAAGTTGGATTAAACTCAAATCTTGTAGTTGTGGTAAGCGCTTCAATCGTAATTGGATTATCAGCCAGAGGAGTCATTGTTTTAATATCAAAAATAGTGATTTTAGGATTAATACATGTCGTTGCTGAGTAGGCCTCATCTATCAAATAAGATTTCGTCTTAGATGTAATAATCCCACTCAGAGGTGGAACACTTCCTTTTATCATTGGAGTAGATGTAACTTCAACAGGGTCTGTTTTTGATGAACTAGAGGAAGAAGTTGACGACTCACCATTGTTAGATTTTGATGACTCCGAAACTGTTGAATCAGATCCTAATGGTGCTTCAAATTGTGCCGAAGGAGGTAAATCATTTACAGCATTATTGGTTTCCTGAATGTTTGAGAGAGTTCCATCGGCCTGGTCATAATATGCACTTGGTGATCTCTTCTGAGAATTATCTGAAGAGTATGACTTACTTCTATTGCTAGAGCTTGAAATTAAGGCATTGTCATTATTTCTCTCGTAATCGTTATCATTATTGTTTTCTGCCCTTCTTGCAGAATAGTTTACTTGAGAGTCATTTTTAGGCTGAATATTGTTAAAATTTCTAGTTGAGGTAGCTTGAGATACTGAACTTGGTTCTCTATTTGTTTCCGCGCTTGAAGAATTCTTGGTCGCTACTTTTTTGGATGCAGCTTTACCTTTATTAAAACTATAATTTGAACTTGGTGATATATTAATAGATTCTAAGGATTTGTCTGAATTGTATTTAACAACTATTGAAGTCGTAACAATGACGAAGCTAAATAAGGTATATTTTAAATATGCATTCATTTATAAAACCTTTTTTCACACACGTTCCATATCGGATTTATCTATTTATATATTAGTGTATTATCATGAAGTTTCGGAGCTATAACTTAAGAGAACTTTAAGTTCTTGAATCTCTGCAAATGATAGGAAATCTTCATTTTTAGTGAATTTTTAATTGCCCACTATATTGTGCATTAACTGCTCCAGTTAAGTGGGGAAATACTTTTTGCATAATAAAATTTCGAGAAACTTTTCAAATACTTAGAGCAGATGAGCATGCATTTCTTAAGGCAGTGGAATTTCTTGGCGTGATTCAACTTAGAAACATATTAAGAACAAGATGCAAGCACCTTTAATTAAAAGAGGTAATTTAAAATAAATATTAAAAAAGTCCTTTATTGTAGAAACTATCCCCATTTAACCGGATCAGTTTAAATCTGGCTCAAAGCTTGCAAATTAAACTCATAATAAACAAAAACTAAGCAAAGATGATGTAAAAACCGTCTAATTTTTAGACACGTGCAAAATCGATTGATACTGGGACTATTATGAAAATGACGACGATTCTCTCACTTACCATAGCTTCAATTCTACTGAGTTCATGCAAACCTGAGGGGCAAGCGGTAAGTGAAGGTGTCAGTGTTGACAATTCCTACGTCATGATCGGAAGTGATGATCGAATTGCAACGAAGAATGGAAATCTCGAGTCGAGCTTAAGTCGAAAAGTAGGACAAATTAGGGCTACATTAGAACTTCCAAATGGTGAATATGCTGACACAACTTGTAGTGCAACAATGATCGCTAAAAATCATATTATTACCGCCGCCCATTGCTTTATTGTTAGAGAATTAAATAATGCTCTTTTGACAGACGCCTACTTTTATCCAGGTGCTCTTGATGAGAATAACGTCCCTAATGGGCGATTTCCACTCATCAAATCATTCAATCCTCTTAACTACCAGCAAGTGCCGACACTTGATAACTTAGGTTTTGATATTGGTGTTGCAAAGCTAGGTCAAAATTCTGAAGGCAAAGATGCCGGTGATATTGTTGGTTGGATGTCGATGTGGGGACAAAAAGAAATAGCTGAAGAACTTTCTTCAACGATTGGATATCCTGGTGATAAAGACGCTCTTACCCAGTACTATGAAAATAATTGTAGTGTTGCTCCTTATATTGGTAGTAGCCTTGAAGTTGACTGTGATGTTTATCGTGGCCAAAGTGGTTCAGCCCTTATTCGTTACTCAAAAGAGCACAAGCTTAATTATATTTTTGGAGTTATCAACGCAGAGTCCGCATATCAAAATTATGGTGCGAGAATAACTTCTGATCGTCAAAAAATTATCAGTGCGATAATAAAAGAAAACTATGACTCAGCAAAATTTGAGGAAAAATGGATTGAAAATAATCACACTCATAGTAAGATCATAAACTTATTTGTGAAAAACGACTGCGCTAAAGATCTCTATAGCGCAGTGAACTTCAAGGATATCGATAATACCTGGAAGACCATAGGTTTCTATCTCGTAAAAAGTAATCAAACGATGCATGTCGGTCAAACAACCAACGGTGTTTTCTATTTTGCGGGTTCATACACGCAAGGACGAAGTTACGTTAATCGCCGTGATATTGTTAAAGATCTTCCAGACGATCGAGGCAATAATATCGAGCTTGAAAAATCAAACGTATCAAAATATGGCGACTTCGTTAAAACTTTTGACTGTAATTAAAATTGAGCATTCTCAGAGTTACATCTTTTAATTTGAACTCTTGTTGTTTCTCCAGTGTAAGGTGAATAGTAGAAACTAATCGCGTTTCTATCTTGGGCCACTTTAAAATCTCCAATTTCAACTTCATCAAATAAATCATCGTCGATAAGTGAAAGTACACTTGTCGCACGATGGGCACTGCCAAGAAAGCAGATCTCACTTTCTTGAGCTTCAGAGAGTTTCATCACTTCACTTGCACACGCAACAAAGTCAGTTTTTAGGCCATCGAGTCTACAATTTGCAAGAGCATTAACTGAAGTTAGTAGGGTAGTGATGAGAATTAGGTTTTTCATGGAGTCTCCTTATATGAACTATAAGGAACTATTAAATATCGAATATTTTGTGAGCTGTCAAAGTAGTAATGAAACTAGCCTCGGGATTTCAAGTACTTACGAGGGTTGTAGTTGATGGTTTTACTCAAGAAAGTCAAGGGTTTACCGAAGAGGTTTAGAGAATAATAAAGAGTGAGTAAGAAATTAGAAAAATCGTCATTATCACATTGATACTATCACTGACACAAAGTGTTTACGCTGGTGCATTTGATGGAATAAAGAAATTTCTTTGGGGTAAGGAATACGGGATAGAACATTATGAAAGTGGAAGAAAATTTTACGAAAATAAAGAATTTAAAAAAGCCCATGAAGAATTCAAAAAGGCCTATGAATATCTGCCTAAAGAAAATAGTGTCCTACTTTCCTTAGGGCAGACATCATTCCATACGGGAGATTATAATCAAGCAGCGAAATACATAGCTGAGGCTCTTGAGAACAAACCAAAATCAGGTGATATTGCTCACGCTCAATTTGTTCTTGGTCTCGTTCATGCAGGCAAGTCTCAAAATGAAAAGGATCCTAAGAAACAATATGTCTATCTTGAACGTAGTGAAAAGCTTTTCATGGGGGCGCTTCAAGCGCTAGGAGGAAGGGAAGAAGTTACTCGAAATCATATTCTCGAAAATCTTGATACGATCCATGCTCACCTAAATCTTCTTCAGAAAAAATTTCCAAAGAGCGAAAGAAATAGAAAAGATGGGCCACAAAATTTTATCGAAAATAATGATTTTATAAAAGGGTGTCGGGATTTCACGTTAAGTAAGAAGGATCAAAAAACTTTTGATGAAGAAAAGTTAAACTTCCTCGTGTTATCACTTGATCGTGATGATCCTTTTGGATTAGAAAGTATTCTTGATAAAACAATCCCTGATTGTCATGAGACTAATGTCGAAAATCCATCTCAGTTATTAGAACTAGAAGCGAGAGTGTATAACCTTTATCGAGCTTTTGATTCTGTTGAAGGAATTAAGTTAAAAGAGTTAATCGAACTTATTGAAGAACTCGAAGCATTGGCGGGTAACATTAATACTGATGCTGATAAAATCCTCTTCTCAACGATCTTTACTCAGACACTCTATCTTCAAGGGCAACTAAATCGGAAAATGGCGAAAGCTCTAGCTGATTCGAACCCTACTAAGGCAAGAGAGCTAATCGAAAAAACGCTCAATCATATTATTAAACCAATTTATGCACTAGCTAGCTCTAAGTTTGGTATCCAACGAGAGGGTGATCAAAAATCCTTAGATCGGCTAGCGATCAATTATCCCTCAGCTTATAAAATTCTAGCACAAGCGCCAATTTTTACTAATAGCAGTGAAAATTCACTTACTGATATACAAGTACAAGTGAAAAAGAAAAGTGAAAATTACTTTGGTGTGGCAATAAATAAATTCGACCAGGCAGATATTCTATTAAACTTTAAAACATATGAAATTGGTCTTTCGCCAGATGCACAAAAGCAATTTGAAAAATTTGGACAAGTACTTTTTAATTTCAGTGTCGATATTAATGATCAAGTTGAATCTGATTGTGTGCAACTCGAGAAGCTCTTTTACCTGAGTACGACAACTCCAGAGGTACGATTTGAAGATGTACTTCTTGAGAACCTAAAAGATGTCGACTCGATTACTCCTCCTGATTATTTTGGAAGTAAGACCTATCAAGTCAATACGAGTGCGGTGCTTAAAGCCAATAGTATCCTAGATGAAGTTAATGATAAAAGAAATAAAGATAAGGGAAATCGTTTTAATTTTCCAAATACTTTTAAATCGATTGATTTAAGTGATCTTGATGTTGACCTTAATAGCCTTGTCGATAAAATAACTTCTGTCGAATCAATCTCAGCTCGAAATGACAAAGAGAAAGATGACTATCTCAAATCAATTAGAGATATTTTTACAAAGGGAATAAAAACCAAGTTTCCTTACCAACAAAGTATCGTCAATGATCTAAGTGCCTTTCTTTTCTCAAAGTTTGAAGAGATGCCTATCGTGAAGCTCAATGAGTATCTTACGCAATTACAAAAAGAAGAATTCAATCTTGAGTACTTGATAGGTAAGGCAATTGAAGAAGGTTTCTCTCTCGAAGAGAAAGTTAAAAGCGATGCTGTGAAAAAGAATTCGCTTGTAAATGTTTACTACATGCAAAAAATTGTTGAATCTAAAGAGAAGGAAGAGGTTTTAAATTATCTACTCACTAATTCATTAAACCTAACGGACTTTGAGGCTAGAGATAGTGATTTCTTTGAAAATATTGATAAGATTTTAGTTAATTATACGAGTGGAATTGATTATGAAAACCAAATTGTAAAACTTAAAGAACTCATTTCAAATTTATTAATAACAAAAGTAAGTTCGTTACCTCTAGACTCCGAAGCTAGTCAATTTGATCAAAAAAAGAGTCGTTCATCTATTGATAGAATGCTTGAAGAACTAAATGTCGGTATTTCGATTAACCAAAGCAATAACAACTATGATTTTGATAATTCTGTCACGGCAGGTAAGAAGAATGATAGAGAAGGGACCGGTACTCCTCAATTAATTGGTCGATACTCATCTTTAAAACCTATTTTATTCAGTGTTAGTACGGGATTGAAGCTCCGTGAAAATAAGACAGTGAGCAATGATACAAGTGCTCCTGAAGATCCAAAGAGAAGTGTTATCAAAGATCCTGATGATATCATCACCTTGAGATCATCTATTGGATCTCGTGGTCAGCTAATGACACCTCATGATTCATTGATAAAGAAAGTTCGACTTAGTGATGGAACAGATGTAACAGATGAGGCCATTGCTAGCTATGATAAGTATCAAAAAGTTATCATGTTACCACAGTATATTGGAATGGAAGTTGTTGCTGATTTTTATGGATCAACTCAGTCTTCACTAAATGATTATAAGAAGTACGATGAGAGAATAAAATCTTACTATCTCGATAGTGTCGATAAGAAAGTGAATATCGAGCTTCGTCCAGAACTTCAAACGTTCATTGAGGAATTAAAACTTGAGTTGTCAAGGCCATCAACTGTTAAATCCAAGGCGCAAATAGAGGAAGAAGTAGTAAAGAAGCTCGAGTCATGGTTGAAGAATAATTTCAAATACAGCAAAGGGAAAACTTCCTATGAAATCTATAGTGAATTTGCAAGAGAGAGTGAGAAGAATCCAAATCTGTCAGTCTTAAATACTCTTTTAAAGTCTGGAATTGGTGATTGTGATGTTCAAAACTCTCTATTTATTCATCTTTTAAATAATGAATTAGGAATTCCCGCCCGCTTGCCGATTGGATTTGCTGGTAATGATGGTGAAATTCGATCCAATGCTGGTCATGGTTGGTCTGAGGTTTGGCTAGAAAGTAGCCGTGGTTGGAAAAAGTTTGATGCAACTTCAATATTCAATATCGACGCCAATGCTAAACCTCAAGAAGCTCCAAGTAATAATAGTAAGAAAAAAGAAAGTGTATTCTCATATTTTTCAAAAGAAACAAGTCAGAAAGTAGGGATGAATGAACTTCAGTGCTATATGAAGTTCTTTGAAGAAAATATCAAGGTTAAAGGGGCACCTCTGTTCTTTGTGGAGAAATTAGAGATTTCAAATATTCCATGTAAGCTATCTGAGATTCTTGGAACAAAGGATAAAGGACCTTTTGAAGCACTCGAACTTCTCGATTTACTCGAGCTAAGAATCGTGAATAGTCAAAGTTTAGATTATAAAGAAATAAGAAAGTCAATTAATAAGCATAAAATGAAAATGCTCTCACTGAGTTATGAAATACATAATTTAAAGACCAATCCAGATCTAAAGATTCGCCATGTGACTGCTCGTGAATTCTTGGATACAATTTTACATGATATGGAAGAAGATGATCTCGATGATTATTTTTTAGCGCTTGAGTCGCTCTCTAGTTTTACTCACTTTAATACATTTTATCGTAGAATAGGCCTGAAATCATTTCTTGCCGAAAAAAATATTGACTCGAAAATTAAAGTCGAGGTCAAACAAAAGTACTATGATCTTCTTAAGGGTAAGGTTGAAAATATTGATAAAGAATTAAGGCTTGGTGTTGAGTATTCTGTCGAATATTACAAAAGAAAAGTCTCGGATATTTTTCTAATCCTAAATAATGTTGAAACAAGCTTATCTCTTGATAGTTTTGAAGACCCCGATCGACAAAAACTTGTAACTCTTTATTCAAGTCTTTATAAAAAAATATTTAAGCATGCTCTTAAAAATAAGAATCTTACATGGGAAGAGAAGCAGAGTATAAATGAGATTGTTTTTAATACATCGGCACAAGAATATTTTAATAGTAATAACTCTCTAATTGATCAAGAGATTTATCAGGATATGAAAGAAGAGTTCCTAAGTACTACAAAGGATTATTATTTCTCTAAAATTAGAAATAGAGAAAGTCTCCCGCCATTTTATTTTCAACTTGCGTTTACTTCAAATAGTGCTTTTCGCTACGATTTATACAATCTAGCGGCAAAAGAAAAAATTACTAAACTTAATTTTAAGGGAAAAGACGCATTTGATACTTACAGTAATAAATCATTTTTCAAGGATTTTGAAAGTATTAGTGAGATGAAACTTCTGTTACAAGACATCCCAGCTGAGGATCTACTCAACCTCTATCGTGATGACGCGAAAGATGACTTAAATTCATTCCTCCAAGTCCATCTTCTTACAAATTTGAAATTCTCTGATCAGAAGAGATCACAAATGATGCAAAGTTTTGTACCGTCAGGGAGAAAAGTCTTAATAAATGATTCTCGAAGTGAGCTCGATTGGCTTCCATTTGCAGTTAGAACTTCATTTGATGATGATAAATTTTACTACACTGAAGGCAATAGCACAAAGTTGGAAGGTTTTGATGAATTAATTGCTGATTACCTAAAACCTGAAAATAGGGATTATCTACTTCGTCGAGTCAATGACGTTGATACCTACTTTAAAAATATTATGCTGATCAATGATGATAAGGAATTTAAAACCGCTCTCTTTTCTCTTTTAGATCAAGGTGTTGATGCCGATAGTATTCTAAAGAATATCAAATTCTATAATGAACCGAGATTAAAAAAATACATACCTGAGATTGTTGCCCGTTTATTTACTGATCCAAAATATACCGCAGTAAATAATTTTCTTGATAATTTTGATCAGGACCTCGATATAAGTGCAAAAATTTTCTACACTAATATTTTAGATGCAATTTATAAGAGTGACTCCGCAGATCTTGAAAAATATATTGAGAAGATTCCTCTTGAGAAAATCACACGAATACTTGAGCACTTTAAACCATACTCTAATCAGCTCATTTTTAACTCAATTGGAGATGAAATTATTTTAAGAAAAGAATATATTGCTGAAAACAAGAAAGCAAAAGGGAGGATATTTCTTAATAATAGTTTAAAGGTTATTCTTTCAAGTATGGGCGATGCTGGCTATATTAATGATCAGTACTTCGAGCTTTTTGACTGGGTTAATATCCAGTCTCAAAATGATGAAGAGTTACGACTAAAAGATGAACCACTGTCACTTCTCCAGTCAATGAAGATCATCAGAAATAACGTCAACGCAAAGAAAGATCTTTTTGCAAAAATTGAATATCGAACGAGTAAAGGTAATAAGGCCAACATTAATGTAGAAGAATTATTTAAAAATAATCTTTCTCAGTGGAAGAAGTATCTTGATTCTCATGAAAGCTCTAATTTCTTAAATGATTATCCGAATACTTTAAATCAAATGCTTGATATCTATCAAACTTTAGATCTTAGAGAAGATAAAGATAGATGGCTTGGTTATATTAAAGAATTTTATATTCAATCCCGATCACACCTACCACAAAGCATTGTGGAAATGGTACCTGCAATTTTTAATAAGTATCTCTATAGTATTAATAACTCAAAAGATTTAAATGATTTTCTTGAGGAAGAAGTTCGCTTTCTCATTAATGGCCTCGATATAAGTGCAAAAGAAATTGTTTTTAGAACTCTTTTGGCCCAGGAAAGTGAAGCTGGTCGTTCGAGAAATTACGAATTTATCATCGATCAAATATTTAAAGATGATAATTACCGAGCAATAAGTCGTGTAAATGGAGAAGAAAAAGGACCAATCTCTCAACTCGAGTTCGCTATTTCGCAAACTATAGCCGAAGTGATAACATCAGCTAGTATTGATCATCTTCTTGTTGAGGAAGATTTTCAGCGTCGAACTCAACTCCAAAAAATTCCCGTAATGTTAAGTGCCGATTTGAAAAGTACGACAAATATTATTTTGTACAATGAAAATATTCAATCTCAAGCACTTCTTGATTCGAGTTTACAACGCATAAATAAGGAAGAGAAAACGGATACTGAATACACATTTAAAGGAAAGATTGTTTTTAGTAATGGAGTTAAAGTACGAATTATTTCTGAGTCAATTAGAAATGGTCTCATTTCTCCTTCCGTTGCTCTCTCTCTCTTTGATGATGGAAAAATTAGTGTTAATGATCTTAGTGAAAAAGAGCGAGAAGATTTTAAGGTTAGCCTCATGATTGGAGTAGCAAAGATATCGATGATTCGTTCACTAGGTGAGACGTTTATTAATAAAGAAACAGGTCTTGAGTCAAGAAACTATGTACCGCCGGCACAGTTTGATTCTCTACCAAATGCTCAAAAGTATCAGCTTTTAAGAGAGGGAAATATTCCTCTGGATAAAACATATTTCATCAATCTCAAAAAACGATTTGAAGCTTATGGACTAGATATTTCTCCATATTATACTGATTTACAATTGAAAACACATCGGGTGATTGGAGCGAAAGATATCTAGAATTAATTTAACTGCTCAAGTAAAATGGGGATAGTTTAACCGCATTATAAATCAATTTTTGAATTCGACCACTTTTAAAGTTATATATTTTAATTACTTACCTTCTTTGTAACTTGACAAAGATTGCAGTAAGTACTGCATGATCTACCACTGCCCAAATTCTGATTGCCATTCCTCCACTAAAAACAAGCTCATTTCCAAAGATGGATTCTATTTTCGTCGAAGTGATTCAAGAAAAATTCAACGCTTTGTCTGTAAAACCTGCGGTCAAAAATTTTCTCGAGCTACCTTCACGCTTGAAAAATATCAAAAGAAAAGACGAATCAACAAAATGCTATTTCACGATTTAGCGACAAACG
>CAZQJK010000054.1:0-27582 GCA_964593545.1 uncultured Bacteriovorax sp. | reverse complement strand
TCTCCTGTAAGCATGACAATCTTTACCCCCTCCTCATGCAGTTTTTTGATAGCATTAGGAGTGCTTTCTTTTATCGGATCAGCAACACCTATTAAACCAGCAAAGCTTCCATCAATTGCCACAAACATAACAGTTTGACCTTCGGCTCTGAAATTTTCAGCTTGTTCAAGGTAGTTTTTATAATCAATATTCAGATCGTTCATTAAAGCTTTATTTCCAAGGGCCACGACTTTGCCTGAAATATTTCCTTTAACTCCCTTTCCTGTGACTGATTCAAAATCTTTAATTTCACTTAATGCGATTCCTTTTTCTTTAGCCTCTGGTGGACCATTAGAGAATCGAACCCACGTCCAACGAATGTCCGTCTATAATATTACACATGTTACCATCTGCAAATAGGAGAACATTACATGTCGAGTTATTACAACCAATACGCCTACTACCCCGTTGAATTAAAAGAGGCTATCGCTATCACAGGAGATATCAACCTCTTTTCTGAGTTAAATATTCCAAAATCAACAACTCGAGACTGGGCAAAAAAAGATCCTCCTGATATTGTTTCACCCAAAACCTTGAATATTATACAAACAGCAAATTTAGAGAATAAAATCAAAAAAAAAGATGAGGAAATTGCTCGGCTACAAGAAAAGATTGCACTTATCTCAAAAGTCTATGCCGATATGGGCCTCATCCCCAAAAATACTAAAATTCAGGATATTGAAATCAAAAAGAGGGTTTTGAACTCCATTAATGACCTTCAAAAAATATTAACTACAGAACAAGTATTAAAAACTATTGCCTTTAGCAAATCAAAGCTCACAAGATGGAAAAAAGAAATTAAAATTGATAGAGATGTACCTATCAAAGAATATGAACAAAATCATCCCCAGGCCCTGAGTGAAAAAGAATTTATGGTTATGAAAAGCCTTTATACCAATCCTGATTACGCTCACTACCCAGTATGTGCACTTCACTTTCTCGCCAAAAGAGAAGACATTCTTCACTGCTCAATTAATACTTGGTACAAATATTCAAAAATCTATAATCTTGCAAGACCATTCTTGCGCTATAATCTTAAAGAATACAAAGAGGGTATCAGAGCAAATTACGTAAATGAGATTTGGCATATTGATATTACAGAAATTAAATTAAGTTCAGGACAAAAATACTATCTTCAAGTTATCATTGATAATTTTTCTCGCTATTGCCTGGCATGGCAGATCAATAAAACAAAAGAGTCATTAAATACGGTTGAGTTACTAAAACTGGCAAAAAATCATAAGAAAAAATATACAAATCTTATGATGGACAAGGGTAGTGAGAATATTAATGCCAAAGTGAATGAAGCACTAAATGATCACCAAATAACAAGGGTCATTGCCAAAATTGATACCGAATACTCCAATTCTATGATTGAAGCATTTTTTAGATCACTTAAAAATAATTTTTTATACTTTCAAAATCCAAGAACTCTAAAAGAGCTGACAGAAAAAATTGAGTTCTATATTAATGAACACAATTTCAATATTCCCCATTCTGCACATAATGGCTTGACACCTGAAGAAGTTTACAAAAGAAAACCAACCATAAGATTTTATAATCATCTGAAAAAGAAAACAAAAGAAAGTATGCAACTCAGACAAGAGACTTATTATGACATTGCAGGTTAAGCGGACATTCGCGCGCTAAGGGTGTCAGTGACCGGGGTAACCACCATCGGCCCAACTCCAACCAAAGTATTTACCTGAAACTAAGGCCACAATTGCAAGTACTGAAGTGAATGCATCGGCAATTACATGTACCAATGCACTTTGATGGTTATGATCATGAACATGGTCATCATGATTATGGTGGTGATGATCGTCATCTCCGTGATGGTGATCGTGTGAATCTTTTAGCAATAAAGCACTAAGAAGGTTAACAACCAAGCCTACGATGGAAACCAAAATTGCAACTGTGAAATCTATTTTTGTTGGATTTAGAAACCTTTCTATTGACTCAACTCCCATAAAAATAGCAACAAGTCCCAACATTAAGGCACTTGTATACCCTCCTAGAGGAATTAATTTACCTGCTCCAAAAGAAAATTTAGCATTGAGTTTTTTTGATCTTGCAAGACGGTAAACAACAAGAGAAATTCCCAATGCACCGACATGACTCGCCATATGCCATCCATCGGCTAGAAGTGCCATTGATCCTGTTATATATCCATAAGAGACTTCAAAAATCATTGTTATGAAAGTTAACCCCACTACAAACATTGTTTTCTTTTCATTCGATCCAATTTTACTATCTTGAATTACATAATCATGATTATGCTTGTGAGTTGTATGTGACATTTATATATTCCTTATTTCCAATACGTTTTCATTAACTTAATTAGTTCCAAGGCAGATTTATCTTGAGGACTTTTTGGGGCTGTTGGATTTTTCATCACATGTTCTTTTACATGTCCCTCAATCAATTCTCCCATAAGACCATTTAATCCCCCTCTACAAGCTGAGAGGGTTTGTAATACCGAAAAACAACCCTTCTCTTCATCTAAACTTCGTTCAACTGCCTCTAGTTGCCCTTTTATTCTTTTAATCCTCGATTTTATCTTTTTTCTATCTTCAAAAACATGCGACATTAAGCCCTCCATATACTATACCCCAGTACATTATATCAGATAATAACGCATGTAAACAGGAAATAGACAGTTCAATAAAAAATGAACTGCCTTATTAACTACTTTTTTTATTATTGAAGGTTAAATAAACTTAGAAACATAGACATGAATAAAGTAACCCAACCCTAGAAGTGCAATTCCAATAGAGTAACATGTCCAAAAATTCAAATTGAACTTATTTGCCATTAAAAATGGTACAAAAAATAATAATGAAACTGGTATCGCAACAAATACACTCTTAGCATATTCTACAGACTGCTTAGAGTTGCCCCATTCCATATGAGAAAATGCTAAGGCCAGCAAAGTTGTAAGCGGCAGGGCCGTTAAGAACCCTGCCAAACCTATCTTCTTTCCTGAAAGCCAAGAAACAAAACTAATCAGTATCGCTGCGACAATAGTTTTACCTATCGCCAATCCCATATTATTTTCCTGAAAAATTTGCTGCGACAAATTCACCTGAAACTTTTAAGAAAACAAAGAGTTTCTTTTCTTTGCTGCTATTCTCATTTGTGAATGTGACAACCCATTCTTCATTTCCACTAAACACCTTTTTTTCAGATTTATCATAGGCTGCTTCATTCCACGATTTTTCAAGCTTGCCAGCTTTCACAAGTCTTGAAACGTGAAACTTTCCAATTTCTTGAGTTTTCTCTTTAGAGATTGCTGGAACAGCATGAGAATGAGAGTGACCTCCACCAGGACCTGCGAAAGTTGGCGTTGATAATACTAAAGCTGATAATAAAATTAATGTTTTCATAATTGTTCTCCTTATAAACTATCGTGTTTAAATTCTTGTTCTTTTGGCTTATCTAACTGCATGTGATGGTGGATATGGTTATCCTCACTAAAGCCAAATTCATCTGGATTAGATGTATGAAGATAGCCGTGGAGCTGCATAAGTAGCAACATAAAACCCGCTAATATCAAACCATCGTTGGCAACTTTAGAAAATCGTTTAAATACGCTGGTATGCCTAATACCTGATAGCAATGCCAACATTATTGTTAAGGCAACAATCTGTCCAACTTCAACTCCTACATTAAATGAGATAATTCTAAGTAACATTTCACTGCCTTTCTCACCCAAAGGAAGTTGCTGAAGCCTTGTGGATAGTCCGAATCCATGAATCAATCCAAATATAAAGACCATCATTAATAAATTTGGTTCTTTCTTCATGCCAAAGTATTTTTGAAAGCCTTCATTATTATCAAAACCTTTATAACAAACACTAATTGCAATAACTGCATCAACTAACCAGTAGTTTGCAGTTATCCCCATAAATGTAGCTAAAATTAAGGTAATACTGTGACCAAGTGTAAACACACTGATGAATTTAACAATATCTTTAAAGCTTGTTAAAAAGAAGATCACCCCAAATAAAAAGAGTAAGTGATCGTAACCTGTAATCATATGCTCAGCACCAAGCCAGATGTATTTGAGATATCCCCCTTCAATCATGGCACGCTTAGCATCCTCACTGATTCCATGAGCAAATGAATTTGCTGAATAGATCAATGGAAATAAACTAAAAATAAATTTATACATATTTCCTCCGTAAATAGTTAGTTTTAAATAAAAATTGCAAAATTAATTAAACTATCGGAGGCCTGAAAATATCAAAAGGATGAGGATTGGATATTAAATTCTTTTCAAAAAAAACAATAGAAGTCTCAATGAGTTTTACTTTTGATAAAACTTTGTGGTCATGGCATAAAATTTTAAAATCACCTTGAACAATCTTTGAGTGCTCATGATTGTGTTCATGCTCATCACCATCTTCACTATGCTTATGCGAATGGGAATGAGCCCCATCATCAATATTATCTTGGTGAGTAAGATTAATGCTATTAAATTGACTCAAGTGAGAATCAACATCATTTTGAACAAGAGAAAAATTAAAGCAACTAGTAATTAAACTTATCATTAGTAAAAATGTAATATTTATATTCTTTCTAAACATACTATTATCCTATTACAGTTTCTCCTATTTAGACAAAATATAAAAATAACTAAAGTAGATTCTTATACTCATTAGATATTTCCATCTTTTTAAAGGCCGAAACATTGCTCCCCCCGGTATTCCCAGTTGGAACAATTCCTACAAGAGAGCCTAAGATACCAAGAGGGATTCTTAGAAGTTGTCCAAAAACTTCCTTAAAATCTTTTTTTAGAATACCTATCCTAAGCATATAGAGATGAGAAATCGTATGTGGGACAACATACTTTTGCCCCAATACATGTGCAATCTCTAGCTCTCTAAATGCTTCATCTAATTTGTTCGCAAGAATTAGACTCTTTGCATTTACTATCCTTTTTTCAAAAACTATTTTTAATTCAAGCTTCACTTTTTCTCCAATTAATAAGATCTGGTTGCATAAATTTAATAAAGAGTCGATATAGACTCGGTATAGCAATTAAAGTTAAGATAGTTGCTGTAAAAATTCCTCCAACAACTACTGTTGCTAATGGCTTTTGAACTTCTGCACCAAGACCTGAAGAAAACATCATTGGAAGAAAACCAAAAATATCTGTTAGGCCGTCATGAGCACAGGCCTTTATCTTGACATCGCTCCTTCTTTAACACCTCATCAGGAGTTTTCCCTTCTTCAATTAATCTATTAAAGAGCTAAGCTATCGCCAAAGTCATGTAAAGCATCCGAGTAGATCGCCATACAATTTTAAGATATCCACCTATTAACTCTATAATTGAAAAGCTAGCGTTTAAAAAAAACGCTAGCAATATATTTTTACTACCATGATTATGACTGTGTTCGTGTCCCATTTTTATTCTTTAGCTATAAATATTGTTAAGGCCTTCCTCTTGCTCCGCCTCGCTCAGCCCAAGACTTATTTGCTTTTTTTACATTTTCTTCAATATCTTTTTTAAATATATTTAGTTTTTTTTCACTAGAAAAATAATAAATCTTGCCACTATGTTCGTACTTAAACTCATCTTTTCCCGCAACCTTAACATCTCCATGAGCCACGCTGAATGCGCATTGCTTATCATAAGCATGATGATGCTCAGGCGTTTTGTGGTGATGAGCACATGACACTAAAAATATTGTTATAATAACTGCTAGTAAGTATTTCATTTGATTCTCCTTTAAAGTTCTCTTGCTGTTGCATCAGTTTCGCCATTAAAGGTCCACCTTTTTATGACTTGGCACCACTTTCCTTCATTATCAGTCAAGGTCGTATATGAAGATTCATCATGTTTAATAGTTACTAATGCAGTTTTGTCCTGAGGGTTTTCAACAACTCCACAGACCTCCATTGCGCCATTACCTTTTATATTAGTAAGTGAGGTAACTTTCACTTTAAGTTCATTTGACCATACTGATGTTGAAAGAGTAAAAATACTCATAAAGAAAAATGATTTTTTCATGCTGTTCCTCCTTTGTTTAGTTCTGGTTGCATATAATTAATAAATAATCTGTATAAACTTGGAATAACAATTAAAGTTAAGATAGTTGCTGTAAAAATTCCTCCAACAACTACTGTTGCTAATGGCTTTTGAACTTCTGCACCAAGACCTGAAGAAAACATCATTGGAAGAAAACCAAAAATATCTGTTAGGGCCGTCATGAGCACAGGCCTTAATCTTGACATCGCTCCTTCTTTAACAACATCATCAGGAGTTTTCCCTTCCTCAATTAATCTATTAAAGTAGGTCACAAGAACGACTCCGTTCAAAATACTAATTCCAGAAAGCGCAATAAAACCAACTCCAGCAGAGATACTAAATGGCATACCTAAGAAATTAAGAGACAATACTCCTCCAATCAATGCCATTGGAGCACAAGCAAAGATTAAAAAAACTTGAGCAAAATTCTTAAAAGCAGCGTAAAGCATTCCAAGAATTGCAAGCATTGCTAGAGGCACAAGTATAGAAAGTCTCTCCTTAGCACTTTGAAGATTCTTAAAACTTCCACCCCACTCAATATAGTATCCTTCAGGGAACTTAACTTTTTCCTCAACCAATTTTTTCGCCTTATTTACAAAGGTCTCAATATCTCGTGTTTTAGGATTAATCAATACAGCAACTCTTCTTTGTGAGTTCTCTCGACTTACGGCAGTAAATGTTTCAACAAATTCAATTTTCGCAACTTCTGATATCGCAACAGTATGGCCTTCCGATATTCCAACCGGTAATTTACTAATTGTGAAAACATCTTTTCTCTTATCTTCAGAAAGTCTTGTCACTATCGGAAACTTTCTAACACCTTCATAAACGTGCCCTATTTCCTTTCCACCGATGGCCGTACTAATTGCATCGAGAACTGGCCTCCCATTAACACCTAACTGAGCAAGGACATGCATTTTAGGCGTATATTGTAGCATTGGTGATTTACCTTTTGATTCAGATTCGACTTCACCAGAATCTGGAATTGCTGAAACAATCTCACTAACCTCTTTTGAATAGCTAATAAGTTTATCTAAATCTTCCCCAAATATTTTTGCTGAAATATCTGCTCGTGTACCCTCGAGAAGCTCGTTAAATCTCAACTCTACTGGTTGTGAAATCATTAACACTTGTCCTGGAATAAATAGTTCTAATTTTTCTTTAACGGCTGCAATTAACTCTTCTTTGTTAGTAATACTCGGATCATCAGGCCAAGAGTCGCGAGACTTAAGCATAATATATGAATCAGATATATTAACCCCCATTGGATCCGTCGCTACTTCTGCTGCTCCGGTTCTAGCAAATACATTTTTTACTTGTGGAAACTCTTTTATTGCTTTTTCTGAAAGCATTTGAAGTTTTACAGAGTTCTCAGTGTTAATATTCGCAGGCCTAATAAATTGAATCGCAAAGTCACCTTCATCAAGTTGTGGTATAAATTCTGATCCCATACGTGAGAATAAAAATACACCTGCAAGGATTGCAAAGATTCCTAAACCTAAAACAACTTTTTTAAAATTCAGAGCAAGAGCAAGGGCCGGTGCAAATGCATCTTCGGCCTTTCTCATTAAATAAGGCTTTGAATCCTTTGTCTTCCCACTTAAAAATGTTGAAGCAAGAGCTGGAACGAGAGTAAAAGACAATACAAGAGCTGAACATAAGGCCATTATGAATGTTTGTGCCATAGGCCCAAACATTTTTCCTTCGACTCCTGTTAATGCAAAGAGTGGAACAAATACGATGATAACAATTAATTCTCCAAAGCCTGCAGCTGATCGAATTTCGATAGCCGCTTGAGTCACATATTCTTTTACTTCAGCTCTAGTCAACTCACGACCAAGACGCTTTCCTTCTTTTTGAAGTTTGTGCACACAGTTTTCAATTACAATAACGGCCCCATCTACAATAATACCAAAATCTAATGCTCCCAAACTCATCAAGTTTCCAGACACGTTTTGCCATTTCATAAGAATGAAAGTTATAAGCAAAGAAATTGGTATGATTGCCGAAGTGATAAGCGCAGCTCTTAAGTTTCCGACTAATAATAGCAAAAATACAATTACAAGAGCAGCTCCCATAAAAAGATTATGCTCTACTGTTCCAAGTGTAGCATTAACCATGTCTGATCGATTATAAAGAACTTCTAATTCTACCCAAGGAGGTAAATCCTTTTCAATCTTTGTAATTTGATCGTAGATATCAGTTGAGACAGTTCGACTATTTTCTCCAAGAAGCATAAAAGCGGTCCCAATTATAGACTCCTCGCCATTAACTGTCGCTGCTCCTGTCCTGATTTGTTTGTCAAATTTAACATCTGCAATGTCTTTTACTTTTATCACTCTATAATCAGGCAGTCTTTTAACAACTACATTTTCAATATCTTCAAAAGAGCTTAATAGACCAACTCCACGAACAAGTAGCTGCTCCCCAGATTGTTGAATATAGCCACCACCAACGTTCAGGTTAGTCGTTTCAATAGCATTTTCAATATCATCAAAATGAAGACCATACTTTGCAAGAAGTTCAATATCCGGTTGTATGAAAAATTGTTTTTCATAACCACCAATTGTATTTACTTCAGTTACCCCCTTTACTGTTAGAAGACGCGGTTTAATAAACCAATCCTGAAGCGAGCGTAACTCCATTAATTGCATAAGCCTTTTGTCTGGATCAGTTTCTACTTTTTTTGCAGCAATGGAATAGTGAAATATCTCTCCAAGTCCTGTACTAATTGGACCCATCTCAGGAGTTACCCCAGAAGGAAGTTCTAAATTTTGAAGTTTTTCGCTTACTAATTGTCTTGCTTCTAAAATATCTGTCTGTTCCTTAAATATTATTGTTACTTGTGAAATACCAAATCTAGAAATTGATCTTATTGTTTCTACACCTGGAATTCCATTCATAGAGTATTCAATTGGAAAAGTAACCATTCGTTCAATTTCTTCAGGTACTAGACCTTTCACTGGCGTATTAATTTGAACTTGTGTATTCGTAATATCCGGAACAGCATCAATTGATAATGTTTGAAATGAACGATAACCAAAAAGCAGTAAAACAGCCGTAATTAAGAAAACAAACATCCTGTTGTAGACTGAAAATTGTATAATTTTATTTATCATAACCTAATCCTAATGAGCATGTGAATATTCTGATGAATCTGTCGAATAGACGTCAGCGACTCTCAGTAACCCCATTCCATTAATAACAATTTGATCTCCAAAATCTACACCTTTTACTTTTACAAGATACTTTCCAGCTTCTTCCTTTTTTAAATCTACAGGTAAGAGTTTAAAAAATCCTGCTCTAAAACGATAAATCCCTTTGGTATTATTAGATGTAACCAAGGTAGCTTTATCAATTAAAAATTCATCTCCATCAACTGTTAAAAGTTTTAATTCAAGTGTCTTAATGGCCTCTTTTGAAAGTTTAAAGCCTTTTACTTCATCAACTTCTTCAACAGCTTTTCCTTTACCTATCGCCTTTCCACCGCCATGAGCATCATGATCAGAATGCCCCTCTGATTCCTTATGATCATCATGTTTATCATGATCCTTGAGATCGTCATGCTTATTGTGATCGTCATGGGATTTTTCATCCTTCTGATGATTATGTCCATCGTGATCTTTCTGTCCCTGTTGTGCAGGGGAAGAAAAGCTGAGGTTTAACAATACAATACTAAATATTACTTTATTCATTTATTACTCCTAAATTTTTTAATGTTTTTTTACAGCTCTCATCTTTCAATATCATATCTATATTATTAGTTGCGAGAAGTGACTTTGCTGACTTTAAAAGATCAACATAACTTCGGGCCTCTTCAGAACATATATAAAATCCACTAACACTACACTTATTCATTAGTTTGGAATAATTCTCAGTCTCAATAATAAAATCATTGCAAAAATTATTTTTATAAAATTTTGAAAAATTACGATGTGTATATTTCTGAATAGATTGATTACTTCTAACTTCATATAGAACATTCTTTATTCTTCCAAAATAATTTGTAATTATTTGTTGATTTTCCATCGTAAGCTCTTCATCTACAATCTCTTCAACTTGCACCTTTAGATTTCTTAACTCTTTAACTTCTGAAAACTCTTCATCATATCGACAAGAAGTTAGTAAGAAGATTGTTAAGATTATAAATAAAATTCTCATTTACTTGCTCCTTTTAATATTACTTCTAATTTTCCTTCATTTTTTGAATAGTCTCCATTAAAAATGCTTCTCTTGATTTTTTCGATAGTATTAACAACTTCATACTTGTAGTTTGTAAGTGAGACCGAAGCATCAAATAAGTTTTGAATCCCTTCTAACATTTCAAGCGGCTCTAAATTCATCCCTAAAACTAACTGCGTTTTTATAATTTCATAGTTGTCCTGAGCAAGATTAAATCTTTTTTTCTGATTTTCAATGTTTTCAACATATGAATTAAAATTATTAACAAGAATATAAAGATTTTTCTTAATTACTTCCTTTGTTGCCTTTTCATTTATTTCCAAAATATGTTTTTCACTTCTTGAAATACGCAGAGAACTACTTAGCCCAAAACCAAGTCCATCCTGAATAGGAATATTATTGAATACTCCCCCCGATGAACTTCTCGAAGTAGTAGATGAGCCCAAGAAGGTAAAATAGATCTCCTTTCTTGTACTTTTTAGAGCTTCATGAATGTATTGGTACTGATTAAGTTCTGGAGCATTTTCTATGGCCCTAAAAATAAACGTATCAAACGATATTGATTCTAAATCTTCGACTATCGGTAAATCAATCATCTCAAGTAAAATTTCATCTTCTTGAGAGAGACCCATAAGATATGAGAGTGCTTTTGTTTCTTCATATACAAGCCCCTCAAGAGAGCGTATATCTTCCTTCAATTCTAAGCTTCTAATTTTGAGAAACTTTAAAACTTGGGGTGGGACTTCCCCAAAAACAGAACGTGTTACGACTATATTAACAAGTTCTTCAAGCTGAGTATTTTGCTCTTTTAATAAACGAAGAAAATCGATATCTCTAAGTGTATTTATATAGAGCAACTTCGCGGTCATGACCTCATTTGCCCAAAGAGCACGATATTGCTCTTTTTGAGCAAGATAAAAGAGATTATTTTGTGTTATTCGAAACCAATTATTAGGAACTAAAAAAGGTGCTATATCTTGCACTATTTCAACTGACGAACTCCAGTCAAATGGTGCTTTTAATATATTCCAAAAATTTAACCTAGGTAGTAAATTTCTCTTACTAAAGTTAATTGTCTCTTTTGCTTGATAAACTCTCTCAGCATTTTCTAGCACTGCAAAGTTAGACTCTTGAACTTTCTTTGACACATCAGCAAGAGATATAATAGTCCCTGATGCAAATGTTAATTGAAAAGTAAATAAACATAAAAACATAAAATAAACTTTCATTATAAATCTCTTTTTAGCTTGAATTGATACTCTTTAGTGCTCACACTAGACTCAAAAAATCCACTTAAGAATTCTACTTGAGCAATTTCGTTCATTCGAACACTTCTAGCGAGCTTCTTTGCTCGTAACTCTTGTGTTACAATATCAGTCACTAAAAGATCATCAGAAAGCATCAACCTAAAGATATTTTTACAAGCTTCTGAATTTATATTTATCGTCCCTTTGTTAATATCTGGTTTATAGTTTTCGACTATGCAACTAACAGCACTATTATTAACTCTAGGATTTTCTAATTTAACATTTATATTTATTGCAAGATTTGAAAGTTCATAATTTATCTCCTCCAATGTTCTAACTCGATCTGAAAAAGCGATTGGGATACTTGATGAAAAGCGTGCCTTAATAGTGAAGTCCATTTCTTCTAAATTAAGATCACCAAGAAAACTTCCTTCAAGTGCTTTAATAAAATACTTTCTTTCGTTAAGGTCACTTTCCATTTTCTCTGCCCATTCACTCTGGTTTTCATTTTGAGCATTGATTTGTTGTTGTGATCGTATACTTTCTTGTTCTTTTAGTCTGTCATCCCCACCTTTGCTACATGAGAAAAGTGCTGTGATTATCAAAATATTTACAAATATTTTTTGCATATAAAGTTCCTTGTTAAAATAAGTCATCTAGGCTACTTAATTCGCCATCAATGAGATTAATTTTTGTATATGTTTCTAGAAGATCATTTTCTATTTCAAAGCGCGATTTTAAAAAGTCAACTTGTTGACGATGCGATTCAATAGTCATTGCGATAGAAACAACTCCTCTCGAAAAAAGCTGTTCAACTTCCTGGTGCTTTCTGTTAAGATCTTTCAAACTTGGCATTTTCTTAAAAGTCAAAATTGAGCGCTGATATTTCTTAAGAAGATTCTCTCTTTCAATATGTAAATTTCTTTTGTTATTTTTAGTTTGTATTTTTTGAAATTCGAACTCCTTAACTGCCTTATTTTTTCCTCCATCATTTGCATGGAAAAGCGGAAGTGAAAAACTTAGGGCAACACCACCAGAAACAAAATGATCAGCCCCTTGATTTTGAAACTCGACGGTTGGTCCAACAAGGATATTTGAGTATGCTAAAGATTTTTGGAGATCTAGTTCTTTGTTTGCAAGATTAACTTTCACATCTTCCAAACGAACCAGACCAGAATCATTCTTGCTATCTAGAGGCTTTGCTATCATTGGAAAATTTAACTCTGCATAAGAAATTCCTGGATTATTGCAATCACTAAAGAATTTCACCTGCCCTTCTAATAGACTTTTTTGATTCTCAAGATCATTAAGTCTGGCAAGGTACTCGTTCGATGCTAATCTTAGAGTTGACAATGAAACAGTTTCTTCAGGATTAAGTTGTTTACGTCCAGACAATTTTTTAACTATCTTAGAGAAAGTTTCACTAGCTTCCTTAACAGCTCTTATCAGGAGCTCATGTTGAGCAGTTTTTTGATAGATTAAAATTGCACTAGAAGTTGAACTATACATACTCAAATCTATTTGTGTGTTATTCAACTCATTTAATACTTCTGCTTTAGCAACTCTTCTGTCCCTTTTTGATCCGAATTCAATAATATGCTGGGCAGTCAGGTTGAAGGAATTAGAGGTCAATCCAAACTGATCACTTTTCAAGTAATCAAAACTAATCTCAGGATTGGGTCTCTGTTGAGCAATTGTAATCTCAGGTTTGAATTGTTCTTTTCTTTTATTAACTTCATCAAGCATTGGACCTTTTGTTTTTAGATAACTATAAAAGGACTTGCCATTTTTGATTCCACAATACTCACTAGCATACGGATCACTTACCCATGACAACACGAGTAAAATCTTTATAAAATGCATAATCTATATCCATTAAAAATGTTTTTAAAATAATTAAATTTACAACGAATGTGATTAAGCTATTGGTGGACGAGTAAGACGATCTAAAAAACTTTGAGGTTTACATAATTGGTGTGAAGGAAAAACGGTATTTTTTGAACTATAATTTATCAATGAAAAATAATTAGGTATCTGAGCATAGATTGCAATGTGAGAATGTCCAACATGGCAGTCATGTTCCGATTTAGCATTCCCACTTCTACTCGACGCATCATTCCTTTCTACATGTTCACTCTGAATACTATTTTGACAACTATTCCCTAACTCATTAGTCGCTAGTGCTGATGAGAGGTCAGAGAATATTGAAATTGTTAATAGTATTAATACAAAAATTTTCATTATTTATTTTATATAACTTTAAAATGTTCTTTACAACTAAAATATTTTGAGTTGTAAAAAATAAACACAATAGACAGTTTTTTCATTAGTTAGATACTATCTTCTCATTTAACATTTTCTGAGTGATCATTTACAAAGTTAAGCTCTGTGAAACAATTTAAAACGTCATTAATAACGAACTCACAAGCTTCAATTTTTCCTCACTAAGGTTCATCATTTTTTCAAAGCATACCTTAAGCATCTCATCCCGAAGTATCTCCTCTTTCATAAGTCTCTCAAACTCAGGCACGTCTTGTCCGTAACATGAAATAATATATTTGATGCGAGCTTTATCTAGCTCAATTCGTCCATTTTCTATATGGCCTATTGTTGGCCTCGAATAACCGCAAAGAGCAGAAGCATGGTCTTGAGAGATTTGTTTCATCTGTCTTAAGACTTTTAAAACCCTGACTTCCTTTGTAATAATTTTCTTGTAACTTCTTCGATCTGTGTTTTCTAAAACAATTTTTTGTTTTCTATTTCTAGTAATCCCCTTCCCTTTTTTAATTTTTTGATAATCCTCATTTGATAAATCAAGAGCTGCTATGAATAGATTTATTTTCTTCTCATCAATAATTGCTCTTCCTGACTCATACTTCTTTATGGCCCCAAGACTAAGATTTAATCTCTTGGCCATTTCAACACGAGATACTTTCATTAATTCTCGCGCACGCTTAAGAGCTTTTGCATGAGAGAGATTGATTTTATTTTTAAGAGTAGTCGGCTGCATTTTTACCTCCATTAGTTTTCGCTGCCAGCGTACGCTCTTCAAATAATTTCATATGGTTAATCCCTCAAAATAGCACTTTTTCAAAATAAAAAAGGGTACGCTATTTTAAGGGGTACGGTCATAGCCAAAAATATAGCCATAAATAGCAAACGCTAAAGATGACTAGAGACTTTTGACCGTGGCTACAGATGAGGTTTTCAACTAACTTATTGATACCTTGCTTAAATAATTACAGTAGTTTGCTATGAAGGTATAAAAAAAGCCGAAACAGTGTTCGGCGTGCTTATAGAAAAATGGTGGACCTTAGCGGGATCGAACCGCTGACCTCTTCGCTGCCAGCGAAGCGCTCTCCCAGCTGAGCTAAAGGCCCTGGGATTTGTCATTAAAGAACTCTAAAAAGATACTCAGAATATTCTCTAATGACAAGATTTTATTGGCAGAATTGTTCTGGCTTAATTTTATTTGTGTAGAGATATTCTGTTGCCCAGACTCCTGAATCATAAACAACGTAGCCAAAATACCAGATGACTTGAGCATCGTTAGTTACAAAAACTTCGTGAGGATAGGTATCTGGAACATTGCCATTAACACTATAAACCCATCCGTGACTTCTCATATAAGAGTCAGAGACCACTTCCATTGCATCGAGTCCAAACGGTGTATTATAAATAGACTGCATATAGGCCGTTGCCCCAAGATATGGAACATGGTTTTTATTGAAGAGTTCAACTGTGAGCTCTCCAGCTGAAATTGACTTTGAAATTTCAGTATCAATATCAAGCAGGGCCTGATCCTGACACGGACCAAAGACCTTGAAATTAAGAGCAAATGTACTTTGTGCGAGCACAAATAACGCAACGAAAATAAACTTAAACATTGTAATTCCTCGTTTGAATGATGAACACTTCATAACTTAAAAGACACAGGATATCTAGGTTTAATCGAAGCCTAACGCAATTATAAGGCTTTACAGTTTAAAATGATTCTATATATATTAGTAGGTCCCCCCTATTCGATGACGAAGGGTGGAATATTTAAAAAGTGAGGAATTATGCCAGTCTATGTAAATAGAACATTAAATATGAAAAAAATTAAGGCCATCGGTTTTGATATGGACTACACCCTAGTTCGCTATAAATCAGAAGCCTTTGAAAAATTTGTTCACGGTCTTGTATTACAAAAACTTGTTGAATTAAAAAACTATCCGCAATCAATCACGGATTTAAAATTTAACTTCCATCTCGTTATCCAAGGTCTCGTGATTGATAAACCAAAAGGAAATCTCTTACAAGTTTCTCGTTTTGGAAAAGTAAAGATTGCTCATCACGGACTTGAGCCAATTCCATTTAAAGAGCAGCACGAACTTTATAAGAATAAAGTTATCGACCTTCGCTCTCCAAATTTTCAATCAATGGATACAAATTTCTCCGTATCAAACGGAATAATGTATGCACAATTAGTTGATCTCAAAGACAAGGGAATGGATCTACCGGATTATGCAAAGCTTGCTGATGATATCAAAGAAGCAATTGATGTTGCTCACTCTGATGGATCGTTAAAAGAGTATGCTGTTGCTCATATCGAGGACTTCATTGTTCAAGATCCAAATATTGTAAAATTACTTCAAAGATTTAAGCGTTTTGGAAAGAAGCTTATGGTCATCACAAATTCAGAATGGTGGTGGACGAAGAAACTAATGGAGTACACGATCAACCCATTCTTAGCAGAAGGCGAAGACTGGAAAGATCTTTTTGAAATCGTTGTCTGCCTCGCTGGTAAGCCACGTTTCTTTACATCAAAGAATATGTTCTTAAATATTGATCCAGAAACAGGATTAATGAGTAATGCTGAAGGCAAGATCACCGAAGGAATATTCCAAGGAGGCTGGGCCGGAAAACTTCAAGATGATCTTGAACTTGATGGTGAAGAGATTCTCTATGTAGGTGATCATATTTTTGGTGACGTTCTTTCATTAAAGAAAACTTTTAACTGGAGAACAGCTCTCGTTCTTGAGCCTCTAGAAGAAGAACTCGAAGCAAATAAGAAATCAAAAACTGTTCAACAAGAAATTGATAAACTCATGGTTTCAAAAGAAGAGTTAGAGAGAAATCTTAATCTGATCGAGATCCTTAAACATGAAGATCCTGAAAATTATAATAAGGATGATATCAACAAAGTTTACGCAGAAATTGATCGTGTAAATACCCAAATTTCAGACCTACTTGATAAGTACCGTGAATTCTATAATCCGTACTGGGGTGAAATGATGAGAGCTGGGCAAGAAGAATCTCGTTTTGCGGATCAAGTCGAAAAGTATGCTTGTATCTATATGACAAGAGTTTCAGATCTTTTAGACTACACTCCGAGAACTTACTTTAGACCAATGAAGCGAGTTATGGCCCACGAAGAAATCTAATCGACGTGAGCTAGAGAATAATCGAGAAATTGCCAAAAAACCTCGTGAGTTCTTCGACCATACCCTCCGGCCATCACCCAGGCCTGAGGGATATTTTTTTCTCTTAGTAATTGAAAAATAAATGAATCCCTCTTTAGTACGTCATCCAAAGATAATTGAATCTGATTTGCACTTTCTAATTCATCATACTCATAAACATCAGCACCATGAACAACAATACACAGATCAACTTCACCCACACTTTCTATAAACTCTGAAACTGATTCTTTAAATTTTTTGAGATAGTCATCGGATAATAGAACACCGACGTCTAGATCACTTGGAGTAAAACTCTTCGATGTTTTGTCACCATCAAGTGGCCATCCATCTTTCATATGAATTGAGTATGTCTTGATGGTCTCATCACCGAAACTAATCTCTGCTGTGCCATCGCCCTTATGTGCATCCATGTCAATGATCATCGCCTTCTTGATGATCTTTTGCGACTGAAGTTTTCTGATCGAGAGCACCATATCATTGAACATACAAAAGCCGCCTGGACGATCACTCATCGCGTGATGCATTCCACCACCGAGATGATAACAGAACTGATTATCAAGTGCGCGACGACAACTGAGATATGTTCCATTAACATGCACCATGGCCTTATCAATAAAATCAGAAAGTGGCCTCGTCGCACTTTTGGGATCATAGCGATTAAAGCTTCCATCACTGCGAACCAACTCATAAGTCTTAAGTACCACCGAGTCAGGATCTTCCTTAACCTCTTTGATATACTCTTTGGTATGGCAAAGTTTTAAATCATCTTTAGAAAGATTGTGATACTTATCTTGGTCAGTTTCAGTAATTCCAAACTTTCTCTGAGCATTTTCAAAAGGAATCGTCACACGATCATTACGCATAGGAATCCCGATGCCGTATTCTTCATAGGACTGTAGACTAAGACTCGTATAGATCACAAAGTTTTTCTTCACACTGATTCCAATTAAACTTATAATATAAAAATGAAATATTTATTCATCATATTGTTATCACTAAATTGCTTTGCCATCAAGACTATAAGAAGTGAGATTAATCGCTTTCGTTTGCTTAAAGATCGTTCAATCATCGACAGAGAGCTTCTCTCATCTCCCCATGAATCATTCATTGAGCTTGATTTCAATATTTCATCAGGTTTGAAAGATCTTATCGGCGATATTTCAACATCCACGGAGCAAAGTTCAGAGTCCGATCAAGTAACTGAAACGAATAAAATTCTTGGAAAAAATGTTAACACTGAGAAATTCTTGCAGGCTTACCTTGAGCTCGGTATCCCACTGCCCTATATTAGACTAACAAATTATGACATTCTTCCTAGCTTATTTGCAAACTTCTCCCTTGGGACATCAATTTCAATTAATAATCAGATTGATCCTCTTGCTCCTGAGGCTAAAGTTTATCTTCAAAAAGAAATAAATTTTGGACTTAATTCATTAATACGCGCAAGAAATAATCCGGAATATGTTTTTAGAGCGGGCATCTATCGAAGTGAAAGAGCTGACCTCTCATCGACAAAGAATGCCATCGCTGTCGCGGGGGACGATGACATTATCACTCTTGATGACCTCAAAAAATCACAAAAAGACTATGTCGTTGACCTCGGAGTCACAAAGGAAAATGGCGATGAGAGATTTCAGTTTGAAATAAGAGAGCTTCGCGTTCTTGATGCTGGAAGTGAGCTCGATAATAAAATTGGAAATGCACCACTCTTTCACTTTAACTATTCTAAGATTTATGAATTTGATAAAATTACACTGCAGCCTATTTATGGAATTTTCCATCGTCAAAAGTATTCACTCTTTGATGGTCTCTACACAGGCCTTCGATTATCTTTCACTAAGAAATCAGCGCTTCGAATGCTTGTCAAAGTTGACACTGACTTTCTTAGCTACCGCTTTGGAGCAAGCTTCAAGCACTTCAAATTCTTTTACGGGCTGAAGACTCCCTACTCAAATCCACAGGAAGACATGTGGGTTTCGGCCATTCATCAGATCTCCCTTTCTGTTCCATTTTAATAATTTCAGGTAAATAGATTGTTAGTTTCTTGAAAATATTTCAAAAAATGATGTACAACCCCATGAAATGAGCTATATAAATATTTGGTATTTAATTTTAAATACTTCGAGGAGTTTATTTTGGGAAAAACAGTTTGGTTAAGACATGAAACGAAGCCCTTTGAGAGACGTTCTGCACTAACTCCAGAAGCTTGTCGCACACTTGCCATGCTTGGCCACAATGTTGTCATTGAATCCTCTGCAAATAGAATCTATAAAGACGAAGAGTTTAAAAGACTTGGTCTTAAAATCGTCAAGCCAAATTCATGGATCACTGATGCCCCAAAAGGAGCCATCGTTGTTGGACTAAAAGAACTTGAAGACCAAGACTTCCCACTAATCCATCGCCATATTCATTTCGCCCACGTCTACAAAGGCCAAGAAGGTTCGACGAAGATGCTTAGTCGTTTTATCCAAGGCGAAGGGAAACTCTATGACCTAGAGTATTTAACAAACTCAGATGGGAAGCGCGTCTCGGCCTTTGGAATCTGGGCCGGCTTTGTTGGAGCAGCGCTTGCTGTTAATACTTGGAGCTATAATCAAAAAGGTCTTCACTATAATGATAAGGCCCCACTTGAAGAGTGGGAAAATAGCAATGCACTCATCAGTGATGTTCTATCAAATTTTGAAGACCTCAATATGAAGCCTCGTGTTCTTATTATTGGGGCCCGCGGTCGTTGTGGAACAGGTGCAATCAAACTTCTTCGCTCAATTGGAATAGATCCAGTCTGCTGGAGTACAAAAGACACGAAAGGCATTGGTCCAATTGAAGAGATTTTAGATTTTGATATTCTCATCAACTGTGCTCTTGCAAAAAAACCAAGACCACCTTTTTTAAACGCTGAAATTTTAAAGAAGGAGAGAAATCTCAAGGTTATTAGTGATGTCGCATGCGACCCAACAGGTCCTTGTAATCCACTTCCAATTTATAATCAAATAACGACAATGGATCTTCCAATCCTCAATATGGACTATAATGGTGAACTTCTCATCACGGCCATCGACCACCTCCCTTCTCTTCTTCCAAGAGAAAGTAGTGAAGATTACTGTGATCAACTTCTTCCACACTTAATAGATTTCCTCGATAATAAAATTGAAAAATCTCCTTGGGAAAGATCTCTTGAAATTTTCTATCATAAAACGATGGAACTTGGAATTAAGGATGAGTTAATCATTGACCCAGATTCAAATAAATTGATGTAGAGAAATGTTTAAAAAAGTATCTTTAATTTCTTTGATATTCGCAGTTGGACTTATTCTCGGAAAATACGTAACAGAGAAACCACGGCCAGAAGTTCAAACTCAATTCTCTGATTCCCTAAGAGTAAGTCTTGAAAGCCCCGATGCCGATCTTTCAGAAATTTTTCTTCTTCTCCTAGGAAACCTTGGGCTAAGCCTTAGAGATAACCAACAAATTATTGTCTTAGAAAAAAGTGAGTACAATTCACTCAATCAAAACATTGAAAAACTTAAAGCACAAGTAAGCCAACTAAAAGAAGTAAAGAAGGAAGTTAAGCAACCTCCAAAAATTGTTATTCCAGAAGAAAAAGAAATCTCCCCTCCTTCATTTTTTTTGAATCCAGGTAATTTACTCAGTCAACTTAAGAAGAGCTACTCTCTTGTTACACCAGTATTTATTGAAAATGGAAAGTATATATTTTCAGTTGATAAGACTGTCTACTCTAATCGTTTTCCAATATATATCGTCAACGTAGAATTTAACTTAAAACATACAGGGCACTATATTGAAGGGGAAATGAAAATTGAACTCAGTGATGGCCAAAAAGTTTTGCATTCACTTGTTCAAACAGGAGTAAACAAAGATCTTCTCCTTCTCGATGAACAACATCTTGCAGTTAAAGTTAACAAGTATCTTGTCATTTTTGACTTAGTTAAAGACTATGACCACAAAGAAAAGCTCGCACTCAACACTAAATCTGGCGAGCTCTATTATATTGGAGATCGAAGGCCTACTAAAATTGGGCGCCTCAATCTCGTTGACTAATTATCTATTTTGGCAAGAAACCTTTACATCACTCACAAAAGTGTGACCATCATTTGACTCATAAGCTACAGTTGTTGTCTCATAGGCCGATAGTTCAAGATATTTTGCACTAGCGATTTCTCTTTCCACAGGCGAGTCAGACTTAGTTTTTAAATGACAAAAAATAAGCTTCGATGTTGGATTCTTAACATTTACAAAAACCTTTCCATTTGTCTGTGTTGTTGTAACTTCAGGAACTACTGATGCTGACCCAAATGCAACTGTCGATACAAGCATTGAGATAAATAAAGTCTTCATTTCTAACCTCATAATTAAAAGACGAGGGCTAGATACACCCCAGTCTTAAGCTTGTAAACATTCTAACAATAAAAAAATTTATACCAAGTAAATTATTCCTAAATTTTTAACAGGACCTCAATCTCGGCCTTTGGGACTCGGTTTTTCAATCCATCAAGAATCGAATCCAATTGTCCAGCATTCCTTGCTCCGCATAGAAGAGTCGTTACTTCAGGGTGTGAAAGGTTGTAACTCAGTGCTAATTCGAGTGGAGTAAATTCTTTTTCCCTTAAAAGAGGGACAATCTTATCCATTTTCTTAAACTTCGACTCCTTATCCATCTGCTTCCACCACGGTGCCCATGAACGGCAATCATCCTTATCAAACTTGCGCTCCCGAGTAACTCGACCAGTCAGTATCCCCTTATCCAAGGTTCCCCAGCTCATGAAACTTGCACCAAATTCTTTGCAAAGTGGTAAAACCGAACCAACGGCCTCTTGTTCAAAGAAGTTTAATTGAGATTGCAGTACCTCAATTTTTTCAATCTCAGAAGCTTTTGAGAAATCGTCTTGATGAGTGTTGCAAAGACCAATATGTCCAATCTTTCCCTGTCTCTTGGCCTTTGCAAGAACCTCAAGGGGACGTCTAATATCAACTCTCGCATCTGGCCAGTGAACCATATATAAGTCAATATATTCAGTGTTTAAATCCTTTAGAGATTGAATTAGCATCGCCTCAGTCACTCGAGGATCATTACTCATATCAACTCGTCTATTCTTATCCCAAGTCACCCCTGACTTCGAAATGATAAAGACTTCATCTCTCTTCTTACCAAAGGCCTTTCCTATTCTTCTTTCTGACTCTCCAAACCCATAAATCGGTGCAGTGTCATAAATTTTGATACCACGTTCAAAACTATAATGAAGAAGCTTCACTGCCTCTGTTTCAGTAATATCACCAAAGCCATAACCGGCTCCCTCTCCTGAAATACTTGCACCACCAAAACTGATAGGAATTTCTGAGAATTTAGTTAAAAGGGTTTGCAAACGAACCTCCAAGGTGTGGACTTCAAAACAATAAAATTATATAGAATATATGAAAGATTATATCAATTGTTAAGGTACCCAACATGAAGCTTCTAGTATTTGCCCATCGCGGTGAAGCTCAAATTTTTTTAAAAAATATGGCACTAAAGTCGCATCCGAGGATCAATGACTTATACGTGGGTGAAAAAGAATCGCTACTCATTACTGGCGAGGGAATAACTGAGGCCATCTCAAAATTGGCCTTTACTCTTGGAGCACTCGATAAAGTTGAAGAAGTCATCAATATCGGAATTTGTGGCTCATTTGATGAAAGTATTGAAATTGGCAGCATCTTCTCAATAGCACATATTTACGCGGAAGATGAATTTAAGAGCTATCCTTGCCAGCTCACCAAGGACAAGGGTCTCGACTGCATTACCGCAAAAGATAGAATTCTTACTGAGAATGCTGCGAATAAATTGAAAAATATTGCTCCACTCGTCGACCGTGAAATATGGGCCCTTGCAAAAGTAGCAAAAGATTTCGGTATTTCAATTAGCGCCATTAAGCTAATTTCAGATCATATCAAAGAGGCCGTCATATGCGAATATATCAAAGATAGCGCAGAAGACTTTAGTGATAAGCTCTACTCTCACTACCAAAACCAAATTCATCAGACTCATGATCTTGAAGAACAAGCTTCATTTGAGATTTTTGTAAATACTAAGTTTTATTTTACTCTTTCAATGAGAAGAAGTATTTCAAATACATTAAAGTCACTTCTTTCTAAATATCCACAGATGAGTGAAATTATACTACTTCAAGATATTGGCATCGAGTATATCGAAGGCCTTGATCTTCTTCCAAAACAAAGAGCGAAAGAATTAGAAGAGGCTCTGAAGAGAAAACTCTACCCTCTCAAGTATAAAATTAGTGAGGAACTCGAAAATCTGAAAAGGGAAATTATAGGCAATGATCTCAATATCAAATTTGATGAATCACTCGAGCGGCCAGGATTTTCCTTTTCGACACACTTTTCATCTAAAGAAGACTTTGAAATCAAGGTAAAAAGATTACAAAAATTTGACTGGAAAAAATTAACAGATATCTTTGAAGGTAAATTTTAGTCATGATTGGAAAAATCTTCATCGAGAAAGAACTTTTAGATGATAGCTACTCAAAAAGAATTACTTCTTTTTTTAAAGCTTCTGAAGTTGTCGTCATTGATAACTATACCGACTATTTTGGAAAGTATAAAAAGCCTTACTTGCAAAAGCGCGATAATCTCAATCTCTTTGTCGCAAAGAAGAAAGGAAACCTCGTCAAGGAAGCTCCTGACGCCTACGGTGTAAGCGGCGCTCCACACTATTACTATATTCATGCTTTTAACTGTATTTACGAATGCACCTACTGCTATCTCCAGGGATACTTTGATTCTCCAGATTTAGTCTTCTTCGTTAATCACGATGAAATTATCAACGAGATCGAAGAGACAATAATTGCTCATCAAAAAAGCTCTGAAAAAGAGATATGGTTTCATGCGGGAGAATTTTCAGACACCCTCGCATTATCACACGTTACAAAAGAACTTCCAGACTACTACGAACTCTTTAAAAGATACCCTAATGCATTTGTAGAGCTTAGAACAAAGTCAGTTAATACCAAAGAAATTGAAAAGCTCTCACCTATCCCAAATATGATAACGTCATTCTCACTTTCTCCACAATCACGAGTCAAAGAACATGACCTTAAAACACCAGGGCTAGGAGCAAGGATTGCTGCAATCAAACGACTCCATAAACTGGGTCATCCGGTTGGTATCCATCTCGATCCAATTATTTACACTGAGGGAATATTAGATGAGTACGAAGATTTAATTCAAGAGCTCGCAAGTAGTATCCCTCTCTCTCAGCTGGAGTATATTTCCATCGGCGTTGTACGTTTTACAAAGGATGTATTTAACCAAGTTAAGATGAATTATCCAACAAGTGAATTCTTCTATTCAGAGCTGACCAAAGGACAAGACGGAAAAATCAAGTACCCAAGACCAATAAGAATGTGGATAATGAATCGAGTAAGGGACTTATGCCTTCAAAGTGGTGCTTCACCGTCAACGACTTATCTTTGCATGGAAGACTAGTTACTGCATGTACTTTTCAAAGTACTTGCGCATAATGAGAGTGACTTCCTCAGAAATATATTCAAGCTCATTATTATATTCATCTATTTTAGCAACTGGATTCCTGATAACTTTCTCACTTCCAAGATCATAGAAATTATCTTCAAACTGTGCAAGCCTAGTATAAATACCATCCAATTCTCCAGAGACTGCATTTGAAACACTTTCCCCTGATATCACTCCAGTAATTCTAATCAAGTTAAGGCTATATAAGATATTATCACTGAGGTGGTCTGAGTTACTCGCAGTCGTTGCATAAAGAATAAGGATGCTTTTAATTTTTTCAACAACATCTTCTGAAAATACTTTTTCCTCTACGGCCTCGGCAAGGGTATCAAGAAAAATAGGCAGTCGATTTTTACGACAGATCATTAACTTATTTAGGTTATTAAAAAAAATCTCACTCGAGATTGAATCAATCCGATTATATGCAGAAACCATCTCCTGCAATGCCCGCGATGTTCGTGGCCGATTAGATAAGGTGCTCAAAACTTTTTCGAGTGCGGTTATCGTATCCTCTTTTGATTTGAAAATACCTGCATTTGGATCAATAATTTCTTGATCTTTAAGAGTTTCTTCAGCTATGGCCTTACATTTGGCATCATCTTGTGCCAAAAGAGCAAACTCTTCATTAAGTTTACTAAATATTTCTCTATCTCTTGAGAGATCAGCGTCTTTATTCTTAGCAGGGTCAATCGCTTTCACTGATTTCTCTTCGAACTCAGCTTTCTCAATCGAGCCAACATCCTTTATCTTATAGAATCGACGAATTGCTGAGGGCTTAACTTCCCCATAAAAATATGAGTAAAACCAATATCCCACTCCACAAGCAAGGATAACAAAGAAAACATTTCTAATAGATTTCTGCATTTTCAATTAACTCTTTTCTGTTTCGACGTTGATGAAGCTTTCTTTCTCTGGCCAATTTATTCTCTAAGAAAAAGTAATCTAATGCACAGATCATTTCATCTTGAGACTTTGTTAATCGATATTCATATCCTTTAAGAAATTTCTTTCCACGAGAAATAAAATCGGACCACACCAGTTTGTTATCACCTTTGATTTCACTAAGTTCTTGCGATTTACATGAATCATAAATCTCATGAATAAACTTATTTGAATCCTTTGATTTATCTAATAAAGGCAAGACCCTGAAACAAAGTTCAGCTCTAACACGCGGAGAATTCTTCTTATCATTTACAGCAGTGGTAATTTGTTTTTCAAAGACGCCTCGTAATGAATTCATCGTCTTTCTTGTAATATCCTTACTCGAATCAAGCCCTGTGAGGACTTGTCCAATCGAGACATTTGAAGACTGCGATAGTCCAGTTGTTAACCTTTCAATAAGATCATCTCTTGTGGCCCTAAGCACATCTTCAACACGAGAAGATAACTCCCCTCTCTTAAGCTTTGCCTCTAATTCCATCGAAACCATACTTCTAATCTTTGAGAAATAAATATCATTTCCACGCTCAGCAAGCTCTAAGACATCAGTAATACAAGTACTGAGAACAAATGCTTTCTCTTTTCTTTCCGTATCAATAACAATAAAAATATCTTGATCCCTTGAGTGATTACACTTTGCCGGTAGCTCGACTTGTGAAATCGGTCGAGGGTTAGAAGCCTCTTTAACAAGGGCCAGTACTGTTTCAGTTAGGTTCATCGTCTCTTGGACATCTTCAATTTGTAGAGAGTAAGAATTCATCCATGTTGGACGCCCACTTTCACAAAACTCCGGCTCGTCTTCACAGGCAATTTCATTTAAATATGAGATAACTCTTTGTCCATTTGAAAAAATTGCATCCAGACCTTTTAAGGCATTTGGTTTGTTACTAAAATTTCTATTGGCAAGTACAAATAATCCAACCGGATCAAACGATACAGTCTTTGCTCTTAAGATATTAACCTGATCTAAAGTTTGAGCGACAATCGCTTGCCCATTAGCATAAGCTGTCTGCCAATTTTGACGGTTAAGTTTAATCCCTTTTTGATCAAGGTAAGTTTTTAAACTCGGACAAATTGTTTGAACCCCATCAACAGTACAATCACTTGGAATTTCGTTAAACCCATAAAGCTGGAATAATAAGTCTGTCTGTGTTCTTGCTGTGAAAATCGGGTTTTGTACATCACTATTACAATTTGAAGAATAACATCCACCTTCCGAAGTTGTAGGATTTAGAGTTTCTGGATTTCGCATGATATACGAAAGCCCAACAATAGAGCTGTAAACAGCATTTGAAGTTAGATTAGGTTCGTTTAATGTATCAAGGTCATCATCTTTAATCGTTTTATAACCCTGCATATAACGAATCATTCGCCCTAGTAACTCGGCCTGTAATATCGGTTTTTCTCTATCTGTAAGATCCCCTTGAGAAGTAATCGGCGATCCTGCAAATACTTGAATAAGCCACTCATCAAGACCTTTGATATAGTAATTTAAAAGATCGACACCCTCAAAAATTACACGATCATCATCGTTCTCATCCGAGACATAGTCATTGAATAAGTTCTGCGTTTGAAGTGCACCACAGTAATTCTTCGTCATTGCTTCAGAAACACAGCGAATTGCCTCTGGCCAAAGAATACTATCGGCTTCATTTAAGAGGGCCGTATATTTTGCATCATAAAGATAATTTGAAACAGACTTTACAACTGAGCCAGACATCGAAAGATAAAGAGAGCTTGCTGGAGAAGTAAAAAGACTCGCAATCGAAAGTCCACTTCCAAGTAAAGTTCCATAGAGACTATCTGTTTTTGATAAGCACTGATTTGAACCATCAACAGATGAGAGAAGATCGTTAAAAGAACTTAAAAAGGCCTGACTACCTTGTTCAAAGCCTTGGCCCATTGACTCGAATCTTACAATATCAGAATCCATGGCAACGATTGCTGCCTGATTATTAAAAATCTCTTCTTTAAGAAAGGCGATATCCTCGACACTTAAATTGATTTGATTTTGAGCGAGATAAAAAGTGTAATCAGCAACAAGACGTTCCTTCGTTTGTTTTTCAAGTTTTGCCTGACGATATAATTCGAATTGCGTATATGATTTTTCAAAGTTTGCAAGGTTTGATA